>JAGAWQ010000004.1 GCA_017941345.1 Prevotella sp. | reverse complement strand
GTACCTTTGCATTCGATTTTAGAAATCGTATGCAAAGGGGCGCTTAGCTCAGCTGGTTTAGAGCATCTGCCTTACAAGCAGAGGGTCGGGGGTTCGAATCCCTCAGCGCCCACACAAGAGAGAGTCCCGCGAGGGACTTTTTTGTTAGAGAAAGTATCGCTATATATTAAATAAGGTATAAAGAGAAGACAATGGAACTGGATGCACTAACCGCCATCTCGCCTATTGATGGTCGTTACAGAAACAAGACAGAACAATTGGCAGGATATTTTTCAGAGTATGCTTTGATTCGCTATCGTGTACGTGTGGAGATAGAATACTTCATCACGCTCTGCGAACTGCCCTTGCCCCAACTTGAAAACTTTGACCATCAGCTTTTCGAGCCCCTTCGTGATATTTATCGTCACTTCACTGAGCAGGATGCTGCCCGTGTGAAGGAGATTGAGAAGACGACCAACCACGATGTGAAGGCTGTAGAGTATTTCATCAAGGAGAAAATCAGTGTGCTCAGCGGTTTTGCCGCTGAGGCTACGGAGTTCATCCATTTCGGACTGACTTCACAGGATATCAACAACACCAGTGTGCCCCTGTCTATCAAGGAAGCCTTGGAAGAGGTCTACTATCCGATGGTGGAGGAGCTCATCGAACAGCTGAACGACTATGCGGAGCAGTGGAAGAATGTACCGATGTTGGCCAAGACACACGGTCAGCCCGCATCGCCCACACGCTTAGGTAAGGAGATTATGGTGTTCGTCTACCGCTTGGAAGAGCAGCTGCGTGGACTGAAGGAAATCCCCATTACCGCTAAGTTTGGCGGTGCTACGGGTAACTACAATGCCCACCATGTGGCTTATCCTCAGTACGACTGGCGCGAGTTTGGCAACAGCTTCGTCAGCGAGAAGCTGGGCTTGGAGCGTGAACAGTGGACCACGCAGATTTCGAACTACGACTGGATGGGTGCTATCTTCGATGGCATGCGTCGCATCAATACCATCGTTATTGACCTGGACCGCGACTTCTGGATGTATATCTCGATGGAATACTTCAAGCAGAAAATCAAGGCTGGTGAGGTAGGTTCCAGTGCCATGCCTCATAAGGTGAACCCTATTGACTTCGAGAATTCTGAGGGTAATATGGGCATGGCGAATGCCGTGCTGGGATTTTTGGCACAGAAATTGCCTGTAAGTCGTCTGCAACGCGAC
This sequence comes from Prevotella sp., assembly GCA_017941345.1. GTDB lineage: Bacteria > Bacteroidota > Bacteroidia > Bacteroidales > Bacteroidaceae > Prevotella. Next base: position 112,236 of record JAGAWQ010000004.1, on the reverse strand, counting down.
CTTACCGACTCCACGGTGCTGCGTAATGTCGGTGTTCCTATGGGCCACGCCCTGATAGCCATCCAGAGCACGTTGAAGGGTCTGCGCAAGCTGATTCTCAACGAGGAGAAGTTGCAAGAGGACTTGGATAACACATGGGCTGTAGTCGCTGAGGCTATCCAGACCATCCTGCGCCGCGAGGCCTATCCGCATCCCTACGAGGCATTGAAGGCGCTGACGCGTACCAACCAGAAGATGACGGAGCAGACCATTCACGAGTTCATTCAGGGATTAGAGGTCAGCAACGAAGTAAAAGAAGAGTTAATGGCTATCACGCCAATGAATTATACAGGAATTTAAAAACATTACCAACAACACAAAAGAGAACCGTGAGGCTCTCATTTAAAAAACGAAAAAAGGATAGAAATTATGGAATTCGAAAACGAGAAGAAAAACGAAGAGCTGTCTACTGAACAGCAGAACACATCAGCCCAAGAGGGTGGTTATCAAGGTTATCGTCAGGGTCGCACACCGCGTCCACGTATTCATCAACCACGTCCCTATACCCCACAAGGTGGTTACAATCGCAATCAGAATCATGACGAGGAAGGCTTCCGTCCTGAGGGATTTGGTGCAGGCTTAGCGAGTGCTGCTCCTCAGCGTGGTGGCTATCGTCCCCGTAACAATTATAATAATGAGGGAGGCTATCAGTCTCGTCCTCGTCAGCAGTATGGTCAGCAGGGTGGTTATCAGCCCCGTCAGCAAGGTGGCTATCAGTCTCGTGGTGGCTATCAGCCCCGTCAGCAGGGCGGTTACCAACAGGGTGGCTATCAGCAGCGCGGCGGCTACCAGCCTCGCCAGCAGCAGGGCGGTTATCAGCCCCGTCAGCAAGGTGGTTACCAACAAGGTGGCTACCAGCAGGGCGGCTATCAGCAGCGTGGCGGCTACCAGCCTCGTCAGCAGGGTGGTTACGGCTATCAGCAGCAGGGTGGTTATCAGCCCCGTCAGCAGGGTGGCTTCAAGCCCAAGCGTGGCAAGTATGACCCCAATGCCAAGTACTCGCTGAAGAAGCGTATTGAGTATAAGGAGGAGAACTACGACCCCAACGAGCCTATCCGTCTGAATAAGTTTCTGGCTAATGCCGGTGTCTGCAGCCGTCGTGAGGCCGATGAGTTCATCCAGGCAGGTGTAGTCAGCGTCAATGGTGAGATTGTTACCGAGCTGGGTACCAAGGTGCTGCGTACGGATGAGGTGAAGTTCCACGACCAGCCTGTAACGATGGAGAAGAAGGTCTATGTGCTGCTGAACAAACCCAAGGACTACGTGACTACTAGTGATGACCCTCAGCAGCGTAAGACGGTGATGGACCTCGTGAAGGGCGCTTGTCCTGAGCGTATCTATCCTGTAGGTCGTCTGGACCGCAACACCACCGGTGTGCTGTTGCTGACCAACGACGGTGACCTGGCTTCAAAGCTGACTCACCCCAAGTTCTTGAAGAAGAAGATTTATCACGTGCATCTGGATAAGAACGTGACTGCTCATGATATGCAGCAGATTGCTGAAGGTATCACACTCGACGATGGCGAAATCAAGGCTGATGCTATTGAATACGCCAGCGAGACGGACAAGAAGCAGGTGGGCATCGAGATTCACTCGGGCAAGAACCGTATCGTGCGCCGTATCTTCGAGAGCTTAGGCTATAAGGTAACCAAGCTGGACCGCGTACAGTTTGCCGGACTGACCAAGAAGAATGTCCGTCGTGGTGACTGGCGTTACCTGACAGAAGAGGAGGTAGACCGCTTGCGCATGGGAGCTTACGAGTAACGCTTCGCTAGTGAAAAGTTAATAGTGAAAAGTGAAAAATGAAAAGAACAAAGATAATTGATGTGCTGCAGAGCACGGAATATGGTAAGGAAGTCTGTGTGAAGGGTTGGGTGCGTACGCACCGCAGCTCAAAGGCAGTAGACTTCATTGCCCTGAACGATGGTTCGACCATCAAGAATGTGCAGGTGGTCGTTGACCCTGCGAAGTTTGATGAGCAGTTGCTGAAAGACATCACCACAGGTGCTTGTATCTGCGCCGTCGGTACACTGGTGGAGAGCCAGGGTGCCGGACAGAGCAGTGAGATTCAGGCTACTCAGCTGGAAATCTATGGACTGTGCGACAATACCTATCCGATGCAGAAGAAAGGTCAGTCGTTTGAGGTGATGCGCAAGAATGCCCACATGCGTCTGCGTACCAATACCTTTGGTGCTGTGATGCGTATCCGCCACAACATGGCGATGGCTATCCACACCTATTTCCACGAGCATGGCTTCTTCTATTTCCACACGCCGCTGATTACCGCCAGCGACTGTGAGGGAGCAGGTAACATGTTCCAGGTAACGACCAAGAACCTCTACGACCTGAAGAAGGACGAAGAGGGAAAGATTATCTATGATGACGATTTCTTTGGCGAGCAGACCTCACTGACCGTCAGCGGACAATTAGAGGGTGAGCTGGGTGCTACGGCACTGGGTGCCATCTATACCTTTGGTCCTACGTTCCGTGCTGAGAACTCGAATACGCCCCGCCACCTGGCCGAGTTCTGGATGGTGGAGCCTGAGGTGGCCTTCCTCGACCAGGAAGAGCTGATGGACCTCGAAGAAGACTTCATCAAGTACTGTGTCCGCTGGGCGCTGGATAATTGTAAGGACGACCTGCAGTTCCTGAACCAGATGATTGACAAGACGCTGATAGAGCGTCTGGAAGGCACTGTCAAGTCGGATTTTGTCCGACTTCCCTACACCGAGGGTATCAACATCCTGCAGGAGGCTATCAAGAAGGGTAAGAAGTTTGAGTTCCCCTGCAACTGGGGTGACGACCTGGCTTCTGAGCACGAGCGTTACCTCGTGGAGGAACATTTTAAGAAGCCCGTCATCATGACGGACTATCCGCGCGCTTTCAAGTCATTCTATATGAAGCAGAATGAACTCGTCAGCGGAACTGACGAGCACTCTATCGGTTACAAGGGAGCCGTGGCCCCTGGTCCTACGATGCAAGGCACCGACGTGCTGTTCCCACAGATTGGTGAGATTATCGGTGGCTCAGTCCGTGAGGAGAGCTACGACAAGCTGATGGCAGAAATCAAGCGTCGTGAGATGGATATGACCCACCTGTGGTGGTATATCGATACCCGTAAGTGGGGTAGCTGTCCGCATGCCGGCTTCGGATTAGGCTTCGAACGCCTCATCCTGTTCGTCACAGGCATGCAGAACATCCGCGACGTCATCCCGTTCCCACGTACCCCGAAGAGCGCGGAATTCTAACGTTTTTTCGATTTACTACCAAATATGTTCCAAATTTCTTCCTAAAAGTTTGGAACATATCTTTTTTTTATTTATCTTTGCGCTTGTAAAACTATTAACTTATAATACTGAATAAATTATGAAGAAATTACTGATTGTTTGTGGCTTTATGCTACTGAGTCTTGGCGTTGCCGCACAGAGCTTTGACCCCCATTTGGGATTTGGTATTGGTGTAGGAACCACAGGTATTGACATTGATGCCTCTGCAACCTTTAATAAATGGGTAGGCGTCCGGGCTGGTGTGGACATCATGCCAAAAATCAAGGTTAGCAAGGGATTTAACCTGAAGACCGAGGATGCTAACAAGCAGGTGTCGCAGTTGACTAACGAGATTACAGAACTGAACAGGAGGCTGGCAGCTGCTGGCATGCAGACAGTTGACCTCTCGCAGTATCCTGGCGGTAATCTGCCTAACAGACTGGATACCTATGGAAAGTTGAACAACACGACAGGTCACTTCCTGATTGATGTTCATCCCTTTGGAACCAGTTTCCGCGTAACCGTCGGTGCTTACTTCGGACCATCGGAGGTTATCACTGTCACCAACAAAGAAGAGGGCTTCTTGGCACCAATTACGGCCTACAACAGCGCCATCATCAATGCCAACAGCGCTACTGCTGACCCTAATGTGAAGCAGGTGGTTAACCAGTATAACCTGAAGATGATTGGAGCAGAGTTGGGTGACTACTTCGTAACTCCTAATCCGGCAGATAATGGTGATGTGAAGGCCTATGCCAAGGTAAACAGCTTCCGTCCTTACCTGGGTCTCGGTTTTGGCCGTTCTGTTCCTAAGGGACGTATTGGCTGCCAGTTTGACTTGGGTGTTCAGTTCTGGGGTAAGCCGGAGGTGTATGTGCCTACTTATAACAAGACGGCGGGAACTTATCAGAGTGAGAAAATTGACGCTGAAAATGCAGGCGACGACGCGGGTAAGGTGCTGAAGACGATATCGAAAATCTCGGTATATCCCGTGCTGAACTTCCGCTTGGTAGGACGTATTTTCTAACCGAGGTCGACGATAAGTCCGTCTTTGAGGTGAATGGTCCTGTCGGTAATGGTCGCCAGCTGCTCATCGTGGGTCACGATGACGAAGGTCTGACCAAACTGGTCACGTAGGTTAAAGAAGAGCTGATGCAGCTCTTCTTTATTTTTTGAATCCAGCGAGCCACTGGGTTCATCAGCCAGGATAACGGCAGGGTTGTTCATCAAGGCACGCGCTACGGCAATGCGTTGTTTCTCACCTCCCGACAGCTCGTTGGGCTTATGGCTGGCACGGTCTGTCAGTCCCATAAACTGAAGCAGCTCGTCAGCCCTGCGGCGGGCTTCTTTGTTGGGCGTGCCTGCGATATAGGCAGGTATCATCACGTTCTCCAATGCCGTGAACTCAGGCAGGAGCTGATGAAACTGGAAGACGAAGCCAATATGTTGGTTGCGGAAGTCGGAGAGCTTCTTCTGCGAGAGCTGGGTGGTGTCAATGCCATCGATACATACCGTACCGCTGTCAGGGCGGTCCAGCGTACCGATGATTTGCAGCAGTGTCGTCTTACCAGCACCGCTTGGACCAACAATACTAATTATCTCGCCCTTGTTGATGGTGAGGTCAATACCTTTCAGCACCTCAAGCGTGCCAAAACTCTTTTTAATGCCTTTTATCTCTATCATTTCTTATGCTTGTTAATCCATTGTAGAATGGTATCGTAGATACTGCTCTCCTCCTGGTGCTGAGCAGCCGTGAAGGTCATGCTCTCCTCCTTCTGCTCGCCGTACTGGTCGGGGAAGATAATCATGAGGTTCTTGCCTGCGAAGTGCTCTTGCAGCTCGTTAGGCAGACGGTCGAGCGCTGTCTTGTACGAGATGGTACCTTTACGGGCAGTGATGACGACGAACATGTGGTCTTCGCTAATCTGCTCTGCCAGTCGGGGCAGCTCGTTCCAATGCGCCATATAGGTATATTCAGCACGCACGCTGGAGTGTTGGAGGTTGATATACTCCCGAATCAGCTGTAGCGATTCCTCACGTCCATGAAACTGGATGCGACAGTCCAGATTGCTGGCCATACGGGCTAACCGCTCCAGCCAGCGATGGAAGCCAGGCTCGAACTCTGCCCGGGAAGGAACAACCACCTGTATTCTGCGTAGCGTGTTCAGCGGCTGTACGAAGCGTGTCAGCACAATCTGACGGTTCAGACCGTTATACAGACTCTGGATGAAGTCACCCCAGAACTTGGGGTTTATCTCCGTGTGGACATGCATTCCCATGATAATCTCTGAAGCGCCAAACTCGCGGAACGCGTGCTTGATGCCATTGGCGATATTCGTAGCCAGACGGACCTGCGTCTGCATCATGACTTCTACCGAGCTGGCGCGTTGCTGCAGGGTTTCCAACAGTTGCAGACCCTGTTCACGGTGTTTTGCCGCATTATTGTCATCGTACACCACGTTGAGCGCTACCAGTCCGCGATTCAGTTGCTGGTTACGTACCATGATGGCCAGCTCCAGCAGCTGGGGCGCAATCTCAGGATATTTGACGCAGAGTAGTATTTTCTCGTCGTCTTCTTGCTGGGAGTTGGCTGCCAGCTGTTCGTTGTTGGAAAGGATAATCTGTTGGGCGGCCTTCTCTGTCATCAGGGTCGAGATGATACAGGTGATGAGTATCATGATGACGACACCATTCAGCATCTCGTTGTTGACCAGATAGACACCCGGACTGACCTCCAGTCGCATGCCCACCATCACCATCGCGATGGCACCGGCGGCATGAGCACACGTCAGACCAAACATCATGTGGCCTGCAGACTTAGGCAAGCGGAACAGCAGACTCGACAGGTAGGCGGCAACGGCCTTTCCAAAGGTTCCGAAGAAGGCTATCAGTGCTACAACAGTCAGCATGCGACGTCCTTCGAACAACGAGCCTACATTGATGAGCATGCCCACACCAATCAGGAAATAGGGGATGAACAGCGCGTTGCCAATGAACTCGATGCGGTTCATCAGTGGTGAGACATGGGGGATATACCTATTTAATATAAGACCGGCGATGAAGGCTCCTACGATGCCCTCTACACCTACCGCCTCAGAACAGGCTGCCGACAGGAACATCACGGCGAGCACGAAGATAAACTGCATCACGGCATCGCTGTAGCGGCGCAGGAAATAGCGTGTCATCTTCGGAATCAGCCAGATGCTGACGGCACAGAAGATGATGAACTTCAGCAGGAAGAGTATCCAGAACCCGAAGCCTACATCCTCGCCATAGGCAGCAGCCAAGGCCGCCAGCATCAGCAGTGCCATAAACAGTGACAGCATCGACGACCCCACGCTGAGCATCACGCTGGAGTTACGCTGCAATCCGTAGCGGCTGATGATGGGGTAGGCTATCAGTGTGTTCGACGCCATGATACATCCTAAGAGGAACGATGCTGTCGACGAATAGTCCAGCAGCCACATGGCCATGATATAGGTCAGCAGCAGGGGAATCATACACGTCAGCAAACCAAAGAACAGGAAGCGGCGCGAGTTCTTCTTCACACTCTCCAAATCCATCTCCAGACCTGCCAGGAACATGATATACAGCAAGCCCACCTTGCCAAACAGCTCGAACGACGAGTCGCGTGTCAGGATGTTCAGTCCGTGCTCGCCTATCAGCACCCCCGCCAACACCATTCCGATGATGTGCGGAATACGCAGCTTACCCATGATAATCGGGGCAAACAGGATGATGAGCAGCACCACACAGAAGATGAGCGTGGGGCTTTGTATAGGGAAATAAGCGGTCAATAGCGTCATATTGTTTGCAAAGGTACTAATTTTTTGGCACGGATGACACGGATTACGCGGATTTTTTGTAATTTTGCAGCCAAAATTCGAACTATATTAGAAAAAGGTAAGATGAAAGTTGCAATTGTGGGTGCCTCAGGTGCCGTAGGTCAGGAGTTTCTGAGACTCCTTGACGAGAGAAATTTCCCGATGGATGAATTGGTGTTGTTTGGTTCTGAGCGTAGTGCTGGTACAAAATATACCTTCCGTGGCAAGGAGCTGACCGTCAAGCTGCTTCAGCATAACGATGACTTCAAGGATATCGACATCGCCTTCACCTCAGCAGGTGCCGGCACGTCGAAGGAGTTTGCAGAGACCATCACGAAGTATGGTGCTGTGATGATTGACAACTCAAGTGCCTTCCGTATGGACGACGATGTGCCCTTGGTTGTTCCTGAGTGTAATGCTGAGGATGCGCTGAAGCGTCCCCGCGGCATCATTGCCAACCCTAACTGCACGACAATCATGATGGTGGTCGTGCTGCAGCCCTTGGAGAATATCTCGCACATCAAGCGCATTCATGTTTCTTCTTATCAGAGTGCTTCTGGTGCCGGTGCTGCCGCTATGGCTGAGCTTCAGCAGCAGTATAAGGAGATGGTAGAGGACGGCGAGGTGAAGACCATCAAGAAGTTCCCGCATCAGCTGGCTTATAACGTGATTCCCCAGATTGACGTGTTCCAGCCCAATGGCTATACGAAGGAGGAGATGAAGATGTACAACGAGACGCAGAAGATTATGCATACCGATGCCAAGTGCTCAGCGATGTGTGTACGTGTCAGCTCGTTGCGCTCTCACTCTGAGAGTGTGTGGATTGAGACCGAGCGTCCTATCAGCGTAGAGGAGGCTCAGCAGGCTATCGCTGCCGCTCCTGGCTGTACGCTGGTCGACGACCCCAGCACGCTGACCTATCCTATGCCGCTGGATACTGCCGGCAAGGACGATGTCTTCGTAGGCCGTGTACGCAAGGACCTGAGCGACGAGAACGGTCTGACCTTCTGGCTCAGTGGCGACCAGATTCGCAAGGGTGCTGCCCTGAACGCCGTTCAGATTGGCGAGTACCTGATTAAAGTGGGAGATGTAAAGTAATGTAATGTAAGAAAAGACGAGGTTACGGCTCACTGCCGACGAGGTTACGTCTCGTCAGTAGTGAGCCGTAACCTCGTCAGCAATGAGCCGTAGTCTCATGGGATGTTGTTTAGAATGTACATCCAATGGCTATGCCGTAGGTGGTATGACGCTTGCCTCCATATTCGCTGAACAGTTCGTTGGCTTTGCGATGGTCAACGGAGGCTCTGCAGTGAGTCTTGAGGCGAGTTCCCGGGAAGATGAAGGCATATTTGACAGCCAGTCCGATGGTGTATTGGGCGGCAGTCAGGTACTGGTATTCCTGCCAAAGGAACGCATTCATCGTAGCAGGAGCAGTCTGTTTGCTGCTGGGGTTGACAAACGTTCCATCCTCGAAGGGTTCGCCGCTACCTTTCTGGAAACCTCCGTTTACGCTAACAGTCCAAACCCCTTTCTGACACAGGAAGTTACGTGTGCAACAGATGCCCATCGCATTGTAGCTCAACTGTTGCTGACGATAGTAGGGGAAGAGGTAGGCCTGCTGCTGACGTTGCATCCAATGGTAGTTGGCGGCAATGGTCCAGGTGGGCAGTTCGCCATTGATGCCCCAATGCAAGGTGTAGCCTATGTTGAGGTCTCTCCAACGCTTGTCGCCCGTCTCTGTGGGGTCATAGTATTCGTAATAGGTGGCTCCGTTCTGATTGGTGAGTGCCCGGAAGGTCTCAGCCTTGTTGTTCAGTTTCTCCTGGGCGAAGGTGAGGTCGAGGCGATGTTTCGACGTACTGGACAGGTTGTGGGAGAGGGAGAGCGAGGCCTTGGTGATGTCGCGCTTGTGGTTGGTATAGGTAATGGTGTAGGGCGACTGGCGTCCATAGTAGCCCGTACCATGACTGAAGGTAAGGCTACCAAAGACGGAGAGGCCTGACATGGGTAGCACCTCTATCTGCACAGCACCGCCATGAGCATCCTCGAACAGCGGCATCTCACGCGTCTTATCCGTATATCCCTCGTTGCCGAACTGTTCTACGGCACCTATGAAGGAACCATAGTCAATCAGCGTCTTATACACCTTCTCGCTCTTTCCGTAAGTGGCAAATTCCAGACTCTCCGTGTTACGATGGTAGTTATAGTCTGCTCCAACGTTCAGCCAGGCGGCAACGGGAGCATAGACACCTGCCGTCACGCTCAGGTCCATCAACTTGTTCTTATGGCGTAAGTCCTTGTATTTCGCATAGTTGGCAGAAGTGTAGTCGATGCGGGCTCCTAACGAGAGCCCCTGATAGACGTCAATGCCAAAGCCCCCTGTCAGCTTATAGGTGTCGCGATGCTTCTTGCCTGCATTGGTCAGCGAGTCTTCTGTCAGGTTGAAAGGCTTGCGTGTGGGGTCGATGAAGGCTGAGCCTGTCATGTCCTTGCCACTCCAGTTATTGTATTGGATGGCACCGAAGAATACGGTACGGGCATTCAGGCGGTAGATAGACTCGATGTGGACATCAGCCTCTAAGGTGTTCGACGACTGGTAGTAGTCGACAAAGCTGCCGTTGCCTTTCGTCAGCGCGGCTTCAGCCTCAACGATGTTCTGCGAGGCGAATCGCGTCAGGGCGGCGTTGTTGCGTCCGGTCAGCCATACGTCCTGTTGCTTCACAAACTGGTAGTCGCGCAGTAGCAGGGAGTCCTGTGCGGGGGTTGGGCTGACATGGAATGTCAGCATACCAGTGAAGAGGATGGGTGTTATTCTTTGAGTGAGCATGTTTGTCTTTCGTGAAAATCGTTGGTTGAATTGTTGGTGTCCTGATAGATGATGTGGGCTCCGTTCTTGAGCGAGGCTTCAGCATCAATGCCACTGGGGTCGGTGCTGTCGTCAACACCAAGCTGGTAGTTATAGACCAGTTTCCCCGCATTCTCCTCCAGTGCCTCTGTGGCCTGCTGGTCTACGTTGCGATAGAGCGTATGTCCGTGTCTGTTGGTCAGCCACACATAGCCAGCATCGATGTCGGCAGTCAGTCGCTTCAGGCTACCCTCCTTATAGTCAGAAGAGAAGACTTCCATAGCATCGACTATCCATTCGTTGGGTACCTTGGCACAGGCGTTGACCTGCTTGACATCACCACCGCTATACCAGAGGTTTTCCGAGTTGGTGCAGTATTCGCGAGGGTTGGTACCCTCAGGAGTCTGGAACACCACGAAGGCAGGCGACGACATGCTGAAAGGCCATCCGTTGCCCAGTCCCATGATGACTGCCTTCAGGTAATGGCTGCTGGGGATGAGTGCCGACGGGGTGGGATAGTAGTTGGTGTTGTAATAGCCACTCTCGGGGTCGTACATACAGTAGTAGTCGGCATTGGCATAGTTGACGGATGCGCTGACAGTCTGCGTATTGTCAATGGCCCCACAGATGTTGACCACCACCTGCGAGTAAGGCTCGATGGTCAGCGTGTTGGGGAAGTACCACACACCATTCCAGCAGGGAATGAACCCCTCAGCCTCGTAGGTCAGCTTTCCGTCGTCAGTGTAGTTCCTGTTGGTTGCATGGGCGTTGGCTGGCGCACAGAAACCCATGCACAGATTGCTCAGCGACACAGCCTGTTCGCCATTGTTATAGAGGATAAAGCTCTTGTCGTATTGGAAGAAGGTGACGCCATCGTCCTTCATGCATCCGCCATTATAGAGCTCCTTGATGACAACTTGGCTGGTTCTGGCCCTTTTCATCTCCATGCTGACAGGGGTCGACATATCCTTGCGAACGGCAATCTGGCCCGATGTACCGTTGTAGATGTAATAGACGTTATGCCCCACCAGTTCTTTCTTCGTAGCCGTAGCTTCATAGATGCCAGGTGTGACGCTGAAGGTTGCGGCGCCCTCGGCGTTCGTCTGCTCGATAAAGATGCTGTTGGTCTGGGTGTTGCGTAGCTGTACCTCAAATCCCGACTTGCTGTCGGAGATGCCTGACAGGCTGATGACCACCTGGCATAGAGAGATGTCGCCTGATGTGGTCTCTACATGGTCGCTACAGGCCATGAGCAGGCAGATGGTACATAGGAGTGATAATATCTTTTTCATAACTTCAGTCTTAATGAGAGTCCGTAATAGTAGCTGGGAATATAGCTGCTCGAGAAGAGCGAGGTCTCCAGGTCAGTCTGCGACGAGTGTACCGTCTTCATGTTGTTCAGGAAGTTGTTGGCATAGAACGACAAGCTGACGTGGTCGCCTATCTCCTTGGTGATGCTCAGGTTAGCCGAGTAGTAGCTGCTGATGCGGTTGGGGTTCATCACGTAGGGATAGTTGGTGCGTACCACCAGTTTGGTCAGGTCGTTATACAGCGTAGGGTCGTTCTCCTTGGCCCAGAGAAACTTCTCAGCAAAGGGGATGCGCTCGTCAGGATTGTCCCATGTGGAGTAGTATTCCGGATAGATGGCTACATACTGGTTCTCGCTGCTTCCGTCGTAGGGCTTGCCGGTATAGTCGTTCTTGTCGGCCAGCACGATACCACGCGTACCGTCCTCAAACTCGCTCAGCGAACGACGATAGTTGTATAGCGAGCACTCCAGGCGCAGTGCTACGATGAGTCGTAACTTGGGAATATGTGTGGTGATGGTGGTGTTCAGGTTCAGCTGCTTCGACAGCGCACCGTTGGAAACGGATGCGTTAGCTATAGTGCCTGCCGAGGTGACATTGCTGCCTCGATAGTAGCCTACATACTGGTACAGCTCACCATTCGACATGGTGGCGTTTGACGTGGGAATGTCGGCAAACAGCACATCGTCGATGCCTTTGTAATAGTAGTAGTTGCCATCCAGTCGGATGCTGGTGCGCAGGGCTTTGATTTGCTTGAAGTCTACTATCCATTCCAGTCCGTAGCGGTCCAAAGGCGAAGCATTCACGTATTTGGCATTGGTCAGGTAGGTCTTGCGGGTGTTATAGGCCAGATTGACAGGCTGCTGGGCCCCTGTGGCATCACTCACGGTGACGACCCCCGTCTGCTGGTTGATGCCGTAGGTGCGGTTAGCCAGGTCGATGCTCACTCCGTCGAGCGAAGAGGGTGGGGTGTACTTATAGCTGAACGGCGTGTACAGATGGGTAGCCATATAGGGGTTGTATGTGCGATGGTGGAAGGCAGACACGAAGATGCGCGTTCCTTTCAGGTTCATCTCGAAACCGATGTCCGTCTGGTGTGTCGACTGCCATTTCAGGTCTGGGTTATAGACAGCCTTCGACGGATAGGTATGATAGGCATAGAGCGAGGTGTTGTTGCTGGTGCTGGGTGTGCTGAATGCCAGCAGGTCGCTATAGGCAGGCGACGGATAGAGCACTTGGAACGAAGGCAGCTTAACGCTCTTTCCCCATCCCGCATGAACAATGAAGTCGCTGACGAGTTGCTTCTTGCGGTTCTGCCAGAAGATATAACGTCCGTTGAAACGAGGCGACAGGCTGCTGACCGTTCCGTAGTCGGAGCCACTAATCATCGTGATGTCATTGCGCAGACCGGCTGTCAGTTCCAGCGTCGACAGCTTACTGGTGGGGATGCTGACTTTCTCCTCTGCATACAGGGCCACATTGTTCATTGCAGGCAGCTCGTCGTAGCGGTATTCGCGCCAAGTCGGGGCATAGCGCATATCCTCGTAATAGGTGCCTCGTCCGTTGTTCTTGCTGCCCGTCAGCTCTGCACCTGCCATCAGACGGCTCATGACCTTGCCGAAGCGATGCGTCCAGTCGGCCTTCAGGCGCAGGGTGTAGCTCAGAGGCTTGGAGTCCTGGTATTGCATGACGTGCCAGTAGCCGGTAGGTCCAAGGATGATGCTGGCATCGGGGTTCTGATCGTAGGGCGTGGCTATGAAATAACCTTCCTCCAACGTGTGGATATAGGGCTGGGTGGAGGCGCTGCTGGCGTGGGCATAGCTCTGGTAGCGCTTGTCAGCATACGACAGCGACCCACGCAGCGACAGGTTGGTAATCCAGCTCTTGTTCAACAGCCAGTTCAGGTCGAAGTTGGCACGCAGGGTATTGTCGCGCGACTTGGTATAGTCGTCCAGTTCGTTGTCTGGGTCAGCCTCTGCGTTGTATCCTCCGATGTTACCCGTCAGCCCCACGTTCAGCGTCAGGGGTGTCGTGTTCTGCATGAAGATGTTCATGTAGTTCAGCGACAGGATGTTACGCTGATAGGCGGTATAGGGTGACGCGATGTTGCTGTTTGAACGGGCACGCTCGAACGAGGCATTCAGCACACCGTTCCTGCCACCCAGGTCGAAGCCTTTGTTGACGGCTATCTGATAGGTATGCTGGTTGATTTTGCCTTCGATGATGAAGGGTGACTTACCCTTGCGGGTGTTCACCTTGACGACACCATTCGACAGGTCGCCGTATTCTACTGACGGGATACCCGTCACCACCTCCACCGACTCGATGTTTGACGTGCTGATGGTGCGTGTTGAGGCTCCCGTCGTCTCGCCCATTTCGCCATTGTTGTTCATGCGGATGCCGTCTACCTCGATGGCTGTACCAAACGAGGCATTACCTTTCTCCGACGAGCCGCTGCGCAGCGCCATGCGGTTGTCGTTCATCAGCGTGGGATTGATGGTCTTGCCACCAGGCATCAGCGTGGTGATATCACCAATATTTAGTAGCTGCTGGTTGTCCAGCGTCGTGCGGTCTATGGTGTACGACGTGGTCGACTCGTCCGTCTTACGCTTAGCCGTCACCGTTACTTCGTCCAGTTTCAGGCTCTCCTGCTTCATGGTAAAGCGCAGTCGAGGCATGTCCCTGGCAATGTTCAGCACGATGTCGCGCTTGGCATAGCCCAGGCATTGGATGGTCAGCGTGGCCTTGCCCACAGGCACGTTCTTGATGCTGAAAGCACCCTTGGCGTCAGTGATGGCCCAGAATCCGTTCTCCTTCATCAGAATGGAGGCAAACTCCACGGGCTTTCCGCTCTGCTCGTCGGTAATCCGTCCTGCCATAGTCACCGTCTGGGCCATCAGGCCGACTGGCAGTAAGAGCAGTAGCGTCAATAGTATCGATAGTTGTTTCTTCATACACCTTATTTATAATAGCGGCTGCAAAGTTACGAAAAGTCGAGAGCAAAACAAAAGAACTTGTTCTTTTTTTGCCGAGACGGAGTAACTTCGCGACTCAGGTCGCAAAATTACGAATAATTCTTTGAAATACCAATACCTATTTGTAGGTATGCACGAGAAAATTTCTCATTTCTCATTTCTCATTTCTCATTTTTTTTGTACCTTTGCGCCCTAAACGTACATTAATTAATTGCTTATGAAGATTTTTACTCCGATTAGAACATTTGCACTCATCGTTGGTTTGTCGTTGCTTGGGGCAGATGCTCATGCAAAAGCAGAGAAACCAAGTGGCGGCTCAACAAGTGGAGACTTGGTAATTAGCAAAGTGTTTTATAACAACATGGTGAATGATGCTGCAAAATCGTTTATTCTTGCTAATTACATTGAACTCTACAATAATTCAGACAAGGAACTGGACATTACAGGCATTTATATTGGATTGGCTGACAATACGGGTGCAACGAGTAGTACTACATATCCAAATCCATGGACGGCAGCCAATATGCAAACTGCTCATAAGGATAGTATTGCCTTGAAGCAGATATTCCAGATTCCGACAGACAAGACATATACTCTTGAACCAGGCAAGAGTCTTGTCGTTTGCAATAGTGCTTTAAATCATACTACTGTAGCCTCTAAAGCACCAGACCTTTCGGAGGCAGACTTTGAGGTGAAAAGCCAACTGTCTACCTATAAAGACAATCATAACGATGCAGTACCTGAGTTGATACAGGTGTTCTCTTATAATGATAATAGTACCTATATCCAATGGCAGTCGCCAGGCCCGTTTTGTGTGGTGTTATTAGCCGCTGATACCAATTTGGACAAGTGTCCAACAGGCTATTCAGGAGGAAGAACTGATGGCCATCTATTCAAGTTTGTGCCAGCCTTTAAGACTATTGATGCTGTTGACATTGTAGAGCATTCTGCTAAGACTAATCCAGATGCCAGCCAGAAACGACTTCCGGACTCGTATGATGCTGGTTATGTTGCCACTAACTATGCAGGCGGAAACGGTGGCGAAGCTGTTGTCCGCAAGACGGCTTTCGTCACAAGCAATCAGCGAATAGTGCTGTGGGATACCAACAATTCCAGTAACGACTTTGAAGTGACAACCGATTTGAGCATCCGTAGCTATAGTGAGAGTCCCGTTGGACTGACAGAGATTACTATCACCATTCCTGAAAGTGGCTATCTGCCCATTAATCCTACCAAGCCTTTCTGTGGCCCCAAGGGTATGGTGTTCACTCATGTCAATGCCAGCAACCATGAATCAACCACCGACTTGTTATATGGTGAATACCCTGCTGATAGCATTCTATTGATTAAGGGTCCGTGGATTGCTATTGCAGCCCCCGGCACCTATACACTGAAACTGTCTGATTCGCAAGGTGTCATGAAGTCACGTTCTTCCTGCACGAGTTGGTGTGACGATAATGAGTTGCAATTAACAGGCAGTAGAGTTAATAACGTTATATATAAGTTCAGTAATGTAAAAGGGAATGTTGGATTCAAGCGTGTAGATGCCGTTGAGGGAAAATACAACAAGGCCACTTTCTCCGATGGCGATCGTTTGTACATTTCATTGTCGGAAAAGAACCTTGAAAAGATCTATGCTTCCAACGGTGCTGCTTCGATAGGAGAACTGAGTTTCATTACTTGGCACGGAACGACACCAGAGAAAATCGCTGCTGGCATTGACGAACGAGTGGTTGTCAAAAAGGATACACCTACTGTCTTCTACAACCTCAACGGCCAGCGAGTGGAACATCCCACAAAGGGCATATATATCCAGAACGGCAAGAAGATTCTCGTTAAATAAATGGACGAGAAAAAGTTTGAACTCAAGCGACGCTTCGCTGGCGGGAAAAAACCGTCAATGAAGCGTCGCAGCAGTATGCACGATTACCATGCTCAGCGGTTCTATATGATTACGCTTGCGGTACGTGACAGGTGTCCTGTGCTTGGCAGGTTGGTGTACGGCGTTTCTGCTCATGAGGATGCTCATATAGAACTTTCAGAAATGGGGCAGGCGGTAGCAGATGAATGGGCAGGCATTAGCCATTATTATCCACAAGTTGGTGTCATTGCCGGTTAGGTCATGCCGGATCATTTTCATGGTATATTGTATGTGAGGGAAGATGTGCCTTTCCATTTAGGGCAGGTAATTAAAGGGTTTAAACTGGGGTGTAATAGGAAGCTGAAGTTGATATTGGGGGAGGCGGCGATGGAATCGCCACTTGCCAGGGAAGGGGGAGTGCCGCTTGGGAGGGAAGGGAGTGATGTCCTTCTTTCGTTCGCTGCGATTTTATCGCAGCCAAAAGGTGGCTTTGGCTTATGGGAAGAGGGCTATAATGACCTTATCCTGCATAATTACAGTACTTTAAATAAGTGGAAAGCCTATATCCAAGACAACCCACGGCGGCTCGCCATCCGTCGCCTTCATCCTGATTTTTTCAAGGTGCGTTTTGGATTGACTATCGCAGGGCAGGAGTATGCCGCTATAGGCAACCGTTTCTTGTTGGAACAGCCGGAATTGGTACAGGTACAACTGTCGCGCCATCTCTATGACAACGAGATAGAACAGCAGAAGCAGCAACTCTTGGAAAAAGCGCGCAAGGGAGCTGTGCTGGTCTCACCAGCCATCTCCAAGGGCGAACAGCTTGTTATTTCAGGCTTGTGCTGAAGGACGATTGCTTTTGCTCGCCCCTTGGGAACACCAGAATGAACGCATACTACTGACACGGGATATGTGCATGGCTCTGAATGGAATGGTAGAATCGATATGTAAACGATAGGCATCAGAAAAAGGGTTCCGAATGATTGGAACCCTTTTTGTTTGGAGAAGAGATGTTTTACTTCAGCGACCAACCCTTGCGGAGGTGGAAGTCAGCAGTAGAGTTGTTGGTGTCCTGATAGATAATCTTAGCACCATTCTTGGCAGAAGCAGCAGCGTCGATGCCACTGGGGTCGGTAGTACCCTCTACACCGTCAGCATAGTTGTAAACCAGCTTGTTGATGTTGTCGCCAAAGTTGACGGTAGCCTTCTCGTCGATGTTACGATAAGCAGAGTACTGCTTGTTGCTGTTGTACAGACCATAGCCGGCATCGATGGATGACGAAAGGCGCTTCTTGCTGTCATCAACATATCCAATACGATAGAATTCAACACCATCGATAATCCATTCGTTAGGAATCATGACGTTGATATTTGAACCGATTCTGTCTGGCTTTCCGCCATCGTAATAGATGTTTTCTCCTTCCTTATTGCAATAGGTCTTGGGTTCAACATCAGCAGGGAACTGGAAGAGAATATAGCAGGGTGACATCATGCTTCCGGGCCAAGCAGTACTGGTGAACAAGTTGATGACTTTCCAATAGTGTGAAGTGGGAATACCCTCGTATGGGGTGGGATAAAAGTTGGCATTGGTAAAACCTGCCTCTGGGTCATACATGGCATAGTATTCCTCATTAGCTAGACTGAAGGCTTCCGAAGAAATCGTGGTGTGGTCGATAGCGCCATTGATAGATACAACAGCATCAGAGAATGGCTGTACTGTTATTGATGGGATATACCAAATCTGGCTCCAAGCTGGTGTCCAACCTTTATCTTCATAATACAATTTTCCGTTCTCGTCGTAGTTGGCATTGGTTGCATGTGCATTGCCCGGAGCAACATTGGCAATGGCCAGATTGCTGTACGTAACAGCTTTACTGCTGTTATTGTAGAGAACGACAGCCTTGACATTGTTGTAATTTCCTCCAGCATCTTTTTTGTAGCCACCGCCAACGTTGATTTCCTTGATAATCAGGTTGCCTTCAACATTGGCGTTGTCTTCTACAGGAGTGCCAGGCTTGGTTTCCTGACTGCAGCTGGCCAGACCAAGGGTCATGGCGGCAGCCATCATCAGATAATTGAATTTTTTCATTGTTTGTAATGTTTTTAAATGAATGATTATAATAAAAGTGTTACTGTTTCTTCTCGTTCTCACTGCATTCGTGGGGCTTGGGCACAACGGCCTGAATGCCTGCCTTCTGAATCTCCTCCAGGAGCTTGTCAGCGCTGATCTCCTTGGAGAAATAGGTGACAGCCAGCGACTTACGACGGGCATTGGCGTTGACATCCTCGACACCGTCGATGGCCAGCACGGCATCGATATTATCCTGAGTAGCGGCCTCAGCAGGGATATTGTAGTAGGCCCATGCTATCTTGTCGCTGGTGTAGTAGTTGACGGGGGTGTAGCCTATCTTGTTGATAAGCGCACGGATGGCAGCCTTGTCGGTGCGATTGGCATCATAGCGGATGAACATATAGTGCTTGTCCAGATGGGGAGCCATGGAGTCGATGCCCTCCATCTTGGAGAGACGGTCCATGATGCGGTCGGAGCACTTCTTGCAGTGCATGTCGTCGATGCGCAGGCCATATCCGCGAAGGATAACGTCGGTGGGGCTGTAGGGTGAGCTCTTATAGCGTCCGGTTGCTGCCAGATGGGCATTGATGGAGTCAGCACTCGTCTTGGTGGCATCGTAGGCGATGGTGGCTGTGCGACGCTCCAAGTTAAACTGTATGCCAGAGACGCCTGCATCCTTGCGTAGGACGGTTTTTACTTTGTGGGCACACTCCTCGCAGCGCATCCCCTTGATGCGGACGGTCAGCGTGTCAGTTGCCATTGCGTGAAGAGTGAAGAGTGTAGAGTGAAGAATCACTGCTAATAATAAAATCTTTTTCATACGTATTTTGTATTTGTTTAGTTGAATAGTCCAAAACTAAGTCCAATGGTCGAGGCATCAAGACTGTTGTTGGTCTTGAGGTAGCTGCCATAGGCTTTGACGAACCACTGGGCGGTGTAGCCCTTGATGGTTAGGGGGAACTGATAGGTGACAGCCAGACGGCCCTGCCAGTAGTTGGCCTCGTAGTAAGGCATATCGGGCAGGAGTACGGACTGTGCATAGTCGGTAGTGACATCGTAGAGGGCGATGTCAGCCTTGTGGCGAATGCGGTAGCCCAAGGAACCTTCGAGCCATAAGTGATGATTGAGGAACCCATATCCACCCTCAGCCAGGATATTCGAGGCGCTGTATTTCAGCTCAGAGGTGTAGAGCAGGTATTTATTGCTGACGCTCTGCAGGGTATATTGCAGTCCGCAATAGCTATTGACGGCTTCATCCTTGGTCCATGACAGTCGGTAGTGCAGGTCGGCATCCCACTTCTTCAGCTGGTAGCGCTTCTTATATTCCAAAATCTTACGCCACTCCACAGAGACAATACCCGTCTCGGAATCGGTTGTCGAGACACGTTCCGACTTATATTCGTCAGCACTGCCCGTTTCGTAGTTTACCAGCAGGTCGATGCTGTGGAGCAGTCCGTCCTGGCGGATACGGTTGCGCGAGGCCAGTCCGTAGTTGATGGTGCGATAGTTGCCTGGCTCGTATTTATACTGTCCATAGACGTATTCGCGACCCATGCGCAGCGACAGCGCGTTGACGCTTCTCCACTGGCTGCCCTTGAAGCCATAATCCAACTCAGCACCGAACTCATGGTTCACATACTCGCGCTGATAGCCGTTGTAGCCACCAATGGTCCCTGTGGCATTCTCCAGTCCTGTCATCACGTAGTAGGAGAGGTTGGGGTCGGTCTGTACGGTGGTCATATTGGGTAGCTTCTCTTTGCGACGGTCGTAGTGCAGCGCCAGTCCGAGGGTGTGCTGACCAGCAGAGTAGGTGACAGATGGCGCCAGTTTATACTCAGCCAGATTGATGCGGGAACGAGGGTCGCGCAAACGACTTAGGTCGCCTACCTTATATAATAAGGTGGCACCATAGGTGAAGTGGCCCAGCGCGACCGTTGACAGTTTTGCCACCAGCTTGAAGTTCTGGTGGTCGTACCTCCCTGGAACGGAAGAGCCTGAGATATAGGGGTTGCTGTTGTACGAGCGAAGCACATCGCTCCAGGCACGGTCTTTGGTACGTCCCATGTCGAAGTCGAAAGAGCCATAGCCATAGAGATACTTGCCTATCTTTTGATAGCGTTCAGCATGGAAACTCAGCTGGTTCATCTGACCTCCCTCCTGCACACGGCGGTAGTCGCCACTGCGATGCATGAGGTCGAAATAAGCCAAGCCTCGGTTAGCTGATGAGTCGCATGTCTCTGGGTCGAGTGACAGAGCGGCAGCATTACCCGTCAGTCGCCATACCTGTGACTCATCAGCCAGCTGGTAGCTGTTCAAATCCACTTGCGCCACTGCGTGGCTCAATGACAAGGAACAAATAACAAATAATAAATATATCTTCTTCATTAGTATACGCGTGGTGTTAATTGGTCAGTCGATTCAAAATCGTTGGCTGAGTTGTTAGTGTCTTGTAGTATCTTGCGTCCGTCAGCAGTGGTCGAGGCTACCTTGCGGCGAACCAGTCGTCCGTCGTAGCCCGACTTGGCCTCGGTGAAGGCATAGCCGGCATCCAGGTAGTCGAAAAGACGCTTGGTGTTGACATCAACACCCGTCTCTCCGTTGTATTTCAGGATATCCACCGCATCGATGATAAAGCGGGTGGGTATCTTCATGTACTGTGTACCTTTTTGAGTACCATACGCATAGGTGAGATTGTTTTTTACCCAGTCGTCTGTCACGTCCTCTATAGTCTCGAAGATGGCAATACCGCAAGGACCACCCTGAATCAGATTCATATAGGTGATATTGGTAAACGAGAAAAGCTGGGTGAGCTCAGGCACGTCGGGGTTGTTTTCGTGGGGTCTCGTGCTGTTCTTGTCTTTCGCCTCGAAGTCAGCATCCAGCAGGTTGGGGTCATTCGAGGACCCCTTGGTGGTATGGTCAACAGCACTGTTCGCTATCAATACAGTTCCGCCAGGAGCCACCTTAAAGGGCTCGTTGGCAGGAATCTGGAACACCTGCTTGGCCACGATGGTATCAGTAAGATACTGTAGGGGATAGTGCGAAGTGGGCGATGAAGACTCTAGAATGGCGATGTACAGTCCAGCCACATCGTATTCCTCGTCGCTGTTGTTGTAGAGTTCGATGTACTTGGCATAGACGTAGTTCTTGTAGTTGTCGTCCTTGTTGCCCTGATAATACACCTTGGCAATCAGCACGGACTGGTCTTGAGAGATGGTGGTCGTCATAGCGACAGGTGTTGTGGTAGAGGCCCCAAAGGTCTGGGCTGTCAGACTGCCTGAAATGGTATAGCTCTTGTTCTCTACCGTCTTCCCTGTGGTCTCAGCATACTCTTCAGCACTCACCTTCCATGAGGCTGAGGCACTGTATACGTCAGGTACGATATTCTCGAAGCGGGCAATGCCCTGTGCATCAGTGGTAGCTGTAAAGGTACGTGAGCCAGAGAGGGTGATGACATGTCCTTCCACGTTCGCCTTGGGATAGTCCTCAGGACTGGTCACCTGGATGGTAATGCTGATGGCCTCTGTAGCATCGTTATAATCTATACAGCTGGTCATTGCTGCGGAAAATAGTAAATAATATATTTTTCTAATCATAAACTTCAAACATCAAACTTCAAATATCAAAGATTAAGAAACAGTTCGACACCAAAGGAGAACGTACCCGTATTGCGCTGCGTGAGCGATGAGCTGCTGCTCGAGGTGAGGAAGGGTTCGTAGAACATCACGTTGTTGGCATAGAACGAGAGACCGGCAAATTTGCCAAACTCCTTGGTCAGTCGGGCTGAGATGTTCCAGGTGATAGGATTCTTCGTGTAGGTATCACTGCTGCCCGTCTGCTTGGCTATCTCGAAGCTGGCGATGCCGTCAGGAGCTGAGCCGTAGTACTTGCCGTCCTCGCCAATATATCCACTCAGCATGTCGTCTGTAATATCATGTTGTACGAGGTCAGTGGTAATCCATCCGATGGGACGGGTATGCTCTGTGACGCTCTTGGAAGAGTTATGCCAGATGACCTGTCCTGTCAGCGAAGCCACCATGCGCAGCTGTGGGATGTGGGTCACCAGTCGCAGGGTGTTGATAAACTGGCGGTAGCGTGTGGTTTCTCCCTCAGAGGGCCATACCATCTTGATGGGCGTGGTGTTGTAGCTCGAATAGCTCGTAGGCATTGGCGTGGGATTGCCATAGTGCAGTGCCTTCGAGTAGCCCTTGGTCTCCTGCCAGGCTCCTGAGAAATAGACACTGGTCTGTAGATGGGTGATTTTGCCCAGGTCGAAGTCGAACTCCACACCTCTGTTGATGTTCACATCTGTATTGCCAATGCGGCCTGTAGTGCTCCACATGGTCTTGGTGAAGGCCGGATGGTCGACATCCACCTGAGTAGCCTGTCCTGGGGTTATGATGAGACCCTGCTGCTGGTTGTAGTAGTTGACGGGGTAGGTCATATACTCCGTCATACTGGCAAAGCCATTAGTGGTACGGTCCTGATAGGCGATGATGCTCAGCTTGCGATGACCAGGCAGTTTGATGTCCACACCAGCCTCTATCTTTGTGGTGTTCACATTCTTCAGGTCGCGGGTGAATTCCACCTCATAGACGTGTGTGTAGCCATAATACAACTGTCCGGCAGGATTGTCCTGTGGCATGTAGTTGGCTGAGGCATAGTCGGAGTAGTGCTTGTCAGGATAAAGGTAGTTCAGGCCAGGTGTCTTCGAGTTGATACCGAAACCACCTCTCAGACTCAGCCAGTCGGTCAGTTCCAGACTCAGGTTCATGCGGGGTGACAGCGAGAAGGTGCGCACATCGTCGAAGGGCTGCATGGCGGTAAAGCGTGCGCCCACCTGCAGGCGCAGACTGCGCTTGCCCCAGTACTGCCAGCTGAAGTTGTCTTCCAGATAGGCAGCCACCTGATGCAGTCCTGGCACATCGCTGAAAGGACGTGGTCTGCTGCTGCCATTGGGACGCAGGGGCAGATCCTCGTTCTCGTTGTAATAACCCTTACCGTTGTTCCAATCGTATTTGTAGTCCACACCCATCTTGAAGTTCTGGTTGGTCTTCCCGCTCTTCAGGTAGAAGCTGTTGTTCAGCTTGAAATAGAGATTGCCAGGACGACTCTCCGTGTAGCCAGTGGCTTGGTATGAGGTGTTGACAAATGCCAGACGGTTGTAGCCTGTGGTCCTGGCGGTATAGATAGGTGTCAAACCACCACCTGCAAAGGCCGTGCTCTTCGAGTCGCTCTGTGTCAGACTCAGTCCGATGGTATAGGAGATGTTACGTGAGAAGAGCTTGTCAAGGCGTATCTTACCATTGTGTGTCAGGCTGAAGGTGGCGTTCTTGTCCTTGCCCTCCGTACCGTCTTGAATGGCATCAGGGTCTTGTCCTGACCACGACTTGGCGTAGTTGTAACGAATCTTCGTGTCCGTATGCCACTTCTTATTGATGTCAAGGCCATAGCCCAATGAGAAGTTATAACGGTCGAAGGAGTTGGTCTTCTTGCGGGGGTCGCCCCATGCCTGAGCATAGTCGACATTGAAGTTCAGTACTCCATGTTTGTCCATGCGTAGTCCTTTGCCCAACGAATAGTTCATCATGGCCGGATTGACCTTGCCTTTCAGTTGCCAAGGGGTAACACCGATTTTGGAGTGAACCACCACCATGCCACTGGTCAGGTCGCCATATTCTGCGGAGGGTATACCGCGAATCACCTCCACCTCTTCGATATCGTCAGCTGAGATGTTACGCATATCCGTACCCGTCAGTGCGGTATTTGTGAAATCACCCTGCGTCAGATTACCATTGTTCGACATGGGTACGCCATCCACGATGATAGGCGAGCCAAAGGCTGCGGTGCTGTTAAAGGCATTCTGCGAGGCAGAGCGGATTTGCAGGCGCGTGCCTGTGCTCGATGTCAGGTCCTGGTTGCCCATCACCCCCCCTGGCACCAGTTGCATGATGTCAGCCAGCGAGGTGGCCTGCAGGTGGTCGATGGCCTGTCGCCCGATGATGCTGCTCGTGGACTTTCCAGCTACATTCTGACGAGCCACAATGTTGACTTCCTGTAAAGCCAATGTCGAGGGTGACAGCTGACAGGTTAATTGCAGGTTCTTGTTGAGCTTGATGCTGATGTTCTTCGACTCATAGCCTACGTACGAAACTTGCAGCATGTAATTGCCGTTTTCTATGTTCTGGAATGTGGCCCGTCCGTCAGCATCAGTTACTGCAATGATGCCAGTAGGTTGTAACTGGACGGTGGCCATAATGATAGACTCCTTGGTGTCTTTATCCTTGACAGTCAGATAAATAGAGTGACTCGTCTTCTGTCCGAAGGCAAGTAGCGGAGTACCCAACACGAGGAGCAATAAGATACGTTGTATCAATCTCATACTTTGATTAAATTACAATAAAAAGCGGTGCAAAGGTACAAAAAATTAATAATGTACGCAATACCTAATAATAGTTAGATGCGAATTTCTTTAAAAATATCTTTGGGAGTATAAGGATTTTTTTCAACTCTGCTATCAAAGATAGCGAAGTTACTGCGTCTCGACAAAAAAAGAAACGAGTTTCTTTGTTTTGTGCTCGACTTTTCGTAACTTTGCAGCAAATTTCAAGCAAAAGGTATGAAAAAAATCATAATGATAGCCTTGATGGCAATTGTGACATGTACGGCAGAAGCCCAAAATACGCTTCGTGAAAACGGAACATTGACGCTTCAACCCAAGATTGGCGCAGGCTTTGGCTACCTCTCAGGGAAATTTGAGATGGAGCCCGGAGGCCAGAGAAGAATCAGGACAGGCATCGTGCTGGGTGTGGAAGGCGAATATTATGCTACAGAGTGGCTGGGAATAGCTGCTGGTGTCAACTATGCGATGCAGGGCTGGAAATATGAAATTCCCAATGTCACTACGGTGATGAAGCTGAATTATATCAATATCCCTCTTGTCGCTAATTTCTATGTTGTCAAGGGCTTTGCCCTGAAGACTGGTGTGCAGTTTGGTTTCTTGCTGACTGCCAAGCAAAATGAGGACGATTGGAAGAGTAATGCAGAGAAGTTTAATTTCGCGATTCCTGTTGGCATTTCCTATGAATTCAACAACTTCGTGATTGACGCTCGTTATAACTTTGCTGTCTCACCTGTCAATAAGGTTAGAAACGACGATAACAGGTGGCGTAGCGACCTGATGCAACTAACCTTAGGATATAAGTTCACGCTCTGATGGAAATAAGGCGCCCGACATGGCTGCAACGACTTCATGACTGGCGGACTGAGCATGTGAGCGATAAGATGTTCCTGCTCATTCTGGCGTTCATGGTCGGATTGCTGTCTGCTGTGGCTGCATTTGTGCTGCATGGGCTCATCAACCAGATTGTGGCCTTGCTGACAGGACGTTTTGCAACAGACAGCTACAACTGGCTCTACTTGGTATACCCAGTAATAGGTATTTATCTGACCTCGCTTTTTGTGCGTTATGTCGTCAAGGATAATATCTCGCATGGCATTACTCGTATCTTGTATGCCATCTCGTCGAATCGGTCAAGACTGAAGGCTCACAACACCTGGTCGAGTGTCATCGCATCTGCCATCACTATCGGATTTGGTGGCTCGGTGGGTGCTGAGGCTCCTATCGTGCTGACGGGGTCAGCTATTGGCTCGAATCTGGGTCAGCTGTTCCGTCTGGACAACAAGACACTGATGACGCTGGTGGGCTGTGGTGCTGCGGGTGCTATAGCCGGCATTTTCAAGGCCCCTATAGCCGGACTGGTTTTTACGTTGGAGGTGTTGATGATTGACCTGACCATGGCCTCGTTGCTGCCTATCTTGGTCAGTTGTGTGACGGCAACCTGCTTTACCTATATATTCAGCGGCAACGACGTGCTGTTCTCGTTCCATCTTGACTCTGACTGGACGGTGCAGCGTGTGCCTGCCTATATCCTGTTAGGTATTACCTGCGGACTGGTCAGTCTTTATTTTATCCGTACGATGAATACCTGCGAGGACATGTTTGCACGATTTAAGAATAAGCCTTACGTGAAACTGGTTATTGGCGGTATTATCTTGAGTACGCTCATCTTCCTCTTTCCCTCGCTTTACGGTGAAGGATATCATTCCATCAACCTGTTGCTGAACGGAAAGACGGAGGCGGACTGGGACCAGATTCTGTCAGGCTCGCTGTTCTATGGACATAGTGAATACCTTATTTTATATATAGGACTTGTGTTGTTGACGAAGGTGTTTGCGACATCAGCGACTAACGGTGGCGGAGGTTGTGGTGGTACGTTTGCTCCTTCGCTTTTTATAGGCTGCTTTACAGGATTCTTGTTTGCACGCCTGTGGAATATCCACGAGATAGGAGTCTACGTGCCAGAGAAGAATTTCGCTCTGATAGGCATGGCAGGGGTGATGTCGGGTGTGATGCATGCGCCGTTGACAGGTATCTTCTTGATAGCGGAAATCACCAGTGGCTATAATCTGTTCATGCCGCTGATGATAGTCTCAGTGGCAGCTTATCTGACCATCATCATTTTTGAACCCTATAGTATATATGGCATGCGACTGGCCCGACAGGGCAAGCTGGTGACTCACCATACGGATCATGCCGTGTTGACGCTGATGAGCCTTGACTCCCTGATAGACCGTGACTACCAGGGGGTAGACCCGGATATGGAACTGGGGCAGATGGTACATAAAATCAGTCGTTCTAAGAACAGCGTGCTGCCTGTTACGGATGCTGCGGGTACGCTGTTGGGTGAAATCAATATCCTGAAGATACGTCATGTGGTGTTCCGTACGGAGTTGTATAATCACTTCAAGGCATCGCAGCTGATGGTGGAGCCTGCTGCCGTGCTGAGTGACGGGACTAAGATGACGGAGGTAATGAAAACCTTTGAAAGGACACAGGCTGACTGGTTGCCGGTGTTGGATGCGGAACGCCACCTGAAGGGGTATATCTCCCGCAAGCGTATGTATGATATGTATCGTAAGATGGTACATGACTTTAGTCAAGACTAGGCGGGCTTTGCCCTAGTTGATAGTTGATAATTGACAGTTGATAATTATGACGCAAGGAAGTATATTGACGGATAAAAGTGTTGACTTTGCCATTAGAATGGCTAAATGTTATCAGTATTTAATGAATGACAGACAGAAATTTATTATGTCAAAACTATTGGTATCTTCGATTATAACAATTAAGAAGAGTATGGAATAAATTATCAACTATCAATTATCAATTAGCGTATGCGTAAATCAGACTTAAGAATTGTGTTTATGGGAACACCGGAGTTTGCGGTGGAAACACTGAAGGCACTGGTGGAGAATGAGTATAACGTGGTGGCTGTGGTGACTCAGCCCGACAAACCTGTTGGCAGGCACCAGACGGAGATGCAACCCTCTGAAGTGAAAAAATATGCGCTGGCACACGACTTGCCCGTGCTGCAACCCGTGAAGATGAAAGACCCTGAGTTTGTGGAGCAGTTACGCTCTTATCAAGCCAATCTGCAAGTGGTCGTCGCTTTCAGGATGCTGCCAGAGGTGGTGTGGGCTATGCCTGAGTATGGCACGTTCAATGTGCATGCGGCCTTGCTGCCTCAGTATCGTGGTGCAGCTCCCATCAACTGGGCCGTCATCAATGGTGAGACGCAGACGGGTGTGACGACATTCTTCTTGGATCATGATATCGATACAGGCCGTATCATCATGAAGAAACCCTTCGATATCCCCGATGAGGCTGATGTGGAGTATGTCTACGACGGATTGATGCATCTGGGTGCTGAAATTTGTCTGGAGACTATCGAAGCCATCATCGCTGCGGATGGTCATCCCGACACCGTCGCCCAAGAAGAATCACTATCAACTATCAACTAGCGAAGCGCTAAAATCCGCTCCTAAAATCTTCAAGGAGACCTGTGAGATTGACTGGAGTAAAACCGCCAAGCAGGTATATGACTTTGTGAGAGGACTCAGTCCTTATCCTGGTGCTTGGACAACGCTGGTGACTCCAGACGGCAAGGAGACCGTGTTGAAAATCTTTAAGACTCGAAAGACCGACAAGGCAGGACAGGGGCAGGGTACTGTCAGCGTAGACGGGAAAGCCTTGTACGTATCCGCTTCAGATAGGATGCTGGAAATCGCAGAACTGCAACTGGCAGGTAAGAAAAGAATGACGGCGCGTGACTTCTTGAATGGTATGAAACAGATAGAAAACAGTCGGGTGAAATAATTTTTTGGAGTTTGCATAATAAAGATGATAGTTGGTGCGTTAAATAAGAAAACAAAAACATCATCGCCTATGCAAAATTTTACTCAAGACGACTTACAACCCCGTAAATCTACTATTCTGTTCATCAAACAGTTTGCACGCATGTATAACAACATGAAATCAGCTGATGAGACATCGTCAGCAATGTGTCTGAACTAAAAAGAATATGGCGACATTAGTATCTCCCTCGTTACTCGCTGCCGATTTCCTACATCTCGACAGTGAAGTGGACATGATTAATCGCAGTGAGGCTGACTGGCTTCACTTGGATGTGATGGATGGGGTCTTCGTACCCAATATCTCGTTTGGATTTCCCGTGCTGGAGGCTGTGGCACGTCAATGCCAGAAGCCTTTGGATGTACATTATATGATTGTTCATCCAGAGCAGTATATCAAGCAGACAGCCAAACTAGGTGCTATGATGATGAATGTACATGTGGAGGCATGTACCCATCTGCATCGTACCGTTCAGGAGATTCACGATGCTGGGATGAAGGCCGGTGTAACGCTGAACCCCTCGACACCTGTCATGATGCTGGAAGATATCATTGGCGATGTGGACATGGTGCTGCTGATGAGTGTGAATCCCGGTTTTGGTGGACAGACCTTTATCGAAAACACGATTCAGAAAGTACAGCGCTTGCGTCAGTTGATAGCAGACAAAGGCTCGAAGGCACTGATAGAGGTGGATGGTGGCGTACAGGCAGAGACAGCTCCGCGACTGGTAAAAGCCGGAGTCGATGTGCTGGTCAGTGGCAGCTATGTGTTCAAGAGTCCGCATCCTGAGCAGACCATTCACGAACTGCGCAACCTCTAAAGTTCCATACTGAGCTGAATATGATGCTGCTTGGCCATGCGGCGCATGTTGATGAGTGCGTAGCGCATGCGACCAAGTGAGGTGTTGATGCTGACACCAGTAATCTCAGCAATCTCCTTGAACGACAGCTCCTGATAGAACCGCATGTAGACTACCTCGCGCTGTGGGGCAGGCAGTGAGTCCATCATGTGGCGAACATCATGCATAATCTGTGTGTTGACATACTCGTTCTCGCGGTTGATGTCCATCAGGTCGTCAGAGCGTAACTTATTGAGGTCGTTATCCTCTGTTGGCTCAATGATATGGGCGTTCTTCAACTGACGGTAGTTGTCCATAATGATGTTATGGGCAATACGGGTCAGCCAGAATGAGAACTTGCCCGAGTCAATGTATTTGCCCTCTTGGAGCTTGGTGATGACTTTGACAAAAGTCTCTTGGAAGACGTCATTAGCCACTTCGGGGTCGTGAACCACGAATAAGATATACGAGTAAAGCTTCTTTTGATTGCGTTCCAATAACTCGTCAAAAGCTGCGTTGTTTCCTCCTACGTAAAGCAATGCCAACTGTTCGTCGGTAAGGCTTGCATAATCCTTCATTTTTCTTTTGTTTTTTTAATGAAGTAGAGTTTTCCGTATAGGCGCTTTTGTTTTTAGAGTTATTAAATAAGTGATGATTCGGGTGCAAAATTATATAAATTTGTCAATTTGACCAAATAAATCGAAGAAAAAATTCGTTTTGTCGGATTTTTACCGTATCTTTGTGCTAAATTTAGTCAAATACGTAAAAAAACATGCAGAAGCTTTTCGTGCCAGGCCGTTTGTGCCTGTTTGGAGAACACACTGACTGGGCAGGTCACTACAGAACGATGAATGCTGCCATTCCGCCGGGTGCCGCCATTGTGACGGGTATAGAACAAGGAATCTATGCTGAGGTGGAGAAATCGTCAATCTTTGAAATGTATAGCGAAGCTCCGGAAATAGAAGACCTATGGAGTGATTTTTCCTGTAGGATGAACGAGGCAGAACTGAAGAATGTGGCCCGGTCGGGTTCCTTCTTCAGCTATTGTGCCGGTGTGGCATCCTATATGCTGGAGTGGTATAAGGTTGGTGGTGTCCGTATCCGGATTACCAGCATGACCTTGCCCATGAAGAGTGGCTTGTCCTCTTCCGCGGCCATCTGTGTGTTGGTGGCACGTGCGTTCAACCAGTTGTATAAACTGAACCTGAACACGTTGGGCGAGATGAATATCGCCTATCTGGGTGAGCTGCGTACCTCGTCGCGCTGTGGCCGTCTTGACCAGGCCTGTGCCTTTGGCGTGAAACCTAACTTGATGACCTTTGACGGCGATGAGATAGAGGTGCAGACGCTGAATGTCAAGAAGCAGCTCTATTGGGTGTTTGCTGACCTTTGCGCAGAAAAGGACACCATCAAAATCCTGTCAGACCTGAACAAAGCCTACCCCTTTGCTTCTAACGAGGCAGAGCAGAACTTACATAAAGCGCTGGGCGAGTGGAATCAGGATATGGTCAACCGGGCTATCCAATACATGGCTGAGGGCAATCGTGACGCGCTGGGCCGTCTGATGACTGAGGCAGAGGAGATGTTCGACAAGTACGTTGCCCCGATGTCACCAGCCCTGTGGGCTCCCAAGCTGCATCAGGTACTGAACGACCCGCAAATCAAGCCCTTGGTATTTGGAGGAAAGGGCGTTGGTTCTCATGGTGATGGCAGCGTGCAGTTCCTGGCCCGTAATCCAGAAGCCCAACAGCAGTTGATAGATTATCTTAATGCGCAGGGCATGAAGGCATATCCGTTGACGATACACCCTGTGCATACCGTCCGCAAGGCCATTATCCCTGTGGCTGGATTTGGTACACGCCTGTATCCTGCTACGCGTGCCCTGAAAAAGGATTTCTTCCCTATACCCTGTGCTGACGGCATGGTTCGTCCTGTCATCCTTATCTTGCTGGAGGAGCTGGTCAACAGCGGAGTGGAGGAAATTTGCCTGGTACTGGGCTCAGAGGAAGAGCGTATTCAGTATACCGAATTCTTTGAGCGTCCGCTGAAAGACGAACATCTGCATAAGCTGAATGCAGAGGCTCAGGAGTATGAGAACCGTATACTTAATATAGGTAAGCGCCTGCGTTATGTCTATCAGCATGAGAAACGTGGCTTTGGCCATGCTGTATATCAGGCTGCTGAGTTTGCCGGGGACGACCCCGTCCTCCTGCTTTTGGGCGACACGTTGTATCGTAGTGACAACAACAAGCCTTGTGCCTTGCAGATGATTCAGGAGTACGAGCATTATAACCAGCTGATGGTCAGCATTCATACTGTTCCGCTGGCAGAGGTTAGCCATTATGGTATCCTAAGCGGCGTTTGGGAAGATAAGGAACATACGGTGCTGAATGTCTCGGTGATGAACGAGAAACCCAAGGCCAGCTATGCTGAAGAGTTCCTGGGCGTGCGCAATGCTGAGGGAAAGAAAGAATACTATAGTGTTTTCGGACAGTATATCCTGACTCCTGAGGTGTTTGAGCAGTTGGCTGCTGACATCAAACAGGCAGACGAGACGGGTGACACTACCCGTGAGATAGAACTAACATCCGCTCTTGAAGCTGTGCGCAAGAAGAGTGGAATGATAGGTGTCCAACTGAAAGGTCGGATGTATGATATGGGTAACCCCAATGCGCTACGCCGTTGCGTAGAGGAGTACGCTATTTGACGACATACTCCTCTGCGCGACGCAACAGATACTGGCCATAGTCGTTCTTTGCCATCGGCTCGGCCAGTTTCTTTAACTGTTCTTTGTTTATCCAGCCACGCTTGTAGGCAATCTCCTCCAGGCAAGCCACTTTAAGACCCTGACGCTTCTCGATAACCTCGATAAATGTAGAGGCCTCAGACAGTGAGTCGTGTGTTCCCGTGTCCAGCCATGCGAAGCCACGCTGCAGGGTTTGTACGAGCAGACTCTTTTGTTGCAAATAGACCTGGTTGACTGTTGTGATTTCCAGTTCGCCACGGGCACTGGGCTTGATGTTTTTTGCTATATCCACTACATTGTTCGGGTAGAAGTAAAGCCCCACCACAGCATAGTTTGATTTGGGGTTGGCAGGCTTCTCCTCAATGCTCAGACAGTTGCCGTCCTGGTCGAATTCTGCTACTCCATAACGCTCCGGGTCGTTGACATAATAGCCAAAAACGGTAGCACGTCCGTCTTCCTCCGCACTCTTGACAGCCTGCTTCAGCATGCCGGTAAAGCCACTTCCGTAGAAGATGTTGTCGCCAAGAACCAGGCAGGCACAGTCGTCGCCAATGAATTCCTCGCCAATAATAAAGGCCTGAGCCAGTCCGTCGGGTGAAGGCTGTTCAGCATATTCGAAACGTACACCCAGCTCTGAGCCGTCGCCCAGCAGACGCTTGAATCCTGGCAGGTCGTAAGGTGTTGAGATAATCAGAATCTCGCGTATGCCGGCAAGCATTAACACGGATATGGGGTAGTAAATCATGGGCTTGTCAAAGATGGGAATCAACTGTTTTGACACTCCCTTTGTGATGGGGTAGAGGCGTGTACCACTGCCTCCTGCAAGTACGATACCTTTCATTTTTTTCTTGGTTTTAAAACATTTTCGCCTGCAAATATACGAAATATTTGATTATTTTCGTAACTTTGCAGCCAATTAATTGATAATTCGATAAAAAGAATGAGTTTTATAAGCAAATTATTTGGAAAGAAGGAGGAAGGAATGAAAGCCGGAGGCATGGAAGATTTCATGACCCTTATCCGTGTCTATTTCCAGGCTGTCATGGCTTCAGACTTGGGCATCACCAATCTTGCCGCCCTTCCTGACCTGCGTGTGTTCAAGGCAACGCTGAAGGTGCCCACGCAGAACAATAAGCTGGGACTGGCTGAGAAATCACGATGCAGAAAGATGCTGAAGGAGTTGTATGGCATGGATGATAACTTCACCAAGGAGATTGATGCCAGCATACGCAAGCGTTGTAAGAAGATACAGGATGTACAGGCGTACATGTATCAGTTCTCTGGATTCAGCCAGGACTTGATGATGCTGACGGGCAACCTGATGAAATTCAAGCTACGCGTGCCCAGCTTCTTCAAGAGTGCCATCTACACCATGACGCAGAAAACGGTCAACGACATCTTCAACAAGAACGATTTCAATGACCCTGCAGTGATGAAGACCGTGGTGGCTATCCGTCAGTATGCACAGAAATTAGGTTTCTCACAGGAGTGGACCACCAATTTTGTGTATAAAGTGGTTATGCTGGCCAAAAAGGAACCACGCACCAAGAATGAAGATTAAAAAATCTTAATTCTCGCAGTTTATTGATAAAAAGTCAATAATAATATCTACCTTTGTAGAATAAAGTGGCATGGTATGACTGCTAACGAGAAAACTTTAGCGACATTTGAAACCCGACTTCGTCAGATGATTCTCCGATTTCAAGAGCTGAAAAATGAGAATCAGGAGTTGCATGCAATGATACAAAGTGACGAAAGGAAAATGGCAGAATTGCGTGAGAAGTTGGAACAGAAGCAGAACGACTATGACTCACTGAAGATGGCTAAGATGATTGAGATAACCGACGGCAATCTGGAAGATGCCAAGGAACGATTGTCGAAGCTGATACGTGATGTCAATAAGTGCATTGCTGTCCTAAGTGACGAAAAATAAACAGGAGAACAAGCCATGGCAGAACAGAATAAGGACCGACTACATATCAGGCTGCACGTTTATGACGAAGAGATAGAAGTTGTCGTCAAACGTGAGGAAGAGGAGTTCTTCCGCTCCGCAGCCAAGCTCATCACTGAGCGTTACAATGCCTATGCTCAGGCATATAAGGGACGCAAAAGTGACCACGTCATTGCCTTGATGACTTTGGTAGACATCGCAATGGTGTACCAGAAAGAGCGTGCCCATAATGATACGGCGCCCTATGATAATGTTCTTGCACGGCTTACTGCTGAGATTGAAGGTGCACTTGGCGAGAAGAAATGACAAGAACATTAACTCTCTATATATAAAACATTTATGAATATTATTGTTGCGATTATCGCCATAGTGGCCGCCCTCGTTCTGGGTGGCGTGTGTGGCTTTTTGATTTTCCGCTTTGTCATCAAAGGAAAATATAATGAGATGGTCAGCGCCGCCAGTAAGGAGGCTGAAGTAATCAAGGAGAAGAAGCTGCTTGAGGTGAAGGAGAAATTCCTGAACAAGAAGAGCGAACTGGAGAAGGAGGTGCAACAGCGCAACCAGCATATCCAGCAGAGTGAAAACAAGTTGAAGCAGCGTGAGTTGTCGCTGAATCAGCGTCAGGAGGAGCTTGGCCGTCGTAAGAACGAGCTGGACAACCAGCAAAACCGTATTGACAACGAGAAGAAGGTGCTTGCCCTGAAACAGGAGGAGCTGGACAAGATGCAGATGCAGGAGCGTGCCAAGTTAGAGGAACTCTCAGGACTTTCTGCAGAAGAGGCCAAGGCTCGTCTGGTTGAGTCGTTGAAGGATGAGGCCAAGACTCAGGCTCAGGCTTATATCAATGAGATTGTTGATGAGGCCAAGCTCAATGCCAATGCCCAGGCCAAGAAGATTGTTATCCAGACCATCCAGCGTGTGGCTACTGAGACTGCTGTCGAGAATTCTGTCAGCGTGTTCCATATCGACAATGATGATGTCAAGGGACGTGTCATTGGCCGTGAGGGACGTAATATCCGTGCTTTGGAGGCTGCCTGCGGTGTTGAAATCGTTGTCGACGACACTCCTGAGGCTATCGTCATTTCAGCTTTCGACCCCGTTCGTCGTGAGACTTGCCGCCTGGCGCTCCACCAGCTGGTTGCTGATGGTCGTATCCATCCTGCCCGTATTGAGGAGGTTGTTGCCAAGGTGAAGAAGCAGTTGGAGAACGAGATTATCGAGACGGGTAAGCGAACGGCTATTGACCTGGGTGTCCACGGCTTGCATCCTGAACTGATTCGTATCATTGGTAAGATGAAGTACCGCTCTTCATACGGGCAGAACCTGTTGCAGCATGCTCGTGAAACTGCCAACCTCTGTGCCGTCATGGCTGCTGAGTTAGGACTGAACCCCAAGAAGGCCAAGCGCGCCGGACTATTGCACGATATCGGTAAGGTGCCCGACGAGGATACTGATGACCCACACGCTATCTATGGTGCCAAGATTGCAGAGAAGTTCAAGGAGAAGCCTGACATCTGCAATGCCATTGGTGCTCACCATGATGAGATGGAGATGCAGACCCTGTTGGCTCCTATCGTGCAGATATGTGATGCTATCTCAGGTGCCCGTCCTGGTGCCCGCCGTGAGATTGTCGAGGCTTATATCAAGCGTCTCAACGACCTTGAGGCCATTGCGATGAGTTATCCTGGTGTCACCAAGACCTATGCTATCCAGGCTGGTCGCGAGCTCCGCGTCATTGTGGGTGCCGACAAGATGGACGATGCTGAGACGGAGGCACTCAGCGGACAGATTGCATCGAAGATACAGAACGAGATGACGTATCCCGGACAGGTGAAGATTACCGTTATCCGTGAAACACGCTCTGTGGCTTACGCCAAGTAATTTGCTATAGGTCAGAAAACAAAGTGGAGGGCTAAATGCTCTCCACTTTGTTTTGCTTGAGGGACTCCACGAAATCGCTGATTTTGTGGAGTTCTCTTGGTATACGGATGTTCTGCGGACAATGGGGCTCGCACTGTCCACAACCGATGCAGTGGTCTGCCTGACGCATCTTGGGTACTGCACGGTCCAGTCCAATCAGATAGTTACGGCGCAGTTTCCAGTATTCCTCATCCATCTTCAGGCGGGGCAGCGTTCCTTCGTTCTTACATTTATTATAATGTACGAAGATGGCAGGGATGTCGATACCGTAGGGACAGGGCATACAGTATTTGCAGTCGTTGCAGGGAATATTCTCCAGACCAACGATGCGTTCGGCAACCTCCTTGTCGAGGAATCGCTGCTGGTCCTCGGTGAGTGGAACCAGCGGACAATACGACAGCAGGTTGTCTTTCAGGTGTTCCATATAGGTCATGCCGCTGAGTACGGTGAGTACACCCTCGGGGGTTCCGGCATAGCGGAAGGCCCACGACGCCACGCTGCGCTCTGGGTCGCGCTGCTTCAGTTCTGTAGCCAGATACTGGGGCAGGTTGGCCAGTCGTCCTCCCAACAGCGGTTCCATGATGACCGATGGGATGCCGCGTTTCTGCAACTCGCTATACAGGTAGCTTGCATCGGTGTTACGGTTGTTGATTTCGTTGGCGTAGTCCCAGTCCAGATAGTTGAGCTCTATCTGCACGAAGTCCCATCGGTATTTGTCGTGCATGGAGAGCAGCCAGTCGAACACCTCGATGTCACCATGATACGAGAATCCGAGGTTACGAATACGTCCGGCCTTACGCTCCTCAACGCAGAAGTCGAGCATGCCGTTGTCGATATAGCGCTTGTTGAAAGCATCCATGCCGCCACCGCCAATGGAGTGCAGCAGGTAGTAGTCGATGTAGTCGAC
Source organism: Prevotella sp. (assembly GCA_017941345.1). Classification (GTDB taxonomy): domain Bacteria; phylum Bacteroidota; class Bacteroidia; order Bacteroidales; family Bacteroidaceae; genus Prevotella. Next base: position 75,431 of record JAGAWQ010000004.1, on the reverse strand, counting down.
CTGCAGTTCCTTCATCGAGTTTTTATACATGGCGATGCTGGCCTCGCGGCTCTGGGTGGCGGGGTTGAAGTTCGAGAGTTTCGTAGCCACGAAATATTCTGAGCGCTTATGACGACTGAGGGCAATGCCCGTGCAGGCCTCCGACTTGCCCTGACAGTATACGGGGCTGGTGTCGAAATAGTTCAGGCCATGTTCGATGGCATAGTCTACCTGACGGTTAATCATCTCCTGGTCGTAGTCGTCCTGGTTCTCCGTCTTCGAGGGCAGGCGCATCATACCGTATCCCAGCAGCGACACCTTGTCGCCTGTGGTGGGATTGGTGCGATAGGTCATCTTGCCTACGGGCGGCTCCACCTGTTGCTTATATTCTTCTACGGCCTTTGTATCCGTTTTCGACTTGCAGCCAGTCAGCACAGCGGCAGTCGTTAGTGCGCCACCGCCCAACAGCCTTAGGAACGAACGTCTTGATATATCTTTCATCATGATCAATTATCAACTATCAATTATCAACTATCAATTGCTTAAATCTCTTTATGAACTTCGTGACCTTCAACATATATCGCTGAGAATGGACGGGCAGGACACAGATTCTCGCACGCTCCACAACCTATGCAGCGAGCCTCGTTGACAGCGGGAACATAGGGGCTCTCATCATCGTCGGGGTCAGAGGGTACCATCTCGATAGCTCCCACCGGACAATGGCGTGCGCAGTTGCCACACTCTACACCGTCCGTCAGCGGGATGCAGTTCTTCTTAATCCAGACGGCATGACCAATCTGCGTCGATGCCTTGTCCTCGTGTCTGATAGGCTTGATGGCACCGGCAGGACAAACCTCCGAACAGCGGTTACACTCCGGACGGCAATAGCCTCGCTCGTACGACATCACAGGTTGCATCAGGTGCATCAAGTCGTCAGAGGGACGCAATACCTGGTTGGGACACTCTGAGATGCAGAGTTGGCAACCCGTACAGCGCAGGGCCATATTCTGGGCAGACAGTGAACCTGGAGGCGTTAGCGGAGTCTGGCGTGCGGGTGCCACCTTGTCCTGAATCTCAGCCAGTCCGCCATCCATCATCTTGTCTTTCTGCTGGGCTAAGGCGCTGGTAGCCAATAGGGTTGAAGCCAGGAGGAAGCTACGCTTGCTGGGGTCGGTTGCGGAATTTCCGGCATCTCCAGCTTTCATAGAATACTTCAGCGCCCCATGCTTGCAGACGCTGATACAGTCGCCGCAGACCACACAGCGCGAGGCATCGACGGTATGCGTCTTATAGTCGATACACGAGGCCTTGCAGTTCTTCGTGCAGAGCGAGCAGTTCTTGCACTTTTCCACATCGAAGTGAATCTTCAGGAACGAGAAGCGGCTGAAGAAGGAGAGTACCGTGCCCACAGGACAGATGGTGTTGCAGTAGGTTCGTCCGTTGCGCCAAGCCAATACTCCGAGAGTAACGAGCGTTACTCCGGCAATAATGAATGATACTACGGAACGAAGCCAGATTTCTGACTGATAGAAGGCGTAGCTGTCGTAGTGCTCTGCAATCGAGGCCAGCACGTTGTTGCCTGCCTGGTAGACGGGTTGCAACAGATTGGTGGCAATGCGTCCGAAGGCGGAGTAGGGGGCCAGCAGTTGCACGATAGTACCTACACCTGCCACCAGTGCCACGATGAAAATCGCCAGTACGCCATAGCGGAGCCACGAGATGGCCTTCGAGTAGGTGTAGCGGTTCTTCTTGGCCTTCTTGCCCACCCATCCGAAGATGTCCTGCATGATACCCAGCGGGCAGATGATGCTGCAGTAGATGCGTCCGCACGCCACTGTCAGCACCAGAAGGAAGGCGATGACGATGAAGTTCAGCGCCAGCACGGCCTCTAAGAACTGCAACTTTGCCAGTCCTCCCACCAGGCGATGGGCAGTATCTGTGAAGTCCAGAAACAGCCACGTGATGCCAATCATCATCACCGTAGCCAGCGTTATTCGTATTTTCCTTAGCATAAAGTATTTGTTTAGTTCCTTTTTGTTATTCTTACGATTTGTATGCTCAGCTCATAAAGCAGATAGATGGGCAGCGCTACGACGAACAGCGTAAACACATCTGTTGTCGGTGTGATGATGGCTGCCACGATGAGAATCGCCACCACAGCGTGTCTCCTGTAGGTGCTCATCATTTGGTTGGTGAGGAGTCCCATCCGCCCCAATAGTCCGCAGACTACGGGCAGTTCGAACACCACGCCCATCACCAGACTCATGCCCAGCAGCGTGTCGACGTACGACTGCAACGTCAGCATGTTCGCCACATCGGGTGATACCTGATAAGTGCCCAGAAAGCGAACCGTCAGCGGGAATACTAGCAGGTAGTTGACCAATGTCCCGATGATGAACATCACGTAGGCCGTGCCCACTATCCATACCGCATAGCGACGCTCGTTCTGGTAAAGTCCTGGACTGACGAAGCGGAACAGCTCATATAATATATAAGGTGACGCCACCAGCAGTCCGGCATACATCGCCGTCCGCATGTGAATCATAAACTGCTCCGTCAGCCCGGTGTTCATTAAGTGGATATGAAAAGCTTCTACGCCCAGAAGCCTGTAGGTGATGAAGTCGCTCGAGCGGGGTGCCAGCACGATGCTGAACAGCTCGTCCTTCAGGAAGAAAGCCGCCACAGCAAATACTGCGATAGCCACGACAATGCGCACGACAGACCATCGCAACACATCCAAATGATCCCAGAAGGTCATTTCACTCTTCATTCTTCACTTCTTCGTCTTTCATACCGTCCTTAAAGCTCTTGACACCCTTGCCCAGTCCGTTCATGAGCTCAGGAATCTTCTTGCCTCCAAACAGCAGCAGCACAATGAGTGCAATGACGATAATCTCCTGCATTCCTAATCCAAACATCTTTCTCTTTTTGTTTTAAGTCTGTGCAAAGATACGAATAAGCGAGCAAAGTACAAAATAAAAAAGGTTTTATTTCGAATAAAAAAATAATTTGTATCTTTGCAGCAAATTAGCGTGTTAAAATGAATGACAGGCTCTGGAACAGGAACTACTGTAAGGTGATGGCGTCGAACTTCTCGCTGTTCTTTGCCTTCTACGTACTGACCCCGTTGCTGCCACTCTATCTGAGTGAGCACTTCGGGGCCACGAAGGATGTGATAGGACTTGTGCTCTCGGGCTATACCATCATAGCACTGCTGGTGAGACCTTTCAGCGGCTATTTCGTGGACTCATTCCCTCGAAAGACGGTACTTATGATTAGCTTCGGACTGTTTGCCGTCTTCTTTGCGGGCTATCTGGCGGCATCTACCCTGCTGCTGTTCCTGATTGTCAGGACGCTGCACGGCGGACCCTTCGGTTCATTGACGGTAGCTAATTCGACGGTGGCTATCGACGTGCTTCCATCGAGCCGCAGAACGGAGGGCATTGGCTACTACGGCCTGTCTAACAACCTCTCGATGGCCATCGCCCCGACCGTAGGCGTCTTCGTCTATAAGTACACCCACAGCTTCGAGCTGCTCTTCTGGATTGCGCTGATTGTGGCCCTCTGCGGATGGCTGGTGGATGCGACGGTGAAGCTGCCTGAGAAGGAGATTGTAAGAAACAAGCAGAAGCTGTCGTGGGACCGTTTCTTCCTCATACGGGGTTGGCTGATAGGCTTGAACATGGTGGCCTTTGGCTTCAGTTTTGGTGTGCTGAGCAACTATCTGGCCATCTACGGCAAGGAGTTGATGGGCATCACGGGTGGCACGGGCACGTACTTCATGCTCTGCTCCACCGGACTGATGCTGTCGCGTCTGCAGGGAGGAAGGGCCTTGCGCAAGGGTCGCCTGACGCATAATGCAGCTGAGGGGGTAGTCATCTCGCTCGTGGGCTACACCTTATTTATATTGATGCCAACCCTGATGCCTGGTCATCACGGTGCCATTATGGCGGGCTATTACGGTTCAGCACTGCTGGTCGGTCTCGGAAACGGTCACATGTGGCCCGCGTTCCAGAACATGACCATCAACGTGGCTCATAACAACCAGAGAGGTACGGCCAATTCTACCATCCTGATTTCGTGGGATATCGGTATGGGACTGGGCATTCTGTTGGGTGGCATTATCTCTGAGTTGCTGGGCTACAGTGCTACCTTCTGGACGGTAGCTCTCGTCAATGCGGTAGGTGTCGCCTGTTTCTTCCTCGCCACGAAGGCATTCTTCCTGCGTCGTAACCTGAACGCGACAGTCAGATAGCCTTTTCATTACGTCGTTTTGCGACAGCCCGAGCCCTTTTTGTCATCCTTTGTCGCAAAACACATTCCCTGTCGCAACAAGTTCCGCAATCTTTTCCTCGTTTTCTTGCTTTTAGTCCCAAAAGCCCGTATCTTTGCATCAGAAATAAGACATAAAAGTTTCTAAGTTAGTAGTTTTTTCATTTCTTTTGTTTTAGGTTAGTAATAGATTTCAAAATTAAAGCTCGCAGGGATGCGAGCTTTATTTGTCAGCATCTTTTTATAAAATATTAGCCAAATAAGTATCACTACACATAATTAACTCAAGACTCGCTTTACCCATAGTGTAGCCATACTCCAGCCTGCTCCTAGCCTGCTCCTAGGCTTACTCCAACCAGCCTTTTGGGTAAGGCTAGAAGCAGGATAGGAGGAACTTACTTCAACGATACGGAAAGAAAAGAAACAGATTACTACAATGATTTCCACAATGGCTCGTTCCGCCAGTCCTTGACAAATCCCATTGCAGTTGGGTCAACGGTCGGATATTTGGCCAGAAGAGCCTTGAAATCAGCAGTAAAAGTGTTTTGCGGTTCTATGCCATTCAGCAGGAAAGCAATGCAGGACAACTGCGGATAGAGTTTGTCAGGTGGGAAAGTGAAATCGGTCAACCAGTCACGACCGTTTATCCTGCGAGGCATCTGCGGTTTGACTGCATAGCGGCGGTTCCAAATCCGTGAATGGTGGGCACAGAAATTTCGCAACGATGTCAAGCTTTCCAGCCAGCTAATCATGAACTCATGCTGAGGTACGCCAAAGTCATTGGCTATTTGCTTTTTGTCAGCCTTTCTTGCAAAGTTGCCATAAAGTTTCGAAAGCGTACCAAACGAAACCGTTTCCAATGTTTTCCATGCAGGAGGAAATGTCGGTTTTGTGTAACGAGCGAAATGCTCCTTGATAAACTCTTCCTTGCTACGTCGCAACTTGCGGTCAACGCTGCTGAGGTTCTCCGTAAACAAATGTCCGTCAGTAGCCAAGTCAACATTCGTAAACCAGAAAGGCTTGTGCTTCATTGACAAACGGTGGTTCATACGTGTGCGCAATGCTATCTCGATAATCCGTGTAGCGCTAAACACCAAATCACGTAGGGCCGTATCGAATTCATACAATGCCATCACCTGCTCCAACGTGCAACCCTGCCGGAATTGGTGTGTATGCTTATCAGCCTCCAATGGGCGAAAGAAACTTGCCAACCGGAAATAACTGATGACAGACAACGTGTGCAGGGCATCTGGCTCATTGGCAATGACCATCCCACGCTGTTTCAGTATGGCCAGCAGGTCGGGTGTGTCAAGCGCACTTTTAGAATATGTACTCTTAATCGATACTTATTATAACAAAAAAGTCTCACCCTGGTACGCTGGTCAACGGGAAGCGTGGTGAGATTGGTCAGTGCAAAGATAGGAAGAATTTCCGAAACTTCCAAATTTTGGAGCAGCAAATGCAAAGAAAATCTGCATTTTCTTTGCTGTGTCGTGACAAAATTCAGCTAAAAGCTAAATTTTTCAGCTCTTTTTATGTTGCTTTCTTGAAAAATCGTGCTCTACCCTAGTGTAGCCATACTCCAGCCTGCTCCTAAGCTGCTCCTAGCCTGCTCCTAAGCTGCTCCTAGCCTGCTCCTAAGCTGCTCCTAGCCTGCTCCTAAGCTTACTCCAACCAGCCTTTTGAGTAAGGCTAGAAGCAGGCTAGGAGGAACTTACACCTTGGGTAGAGCTTGCCTCTTTGAGTATGCTGACTATTTCTTGTCGTAATGTTTGTTGTTTTTCTTTTTTTTCATACCTTTGCCACTCAAAACAATGGTTACGATGGAACACAACAAAATACCATTTAGGTTCAAGCACATTCGTGAGAAGAACTATGACTCTTCACACCCTCTTTACGATGTGATGAAAACCATTTGCAACCCAGATGGAGAGAATTCTGGGCATACTGCCGAGTATAAAGGTATGAATTTCCATCTCTACATGTGCAGGGATACCTATTATGACGAACAAGGCATCCCACAACGCGAAGTCTCTGTACTGGGACTTGACCAACAAGAAGACAGATGGCACGTTTATCGGTATAATGCAGAGGAACTAGCTGAAAGAGCCAAGAAAATGGAGCAAAAGGAATTCAAACCACATGCCGTTGACTACGACTACAAGGACGGCAGACTCTCATGGATATTCCGTCGCGACTACAACGAACGCAGGGAACTAATACACATGGAAGATGCGTTTTATGGCGACGATTTTACACATGAATTCTCAGACACGCCTCACTACACGCTGATTTCCGACCTCTCCTATGAATACGACGAATACGACAACTGGACGCTCTGTTATCTTCATTGTGTGGATGGCCTGCAGCCCGATGAGCTCACTATTAGGGAGATTGAATATTGGTGAAAACACTCTATCCGTCGTGTAGCATGAGAACACTACGGAAAAGCACTATCTTCTGCTGCCATTGGTATTGGCGGATCTGTTTCTTCGTTAGGATAAATAATGGCTTTCGCCCCGTGGTCCTGCAACCAAATATGATTCAAAGTAAATGCGATAGAGTCCAATGTCTCTTCACGCTTTGCAGGTTTCAGTTCACACTCCCATACGGTGATGCAGTGCCACCCCATAGAGGCAAGTTTCTTCTGTTCCTCCTTGTCTCGCTCTTTATTTCTGCGAATCTTAGCCACCCAGAAGTCATGATTAGACATAGGAATTCTGCAACACTTTGTACTTTCCATTTTCCAGCACGCGGTAGATGTCCGATGCGCTCACCTCCTTCGTCAGCGACAGCTCTTTCCACAGCGAGTTCACCACCCGGTCGCTGATGGGCTGCCACTCGGCAGACACGCCGATGCTGTCCGACGGAAAGCAATATTCCACTCGCCGCGTTATCACATTATGCCGCAGCATGATTTTTCCCAGCAGGAACGTCTGTATATCGTCCACCGACGCCCTGTACTCCTTGTAGTTGGGCTTGCGCTCGCGCACACCCTTTTTTTGCTCGTTCTTCTTCATAGCTGGTGCGAAGTTACAACAAGGAAGGCAGCTACGCAAGAAAAAGAATCACTAATTTTCTTCTGAACGTAAGAAGTAAACCTGTGGGGTTAATCTGTGCTCTCGAAACAAATATGGAGCGTCATTCCGAGACCATCGGCAATGCGCTCCAATTGTTCCAACGTGACATTTTTCTTGCCACTCGCTATGGCATTCAAATAGGGTTGTTTTACCCCTAAGCGTAAAGCAAGTTCTTTCTCACTCATGTTTTTTCCCTCAAAGCTTTTTTGAGGTCGATTTTTGTTTCTTTTTTCATTGTTATTACGATTAAAAGTCTGACATATAAATAAAAAACCTCACCGCCCGTCGTCTGGGCAGTGAGGCTGTAAAGTTTCATTTTAACTCACGGGTCAGAACACGGCAAGAACCGTCGCTTCTGTGTTCATGAACAAATAAGTTAAAAAGCGATGACGGAGCGAACAAGATAAGTTTGTCCCTTGGTGGTCGTTGTTGGTTCATCGCTAAGATCTCTCATGTATCGAGCCTCATCCTCATCTTCGTCTGATTCGTCAGACAACCAGTAAGAATTTTCAGGCCCATCCAGCAAGCCTGTGCCACCAACATTGACGATAGCCGCGTGGCAGAGTTACGGAAAGAAATTGAATCTGACAAATATTTCTGCCTTTTTTTGTTTTCCACATGGAAAATCGACGAAAAAGGAAGAACCAAGCCGGGAATTAGTGCTTGGGTTTAAGATTTTCAATAAATTAGAGTCCCCCGATCTACGGGGCATGAATCAGCGGAATCAGGGGAACAATTCAGTCCCCTGATTCTGAAAGCATTAGCACACCTCATTGTATACCTGTTCCATGACAAACCTGGCAAATTCCTGAACCATGGCAGATTTGACATGGATGATATTTGCCTGACATATAATATGATCCTTTACCTCCACAGGAAGAACATTTTCTCCCTCCTGAACAAGATACACACCAATTAGCCTGTTGAATTTGGGGAGTTGTTTGCAACTCTGGCTGAGACCCTGTCCCATGACAAACGGAACATACTCCAGACCCTCCGCATACTCCACAATTATGATATCGACCATTCGCATAATACTTTCCCGTTCCTCCACAAGAAGTACATTTTCCACCACCTGAACAAGAAGAACAATAAGTGGGTTGTAAAGGCTTAGCAGAAGATTCAGATTGCTCTTCCAAAGTATTATCATTATTATGTCGACTTTTCTCAGCCATCATAGATTTTAGACCAGGGTTACTATCGTATAAAAACTCAATATGATGTGGAGAATACTCAGTATCGCCAAGGTCAATAGCTTCCTCATACCACTTTATAGCCAGCGGTAAATTTTTCTCTATACATTCGCCACGTTCATACATTTCGGCAATATAGCGACAGGCTTCAACACTTCCATTCTGGGCAGCTCTCTCATACCAATATAATTGCATAGAGCAATCCTTGTTTACACCTATACCTTCGTGATAGGTATAACCAAGGCGAAGCATAGATTCTATATGTCCCATATCAGCAGCCTTCGTCCACATTTGGATTGCATATTCCCAATCATTCCTCCATGATGCTGACATTCCTCTAGTGTAGTAATTCTCTCCAGGTGGTAAAACTTTATCTTTGTCTGTGTCAAAAACGTACTGTCCACGTGCACTTGAGCACACTATCAATAAGAGCATAGTAAGTAAACAATAAAAAGTAGTCTTCGTTTTCATTTTTCGTTTTAAATTTATTATTAACAGTTGTCCGAAGTTGTTATTTTCAACATTAGCGTCTACATTATTCGCTATTGACTGCAAATTTAAATAAAATTTTCGAGATTGTAAGCCAGTCGAGATAAAAATGTGAACAAATTGCCCCGAAAAGTTAGAAATCAAGGCCGACATACGATCAATCCTATTCATTTCGTGCTCTTAAGTCACATTTCTTTTGTATCTTTGAAGCGATAATTTTTATGTTTAACTTCAAAATCGTAGGCTTATGAGATCTGTATGTGGCCTTGACGTGCACAAAGATAGCGTATTTCTTTGTTTCTTGTGCGAAACGGGCGATATTTTTGAGAATGTTTATGGAGTTTTAACGCATCAGCTTCATGGTATGTGCCGTGACATGAGAAAGCACGGCGTTACCGAGGTGTCGATGGAGAGCACCAGCGTGTACTGGATTCCCATCTGGCGCGTGCTTGAGCCGCATTTCCGTCTGAAACTGGTGAATCCCTATTTCATCAGGCAGCTTCCCAGCCGCAAGAGCGACGTGAAGGATGCGCAGTGGATAGCGGAGTGCACGCTGAAGGATTTGATCCGCGGCAGCTTCGTCCCGCCTGAGCGTATCCAGCAGCTGCGGCAGTACGACCGCCGCATCTTCGACCTCGACGCGGAGATAGTGCGCAAGCTGTCGAAGCTCGACGCCGTGATGCAGCGCTGCAACATCCGACTTATCAACTACGTGTCGAACACCGACACGAAGAGCTACAAGGAGGTGGTGAGGAAACTCTGCGAGGGAGTCACCGACCCGGAGGAACTCATCAAGGTGATATTTGGTCGTATCACGAACCGACATGGAAGGGAAACCATTCTGGCAGCACTGACGGGAGTAGTCTCTGATGCGGAGAAGGACGTGATGCGGCAGCTCAGGGACGAACTGGACCTTGCGGAGAAGCACAAGCAGGAGTGTATGGACAAGATGCTGCATATCTGTAAGACTTATTATCCCGAAGAGCTCAGAAGGCTGATGACCATACCTGGCATCAAGGAACGCGCCGCCACATCATTGATCGCAGAGATCGGAGTCGACATGACCAAATTCCCAACTGCGGCGCACCTTGCATCATGGAGCGGACTGAAGCCCCGTAACGATGAGTCCAACAAGAAGATAAAGTCGCGCAGAATCACACACGGCAATGTATATCTGCGCAAGACCATCATAGAGTGTGCCTGGGGAGCGAGCCGCACAAAGGACTGCTTCTTCAACCGATTCTCCTTCCATCAGACACAAGTCCGCAAAAAGAACAAGATGAAAGTCCTCGTGGCAGTGGCACGAAAGCTGCTCATCGCCGTATGGCATGTGCTGCATGACCAGACCGACTACAGGGACTTCGGAGCCGACAACGATTGTGATACATCCAATGCCGAAAGCAAAGGGTGACACAATATACCGCCCATGGTAAGGCTATTATCTTTGTGGTGGCTATGTGCTTCCCTAACAGGAAGGATGCAACCCCGTCTGCAAATTAACCGACAACATCGGGCGGCAATGAAAGCCAGTCTATAGCTTAGAGCTCGAAGAGGAAAGTATTATTGTACACACGGAAATCACAAGATGGCCGTCCGTGGCTGCTCATACGTTCTTTTTTGTTTCATTACAGATTTGTTATTTATGTTATTTGATAAATTAATATATGCCAGTTTTTAGACATTTGTGCACAAATATACAACGCTCCGCGTTAATTTCAAAAAAAAACGAAGAAATGTTAACGGATTAACATTTCTTCGAATTTTAAAATTCAGTACGCTCTTACCGCAGCCGGAGGGGGGCTCAGGCATGATGCCTATAGCATTTATCGCGGGAATGTGTAATAGCTAATCCTGAAATACAGGATTCTCAGCAATCACTTGTTTAGCTGGAATACGGCGGATAACCATATCAGTTCCACAGACTATAACGTCTTGACCTCTTAATGCCTTTTCCTGGAGCATTCTTTTCTCAGCAATCTCCAAACCACGACACAATTTTTCGTTAAACTCCCGAATTTCCTTATTTGACATAACTCTTCATCTTTAAGTACAAATATTCTTCATTTATTATTGTTTTGGCGTTTCTGCCACCAGAGGCAATTTGCTTACGAGGATTTTCGCTGTTATCAAATATTACCCACGAATCGACCTCCCGTATAAACAAGTTAAATAAATTGCTAATTCCTGCAACATATCTTCTATTAATAGTATCTTGGGGAATGTTATGACCACCATTAGCAACTCTCTCAGAAACACGTAGCTGAGCTAACTCTGGAGACCTTAACCAAAAAAACAGAAGCTTTACTGAATAGCCATTTGCCCGTGCACGACGAACTAGATTAGTATATGACTTCGTGGCAAGAGTGGTCTCTATTGAGAATGTTTCACCTTTTTCCAATAGTTCGTCAATGCGCTTCAGCATGAGTCGTCCTGCTTCTATTGCAACGCTGTCGGGATTAAATGGGGAAAGGCCTCTTGCTATCTCATCAGCATTTACGAACTCCTTGCAATTAAGGATTTCGGGAAGTACTGTATATGATGCAGTTGTTTTGCCTGCACCATTGCAACCACTGATGATATATAAGTTCTTGTTCATTTAAAATCTTGCAGTTTTTGAAACGTTTCGATTGCAAAGATACAATCTTTTTTAGGAACTGACAAAAGAAAAAGGGAAATAATTCAGCAAATCCATTGCCGTTTGAGAAAAACGTGTATTCAGCATTATAATTGAATTCCTTCTTTTTCTTTTTGATATTGTCAACCCTTTCAGAAATATCTGCTATGGAATATTGGTAATATGTATTACCATAACTACTTCTTCTGGTTTCTTCCTCTCGAGTTACAATTTTAACTTTAAAGAAACAAATATTTGCATGATTTTTTACTTTTGAAAGTTAAAAATTGCAGCAAGTTCCACATACGGTATCATAACACAGCCTCGCTGCCTCTTCATCGGGCAGGCACTCCTGGTGCCACATCGTTTATTTGTTAATAATATTGGGTAAGCTGCTGCCGGGGATGAAGAGGTTCGCACTGTCATCCTTCATCTGACGCTTCTCAAGATAGTAAGGGTGGTTTCTTTTTATACTTGATGCGCAAACAATAAAATTGGAAAATAATGTTCTTTCTGTGTTTCCCTTCTTCGTTATGAGTGTTTTTTACAGGGGAAACTTCAAATAATTGCTATTTTGCTTGCAGAATTGAAATTAATCGCTTATCTTTGCCATAGAATGGCGAAGATAGGCTGCACTCGGCATAGTTCAAGCAAGCTTGACTCTGCACTCGCTTGCACTATCTTTGCAAGCAGAAAGAACATCGGAGACTGGTTCTCCGTCATCAGTAGACTCCTTGGAAGCAAACGGGCGCTTTATCTCGTCAATACTTCTGAGGAGTTTTTGTTTCTCAACTGGTGTGACCGCATAATCGTAATTCTGATTATGTCGCCCGTATCAGCATTCACATAGCTTCCTCTAAAGTGTTGGCGAATATACTTCTCTGCGGCCTTGTTCGTAAGGTCGTAGAGTCCGTCAAATTCCAATCCTGTTGATATGATGGACTGGCTCTTTTCTAACTTCGATATTCGTTGTCTGATATCTTCGGTTTCCATAACAAAGCGCGATAACGCCTTTCAGCTTCTGGAGCAGCGAAAGCCGCCAAGCTTGCTTGGATGGCTGAGTCGTGACAGAAGTCAACATTGTTAATATGTAGTGCTCCGCCCATCGGCATTCCCGACCTATAGGTCGCCTACCCGTAGCCTTTCCGTCCTGCTCATAGGACATCACAGCCGCATCGGGCAGATGCATCTGCAAAAGTACAAATTTAATTTGTAAATAAGGTCTTTGGGAGTAAAAAATCTGCAAAAAACTTATAAGTTTCAGAAAATGCTATCATAAGCAATCATAGAATTTGGTTCAAAATTACATTGTTTTCTTGAAAATAGAGAAAATTTTCTCGAAAATCTGTGTTTTCTTGAATTTTGCTCTGATTTTTTCTTTCTAAAATCTCGATATAGCCTACATGCCTACATATTTTAGACTTATCGTGTTGTATATTAGAACGTTATGGACTTTTGAGCCTACATAAAGCCTACATTCAGCCTACATTTAGCCTACATGGATTTAAGGAAAAATAGGCTTAAAACCCGATGTAGCGAAAACGATAGTTAATGTTTGCAGGTTTTTTCTTTAATAGTAGTAGGAAAATTCTCTAGAGAATTTAGTAGCTACATAGGCATGTAGCAATTGTTAGTATACGAGAATGCAGTAAAATTCTCTCGAGAATTTATTTACTAGTACTAATAGTAAAAGTTTTTAGTTCACTTATTCGTTTCTGTTTGTACCCTATATAGATGTTTTTATGCATAAATGATGTAGGCTGAATGTAGGCTTTATGTAGGCTTTATGTAGGCTTGAAATGACAAGAAAGCCTTTGTTTATCGTGGTTTCAGAAGATTTTATGTAGGCATGTAGGCTGTTTGCTAAATTTTTTCTGAAAATTTTGCGGTTTTCTGCTCACTTAATCGTACCTCTGACCTGACGGTCTAAGGTACTCACGTTCGAGAAAACTCAAATTTTATTTGGTATTGTCTTCACTTATTCGTACCTCTGACCTGACGGTCTAAGGTACTCACGTTCGAGAAAACTCAAATTTTATTTGGTTTTCTGCTCACTTAATCGTACCTTTGTCGGCAAAACGGAGAAAGTATGGAGAACGAATTTATATTGCGAATATTTGTTGCTGCCATTCTGGGCGGCATTATCGGACTGGAACGTGAATATCGTGCCAAGGAAGCTGGCTTCCGCACCCATTTCCTCGTTGCCTTGGGGTCGGCATTGTTCATGATAGTGTCAGCCTACGGCTTCAGCGATGTCCAGATGGACGGGATGACGTCACGTTGGGATGTCAGCCGCATTGCCGCACAGGTGGTGAGCGGTATCGGTTTCATTGGTGCTGGTACTATTATTTTCCGCAAGCAGGATAATGTAGTCAGCGGACTGACTACCGCTGCTGGCGTATGGGTGGTGGCTGCTATCGGTCTGGCCTGCGGAGGAGGTATGTATAAGCTGGCCATTGCCAGTTCGCTATTGGTGCTGGTGGGGTTGGAAGCCTTCAACTACTTCCTGCATAAATTTGACAAACATGCAAAGCAAAAGAAAGGTGAGGAATAAGAATCCTCACCTTTTATAATTAAGTGCTGCACCGATGGCTGTGCAGAACTCCGAGTATTTTGGGATGTGGAAATGTACGCCGTAGAGCTTTTCCAGCATGGGGTAGATTTCCTTACATTGCGGTACCAGCGTCAGATTGCCGATGAGCACGAAGTCTTTGATGCCTGAATTGAGGGCTGACAGGATGGCTGATGAGCCGATGCTCTGCAGCACCATGACGATGATGCCTAGGGCCAAGTCTTCCTGACGGGCATTATACTGTGCCTTTGAGAACAGCGAGGCGGTGGCCTCGACGGGCAGGCCGGGCAGGGGATGTGTGGATATGTCGCCAATGAGCAGGTTGATGTTGCGGATGTCGCCCTTCATGGCCAGACTCTGGATTTCCTTCCAGTCGCGCGTGTTCAGCATGACGCGAGCCAGACCTTGCAGCGTTCCGCCGCCAATGCCCAGACCTCCGATGTGGCGGATGTCGTCGCCGTCACATTGTACAAAACTGGTGCCCGTACCCATCGACACCACAATGGCCTTGTCAAGTCCGCTCTCAAAACGGGCTCCCAGTCCGTCGGCAATAAATTCGTCGACCTTCTGAGTGGGTATGCCATATACAGGTCCGTCGATATAGCCGGCACCCACACCCGTCAGCATGACCTGTTCGACATCGGCAAGCGATATATTGTTGTCGTGCAGATACTTACCAAAGGCGCCATAGAGTGATGCCACCTGGTCGGCAGCTGTAATACGGATGGGCGAGAGCACTCGTCCGTCGCATAGTCCTACAATCTTTGTGGTCGATATGCCCACATCTATTCCAATAACGATTTTCATACGCATGTTTTGTTATTTAAACGAAAAACCCCTGCTAGAGAAATCTCTAAGACAGGGGTTCATAATGAAAGGAGGAGTGGTACCTCCAGGAATCGAACCGGGGACACACGGATTTTCAGTCCGATGCTCTACCAACTGAGCTAAGGCACCATCATTATGTTTCACTAAGGCAATCCTCTCGATTGCGGGTGCAAAGGTACAACAAAAAAAACAATCCGCCAAACTTTTGACGGATTATTTTTTGCATTGGGCGAAAAAAGTCTTTTTTACGCCCCACAACCAGTCATTTTATCCTTTAATACGTGTCATTTGCGGACATATTTCTTTCCGTTTCGGATGATGAGTCCCTTGTGGTCTGAAGTTACGCGCTGCCCGTTGAGGTTATAGGCTGGCGAGTCAGACGACAGGTCGGAAGTCACCGTCTGGATGCCCGTCGGTGTGACCATCTTGAAGTCGAAGGTGCCGTTGTCAATCTGCTGCAGGTCGTATTCAGGCGTGAAGAAATACATCATGGAGCGATACGTCTTGCCAATTTCCAGTCCTGTTATCTCGTGATTGATGACCTTGGACTCGCCTGCTGCCAGCTCGACATTGATATAGTCGGTCTTGACCTCGGTGAGCTTATAGACGGGTGAGAGATCTACTTGGTAGGTCACCACATCGAGTCGGAAGTTGTGGGGGGCATTGGCATTGTTCTGCAGCCGGATGTCCACTTTCGCTGTTGTTCCCTCGATTTCCTGCGAGCCTAATTCCTTGGTGTTCATGCCCGTAATCATCACTGACACGTCTTCCTTGGGCGACTTCTTGGTCTCAGGGTCAGGATCGTTGCCAGATGAGTTAACCATGTCGAAATAGGGGGTATAGCATGCCCATTCGTAATTACCGCCTGTGTTATAATACACTTGGGCAAAATAACGCTTGTCTATCTCTAAATCAGTAATCTCGTAGTTTTCAACGACCTTGGTCTGGCCTGCTGGAATCTGAATCGTGAAATGCTGCTCTTTGACATACTGTGGATTTCCGCCATCAGCTATATTGTAGATGTTAAGCATCACCTGGTCGTCAAAGTCGTAGGTGCTGGTGTTCTTCAGCGTGAGGTTCAGCTTGGCGGTAGTACCTTCAACGGATGACGTAACTGCACCTGTCATGGTGCCATTGGCTACGGTTGCCTGAATTTCCAGTTTTACGGGATACACCACCTTGCCGACGGTGCAAACGGCAGATGCAGCCTGCGTTCTGCTTGGTGCATAATAATATGCCACTAAGTAATAGGTTCTCCCGGCAATCAGGTCAGGAAACTGTACCGTTACGCTGCCCTGTGCACCTGCGGCTAACTTCAGCGGCTTTATGACTTCCACAGCATCGCCCACAAAGTCGGTGCCGCTCTCGTTGATTTGATACAGGCTGACAATGACTTCGTCGTCGTAGTCGTTAGAACCGTTGTTCGTGAAATTGACCGTCGCATTGATGGTGGTGCCTTCGATGGTTTCTCCAACCGCTCCCTCGATTTGGATAGAGCCCGACAGTTTTTGGGGCAACAGTCCGACAGCGCACATGGTGGATCCGGCCCATGAGAGGTCTAAGCCATAGTAATATGCTTCCAGATAATAATTGCCGACGCTCAGGTTCGGGAATTGCACGTTGACATCAGCCTTTGCGCCAGCAGCCACCTTCAGCGGTTTCGTCACCATGATTGGGTCACCAGCAAAGCTGTAGCCGTCGT
This sequence comes from Prevotella sp., assembly GCA_017941345.1. Lineage (GTDB taxonomy): Bacteria > Bacteroidota > Bacteroidia > Bacteroidales > Bacteroidaceae > Prevotella. The sequence goes on along the minus strand of JAGAWQ010000004.1, from coordinate 58,702 downwards.
GGCTTAAGGGGTATAGGTAGATTTCTACATCGTCATCGTAATCGTTGGGGCCTTCGTTGGTAAAGGTAAAAGATGCGTTGATGGTAGAACCTTGGATGGTTCCTGCGTTCTCACCCTCAATGGCAATGTCTACAGTCAGGTTCTGAGGCTGCGGTGCAATGACGGTAACCTCCTGTTCGTAGACCACGTTGTGGCCATTTTTGTCGGTTGATATCCTTAACGTTTGGTTACCTGTCGACTTGTTCGTAAATACAATCTCGACCTCACCAGTCTCGCCATGCTCTACGAATGAAGAGGCAGCCCCCCCGAAGCCTCCGTTGAGCGAAACAAAGAAAGGCGTCTCGCGCTGATATCCCTTGTTGGTCCAGTTGATAAGGACGGTGGCAGGACGTTTTTCTTTGATTTTCTCGCTGACAGTCACTTGGTTGATTTGTATGGCATCCTCAATCTCAGAGGTGTATTTCAGGGTGAGCGTGTTGCCGCTGATTTCTGCTAACAGGTAGTCGTTGTTCAAATACTGGCAAAGCTGCCATTGGTTAGCATTGGGCGTACTCGTCATCTGACGTAGTTCGTAGATTCCGTCAGCAAGTCCGGCACCGAACGCCAGTGTCGAACTGAATTCGCTAAAATGAGAATAGTTATAGTGGTTGGAAATCTCAAGGTTTATGCCACTTTGGATGGTAAGGTCCTTAACTGGCTCTCCGTCCTTGTAGAGTACCCATTTGTGATCGAAACTCACATCCCAGATGCCGAAATCCACAAGACTTGCATACAGACTTATCTGGAAATCTTCAGAGGATGAGTTGCGAGTGCAGGTTGAATTAAATCCATAGGGAGATCGGCAATACAGCGTGGTGACTGCAGCCTGGCCTTGGTCGGGTTGCAAACCGATGATGGCATCCTGCTCCATGGTAAAACCATTTTCTGAAGAACCGCCACCGATACCGCGATTATAGGGATTGAGGACAGATAGCGAGAAATAGCCGTCACTTGCACCGCTCCATCCCCAGTTGACGTGGAAGAGCCCTTGGTTGTCATAGCCGTCAATGACAAACTGGTGTCCTACGTCTCCCGATTGTCCTGAATAAAGTACAGGACGTTGGTTGGCCACCTCCTGATAAATCAGTTTCTCCCACTCCAATGACGTATAGTTGGTACGCGTCACGTTTCTGGCTGTTTGACTATAGCCGAAATAGTGAGTCATTACCGAAGCATAGACTGCGGCAGACGATTCGTTTAATCCGTAATACATTTCGACCGCCTGACCGCAGTAGCGCATCAGTTCGGCAACGGCGTCTGCCGATTCCCCAGTCTCATTAGCTGAGTAAGTGTCCTTCATCTTGTCCCATTTGAAAACAGTAGGTGCTAATTCGCCAACCCCCAAATACTTAGGCGTTGTGTATGCTGGTATGGTGGGAGTTGCAGCCTGTGGCCACTTGTGGTAGTACATCACCTGAGCCATGGCGGTAGCCACACAGCCCGTCATACAATATCCTCCGTAAAAATCGCACCGATGGTTATAGGGCTCGCCTTGGTCCCAATGACAGGTTAGCAGCGGAGTGACTGGTGAACCAACAACACGACGCGGAGCCTGGGTGGTCTTCACATTGCTGCCCAAAGCCTTGATTTGTGCGGCATAGCTCTCTAACCAATAACGGGCGTTTTCCGGCAACTTGTCCATCTCTAAGTTGCCGTTATCGGCATAGCCTAAGATGGGAACGGTACGGTCGTCGGCACTGACAATGACGAAACCGCCTTGCTGTTCAACGTTAAACACATAGAACGGGGTGTCGCCAGCGGATGCAGCGCGGCGCAGCTGCTTCTGCTGTTGTAACAACTTGCCCTGCAAGAACTGTCGGGCGATGTTCAGCGCTTCCTGTTCTGTCACGTTTCCTGCCATCATCGTCAGGCAGGTGGCAAGGATTGTCCAAATGAGTAGAATTCTTTTCATGTGTATATTATTTAATGATATAAAACGCTGTTGGCAAAGATAGGAAAAATGCAATAAGGAACAAAGAAAAAAGAGGGCTCCAATGCTTCAATCTGACAAAATGTTGCGCCAAATCGTAAAAATTTACGCTTTGAAACATTGGTGCGTGTGGCGTTTGACAAATTAATTGTACCTTTGCACTATGGAACCGAACATGAACATCCTGACTTTTATGATAGGCGTCTCCACCGCCTTCTTTGCCATCTTTGCGCTGCACATCCTGTGCTGGCGGGAAAACCGTACGAGGTTTCAGACCGTGCTGGGATGCATCATGGCGATATGGGCGGTATTGAGCATGAAGGACATTGTCTTCACTTTCCCCGGGATGTATGAGGAGCGTGTGCTGGACTGGGTGATGATGATTGACGGATGGTCGGCAATGACCTACGCCGCCTTTGTCTTCGAGACGGTGATGCCCGGATGGGTGACCGGACGGAAGCTCGTCCTCATGTCACTGCCCTTTGCCGTTTTCACCTTATTATATATGTGGATACCTGAGCAGTGGGTCGTTTATGGCTATGCGCTGTTCCTTTGGTGTTTTGCATGGACGATAGTAGGCGTGGGGTATGTGAAGATGAAACGGCACCTGAATTACGTGCGTGAGAATTTCTCGAACATCGACGATATCGACGTGTCGTGGCTGAAGCCCGTCTTTACGTTCGCTGTTGTCAGTCAGCTCGTCTGGTTGTTTACGTCGCTCTTTGCCACTGTGGCTACCGACATCATATACTATGTGCTCGTCATTCTGTTGTGGCTGATGGTGCTGAAATACAGCTGGAATTTCCGGCCCATCGTCATCGAAAGCAATAACGAGTCAGAACGGTCCGCTAACAATAAGAACGAACTGCCTTTTGCGGAAGGTGTGTTGGAGCGGTTGATGGAGGAACAGCAATTGTATTTAAAGAAAGACCTGACGTTGTCAGACTTGGCTGAGGCACTGGGTACCAACCGTACCTACGTGAGTAAATACCTTAGTCAGGTGCTCAATCAGACGTTCTACGATTATGTCAACCAGTTGCGCATCGAACGCGTCAGCATTCCCATGATGCGTGAACACCCCGAATACAAGCTCGATTTTGTGGCCTGTGAGAGTGGCTTCGCCTCTATCTCCACCTTCCGGCGGGCATTTATCAAACTGACTGGGCAGACGCCCAGCCAATTTGGCAATGCTCTCGTGCTATAACGGCTGCCACCCTTGTGCCTTGAGCTCGAACTCCTGGTCGTCGCGGGTGACGAGGACGTGTCCGAGTTCTGCTTTGGTGATGTGACCGATGAGTTTCACATCGTCAAGCTCTTGTATTTTCTCGTGGTCGCCAATAGGTACGGTGAACAGCAGTTCGTAATCCTCGCCGCCGTTCAGGGCGCAGGTGGTGACGTTCATGTTCAGCTCCTCAGCCATCACAGCCGTCTGGTAGTCGATGGGTATCTGCTTCTCGAAGATACGACAGCCTACGCCCGACTGCTTGCAGATGTGCATGAGCTCTGACGACAAACCGTCAGAGATGTCCATCATGGCGGTAGGGCGGATGCCTGCTTCATGCAGTCGTTGTATAATATCGCCGCGAGCCTCCGTTTTCAGCTGACGTTGCAACAGATATTCCTTGCCGGCAAAGTCGGGTTGGAAGTCGGGAACTGGCTTGCCCTTTTTCTTGGCTTCATCTACCATCTGGTAGTAGACGGTCTTCTCGCGTTCTAAGAGCTGCAAACCCATATAGGCAGCCCCCAGGTCACCGCTGACACAGACGAGGTCGGTCTCCTTGGCACCATTGCGATAGACGATGTCCTCCTTGCGGGCCTCACCGATGCAGGTGATGCTGATGGCCAGACCGGTATACGAAGAGGTGGTGTCACCACCCACAATGTCGACGCCCCATTTGTCGCAGGCCAGACGCATTCCCTGATAGAACTGCTCCATATCCTCAACGCTGAAGCGCTTGCTGAGTGCCATCGATACGGTCAGCTGACGGGGAGTGCCGTTCATGGCAAAGATGTCGCTGATGTTGACCATTGCCGACTTCCATCCCAGATGCTGCAGGTCGATGTACGTCAGGTCGAAGTGGACGCCCTCCATCAGCATGTCGGTGGTAACAAGTACTTCTGTATCAGGATAGTGAAGTACGGCGCAGTCATCACCTACGCCGTACTTTGTTGATGTGTTTTGTGGCTTGATGTCCTTCGTCAGACGGTCAATCAAGCCGAATTCTCCTAATTTTGCGATTTCCATTTAACTACGTTTAATCATTTCACGCATAATCTCCGTCATCAGCGGCTGTGCCTTGTTGGCAGCCTCCTGAACCTCTTCGTGACTCACCTCAACGGGAGTATCGAAGCCGCCCAAGTCGGTAATGACGCTGACACCAAAGGTACGGATGCCACAATGGTGGGCTACGATGACCTCAGGAACGGTCGACATGCCTACTGCGTCGCCACCCAGCATGCGATACATCTTGTATTCTGCAGGAGTCTCGAAGGTAGGTCCCTGTACACCCACATAGACACCATAGGTGACACGAATCTTCTTCTCCTTGGCAATGCTCGAAGCCTCTTTAATCAGGCCGAGGTCATACGTCTCGTGCATATCGGGGAAACGGGGACCTGTGGGGAAGTTCTTGCCACGCAGCGGATGCTCCGGGAAGAGGTTGATATGGTCGGTGATAATCATCAGGTCGCCAATCTTGAAGGCAGGGTTCATGCCTCCTGCGGCATTAGATACGAAGAGTGTCTTGATGCCCAATTCGTACATCACACGAACTGGGAATGTCACCTCCTTCATCGAGTAGCCCTCGTAGAAGTGGAAACGGCCCTGCATGGCCAGGATGTCTACGCCTCCCAGCTTACCGAAAATGAGCTTTCCAGAGTGCCCCTCGACGGTGGACACAGGGAAGTTGGGTATCTCACTATACGGAAATTCCGTCTTGTCGGTTATTTCGGAAGCTAATTGTCCGAGGCCTGTTCCCAGTACAATGGCAGTCGTTGGACTGCTTGTCATCCTTGCCTTGAGCCAGGATGCTGTTTCTTGAATTTTTGCGTACATAGTCTATAATGTATTGATTAAATGATTTCTCCTGTTCAAGCATGAACCGGATTGTAATTGGTAGTGTATAGCAATTGTCTGCCACTTCGTCATTCAGTCCCTTGATGCTCTTCAGTCGGGTGGCATCCTTTTCGGTGGTGACGATGCACTTCGGAGCCTTCATGGCAGCAAAGGTGTCGTTGATGCGTTTGATGTCCTTTGGTCTGAAGTGATGATGGTCGCTGAAGGTCAGTGGGGTGATTTGGTTGCAATACGGCGAGAGGTCGTGTGTCATCTGTTTGGGCGAACCAATGCCCGACAGTAACAGCACATGATAGTCGTTCAATTCTTGGAGTTGTCGCGAATTTCCTGCTTTGAAGAGTGGTTGCAGTTCGCCATACTCAATGGCGGTAAAGAACAGCTGCTGATAGGGATAGAGGTCCATAGCCTTCGTGATGACACGATACTCGATAGGCTTCATCTCCTTCGGACATTTTGTCACGATAACGATGTCCGCACGATTCTTCTCTGTCAGCGGCTCACGCAGACGGCCTGCAGGCAACAGCTCGTCATAGATAATCAGCCTGTGGTAGTCGACCAGCAGGATGTTGACGTCAGGCTTCACATAGCGGTGCTGGTAAGCATCGTCGAGCAGGATGACATCTGTCTTCTTATCGCTTTGTCGTAGCATGTCGATACCATGACAGCGGTTCTTGTCGACAGCTACGGTGATGTCTGGGAATTTCTGCTTCATCTGATAAGGCTCGTCGCCAATATCCGCAACGGTGCTGTTCTCGTCAGCCAGGACGTATCCCTTGCTCTTCCGCTTATATCCTCTGCTCAATACGGCAACTTGGCAGGCGTCCTTCAGCAGTCGGATGAGGTATTCTACGTGCGGCGTCTTACCCGTACCTCCTACGGTGATGTTTCCCACTGAAATGACGGGAATGTCGAAAGAACGACTTTCCAGAAGACCGCTGCTGAACATGGTGTTCCGCAGTTTTACCCCTAAGCCGTACAGCCAACTTAAGGGTAATAGCCATTTGTTGATTCTGATAAAGTCGCCTTCCATATCTAACCTCTAACCTCTAACCCCTATTTTATATTCAGGTAATAAGGCAGACGTGCCTGGATAGCACTCTGGCGGTTCATGTTCTTCACGAGACGCAGCGGCTCATAGTATTCGCCCATTGCCTCACGAACATGCTCGTCCAAATAGCTCTTCTTCGTGACGTTGTCGAGCAGGCTGCTCAGCCAACTGCTCTCAGCAGGATAGCTGGTCGTGTGGTATTCCTTCAGCTTAGCCAGTTCGGCAGCCTTCTTTACAGCATCGTCCAGAGAACCGACAGCATCAACCAGTTTGATGGGCAGAGCATCGTTGCCCAGCCATACACGGCCCTGAGCAATCTCTTCTACCTGGTCGGTTGTCATCTTACGGCCATCAGCCACACGCTGACGGAACAGCTGGTAGCCACGATCGATATACTGTCCCAGCATCTCCATCTCCTCAGCATTGAACGGACGGGCGATGGTGCCGAAGGCAGCGTGTTTATTGGTCTTTACCTCGTCGAACTTCACACCCAGCTTGTCAGTCAGCAGTCCGCTGAAGTCGGGGAACATACCGAAGATGCCTATAGAACCCGTAATGGTGGTAGGCTCTGTGTAGATATAGCTGGCATTACAGCTGATGTAGTAACCACCGCTGGCAGCATAGCCACCCATAGAAACGACAACGGGCTTCTTGGTCTTCAGCTGGGTGACAGCGCGCCAAATCTGTTCTGACGCATAGGCTGAACCACCAGGAGAGTTGACGCGCAGCACGACAGCCTTCACGTCGTCATCCTTCATCAGACGCTCCAAGTCCTTGCAAACGGTGTTGGCCACGATGTTGTGTTCTTTCTGTACCTTGCTGCCCGTCTCAGAGTCTACGATTTCACCGTATGCATAGTAGACGGCCACCTGGTCGCCTTCTTCCTCCTGACCTTTGACATCCTGCATCTCATCTAAGGTGAGCTGTTTGATTTCCTCGTCAGCGTCAATCTTCAGCATCTGCTTAATCTCGCCCTTCACCTGGTCGGTATAGAGCAGCTTGTCAACCAGCTTCATCTTCACGAGTTCCTTCTGGTCAGCCAACGTTACAAAGCGGTCAGCGTATGCGTTCAGCGAGTCAACGCTGATTTTGCGGCTCTTCGATACATCGCTGAGCATCACCTTCCAGATGCCATTCATGTAGGCGGTCACCTGCTCGCGGTTAGGCTCGCTCATGCCGTCGGCAGTCATCATCTCAGGGGCACTCTTGTATTTGCCCACCTTGCAGAGCTGTACCTTCACACCAAACTTAGCCAGCAGGTCCTTTACGAAGTAGGGGTTGGAGGCCAGTCCGTGCCAGTCGACCATACCTTCCGGATTCAGATACAACTTGTCAGCTACACTACATATATAATAGGTGGTCTGGGTATAGCTGTCAGCATAGGCCACAATCCACTTACCGCTCTTCTTGAAGTCGAGCAGCGCCTCGCGGATGGCATGTGCTGAAGCAGGAGCATCGCTCGAGAAGATGCCTGCCTCGATGTAAATACCTTTGATGTTCTCGTTCTCCTTAGCTTTCTTGATGGCATTCAGCATGTTGTCGAGGCCCAGTCCCTCAGTCACCTGTCCTGTCAGTTCTGCCAGTGGGTTGTTAGCGTAACGCTCGTCCAGTTGACCTGAGAGTGAGAGGGTGAATACCGAGTTCTCTTCAACATTTGTGCTGGCAGCGCTTGATGCAGCCAGTCCTACCAATGAGATAGCTCCCAGAATGCCTACGACAATCATGACCAGGATAATACCTGTCACAGTAGCCATCACATACTTCAGAAATTGTTTCATAGTCAATTGTTTTTTGTTATTTAATTGATTAATAATCATATTATTCTGCAAAGGTAAGCATTTTTTCGAATATTGCCCCATTTTAAGTTGTTTTTTTTATTTTTTCCAGAAAACTGCCAAAGTGTCAGCCTTGTCGGATTGGCACGCTTTTCGCTGAATTAGTGGCAGAAAGTTTAAAGTCTAATTTAAATAAATTAAGGTATTATGAACATTAAACCATTAGGAGACCGCGTGCTGGTATTGCCCGCACCGGCAGAAGAGAAAATCGGTGGAATCATCATTCCTGACACCGCAAAAGAGAAACCCCTGCACGGCACCATCAAGGCTGTAGGCCAAGGTACCAAGGACGAAGAAATGATTTTGAAGGCTGGCGACGAAGTGCTGTATGGCAAGTACAGTGGCACCGAGCTGGAGTTCGAGGGCGAGAAGTATCTGATGATGCGTCAGAGCGACGTGTTGGCAGTCATTGAGAAGTAAAAAGGTAAAAAAGTAAAAAAGTAAAAAGTATTATGGCAAAAGATATTAAATTCAATATTGAGGCCCGCGACCTGCTGAAGAACGGCGTGGACCAGTTGGCAAACGCAGTGAAGGTGACGCTGGGTCCGAAGGGCCGCAACGTTGTGATTGAGAAGAAGTTCGGTGCTCCCCAGATTACCAAGGACGGTGTAACCGTAGCCAAGGAAATCGAGTTGGAGGACAAGTTTGAGAACACAGGTGCACAGCTCGTCAAGAGTGTGGCATCGAAGACGGGCGACGATGCCGGTGACGGTACGACAACCGCTACCATCCTGACGCAGGCTATCGTTACTGAGGGTCTGAAGAATGTGACCGCCGGTGCTAACCCCATGGACCTGAAGCGTGGTATCGACAAGGCCGTGAAGGGTGTTGTCGACTTCATCCATAAGAATGCTGAGCGCGTGGATGACAACTACGACAAGATTGAGCAGGTGGCTACCGTTTCTGCCAACAACGACGAGGAGATTGGTAAGCTGCTGGCTGAGGCTTTCCGTAAGGTTTCTAAGGACGGTGTTATCACTATTGAGGAGTCGAAGAGCCGCGACACGCATATTGGTGTGGTTGAGGGTATGCAGTTCGACCGTGGTTACCTCTCTGGCTACTTCGTTACCGATTCAGAGAAGATGGAGTGTGTGATGGAGAACCCCTACATCCTCATCTACGACAAGAAGATTTCGAACATCAAGGATTTCCTGCCCATCCTGCAGCCTGCTGCTGAGAGTGGCCGTCCCCTGCTGGTAATTGCTGAGGATGTTGACTCTGAGGCACTGACCACGCTGGTTGTCAACCGTCTGCGCGGTGGCTTGAAGATTTGTGCTGTCAAGGCTCCTGGCTTTGGCGACCGTCGTAAGGCTATGCTCGAGGACATCGCTACCCTGACTGGTGGTGTTGTTGTCAGCGAGGAGAAGGGTCTGAAGTTGGAGCAGGCTACGCTGGAGATGCTGGGTACTTGCGACAAGGTGACAGTCTCTAAGGACAACACCACGATTGTCAATGGTGCTGGCGACAAGCAGGCCATCCAGGACCGTATCGCCCAGATTAAGAAGGAGATTGAGCTCACGACCTCTTCTTACGACAAGGAGAAGCTGCAGGAGCGTCTGGCTAAGTTGGCTGGTGGCGTAGCAGTACTCTATGTCGGTGCTAACAGTGAGGTAGAGATGAAGGAGAAGAAAGACCGCGTTGACGATGCCCTCTGCGCTACCCGTGCCGCTATTGAGGAGGGTGTAGTTGCCGGTGGTGGTACTACGTACATCCGTGCTCAGCAGGCTTTGGCTGACGTGAAGGGTGACAATGCTGACGAACAGACCGGTATCAACATCATCTGCCGCGCCATTGAGGAGCCGTTGCGCCAGATTGTCAGCAATGCTGGCGAGGAGGGTGCCGTTGTCGTACAGAAAGTTCGCGAGGGCAGGGGTGACTTCGGTTACAATGCCCGTCTCGACAAGTATGAGGACCTGCGCGAGGCTGGTGTCATCGACCCTGCAAAGGTAGCCCGTGTGGCTCTGGAGAATGCTGCTTCTATTGCTGGCATGTTCCTGACCACTGAGTGCCTCATCTGCGACAAGCCCGAAAAGGAGCCCGCAATGCCAATGGGCGGTGCCCCAGGTATGGGAGGCATGATGTGATGTAACGTGCTGATTTGCAAACTATATATGTCAAAATGCGGGTGCCTGATAAAAAAGTCGGACACCCGCATTGATTTAAATCAAAAACGTATTCAGTTTTGCGAAAAAATGCTTGCGTCGTGTCTGAAAAGTTCCTACCTTTGCACTGTCAAAAGGTTAAAACCGCAGACAATAAGGTATAAGAATTCGTTAAGAAATAGATATTTTTTTGATTTGTTTTAGTAGATTAGTTTTTAAGTAGTTTGTTTTTAAAATCGATTGTCGTGATGACAGTCGGTTTTTTTTGGTTTTTCCCTCGCTTATTTGTATCTTTGCACCATGAAAACGAAAGTGATGCTCTTTTTGCTGATGTTGTCATCATCCGTGATAGCACAGACACAGCGTATTGGCGATTTTATAGAGTCGACATCCTATAACCTCGATAAGATAGGTGTCGAACGCAGTCAGCAGTATATGCCCCATCATGGCAGCTGGGTATGTAAAGACGGAAAAAACCGATATACCCGCGCGCTCTACGGCTCGTATACCGACTGGCGGTTGGAGACTTCAGACTATCCAATCTTTGCGGTGGTGAAGAAAGGACATCATCGTAACATCCGCTTGGTGTTCATCAAGGATGGGGTGGAGTATCCGCTGGAACAAGTGGAACACTGCCGTGCCTTGTATGGCAGCGGGCGTCGTGAGTACTTGCTGAGTGACAGTCGCTGGGGGACAGCTGTTGTACGCATTGAGGTGCTGGCCTTACCCCATGGTGAGAAGGCTGTATGGCGGGTGGCCTCACCGAAGATGGAAGGACGCATGAGGGCTGTCGTGTGTGCCATTGTCCAACCGAAGTTGCATCGAAATGGTGATATAGGAGCTGATAAGCCTGGTTGTCTGGAACCAGCGGGTGAACCCCTGCAAACGACAGAGACTGCTTTTGGACGAGGTGTTACTGCTTATTTCGAGGTCGATGTTGATGAAGTTTCTGTCGTGGATGCTGTGACGGGCCGTCAGGACTATCAACAGGCTAAGAAGCATTATCGGGAATTGTCGCACCGTATCCAATTCCGTACCCCAGATTCGTATATCAATGCTCTTGGGGGAGCCTTAGTTCTTGCTGCTGATGGCGACTGGGACGGTCAGACGTGGCTCCACGGTTGCGTAGGGTGGCGGATGCCACTGGCTGGCTGGCGTGCCGCATACGTGGGCGACGTGTTAGGATGGAATGACCGCCAGCGCAGTCATTTTGATGCCTATGCCAAAAGTCAGGTGACCAACGTCGAACCTACCATCAGTCATCCCTCGCAAGATGCGAAGATGAATCTGGCAAGGGCTGAGAAGCGGTGGAGTACGCAGATGTACAGCAACGGCTATATCTGTCGGAATCCGGAGCGCAACGACCAGATGCACCATTACGACATGAATCTGAACTACATCGACGAGTTGCTATGGCATTTCCAATATGATGCCGATACTGCCTATATGCGACGGATGTGGCCTGTCATCAAGTCGCATCTGGCATGGGAGAAACGCAACTACGACCCTGATGGCGACCATCTCTATGATGCCTATTGCTGTATCTGGGCCAGCGATGCACTCTATTATAGCGGTGGGGCTGTCACCCATTCCTCAGCTTATAACTATCGGGGAAACCGGTTGGCTGCACGTATCGCAGAACTGATAGGTGAGAATCCGGAACCCTATCGGGCTGAAGCAGAGGCTATCCTGAAAGCCATGAACCAACGGCTTTGGCTGAAGGGCAAGGGCGTATGGGCTGAATACCAGGATGCTTTAGGATTGAAACGACTGCACGACCATCCTGCTGTGTGGAGTATCTATACGCCCATTGATTGTGGGGCTTGCAGCCCTGAACAGGCTTATCAGGCTACTCGCTATATTGATGAGCATATTCCTCATATAGATGTAGCGAAAACCGGCTGTCAGACTATCGCCACCAGCGATTGGATGCCCTACAGTTGGAGCATCAATAATGTGGCAGCAGCTGAGGTGATGCATACCGCTCTGGCCTATTTTGAGGCAGGACGCAGTGAGGAGGGCTATCGACTGATGAAAGCTAACATCCTGGACCAGATGTATTACGGTGCCAGTCCTGCCAATTTCGGACAAATCAGCTATTACGATGCTGCCCGTGGTGAGTGCTATCGCGATTTTGGCGACTGCATAGGTATTTCTTCTCGCACGTTGCTTCAGGGCTTGTTTGGCATTATTCCCCAGGCTCTTGACGGAAAGTGTATCATCCGTCCGGGTTTCCCCAAGGACTGGGACAGTGTAACCGTCACCACACCTTATCTCTCCTATAAATATGTGCGTAAGGGTGGTAAGGTGTCTTTTGAAATCACCCAGAATTTCCGTCAGCCCCTCCAAATCATTGTCCGTCAAAGTTTGGGAGGTGGCCAGTGGCGTGACATCGTGGGAACAACAGAGCAGACGCAGCAAATCACCTATGACTGGCAGGAACCTCAGGCTGTTGAGGAGAAACAGTCTGCTACCGATGGTCCTTCTGCGTCAGCTTTAGGACTTCTGGAGCCTGTAGCTCACGGAAAATTCCGCGAGGTAGATATGAACAAGCAGTTTAACGCTAACGTTACGGATATATTCCAAAATCAGTATCTCTCGCCCCGTCCGCCTTATACGACATTGCAAATTCCCGTGCAAGGCATTGGCGAGTGGTGTCATCCCCAGTTGACGGCAGATATCAACGACTCTGTGTTCCGCTCTTTGATTAAGAATGACGAGTTCTTGATGGCAGGCGTGCCTTTCCGTACTCCTGCCCAGGGACGTAACATCATCTATACCTCGTTGTGGGACAACTATCCCGATGCTGTGGTCATTCCGCTAAAGGGTAGGGCAGCGCGCGCCTATCTGCTCATGGCGGGTTCGACCAATCACATGCAGAGCCGTATCGCCAATGGCGAGATTATTGTCCGTTACCAAGACGCAACGGCAGATACCTTACAACTGACCAATCCTGACAACTGGTGTCCCATCGAACAGGACTATTATGTTGACGGCAAGGCTTTCTGTACGGCGCAGCCTCGTCCTTATCGGGTGTCGTTGGGTACGGGGACGGTGAGCCGCGACCTGGGTAAGTCTCTGGATATCAAAGGCATCTACGGACGCGAGATACCCGGTGGTGCTGCTCAAATGCTGTGCATGCCACTGAATCCTAAAAAGAAACTCCACTCACTCACCCTTCGTACTCTCAGCAATGATGTGGTTATCGGGTTGATGGGCGTCACATTACAACAATAGCAGATGAAACATTATACCGACCTTTTCCTCGATTTCGATGATACCCTTTATGATACGCATGGCAATTCGGTCATTGCCTTGCGTGAATTGTTTGACGCGCTGCATCTGGAACAATGGTTTACTGATGCACAGGTGTTTTACGACCGTTATTGGGAGGCCAACATCGACCTGTGGACCCGTTATTCGCGTGGTGAGATTACGCGTGACTATCTGATTGTCGAGCGTTTCCGTCGTCCGCTGAGTTATGGCGAGGGACTGGAACCTACGGCGCAATATTGTCTGGAGGCGAGCGACCTGTTTCTCGACCTATGCTCCTCAAAGCCGGGATTGGTGGAAGGGGCTCGCGAGTTGATGGACTATCTGAAGACCAAGGGTTACCGACTCCACATGTGTTCCAACGGATTCCATGAGGTACAGTATAGGAAGTTGCGCTCCTGCGGACTGCATAACCACTTCGATACCATCGTGCTCAGCGAGGACGCGGGCATCAACAAACCTTCGCCGCTGTTCTTCGACTATGCCATACAAAAGACTGGGGCGCAGAAGGAGACTACCCTGATGATTGGCGATAATTTCCAGACGGACATCCTGGGCGCTAAACGCTATGGACTGGATACGGCCTATTTCAACCGTTTTCCCGACTATCCTGCTGCCGAACCAGTCACCTATGAGTTGACGCTGTTGTGCCAACTGATGGAGATACTGTGAGAAATAAAAGTTAAAAAATAACAAGGCGGAAGCAAATTCTTCACTTTTCACTTTTCACTTTTCACTTAAATGAGTACCTTTGTAGCCAGTTATGCAGAAACTGATAGCGCTATATAAGCAGTGGAGTGGGGCAGAGCCTCAGAACGTAGAGAAACTGCCTGTTGCAGGCAGTAACCGCGAATACTATCGTCTGACCGATAGTCAGGGGAAAAGCGTGGTGGGTTGCATCGGTACGAGTCGCGACGAGAACCACGCTTTTGTGTATCTGTGCAAGCATTTCTCGAAGTGCCAGTTGCCAGTTCCTGAGATGCTGGCCGTGAGCGACGACGAGTTACGCTATATTGAGAGCGACCTGGGTAGCATCTCGCTGTTTGATGCCATTCGTGGCGGACGTGAGGCAGGTGGCCGTTATACGCTGAAGGAGCAGGAATTGCTGAAGCGTACCATCCGTGTGCTACCTAAAATCCAGCTGCTTGGTGCTGAGGAACTGGACTTCTCCAACTGTTATCCGCAGGCTGCTTTCGATACCGACTCGGTGCTGTTCGACTTGAACTACTTCAAATACTGCTTCTTGAAGGCTACCGAACTCGACTTCCATGAATTGAAGTTGGAGGCCGATTTCCGTTTGTTGGCAAAGGACCTGACGGCGGCAGGCGACACACAAGGTTTCCTGTATCGTGACTTCCAGGCGCGCAACGTGATGCTCGACAGCAAGGGGAATCCCTATTTCATCGACTTTCAGGGCGGACGCAAAGGTCCTTACTATTACGATGTGGCCTCATTCCTTTGGCAGGCTTCTGCCAAATATCCGCATAAACTGCGTCGCGAGCTGGTCTATGAATACTATAATGCACTGAAGCAATATACCGAGGTGCCTCAGCCCCATGCTTTCGTCGACCGTCTCTCCTTGTTCGTGCTGTTCCGCATGCTTCAGGTATTAGGTGCCTATGGCTTCAGAGGCTATTTCGAGCGTAAGCCACACTTCATCGCCTCTATTCCCCCTGCCATCCATAACGTCAGGGAGCTGCTCGACGAGCGTAATTTCCCCTATCCGTATCTGACGGATGTGCTGGATAGACTGACGAGGATGCCTAAGTTCCAGCAGATTGAGGCTCCCGCTCCCCGTGCTGACGGATTTAAGACGACGGATATCAATCCCTATAAGCCCCATCCGCAGGATGGACCAGCTACCTTCTCTAAATATGATGCCCAGGGACCGCTGGTGGTCAAGGTGTTCAGTTTCTCTTATACCAAGAACATCCCCGAGGATGAGAGCGGCAATGGTGGTGGCTATGTGTTCGATTGTCGTTCTACGCATAACCCCGGTCGTTATGAGCCTTATAAGCAACTGACGGGATTGGACGAACCCGTCATCCGTTTCCTCGAGGACGATGGTGAGATTCTGACCTTCCTCGACAGCGTGTATAAGCTGGCCGATGCGCATGTGCGCCGTTACATCCAGCGTGGCTTTACCTCGCTGATGTTCTGTTTCGGTTGTACGGGTGGCCAGCATCGTAGCGTCTACTCAGCACAGCATCTGGCTGAGCATATCCATGAGAAGTTTGGCATCGAGGTGCGCATCTGTCACCGCGAACAAGGTATCACCCAAGTACTCCCACCTCTAACTCCTAACCCCTAACCTCTATGAAACAGGCTATGATTCTTGCTGCCGGACTGGGTACTCGACTGAAGCCCCTGACGGACACGATGCCTAAGGCGCTGGTGCCGGTAGGAGGCAAGCCGCTGTTGGAGTGGAACATCCGTAAGTTGCAGGCACAGGGTTATGACCGCTTTGTCATCAATATCCATCATTTCGCCCAGCAGATTATTGACTATGTTTCCCAACAGGACTATGCCCCGCTGGTGCGTTTCAGCGACGAGACGGAGCAACTGTTGGAGACGGGTGGCGGACTGAAGAAGGCACAACAGCTGTTTAGCGACGAATCGCCCATCCTGTTGCATAATGTCGATATTCTCGATAATGTAGACTACGGATGGCTCGCTCGTCAGCATCAGCCTGATGAGGATGCTGTCCTGCTGGTCAGCCAGCGTAAGACCAAGCGCTACCTGCTCTTCGACAATGCCATGCGGCTGATGGGGTGGATTAACATCGAGACGGGCGAAATCAAGAGCCCCTTCCCCTGGCTGCGTGAGTCCGATTTAACCATCGACGACAATCTGCAAGTCATTCCTCTCACCTCTAACCACTCACCTCTAACCTCGAAATTAAACGCATTCGCGTTCAGTGGCATCCATAGCTTCTCACCCCGTCTGTTCCCCCTGATGGAACGTTTCCCCGACAAGTTTGGCATCATCGACTTCTACCTCTCCGTGTGTCATCGTGCCCACATCGTAGGTCTGGTGAAGAGCGACCTCCGCCTGCTCGATGTCGGCAAGTTAGACTCGTTGGAACAAGCAGAAACATTTATCACACAAATATAGCAACATGCAGAAAATCATTATTCTCGACTTCGGTTCGCAGACCACGCAGCTCATTGGCCGTCGTGTGCGCGAACTCGACACCTTCTGCGAAATCCTGCCCTACAACAAGTTCCCTGTAGGCGACGATTCCGTCATTGGTGTCATCCTGAGTGGATCGCCATTCTCTGTGCACGACCCCGAAGGCTTCAAGCCAGACCTCACTCCCTTCCTGGGAAAGATTCCCGTATTGGGCATCTGCTATGGTGCACAGTACCTCTCTTACTCCTTGGGTGGCAAGGTGGAGAAGAGCGACAGCCGCGAGTACGGCAGAGCCCATCTCCAGACGGTAGACACCTCGAATCCGCTCTTCAAGGGATTTGAACAGAACTCACAGGTATGGATGTCGCATGGCGACACTATTACCGCTATTCCTGACGGCTTTGAGGTCATCGGTAGCACCAACGACGTCAAAAATGCTGCTTTTGCCAGCACCAAGCAGCCTGTATGGGCAGTACAATTTCATCCGGAGGTTTTCCATACATTACAAGGAAAGACGCTCCTGCAGAATTTCGTTGTCGACATCTGCGGCAGTAAGCAGGAGTGGAGTGCTGCCTCGTTTGTCGATAGCACCGTAGCTGAGCTGAAACAGCAGTTGGGCGACGATCGTGTCATTTTGGGTTTAAGTGGCGGTGTCGACAGCTCTGTTGCCGCTGTATTGCTGAACCGCGCCATTGGCAATCGTCTGACCTGTATCTTCGTCGATCATGGTATGCTGCGTAAGAATGAATTTACGCAGGTGATGGACGACTACCGCTGTCTGGGCCTGAATGTCATCGGTGTCGATGCCAGCGAGAAGTTCTTCTCTGATTTGGCAGGAGTTACTGACCCAGAGCAGAAGCGAAAGATTATCGGTCGCGACTTTGTCGAGGTGTTCAATGCTGAGGCGAAGAAGATTTCCGATGCCAAATGGCTCGCCCAGGGAACTATCTATCCCGACCGCATTGAGTCACTTAACATCACCGGCAAGGTCATCAAGAGCCATCACAACGTAGGCGGACTGCCTAAGGAGATGCACCTGCAACTCTGCGAGCCGCTGAAGTGGCTCTTCAAGGACGAGGTCCGCCGCGTGGGTCGCCAGCTCGGTATGCCTGAGCATCTGATTACCCGTCATCCCTTCCCCGGTCCCGGACTCGCTGTTCGTATCTTGGGCGACATCACTCCTGAGAAGGTGCGTATCCTGCAGGATGCCGACGATATCTACATCCGTGGACTCCGTGAGTATGTCGACCAGGATGGTGAGACATTATATAATAAGGTATGGCAGGCTGGTGCTATCCTTTTGAGCACCGTTCGTTCGGTAGGTGTCATGGGCGACGAGCGCACCTACGAACATCCCGTTGCCCTGCGTGCCGTCACCTCTACCGACGCTATGACGGCCGACTGGGCTCATCTGCCTTACGACTTCATGGCCCGTGTGTCCAACGAGATTATCAATAAGGTTCGCGGCGTCAACCGCGTCTGCTACGACATCTCGTCAAAGCCACCAGCAACCATAGAGTGGGAATGAACATAGAGTGGGAATGAAAAAAGCGGAGCACAACAAAAGCTCCGCTTTTTCATTCTCACTCAAATCACAGCCTTTTCACATTTTTTCTTCTCTTTTCTTTTGGATTTAGAAGAAAATGTGTATATTTGCATCGTTAAACATCAATTGTCTGATAGTGAGAGCCCAGGTAAAATTCAAAATAAGATGAGTATGATTACAACATCACAACACACGACATTGAGCATCGGTCAGCTCCATATCTTAGAGATGATGAATAGATGCAGAACAGAAGAGTCTTTGAGACAACTTAAAAAACTTCTGTTCGATTTCTATGCCAAGGAGGCCGTGGCTGAGGCCGACCGTTTATGGGAAGCTGGAGTTATCGATGAAGGTAAAATTGAGGAGTGGGGACAGGAACATATGCGTACTCCCTACATTCATGCGAAATGAGACGAATTGTATTGGATACCAACTGCTTGCTGATGTGCGTTTCTTCCAAGAGCCCGTACCACAAAGTGTGGACAGAGTTCGTGGAAGGGAATGTTGCTTGGTGTGTGTCAACGGAAATCCTCTCTGAGTATATGGAAATACTGGAGCAGAAGACCAATGCGTGGTTTGCAGAGGTTATCGTAAACGCTATAGTCAATAACGAAAACACCATTAGGGTTTCCCCTTCGTTCTTTTTCAATTTGATTCAGGCAGACCCAGATGACAATAAGTTTGTTGACTGTGCTGTCTGCGGGAATGCCGAATACATTGTCTCTAATGATTCGCATTTCCGTGTTCTTAATGATATAGACTGGCCAAGGCTCCAACTTGTCACCATACAGGAATACGTCAAAGAAATAGATAATCTATAACCCTTTAATACCGTCAACAAACAGACGTTGGAACAATTCTTTGCCGATATAGCCTTTGTCTCCGACAAGCTTCCCATACAGGAATTCCACAAAGGCCTTATGCTCTAGCGGCTTGCGGTCATCGATGTCTCCAGGTGTAATCATGAAATTGAGCAGCTCTCCTTTCTCGTTACAGATAAGATGTAGTTTGAATCCAAAGAACCATCCCATAGAGCATTTGCCCCTTTGCGCAATACCCTTGAAGGTCTTGTGGATGTGGATGCGCTGGTTCCTGCAGACCCTCAGCGGCGTGCTGTCCACGAAGCTGATACCTGTACATTTGCCTAGCAACACCTTCTTAATGAATAGGGCAAGAGGAATGGCTACATCTTTCTCCAGTTCCACAAAACGGTTGTAGGAAACAAGTTCTGGAAACAAATGACGCAGGTGCTTTGAGACATACTCCAGATAGAAGTGCTTCAGGCAACGATAGCCGGAATTATGGAAGAGAATGATGATAGCCATCACCTCAGCCTTGGACAACGTGCCATCACGATGATATTTCCTCTTATTGGGGACTCTGAGGGTATATTTTTCCATCATTGCATCAAAAAATCGGCAAAAATCATCTGCCATACAGAAAATTTGTTGTGTAGTGACTACAAATTTACTAAAAATATCGCTAATTTCTTAATAATCAGACAATTATTTACTAAATTATTTTCGTCGAACTCACGTTATTTAAAATAAGACACCTTATAGGTGTAAGAAGGTGCCGGATAAAAACGACTATCTTACACCCGTATATAATTGCTTTACAGTTGGTTGCAACGCTCAGTAGTGCTTGTAGTAGGATAATCTTGTCATGTGTTATAAATCCAAACTATTCTTATTCAGCAAGAAATCCATCAGACCCATCATCAGGATGCCTTTTTCATTGCGCCAAGGCTTGATATTGTCTTTCACAATGACAATTTTCTTGAAAGAGTCATCAATGTTTACCAGCGATTGAGTTTCTTGATTCTCTTTCTCCTTATCTGGGATGGCCAAGGCAGACTGTATATAGTAGCGCAGACTTGCCTGATTGACCACGAAGTCCACTTCAAGGCGCACTCTCTCCTGCTTTCCATCTTCTGTTCTCTTCCGAACTTCGACTTGGCCGATGTCTACCTGATAGCCACGCAAGCAGAGTTCGTTGTATATGACATTCTCCATGATATGGTTCTCTTCCTGCTGGCGAAAGTTTATCAACGCATTCCGGATGCCCAGATCCTCAAAGTAATATTTCGACAGTGTACCAATGTACTTCCTTCCCTTCACATCAAAACGCTCTGCCTTCCTGATGACAAAAGCCTCTTGAAGATGAAGAAGATACTTGTCTATAGTCTGCCCCGTGATATTTGAGTTCTCGACACTCTTAAATGTATTTGCAATCTTCGTCGGGTTGTTGGGAGAGCCGATAGAGGAAGCCAAGATACTGACCAGTTCATGCAGTTCCTTATCGTTTTTGATCTTATATCTTTCCAGTATGTCTGCCATATATACGGTTTGGAAGAGCTTCCGCAGATAGTCCGCCTTTTCTTGGTCTGTAGCGAAGGACAATATTAAGGGAAGACCGCCAAAAGTGTAGTAGTCTTTCCAAGCATCACTCTTGTCTCCGCCTACAGCAGCGTAGTATTCTGAGAAACTCAATGGATAAACCCTTATCTGATGGTCACGTCCTCTGAACTCTGTCGCAATATCTGTAGAGAGGAAGTGTGAGTTGCTTCCCGTGGCATAGACATCTGCATTCTTTATATGTAGCAAACTGTTGAGTACATCAACAAACTCATCAACCTTCTGCACCTCATCAAGAATGACGAAATACAACTGTTGATCAACTATTTTGGACTTGACGAATGCCAGCAATACGTCAGGGTCTCTCAACTCCTTGTTAGCCCTGTCCTCCAGGTCCACTTCGATGATGTGGCTTTCGTCCACTCCTTCTGAAAGTAGGTGGTTGTGGAACAAGGTCTTCAACATATAAGATTTTCCGCACCTGCGTGGCCCAGTTACTACTTTGATAAATCCATTCTGTCTGGCATTAACCAGTTGATTCAAATAGATGTCTCTTTTTATCTCCATTGTACAACGAATTTGTGGCACATGTGCCAATTTTTCAGTGCAAAGATACGCTTAATTATTGATTACGCAAAATATATAGGCTGAAAAAGTGGCACACGTGCCACTTTTTCAGCCTAAAGACGTTTGGTTTCCGATTGATTCATCTAAATTCAAGCCTGTCGTGCAACATCCTGCATCAAAATGCTTTTTGCGTTATTATGTTAGGTTATCTGCCTTGCTGTACATTTAATCGGTTTTTAACTCTATTGGATTAAGATAACCTGCAGCAATTGCTTTTACTATAAGTTCTGCCATATTGCGAGCTTGCAATTTACGGAACAAGTTCTTGCGATGGTTTTCCACCGTGTTTTCTGATATAAAAAGGGTATTTGCAATTTCTTTGGTAGAGTAGCCACGAGCTATTGCTTGCAAAACCTCAACTTCTCGTTGAGATGGTATATCATTTTGGAGCAATAGTCGTTGTTGGTTCTTTTTATATTTAGTACAATAATAGCGGTGACCATTAATAACGGAGTTTATTGCCTCTAACAATTGTTCTAGATGTGCATTTTTATACATGACGCCATCTACATCCTTTTTCATCAGTTCACTAACTACCCAGATTTCATCATGTATCGTATTAATAATGATATGGGCATCAGGATGAATCCCCCTAATATTGTCAATAAGTTCTAAAGCACTCATATCAGGCAGTTCCACATCTACAATATAGACATCATAACGGCATTGCAGCATGTTATCAAGTAACTGTTGAGCTTTACTGAAAGCTCTAACATGACCTACACCATTTTTCTCCATAAAGCTACGGAATCCTTCCAATACAACTTCATGGTCATCTATGATGGCCACAGAAATATTCTCCAGTTTGTATTTTTTCAAATCAGTCATACCTCGCTTATATATAATCCAAAAGGCGTGAAATCCATCCACTTATCCTGTTGGTAGGCTCTCGACTGCCTAAAATCCTGATAAGAGAACGGCTCACGCCCCTTGAGTGGTATATACTTTTCAGGTACATCCATCACACGGGGAGAGCGTTTACTTCTTATTTCAGGACCTATTTTGATGAGTTGTCGAGATTCACCAATCAGGAAATAAGCAAAACACGCTTCCTTCACAATGTCTGTCAATCCTAAGAATGACAGTGCAAATATACAGAATTCTGCGTTAAAACTACTCATTCGTGAGCCTTTTTTTCATTTTTGGGGCAAAAATAGTAGAAATATTGGAACTTACAATCACGGAAATCCGTGATTTTTCACCTTTTGACGACTAATTTGATAACATTCCCATATTGGTGATGATAGAATTCCAATGTTCCTCCTATGGATTTTGCCCGCTGGTACATCGTTGTCATGCCAATACCACCAGCACCGCTACTCTCAGGAACCGCTTTACTGCCATTATCGCTGACCACCAGCATCACGTTCTGGTTTTCATCCAAATGCAAACCAATAGAAATCATGCTGGCTGAAGAATGTTTTAACGCGTTGCCTACTGCTTCTTGTGTGATTCTAAAAACCTCTTTGGCTGTCGTCTGGGAAATACATGACCAGTCTGCATCCTGTGGCGTAGAAGTATAAGTTACCGCACATTTCCGCAACCCATCCGTCTGAGTGCTATATTGTTCCAAAATTTCATCAAGCGAATAGTGGATAAAATCTGGCGGGAGCAATTCGTGAGAGACATGCCTCACCTGTTCTCTGCTTTCATTCAACAGCTCCATTGCCTGTGGTGTCAATCCATCGGTACTTAGTTTCATTTCTACAGCCAACAGCTGATTGGCCACTCCGTCATGAAGCTCCTTGGCCAGACGACTACGCTCGCTCTCCTGTCCCTCAATGAAACTCTTTTGATGGTCTTCATCTTTTCTCCGTTTATACCATCTACGAATCAAGAATAGGTAAACACATGTTACTACTATTAAAGACATTATCAGGATAAGCACCCACGACTCCCAGAGCAACGAGAATGGGTTTGTTCTTGCATCATGGCGTGATTGCAATGCCACGCTCTGATCTTGGATCAAAGAATCTGCCTTAGCAGTATCTGTGCCCACGGTGGTATCGTTAGGCATCTCTGGTTTGGAATATGGCATAGAGGTCATTTCATGACTTGTAGCTGTAGTCGTGTCTTCCCGCGACTTTATCCGTTGCTTGGCCAACACTTGGTCTCGTATCCTGACATAGTTGTTTTTGACATCCTCCGATTTGGCTATAGTCAATAGCATATCGCCCGCCTTTATCCAGTCGTATTCGTCAGGTCGTTTCTTGTACTCCTTGTCTTCACAGACTATCAGCTCCGTACTCAGCAAAAGCGCACAGTCATAAAGCTCCAGTTCTGCAGCATCCGCAAACGATTGTTTCAGCAACGGATAGACCAGCCGATATTCCTTATTATTTAAAAACGGACCTGCAATATGCGGCATCATTGTTGCCCGCAACTGATTGTCGTTACATACCGACAACCAACGCAATCCGGTCTTGGCATAATGCAATGCCTCAACAGTATTGCCAAACTGCTGATTTAGTACTACCAATTCAGCATATATAGGGATATACAGCTGGAACATAACATGATTCTTTGGCTCGTTATTTTTTGCTATATGCAGGAAATCTGCCTTCTCGCTAATATCCGCACAAACAGTATATTCACGCAATGCTTTCTGATACTCTCCCCTGTGCATTCTGCAACTACCCATAATATTACGGATTGCACCTTGGGACATGGCATCTTGTTGTTCCATAGCTTCTGGCAAAAGCCTCTCAGCCGCGTTGAGAGCATCGTCATACCGCTGTTGCTGCAACAACGCGCTCACTTGGGAAACGCGTTCAACAAGAGTACTATCGTTAGCTACCGCCGTTTCGACAACAACAAACAATAGCAAAAGAACAAATATCCTTAACCAATTCGTCATACGTGGCAAAATTACGAAATTCAGAGCACATGATGCACATTTTTCTACGTTTTATCACTTATTAACAAGTTGACAATGCTATTTCAATACAAAAATAGCGGAAAACCGCTATTTCGTAGTCCAACGTTTATTGCTACCTTTGTCGCCAACTATCAATAACTAAAGAATACAGAAAAGATGGAGCAAATGAAAGAAAACAATACACCGATTGAAAACCGTCGACAAACACCACCTTTGTCAAATAACAATTCAGAGCCCGACTTTCAAATTACGCGAAAAGGGTGGTTGTTCATCGCTGTGATAGTGATGTACGTAGCTGCAATCGGAATGCCATTTATCGGAAACCGTTTTGGCAGTGACTTTTTTGAAATGCGTGCCAGTTTGGGGTATATGGTGCTTTTAATGATTGACTCAATGGGGCATGCATACCAATTTGCCAACATATTGGAGTTGGTAGCAGCTATCGCATTATTTGTGCTCCCCCTTTTTTACTTCCTAATAAGTTGGTCAGATGAAGACTTAAGGTATTCGAGACCAATTGCTATAATACAACTGGGATGTATTTTCTATTTTTCAAGATCATGGTTCATTGACAATACTTTTGTCAGTATGTCATGGGGCTTCTATTTCTATCTTATAGCAACAATCGTTGCGTTATGTATTGGACTAAAAGAGTCGGATGACACCACCTATTTTATGAATTTCTGTAAAGATGTTTTTGAAAAAATAAAAAACTCATGTTTTTTTCAATGGGCAGACGAACAAGAGCGCAAACTTTTCCCAACAATAGCCAATGAAAAATGTCATGCAGGAAATGTTTTACTAGGTACCATTGTATTTGGACTTATAACAGCGTTAATATACAATCCGTATAAGGATGAAGGAGACGCGTCGGTTATCAAAGTGTTATATGTATGCACTTTTGTTATTATATTATGTATTATTCTGTCATATTCTCTTTCTAAAGATGCGCCTTGGCTTGACAAGTTAAGACACATAATAGTATTATTAATGGTTTGTAGCATAGGTTTTTTCCTTGGCTATTATCCATTAATACTAATGATAGCACTTATAATATACAGTGTCATCGGATGGAAAAAATAGCAACATTCAATTTACTAACAAACATATTATTATGGAAAATCTAAATGATGAGCAGTTGTCAAAAACGACAAATGAGAGTGTAAACGCTAATGAAGAGCAAATGGCTAGCAACAATTCAAAGCAAGAAGGTCCTGGCCTAATTATCGAAGCATCAATAGCAAACATCCTGCCTTCGATGGTGAAGGAGGCTTTATCGAAAATGTCTGAGAGCAAACAGCAACAGTTTGTGGAGGAGTTTAAACGCAAAAAGAAGTCAACAGGAGTTGCATATTTCTTCCTGCTTCTTTGTTTGGGAATGCCCTACGGATACTTGGGAAAGTGGGGACTTCAGTTTGCATATTGGCTTTGTTTGGCCATTTTTATCGGGTTCTTCTGGATGCTGTATCTGCTGTTTGCGCTGCCAGGTCTGGTTCGCGACACCAATAGGGATATAGCCACTCAGATAGTCAGGGACTTGAAGGTTATGTCATAGGCTTTGAACAGAAACTTGAAACACTGTGGGGGAGTGACCGTCACCCTGGCCATTCCCCTCATATTGAGTTGGATTAGTCCAGATATAGCCAGCAAGGAGTCACTATGTCCCAGTATGCGGTTATGGCACTTTCCTTGTCCAGGGTGTGGTATTACTAAGTCCATCATCTTTCTTTACAGAGGTGAGCTACAAATTAGCTTCAGTTATCACCCCTTCGGTATCGTGCTAGCAATCACACTTGTGCTCCTGCTTTTTGCTGGTATGGTTGACTGGCTTAACCATACTGACCTGTTCTGCAGATTACTCGAAATGCGCTGGCTTTGGCAGGTGTTGGCCGTCGCGGTATTCGTGATGTGGGTTGTAAACTTGATTAAAATCATTTAATTTTATACGAACATGAGAATGATATTCTTCTTATCCGTCTTGTCTACACTGCTATTGACTGGATGTTACAATAAAAAGAATTCAGTAGAAGCGGAAAGTACGACACATCAGCAAAAGGAAGAAATGGAGGGAGAGCATGACTTCATTGACCTTGGGTTGCCAAGTGGGACGCTCTGGGCGACAACGAATATAGGTGCCAGATTGCCAGAAGATCCTGGTGACTATTTCGCTTGGGGCGAGACGAAACCGAAGCAAGAGTATAGTTGGAATACCTATAAATATAGCTATAGAGACAATTCCAAGTTTCTTCATGAAAACCAAATGACAAAATATTGTACCAACAAAAAAGATGGTACGGTTGATAATAAGACTGAATTGGAACCAACAGACGATGCCGCAGTAGTGAACTGGGGAAGTAATTGGCGCATGCCTTCGCGTGAACAAATAAAGGAATTGTGTGATAGATGCGAGTGGGAGAAAACAACGCTTCCAGGAAGAAAGAAAGTTCTCCGTGTGACTGGCCCTAATGGTAATGTGTTGATTTTACCCTGTGGGGGGGAGTTCTTAGGCCGTGGTTTAATCAATATTGTGGGAGAAGCATCCGCACTATATTGGTCGCGGACTTTAAACACCTATATAGATAATAGTTCTGCTGAATGTATAACCAACGGAAATGTGAATCTTACTTCTAATAGGAGTCTGGGGCTTCTTGTTCGTGCAGTATACGAACAATAGAATTAAAACGGTAAAAATGTTTCAATAATATGAAAAGATTAGCTGCATTAATGTTTGCATCAATACAGGCAATGAGCTTAATAGCCCAAAATACAAACAACACTAACGTAAGCGATTTGAAGGTCAATGTCAGAAACACAACGTTTGTTATGAAGTTTGTACCTCATGGGACATCAATAGTATTAACCAGTAATGGTAATAGAAGAACCATTAAAACAACAAAAGACTATTATGTTTCAGAGACTGAGGTCACCAACGTACAATGGGATGCAATCATGGGTACGAATTTATCTGTTGTAAAAGGTACAGCTTTTGAAGTCACATGGTTAAATGCACAAGAATTTGTAAATAGACTCAACAACATAACAGGCCGTCAATTCCGTCTAATATCGGAAAACGAATGGGAATATGCTGCTAGTTCCGGGAATGACCCAAACTGGTGGTTTAGCGGCAGTGGAAAGCTTAGTGATGTCTGGAGATATCCGGGGACTCCTGTGAAATCCACAAAAAAAGGAGCACTTAACAAACCTAATAAACTGGGTATATATGGTATGACTAATGAAGAAGGCGAATGGTGTAGTGACAAAATAAGTCATGAAGGTTATACCAGAGTTATTCGCGGAAAGGGTTCTCAGTATAGTGTAGAGATGTGCAGAATTAGCTTTCGTGCGTATGCCAAAGAGAATTTCGAAAATGCGTGTATAAGATTGGCATTGGATTATAATGACAAGAAGAACCTTAACCCACAGCCTCAAAATTTTGCAAAAAATCCTGTACCAATTCCCACGGGAATGAATGGGGTGTTTAAAGGAACTACGACAAGTATGCATAATGTTTCTCTTGATATTTCCAAAGAACGTCGTCGTCTTGAATCAGTTAACAACAAGATTGGTTACGGTTTTATGTCTGTTAGCAACTATTACGGGGACAACAAAAAATTTCATGTTATCACCAATATGAAGTTTGTAGGTAACAATACAACTATCATTACATTAGAATCACAAGAAGATGGAACACAAACATCTTGGAAATTAATCTACAGCAAGCTTGGGAAATCACTCTCCGTAACAGCCAATGACAATAAATACAACAAGTTATTACTACAAAAAAAGTGAAACATACATCAAATAAAATTCAACGTACAATGAAGAAATTAATTGCAACGAGTGTCCTTATTTGGGGCTTGCTATTCACATCGCTACCCTGTAATGCACAATTTTTAAAAAAGTTAGGTAAGGCTTTTGAAGATGCAGGGAAAGAGATGCTACAAAGCGCTAAATCCCAACAAACTGCTTCGGTGAAGTTTTCCAACCTGCGGCTGACATACGATCAAATAGATGCCAAAAACGGGAGGAAGATGCTACAGGTCCATTATACACTAAGGGTAGACGGATTGCAAGGACATACATTGGTGCCAGTTCTTGCCATAGAGATACCACAAGGCACCTTCCACAAATTTGCCGATGGAAACGATATGAAAGCAGAAGGCAATCAGCTTACCTGCAATTATCAGTCAACCACATTCAACGGACAATGGCAGGCCATCTACATTGATGCCCTTAACCCATTGCCAGGAAAACGCACCTATTATGCACGCATTTACCTAGTTGATTTAACATTGCGTAAGCAAATAGCAGCCAGCGAATACCTGACTTTTACCAATACTGGGCAGCAGTCAACCCAGCTGCAACCGGTACAGCAGCAATCTTCAAAGCCTGCCGTGAAAGACGTATGGATCATTTCAGATGGGATATGCACTCTTCCAACTATCGTAAAAGATGCTCCTCCTGCAATCTCCAAGAACTATGTTCGCTCGAAAGCATCTGTCGGTGCTGATGAGGATAATCCAAGATACTCAAGTCGATTCCAAAAAGCATACGCAGGAATTTTGTATACATTTGGAGTGACGTCGCAATCTGAGGTTACCATCTTAAGTGTCTATACAAGGGGGCTTTATCCCAATTTGATAGAAATGCCTAGTAAAATTACAAACAATGGTGTTACTTATATAGTGACAGGGTTAGGAGCACAATGTATGCAAAGTTCACAGGTAAAAGAGATGATACTGCCTAAGAATTTGAAGCGTATCGGTAAAGATGCTTTCCTAAGATGTCAATTTGAGCATTTTACCATTCCTTCAACAGTTACAAGAATAGATGCCTATGCTTTCCATGAATGCAAGCAATTGCGTGAAATTATAATCCCTGCATCAGTCAGGCAGATAGGATATTCCCCTTTTAGAGGATGTGTACGTTTGCAGAACATAAATGTTGACTCCAACAATCCTAATTACACTTCGATTGGCGGTATTCTGTATAACAAGAATGTAACTGAACTAATTCAGATACCCTATCCTCGAAAAATGGAAACGTATATAGCCCCATCTACTTTGGTATCAGTCAACAGAGAGGCTATATATACACAAGGTATTAGAAATTTCGTATTTCCTAACGGGTTGAAATATATTGCCAAATACGCCTTTAAAGGCTCAAATGTTAACTCTATCGTGATTCCTGCCTCAGTTTTGTCAATTGACGAGGAGGCCTTTGCAGGTTGCAACAGGCCTAACATCGGCGATGGACTGGAAGGAGAATACATTGGCAAAATGATAGTAACCGCCATTCGTCCACTAAAGATGCATGCCAATGCTTTTGGTAATGGCTATTTCAAAAACAATCCCACCCTATATGTTCCTGCTGGCAGTAGAGAAGACTATCTCTCCACTGATGGTTGGAGTGACATTAAGAATGTGATAGAGGTTAATTTTCAATATGAATAAACTGATAGTCGGATTGCACGAAGACTGTATTTAATGGAACCAACAACTAAAAAGTACGATATATGAAACAAGCAACATTCACAACGAATATTATTTGTATATACTTATTACTTACATCTAATGCGTTTTCTCAAAACTATTGGGAAACCATTATTCCAGAGCCTTGGACAAAATTCGTTCAACCTAACTATCGATTTCTTAATCAGTATTTTGATAATGCTAATAACCGTACAGGGAGCACTCCCTTCACGGGCAACGTTGTAGTACCTCCCTATGTAATAGAACGGGTAGAAGGTGACGACTCCGATGCTATCATGATGATAACCAAAATCTCTGGAGGCTTTCATGGAGGTGGATGGATTGTTAAAGTTAACAGAAGGTCTGGATATAGTGAGCAATTAGAGGTAGGAGGTGGCCCTAATACAAATGATAATTTTTATGGTGCGTTTTACAATGCAGATATAGATACACTTCGCTTACCACAATCCATTAAAGAAATAGGGTCTTTAGCTTTTGAAAATGGCAAGGTAAAGGTATTGATTTGCGGTTCTATAACCCCACCAAAACTCAGCCTAAACGCTTTTGGAGATGCTGACATGCATGTCCTGATAGTTCCAACGGGTTGCATGAAAGCATACCAAGAAGCAGAATATTGGAATGTCTTTAAGGAAATCAAGGAAGGTGCTGAAAAATATATGTATGCACAATTAACAGAAAAAGACGGCGCATGGTATCAGTTGGCAGAAGATGAAACAGCAACCATGATAAACAGTGATGACGCATATAATCTGGTTATACCTAATGAGGTGAGTTTTAATAATAAATACTATCCGGTTACAACTTTGGGGCCAGCCTCTATTAACCGCTATAAACTAAAAAGCATTACTTTAGGGACAAATATAAAACACTTCGCCCCATCACACATTCAAACCTCGCACTTCAGGAGCGATAGCTATAGTTGGGAGACCAGCAAGAATACTGTAAAATTTCAGGAGATCCATGTCTCTCCTGATAATAGCGTATATTCTGAGGTTAATGGCGGATTATACACAAAAGACGGGACGGCTTTAATATACTTGCCATATGTTTGCGAAAATGTCATTTCGGGTCTTTCTTCTGAGCGCTATTATACCATTCCTGACGGCGTAACAACCATAAAGAAAAATGCTTTTCCAAAGTATTTCGCATATAACTATAGTAGAAGTGTGAACGCAGGAATAGTAGCCATTCCACCCTCTGTGACTCGAATTGAGGAGCAAGATGTCATGTATGGATTTCATTTCAAATTTACTTCAGAGACTCCTCCTGAAATTGCAGGATTTGGGAGTTCATGCATGAGCGCCTTCTATGTACCAGAAGGTTGTTTATATACATATTTAGATAAATATGGATCTTTGAAAGTCTATGAAAGTTCAGACAAGCCAAACATAATAAAACTTTATACATCAGATAAAGTGTTATACTGGAATTCTTCTGAAAAGTGCTATGATTTGAATTATTTCGTTACAGACCAGTCAGATGTCCTCCTGCCATCTTTTGCAAGTTACGGATTGATGAAAGGAGATATTAAAACTGTGGGGAAATATGGTTATCTGAAATACACAAATTTTTCATTAAGAACTTCTAACACTCTGCGTTCATTGACAATTCCTGAAGGGGTTGAGGAGATTTACCTAGAAGGATTTAATACATTGCAAACGGCCATTCTGCCTAACACCCTAAAGGTGATAGGACCATATTGCTTTAGAGGAAGCAAGTATCTTGAAAATGTTGAAATAAAGGGGGATTTGGAAATCATTCACAACTATGCTTTTGCAGAATGCGAGAAGATGAAAGAAATCGCACTCCCTGCAAAATTAACTCACATCGGTAATGATGCGTTTGATGGGTGTACAGCTTTGTCAACTATTCGTATGGAAGCATCAATACCACCAAGCATTTTTCACTCCTTTAACGATTGGGGTGAATATCCAAATGTTCCATATTCATTTGTTTTCAGCTATCCTGCAAAAGAAGCGACTCTTTATGTACCTGCTAATTCAAAAAATCTATATAGTGAATATCCTGTATGGAAGGAGTTTGGACGTATTGTACCCGTAGGAGAGAGTGATAATCCAGATGCTGCTGGTATTAGCACAATCAACATTCAAGAGGTAGACGATGTTTATTATACTCTTGATGGCAGAAAGATTGAAGGAAAACCAACGACCAAGGGTATCTATGTGTTAAATGGGTGTAAAGTAGTTGTGAAGTAATTGAAAATTATAAACCCATAGTAAAAATAATTAAATGTAATTTATGAAACAGTTTTATTTATTTATCGTAGCTGCTCTGCTATTTAGCTTTGCAGAAGAGAGTAATGCCCAAGGCAAAGCACCTTGGACTGTGACGAAACATTGGTTTTACTCCGATGAAGATCCAGAAAAGGGATTGTATGTTGACGCGTGGATTTTTGGGAAGAAAGCCAAAGGAAGATGTGACGATGAACCCAATACCGTTTGTAATGGTGGTATTAACGTGGCATGGGAAGGAAATACCCTATATTATCTTGTTCTGAATTATGCAGGAAAGAATGTCAAAGGATATATTTACAACGCAACATTGAAATCAAAAGATTCACCAGCTTTTACTGGCAAGCTTTTAGTTCGTGTAAAAGGGACAGTCAGCACTGGACCTTCTTTAACGATTTCTGCTCTGACAGAGAATCTTCAGAATGCCCATGTTGATGGTATAACACTTGTTGGTACACCTACAACTATGGAGGAGTAGTACGGCAACATGAAACAAGTCAAACAATAGAACATGAATCTCAATTTTTTAGACAACTTAGAATCGCGCACTTTTGGAGAGACGATAAGAGAAGATGCGGTGACGACAAAGGTTACTTTTTTTAGCCTTATCATTGGAGGTGCATTCATGATTATCTGCAACATTCTGTCGTTATTCATCAGCAACCAACAGTCGTTGGACACAACCTACCAAGTTATTCTTTATGGCAGCATTGCGATAGCTGTTGCTGTCTACCTGGTTAATGTCTTTTCGGTTTTGACCTCCAACATTCAGCTTGGTACCAAAATAGGATATTCGCTGTTTGTGCTGTTTTTTGGTGCGTTAGGCTATGTGGGAGGTATGTTCATTGGCTTTTTGCTGATTTACGTGGTTGTGCTGCTCATCATGCTATGGCTTATAGCAAAAGTTTTCTTCCCACTTATGATGGAGACAATATTTGGAAAATCATCAACCTCGAGTACAAGGAGTCGCTCATCTGGTTTCCGAGAATGCAGCAACTGTCAGCACAATACCAGTAGAGATTCTTTGAACGGCTTTTGCGAACTGCGAGGCGGTAACGTTAGTGCTGGCGATAGCTGTGGTAACTGGGATCCATGCTAATAATGAAACTTTCATAACTAAGAATTTACGAACAAATAAGTTAACATAAATATCAACAAATATGAAGAAGATGTCTTTTTACATGGTAATAGCTATGGCTTTTGTGCTGACTTCATGCAAAAGTACGGCAGAAAAGCAAGAATTTGAGCCTTTGACTTTCTCCACATACGAAAAGGAAGAAGCCACAGAGAGCCTGGAGGGAGTACCTGCCGGAATGACACTGAAAATTGACATCCCTGATGGTGAAAGCGAGAGAGCGGCTAAAGTGGTAAGCATTATCCGCCAATTGGTTACTGACTCGGAAATTGGCGACCAAATAGGTGCACCTAAGGAAGGCACGCTTCAGGAGGTTTGCGACGACTACATAGAGCGATTCCGCAAAGGTATTGCCAAAGAGGATTTGACTCCTGGATGTGAGTACCACTTGGAAATACTGAACGGCTACCAGTCTACTGATTACATCTGTTTTCATGTCTCTGATGGTATCTTTGGCAATGGTGGCCCGATGGAACGTGAGGTTGTATTCAGACTCTCTGATGAGCACCAGATGGAGGAGGGCGAGATGTATAATCTACCCGATGACAAATGGATGGAACTAGCAAGGAAATATGCCGAGGGAGTGGAAAAAGAGAAGCTACAAAACATAGAGAGCTTGATGGGCGGTGAGATTGTACCTGACGAGAAAGGATGCAAATATCATTATGCCACCAGCATGCATATCTTCAATACGGTTTACTTCCCTGTCAGCGAGATAGCATCATACCTAACTGAAGAAGGACGGAAGATCTTCGATGTCACAGAAGAGCAGACAACCGAAGAGACAACCCAAGAAGAACCTGTGGCTGAGGCTCACAAGACAGAGCCGGGACGTGGTGAATTGGGCATCTTCGACCTCCGCGGGCCAGTGAAGGAGTGTAAGTGGAAGACTGAGAACGGGACAAAGACCTATACTTTTGACGAGAACGGCTTCTGGCTGACAGAAGACGGACAAAAGTTGAAAGACGTATTCTTAGGAGGCATTGACCGCGATGCTCAAAAGCGCATCAAGGACGGATGGGCAGATGGCTATGGCAGCATACACTACAAATACAATGCCCAAGGGCTGGCTACAATTATCGAAGAAGACGGTTCTAAACAAACTCTAACATATGATGCTGACGGCTATGTTAAAAAGGAGATTCTGGAGATCTACCCTGAGATGGGTGACGATGAAGGAACGACTGCCGAACAACACACTTTCACCTATACTATCCTCGAGAAAGACGAAATAGGCAACTGGACAAAACGCAAGAGCAACCGGGGTGTTGAGACAAGAACTATCACATACTATTGAGGAGGTATAACTATAGATTATCGCTCCACATAGAACGTCACCTCATAGCGAGGGCCGCCATTAGGGAACAGTTCGAAGTCTACCCTTACACCCTTTTGTGAATACCAACCGCTGACGTATGACATCACAGGTTGGTATTCTTCGTAAGTGTAGCCACGCGCCAGCAAGGATTGGACAACGGCATTGGCATTGTAGTTGGAGATGAAATGTATCTTGCTGACTCCTCGGGCATTATCTTTCATCGGATAGACTTCGGCAGCATACCATGCTGAATCACACTGCATCTCATAGAATTTGAAATCGGTAGTGAAACCCAGGGAACCTTTCTTCATTCCGTGACGCGTCATAATAATATCGCTCTGCTCGCAACTGTTGGCTTTGATTATCTCGTCGGCAATAACTACGAGGTCTATCTTACAGTCTTGCTGCGCACAGACAGGGATGCAACTACAACTGAAGAGCAACAGCACAGCGAGAATGCAACGCCACACTCTCAAAGAGAGAACGGTTCTGTATAGTCGGATAGTCATTATGGACACTGTTTTGTTGCAAAGGTAAGAAAAGAAAATGAATCCACCATAAACTGGAAATAAAAAATGGCGGAAAACCGCTATTTCCATATTTCAATGAAAGCACTACCTTTGCAAGCAGAATATCTATTAACGTAAAATTGTAAGGTATGAAAACAAGGGTAATCCTTCTGTCTGCATGTGCCATGCTGGCAGTATCCTGTTCGCAGGAAGCTGATGAGTTGTTAACAAATACAGGTTCAGAACCAACGTCCAGGGCCGTCACCTTCAGTGCGTCATTCGGAGAGGAGACTACCCGCGCCACGGAGACTTCGTTTGAAACAGGAGACCAGATTGGCGTGTGGGCGGTACAGGCTAACAACACATTAAAATCGTCGGGCAACTATGCTGACAATGTGTCTTACCACTACTCTGGAGGCAGCTTTACGGCTTCAGGAACTAGCATCAGTCTTCCCAACAACGGGAATGGACTGGCTTATTATGCAGTATATCCATACTCAGCATCTTTCACCAATACAGGCAACCTTTCCTTCACCGTCAGAACCAACCAAAGTACACATGCTGACTATACTGCCAGCGACTTGTGTATAGGTTCAGCAGACGCGACAAATAGTCAGTCAGTAAATCTGACTTTTGACCATGTGTTGAGCCGGGTAATGGTAAGGCTGACGGGCAGTGCTTTGGCCAACAAGCGGGTCTCCGTCAAACTGAAGAATGTCTTGACAACAACTGCAATCAATATGCAGACCACCAAGTTCCAGAGTCAAGACAATAGTGTCAGGGATGTCTTGATGTTCGAGGAGTCGAAAAATGTCTTTGTAGCAGTGGTGGCACCACAAAATATTCCTGCCAATATGACTTTGCTCGAGATTACGACAGATGGAGAAGTTGATTATGCATCGTTCGATTATGAAATGACTCTGAATAGCGGCAAGCAGACAACACTGACTGGAGAATATACAGAGAATGGCACTATCAATTTCAAAGGAGACATCAATCCGTGGCAGGAAGAGGGGTCTGTGCCTGCAAATGTTGTACCCTACGAACTACAAGAGAAAATGGGGCAATATATCCCTCTCTATACAGGAACTACTCCTCCTGATCTCAACATTACTACAGGCAAAGGTGCCATCTTGTTTGCCCCGTCGTCTACTGTCTATTGTTCAGACTATCAGAATGGCACAGGTGGAGGCTATGAGCCTGGACATATTACTAACCCGTCTCTCTTTAATTTCTTCAATCAGAATTCAAGTTCTAACACGCTAAGCATTGAAATAGCCGAATACTATGTGGATGAGAATAGTAATGTAACCCATACCTCTTATGAACAGTCAGAGACGGCCTATATATGTGGCAGTAATAACCATTTTACGGCGTGCTTTAACACTACAGGTATAACAGCAGGAAAGAATAACGATCAGATAGAATACAAAACGGCAACAGTTATTTCCGGCACCAAGACCTCTACTGGCATCAGCAATATGTATAGAGCCTTTGTTATGATATCCAAAACAGGTGACACATATAACGACCTCATGGATGTGAACGCTTTCCGAGTGTTTAAAGATCAAGACGGATTCAGTGACTATGTGGAGGCCCCGTCCTCATCAAGCCCGCGAAGGAGTGGAGCATTATGCCCAACGCTAAGTACACCGTGGGGCGGTTCAGCAATAGCCAACAAAAAGTAACAAAGATGGTTTTCGTATGAAAAAGAGTTTCTTTCATTACGCTATCATCGTCATCATCGCCAGCATGCTGCCCGCATGTGGCGGTGGTGGTGACAATGACGACGGGCCCCGAATAACAGGCGGCGACACATCATCAACAGGACAAGTCAGTTTCAACGTGGCCGTAAGCGACTATCAAGGTTCATCTGGCCACAATTGGTCGTTCCTGCGCGGCGATGAATTGGGAATATTTGCAGTGGAGTCCGTAGGCAATCTCAATCTGCAGGAATATGGGAATTATGCTGACAATATGCGCTATCAATGGGACGGCAGTCGTTTTCTGTCAGTTGGCAATTCCATATCCAAGCCGCTGACAAAACAGTTGGCATATTATGCCATTTATCCTTATATGTCTGCTGCAGGAAGGCAGATGGAGTTTACCGTCAATAGCAATCAGGCTTCGGCTGAGAATTTAGCTAAAAGTGATTTCTGTACGGCATTCGCTGCGCTTACATCATCCATGAATGTAACCATTGCCTTAAAACATCGCATGAGCCGAGTCTGTGTAAAGGTATTAGGTGACAATCTGCAAGGCCATGTCAGCAAGGTCGTTCTAAAAGATGTGTCCCTGACTCTATCGTCAAATATGAATACAGACTCTTATGTCTCTTCTAGTAATGGTAAGCGAGGGATGGTTGATATGTGGTGTGCTTCAGAGGACAAGAATACATACTATGCAGTTATTCCACCTCAAATATTACCTTCCAACAAAGTCTATATGGTATCTACTGTTGATGGTCATGAAATGAACGTGGAATTCAACTCCGACGAAATTCTAACATCTGGCGTTGAAAAGGTACTGACTATACAGCGCAAGCCAGACTCTTCGTCTGAACTTATTGTCTTTGGTGGACAAATCAATCCCTGGGAAAAGGATTAACAATTTGGTTATATACGGAATTTATATTCTTCTTGTCCCGTTGCACTCAGAATACTCGGCTCTAATTAACGTGAAACAGTTTTTGATTCTTTCCCTGTTCCTATGCTCAACTAGTATATTCGCACAGGATGTTATTGTGAAGAAAGACGGTTCGACGATTATTTGTCGAGTTGTGGAACTCACCTCTTCGGAGTTTACTTACAAGAAGTGGGACAACCTGAAAGGTTCCAGCTACGTGATGAACCGCTCTGATGCATCAGCTATCAATTATCAGAACGGAAAGAAAGTGAATTTGTCGGAAGCTACAAATCTCTACATGCCAAACAATCAGAATGACGGGTCGCAGAAGTATAACGACAAATCTTTGTTAAAGATGGATGCTACAATCCAGAGACCTGCTACATATAAACGGAAAGCTGTTGCCATAGGAGTCATAGGTTGTACAATTGGTGCTGGTCTATTAGGAACGGGTATCTACTATTTGTCTATTTCTAATCGTTCTAATGCTGCTGGGCATTATAAAGGAATGGGAGCAGGTTTAGCCGCCTGTGGCGTTGGAGTGGCAGCAGGAAGTCTTTTGTGGGCAAATAGTCTTCGCATAACTGTTGACGGACGCCCTGGTAACTATAAGACGCGAGACAATCAGTATGACTCACGAACAAGACAAGAGATAGACATTAACGTCAGGCGCTGACCGATGCCAACAGCATGTGGATGCAGAAAGACGGAAGAACTGAATGTCAGTCAGTACTTCCGTCTTTCCGTAGTGTTTTCTCATATTCGTCTCCTATTCCATTCATATTTATCTCCAGTCTAACTCTAATCCAACTCGCATCTAATCCATATTTAATTCATATTTATGTCCTATTGATAATCGATAGATGTACTATTGTTGTTCGATATATAATGGGACAACGATGGGACAACGATGGGACAACGATGGGACAACGATGGGACAACGATAGGAGGTAAACAGGAGTTAGTCCTTTATTGTTTATGGACTACTTATAAGTTTTATATGAACTTATTATGAGTTTTATATGATGTGGTGTATAGAATAAGCTGACAACAAAAAAAGAGCCTTGTGGGCTCTTTTTGTTGGGCTAACTGATGAGTTCTTTGGCTCTTGCCAAAGCCAGGTCGATGTGATTACAGATGTTGTCTTCGCCTAACAGCTGTTCGAAGTTGTTGCGACGGAGCACTGCCTCGACAGTGGGGTTGACACCTGACAGCACGACGGTGATGCCCTCTTTCTGACACATGTGACACATGTTCTCCAGATTGTGCAGGCCGGTGGAGTCGATGAACGGAACCTTGCGCATGCGGATAATACGTACCTTGGGGTGATGACCATAGCGGGCCATGATGTCCTCGAAACGGTTACCGGCTCCGAAGAAGTATGGGCCGTTGATTTCGTACACCTCTACATCTTTGGGAATAGTCAGGTGCTCTAGATTACCACGCTCCATGTCAGCGTCCTCGTTCAGGTCAATCTCGTTGAAGATGGCATGAACTTCGGTGGTTTCAGCCATACGACGCATGAACAGTAGACAGGCACAGATGAGTCCGAACTCGATGGCTACCGTCAGGTCGAAGATGATGGTCAGGAAGAATGTCAGCAACAATACCGTGACATCGCTCTTCGGATTGCGACGCGTCATGGCCATAAACGAGCGCCATCCACTCATGCCGTAGCTCACTACAACCAGTACGCCAGCCAGACAAGCCATAGGGATATATTGCGCCAGAGGCATGAGGAACAGGAAGATAATCAGCTGCACTACAGCGTGTACGATGCCTGCCACGGGGGTTCGTCCGCCATTGTTGATGTTCGTCATGGTGCGGGCGATGGCTCCTGTTGCGGGAATACCGCCAAACAGCGGCGATGCGATGTTGGCGATACCTTGTCCTATCAACTCGGTATTGGAGTTATGATGGTCGCCAATGACACCATCAGCTACCGTTGCCGACAGCAGACTCTCGATGGCTCCCAACACAGCGATGGTGACTGCGGGGCCTACCAGACTCTTGATGACCTCCCACGACAGTTCGGGAACTACAGCTCCAGGCAGCGTGGAGTTGATGCTGAAGCGGTCGCCAATGGTCTCAATGCTGGTCACTCCGGCATACTCCTTCAGCAGCAGGGCTGCGATGGTCATCACGATGATGGCTACCAGTGAGCCGGGGAGCGACTTCAGAGGGGCGAGGTGGAACATACGAGCCAGCATGGGCCACGAGGCGATGAGCACGACGCTGGCAATGCCAACCAAAGCTGACCACCCGTCTATCGTACCTATATTATATATATAGGCGCCCCACTTCTCGATGAAATCGCTTGGCACGTGGTCCATCTGCATGCCCAGCAAGTCTTTCACCTGAGTGGTGAATATCGTGACGGCGATACCGCTGGTGAAACCGACCACGATGGGGTAGGGGATGTACTTGATGATGGTGCCCAGTCGCAATACGCCTAACAGGATGAGGAACACGCCAGCCATCAGCGTGGCGATGGTCAGTCCCTGCATGCCATATTGCTGGATAATACCGTAGACGATGATGATAAAAGCACCCGTAGGTCCGCCAATCTGTACCTTGCTGCCGCCAAACACAGAAATCATGAGTCCTGCTACAATTGCGGTGATGATACCCTTCTCAGGGCTTACTCCACTGGCAATACCAAAGGCGATGGCCAGAGGCAGCGCCACAATGCCAACGATGATGCCGGCCATGAGGTCGGTCGTAAAAGTCTTTTTGTCGTAATGCTTGATAGCCGATACGAGTTTCGGCTTGAAATCCAATGATTTATCCATATTTCAAATGTACTATTCTGAAAACGGCTGCAAAGTTATACAAAAAATATAAGGTAGCCAAACTTTAGGCTACCTTATCTATAATAATAGGTGTGATTTCTTGATTTATTTCTGCTTCAGCAGGTCGCGAATCTCAGCCAGCAGCTCTTCCTGCGTAGGACCTTTGGGAGCCTCGGGCTCTGGAGCGGGCTCTTCCTTCTTGCGGTTCAACTTGTTGATGGCCTTCAGCATCATGAAGATACAGAAAGCGACGATGATGAAGTCGATGACGTTCTGGATGAACTGGCCATAGGTGATGTTGGCCTCGCCAATAGTAGCCTTCAGACCCGTAAAGTCGATACCGCCCGTCACAATACCAATCAGCGGCATCAGAATGTCGTTAACCAGGCTGGTCACAATCTTACCGAAGGCACCACCGATGATTACACCGACTGCCATGTCCATCACGTTGCCCTTCATGGCAAACTCTTTGAATTCCTTAATAAATCCCATAATACTTTAATTTTTAATTGTTAATATTGAATGTTAAATTTGCTAACTGCGTTTTACAATCTTGGACTTACGTCCTTGATTTATCTCATTTTTAATGCTTAATGTCTATTCTTTAATCTAAATTAAGATAGATTTCTGATGCAAATATAGATATTTTTTTGTAACTTTGCACACGAAATTAAGAAAAAGTGTTGTTAGAACATCAATTTTTAGAAAAAGAGAGATAATTATAACCCAATTTTATATTAAAAGTTAATTAGTAATTATGACAAAAGTAGCAATTAACGGTTTCGGCCGTATCGGTCGCCTCGCTTTCCGTCAGATGTTCGAGGCTGAAGGTTATGAGGTAGTAGCAATCAACGACTTGACCAGCCCCAAGATGCTGGCTCACCTGTTGAAGTATGACACCGCTCAGGGTGGTTTCTGTGGCAAGTTCGGTGAGAACAAGCACACTGTTGAGGCTGGTGAGGACTTCATCGTTGTTGATGGTAAGAAGATCACAATCTATGCTATTCCTAACGCTGCTGAGCTGCCTTGGGGCAAGCTGGACGTAGACGTTGTTCTGGAGTGCACAGGTTTCTATACTTCTAAGGAGAAGGCTTCTGCCCACATCCAGGCTGGTGCCAAGAAGGTTGTTATCTCAGCTCCTGCTGGCAACGACCTGCCCACCATCGTTTACAATGTTAACCACAAGACTCTGACTCCTGCTGACACTGTTATCAGCGCTGCTTCTTGCACCACTAACTGTCTGGCTCCTATGACCAAGGCTCTGAACGATTTCGCTCCCATCCAGAGCGGTATCATGACCACCGTACACGCTTACACTGGCGACCAGATGATTCTGGACGGTCCTCAGCGCAAGGGTGATGTTCAGCGCGCTCGTGCCGGTGCTCAGAACATCGTTCCTAACTCAACTGGTGCTGCTAAGGCTATCGGTCTCGTTATCCCTGAGCTGAACGGTAAGCTGATTGGTGCTGCCCAGCGCGTTCCGACTCCTACAGGTTCTACCACTATCCTGCACGCTGTTGTTAAGGGTGAGGTAACTGTTGAGGGTATCAACGCTGCTATGAAGGCTGCCACCA
This sequence comes from Prevotella sp., assembly GCA_017941345.1. Lineage (GTDB taxonomy): Bacteria > Bacteroidota > Bacteroidia > Bacteroidales > Bacteroidaceae > Prevotella. Next base: position 17,162 of record JAGAWQ010000004.1, on the reverse strand, counting down.
ACGAGAGCTTCGGCTACACCGAGGAGAAGCTGGTTTCTTCAGACATCATCGGTATGAAGTTCGGTTCACTGTTCGACGCTAACCAGACCATGGTTTCTAAGATCGGTGACGGCAACTCTCTCGTACAGGTTGTTGCTTGGTATGACAATGAGAACTCTTACACTTCTCAGATGGTTCGCACCATCAAGTACCTCGCTGAGCTGAAATAAGTAGCGAACGCTGACTAAAACACAGCAAAAGCATAAAAATAGTGCCGTTTGATTTTGTCAAACGGCATTTTTTCGTTACTTTTGCAAGCAAAAACAGATTCTATGGAGGATAGACTACAAGCAAACGGCTGCAAGCCGTTGCGGGTGGCGCTGGCCGCCGCGCTGGGCGTGCTCCTGATAGCTGTCGTGCTGGCAGGGCTGGCGCTGAACTATACGGTGAAGGCTGAGCAGGACGTGCGCTATGTGGGTTTGATGAACCTGGTGGCCGAGAAGCTGTCGAAGACGGTGAGAGGTGTGGAGATGAATGCAGAGAATGTGTTCGACGAGGTGGCAAAGCACTTAGACTCGCCACAGACGGTGATAGGCGCACTGGGCAGCAAGACGAGCCTGAATCCCGACGTGACAGGCTACTTTGCAGCCTTCGTGCCCAACTATTTCCCACAGGAGGGAAAGTGGTTCCAACCCTACGTACACCAGGGCGACTCCACAGAGTTCGTGCTGACGCTGGTGGGCTCGGCACGCCACGACTACACGAAGTCGACGTGGTACGTGCAGGGTCTGAAGGAAAAGGAGTGTTTCTGGTCGGAGACCTATTACTACGAGGACGACCTCAACGTGGCCAGCGGCTACTACGTGACCTATGCCACCCCCATCTTTGACGCTACGGGACGGCTGGCCTGTGTCTGCGGTGCCGACATGACGCAGGAGTGGCTGATTAACCAGTTGAGAGAGATAGAAGACGAGCTCGTGCAGGATGAGCTGCTCAACAGCCGCATGCTACCCGGGAGTCGCGACTTCTTCATCGTCATCCTCAACGACGACGGAACCAGCTTCGCCCATCGCGACGGCGATATCGTGACTGTCAGCGACGAAGACTTCGTCAATGCCCTGAAGCAGCGTCAGCGAGGCATCGCTGAGACGGAGGTCAACGGCAAGCCCTCGCGCGTCTATTACACGCCGATAGAACACACACACTGGACGGTAGCCATTGTAGTAGCAAAATGATGAAGAGACGGGTCATACTATTCTTTGTTGCGCTGATGGCCTGCATGACAGCAGCAACAGCACAGGCGCAGGATGCGGGCGGCAGCCAGATAGCACGCCTGGAGAAGGAGATGTATCGCTACTTCAGTTCGAGCGAGAGCGACAGCTTCATGATGGTGACTGACCAGCTGATAGAGGCATGCCGCCAGGCGGGGGCCAGCCAGGAGAGGCTCTTCTACAAGGCTTGGTCGAACCAGGCTATCTACTACTTTAACAAGATTAACCGAACACGCGGCCTTGAGATGGCACGTCAGATTCACGACTATGCCAGCCAGCACGACAGCAAGTTCGGACTTTACACCTCCACCTACGCGTTGGCCACCATGTCGTCAAGCCTGCGCAACTTCGCTCAGGCCGAGCACGAATTCAACGAGGTCATCAACTACCAGCACCGCTACTTCTCTGACGAGAGTGCTGCTGCCCCGTACCTCGGCCTGGCCAAAGTCTACGTCAATCTAGAGAAGCCCGAGAAGGTGCTCGACTGCGCTCGCAAGGCACTGGCCGAGCCCGGCGTCATCAAACAGCACCAGCTGACGGCATGGAGTTATATCTGCCTTTCCTACATCAATGCGCAGTATAGCCGCGAAGACTTCAACAACGCCTTTGCCGAGCGCGAGCGCGTGAAGCGCGACAACGGGCACGACGACAGTTTCGGCTACGCCGTCAACTACTACCACGCGATGAAAAACGGTCGTTACCAGGAGGCGCTCGACATTGCATCCAACATCAAGGGCGGCATCGACCGGCTGGAGTTTATGGCCAAGGCCTACGCTTGCCTTGGTGACTACCGGCAGGCATACCTCTACGATGTGCGCCACAAGGAGTACCGCGACTCGGCCAATACCGTCGAAGTGCAGAAGATGTCGTACGAATATGCCACCCAGATGGACGTGACACGCGCCGAGAATGAGGCTAAGGACCTGCGCCTGTCGAAACAGGATTTGCAAATACAGGCTGCTATAGTCATTCTCCTGCTCTCGCTGACCTTCTTCCTGTTCTATTTCTTCCGTCGCCGCAAGCAGGTGCAGGAACTGCACCATGCATACAACCAGCTGGCTGACACGACGACGGCCAAGCAGCGTATAGACAGTGAGCTGCGCATAGCCCGCGACATTCAGATGTCGATGGTGCCACGCAACTTCCCAGCCTTCCCCGACCGCCGCGACATCGACCTCTATGCTACCGTCGTGCCGGCAAAGGAGGTGGGAGGCGACCTCTACGACTTTTTCCTGCAAGACGACCACCTCTACTTCTGCGTAGGCGACGTCAGCGGAAAGGGTATACCCGCTTCGCTCACGATGGCTGTTGCCGTGAACCTGTTCCGCACGGTGGCTAAGGAGGGGTTCCCGCCAGAGGTGATAGCTGCCAAGCTCAACGACACCATGTCGGCTGACAACGAGAGTGGCGTCTTCGTGACGATGTTTATTGGCATCATCGACCTGAAGACGGGCCGCCTGAACTACTGCAACTGTGGTCACAACCCGCCCATCTACGGCGAGCGACGTGCACATACCTCGCAGACTGTCTTCAGCTTCCTCGAGATGGAGTCGAACGCCCCCATCGGCCTGTGGCCAGAGATAGAGTTTGTCGGCGGACATATCAGTGATGTTCGCGGCAGTTTGCTCTTCGTGTACACCGACGGTGTCAACGAGGCTGAGAACCGGATGCTTGACCAGTTTGGTGAGAAGCGCATGCTCCGCGTGCTCCGCGAGTCAACACAGCCCTTCGGCGAGCGTACGCCGAAAACCCGTTCGCGTTTCCTTATCGATGAGATGAAGTGTGCCCTCGACGCCTTTGTCGACGGTGCTGAGCAGAGCGACGACCTCACCATGCTTTGCGTCTGCGTCAAATAGTGGCGTCGACGATATGTAGCTGACCGTCGGCACCTTGTTCCAGACGGCGGCCACTATGCTCCAGCAGGAAGGCAAGGTCTTTCTGCTTGTGGCTGATGTCGGCTTGCAGTGCTTGCAGCTCCTTTTGATGCTGATGGTAGGCATGGTCGCGGTTGCGGTCGTCGGTCACGTCGAGTGCTGTGATAAAGTAGTTGCAGGTCTCGCCCTCGTTGTCGAAGAGTGGCAGGATGTAGAATTCGATGTAGTGGTCGATGCCCATTTCAGGATATTCCATGTGCTGGCATACGAGCATGTCGTTGCGGCTGTTGGGCGAGTAGATGTTGCGGAACAGGGGTACGTCGAACATGCAGACGGTCTCCCAGAAGCGCTTGTTGGCGGGATGTCCCTCTGTCATGCCGCAGAGCTGACGCATGTTGTCGTTGAGGTCGATGAGCCAGCCGTCCTTGTCGTAGAACGACATGGCGACGAATGGGATGTTCGACAGCTGCTCGTACTTCTTGACGAGTTCGCGCTCAGCCTTGTTGGCCTCGATGTCGGGGGTGACATCGTGGATGGCATTGACAACGTAGGCGGGATGGCCTTCATTGTCGAGTTCGAGGATGGCATGGCCGTGGAAGCTGAGCCAGTGGGGGGCTTCGTCGGTACCGCTGTTGAACAGTTTGTTAAGCACAAACTGGCGCTCGCGGCCGTCGGTCAGACGTTTCATCTTCTGCGTAAACTCCTGCCGCTGCGTGGGGTGGATGTGGCGGGTGAACTGCTCCAGCGTGAGACCCTCGCGCGGGAGTATCTGGCCGTAGCTGTTGGTCATGTGGTCGTGTTTGATGTCGTAGACCATGATGTTGAAGTTGCCCATGTGCAGCGCTTTGTACATCATGCCGTTGAGCTCGGTAGACCTGCGGGCGGCACTGCGCACGTGGGCTTTTGCCAGGCGTGCGAAGAGGTAGCAGAGTGCCGTGAGCAGCAGTACGGCGATGATGACGTAGTAGGCCATGGGCGACGTATTGTCGTGCACGCGCTCAGGATGGAACCAACGGTCTTGTATGGCAGCAATCTCGCCGCTCTGCTTCAGACGCGAGTACTGGTCGTCAATCTGTTCGATAAGCTGGCGGTCACGTCCGATGATATGGATTTCGGAGATGGGTATGCCCACGTCGTTGAGCACGATGCCTTCGAGGTTGAGCTCTTTGATTTTCCACTTCAGCGGCTCTTCGCCCCAGACGTAGTATTTGTAGGTGTTGTTGAGCAGTCCCATCAGTGCTACCTTGGGTGTTTGGAACTCCATGCGGCTGTTGCGCATCGTGTCGCCGTCCATGAAGTAGAATGCCGAGTAGTCGCCGGGTTTGAAGACGGCCCCCTCGCGCTCCAGCAGGTTGAGCGACACCATGCCTACGGAGTCGGAATGCATGGCTACGCGGATGCGGTTGTAGTTGACGATATTGTCGGAGAGCACGTAAGGGTCGCGTCGGTAGCGCCGGGCATTGGCCAGGATGATGTCAGCATCACCGCGCTCGAAGGTCTTCAGCGCGATGCTCCAGTCTTTCATCACGAAACGGCAGGGCAGGTGCAACTCATCCATCACAGCCTGCATCACGTCGATATTGCTGCCCGAGGGCAGTCCTTTGTCGTTGAGGAATTCGTAGGGGGCCTTGTCCCAGTCGCATACGATGACGACGGGGCGCTGGCTGGTGTATGTGTCGGCAAGCTGCTGCGCATCGGCACTTGAAGACAAGAGGGTGAAGAGGGTAAAGAAGAATAAGGGTAAAAGGCCTTTGGCCGCACGTTGCACCGTGTTGCTGATGTCGCGCAGCATGCCGCGATAGGCAGTCACCTTGCCCTTCTTGTCGTGACAGGGCTCCATGCGGAAATGCAGCGTCAGGGGATGTCCGCCGGCAGCGCGCAGGCTGGTTCGGATGTCTAACGCTATCACCTTGTTGGCATAGTTGTCCATGTCGTCGAGCAGGCGCATGGCCTGGCGCTGCGACTGTACGTCGACCAGCGTCATGCAGCGTGTCTGTTTCAGCGCGTGCTGAATAGTATCGGTGCCGCGATAGATGGTCAGCGTGTGCGACTGGGGCGAGTAGGTGACCTTACGGATATCAGTGTTGCTGATGGTGGCGTTGATGATGTCGGTGTACTGTCGCTGCTGGTTGCGCAGCTCCTCGATTTGCGTCAGTATTGCCTGCTCCTGTTCTTTGTTGCTGACCGACATGGTGATGTCGCGACAGAAGGCATAGATGCCTAACATCATGCCGGCATCGTCGTGAATGGTCATCAGACGGTATTCGGTAATCTTGTCGTGTCCGACGGCCTGGGTAGCCTGTAATCCGTCGACCTTCTCCAACTCTTGGCTGCCAATGTTGAACATTGTGCGAATGGATATGCCCTCCTCCTCTGCCTCGTCGGCATTGCATCCGAAGATGTCGCAGGCCTTGGGATTGATGTTGGCCAGCCGCCCTTCCTTGTTGAAGAGGATGATGCCTAATATGGGATTGTAGAAGATAGACCAGTAGCGCAGCGTGCGCTCTTCGTCGAGGCGTCGCTGACGGTTCTCCTCGGTAACATCTTTCTTGGTGCCGATGATGACGGTGGGAAGGCCTTTCTTGTCGCGGCTCAGGATGGAGAGCATGATGTGGTAGTCGCGGTCGTTGGTGTCGCCGCCCATTCCCGCTGACGTGTCTGTCGATAGCCTTTCCACATCCTTGGCCCGTAGGTTCAGTTCTATCTCCTTCTCTTCACCGTCGGTCTTGCGGCTCGCGGCGAGCTTGTCCAAGGCCGACTTCAGGCGGAGAAAGTCTTCGCGGCTATAGCGGTGGGAGAACTCTTCCATCGTGTAGGTGTAGGCCACTTGTCCGTTATCGTTGTGCCAGGAGAACTGGTTCTTCTTGATGTCGTAGGTCCAGATGTGCACCTGGCTGGTTTGCAGAATCAGTGCCAGACGGTTGTTGCGCTTGATATTTTCGCGGCTGAGCTTCTTGTCCTGAATACGATAGCTGATGCCGTAGACGGCTATGAAGACGAGCAGCAGCAGGCCGCACCCCGTCAGATACCATAACTCCTTCGGTTCTTCCACCTGTTGCCGCTCTGGATAGAACCACTTGTCCTGCAAGGGCTGAATCTGGTCGTTGGTGTAGAGGCGGGTATAGGCCTCGTCAAGCAGGTCGAGCAGTTGTTGGTTGTTCGACATGAACTTGTATTCGCCGTGCGGCATGTTGACGGGGGTCAGTTCCAGGTCGTCGATATGGTAGCGGTTTATCAGCCACTTCAGCGACAGCGTGTTCCACACAATCTGTCCCTCGCCTTTGGCGCTGACACGCTGGATGGCCTCGCAAATGTCCTTGTCGGGCAGGGCATTGTCGCCCCATCCGTAGTCTATCATCAGGTGGTGGCACAGCGAGCTGTCGTTGACGATGACCTTCAGCCCCGGCTTTCCCAAGTCGCGAAACACCTTGATTTCCACCTTCTTGCTCTTGGGTGTCGCCACGCTCTGTGTAAACAGCGTCACGGCATTCTTGCTGTACAGGCCAAACTCGTCGTGGAATCCAACGGCCAGTGCCATCATGAGGTCGGACTTGCCGTTCTTCAGGTCGCTGAAAGCTTCGGACGACGGCTTCAGCCGGATGATATAGGGGATGTCCAACTCCTTCATGATAAGCCTTATCAGGTCGACGTTGAAGCCGTCGGGCTCGCCATTGTCGTTTAGAAAAGAGTAGGGCCATAAGTCCCACACGTCTTCATACACCAATGGGGTCTGTTTGGTAAATCGTCGCATATCATCCGTTTGGGCAAATGCCGTCATCAGCGGCAGTTGCACGAAGAGCAGCACCATTAGTATCATGCTGCGCATCGACTTACCATAGGATAGCGTATTCAACATATCGCCTGTCATCTTTGCAATTCTTGTTTGCAAAGATACAACAAATTCTTGATACGGCAAAACTTTCGCACTTTTATTCTTCCATCTTTTGCCGTTTCAAAAATATTCCGTATATTTGCAAACCGATATGCAAGGCTATGAACGTAAGGATGAAGTGATGCGGCAGATGATAACCATACTCGGACCGACAGCCAGCGGGAAGACTCCGTTGGCAGCAGCTTTGGCCGCGGAAGTCGGAGGCGAAATCATTTCTGCCGACTCTCGCCAGGTGTATCGGCGCATGGACATCGGGACGGGCAAGGACCTGGAGGATTATCGTCTTGTGGTAGACGGTTCTTCGACCTCTGGGTCGAAGTGTGGCACGCAATCTGCCGTCGACATCCCCTACCACCTGATAGACATCTGCGAGCCAGGGACAAAGTACAACCTGTTTCAGTATCAGCAGGACTTTATGGATGCCTATAATAATATAATAGGTAGGGGCTCGACTCCTATCCTCTGCGGCGGTACAGGCCTCTATATCGAGGCGGTGCTGAAGGGCTACCAACTGTCGCCTGTGCCCCAGAACCCTGCATTGCGCCAGCAGTTGGAGGGCAAGTCGCTCGACGAGTTGACCCAGATGCTGGTGGCGCTGAAAGCCCAGAACGGCTCGACGATGCACAATACGACCGATGTAGACTCCTGCCAGCGCGCCATCCGTGCCATCGAGATAGAAGAGTATAACCTGCATACCCCAGCTCCAAGGCGCGAACTGCCTCCGATACCCTCGTTGATTATCGGCGTGGATATCGAACGTGAGGCTCGCCGGGAGAAGATTACCCGTCGACTGAAGGCACGTTTGGAGGAGGGTATGATTGACGAGGTGCGACGTCTGCTCGATGAAGGAATACCTGCAGAAGACCTGATATACTACGGTTTGGAGTATAAGTTTGTGACGGAATATTTGACGGGTAAGTTGACTTACGACGAGATGTTCACCCGACTGGAGATAGCCATCCACCAGTTTGCCAAACGACAGATGACCTGGTTCAGGGGGATGGAGCGACGCGGGTTTAAGATTCATTGGATTGACGCCCAAGAGGCGATGGACGTGAAGGTAAAGCAAATATTGGAACTATGGCAGTAGAAGAGACAAGATGGGGTATTCTGTATTGCCCTAAGGCATACAACAGCAAACAGCGTGAGAAGATTCAGCAGGTGCTCGACGACCGCAAGGTGCAGTACGACTTCGTGCAGAGCGAGTCGACTGACAGTGTGGAGCGTCTGGTTAATATGCTCATCCATAACGGCTACCGTACTATCATCATTGCCGGAGGCGACTCGGCACTGAACGACGCCGTGAACTGTCTGATGCGGGTGGAGAAGCAGGTGCGCGACCAGATTGCGTTAGGGGTGATACCCAATGGAGTGATGAACGACTTTGCCCGCTACTGGGACTTTAAGGAAGGCAATCTGGAGCAGACTGTCGACTGGCTTGTCAAGCATCGTGTACGTAAGATAGACCTCGGTTGCATCCGCTATACGGACAAGAAAGGAGAGGGGTGCCACCGCTATTTCCTTAACTGTGTCAATGTCGGGCTGATTGCCGACGTCATGAATCTGCGTCGTCAGGCCCATTCGCTGTTGGGCTCACGCACCTTGTCGTTCATCGTCAGTATCTTCCTCATGATTTTCCACCGTATGGACTATAAGATGCATCTGCGCATCAATAGCGACACGCTGCAGCGTAAGATTATGACCATGTGTGTGGGAAGCGGTCCTGGCTACGGACAGACTCCCAGTGCTGTGCCCTATAACGGCATGCTTGATGTGTCAGTCATCTACCATCCAGAACTGTTGCAGCTCTTTGCTGGTCTGTGGTTGTTGCTGACGGGTCGCTTCCTCAATCATCGCAGTGTCCATCCCTACCGCACTCGCGAGGTCTGCGTAGAGGAAGCCAAGCATGCGTTGGTAGGTGTCGACGGTCGACTGATAGGCACCCCAGTAGGCTCCTATCGTATCAATGTCGAGCAGGAAGTCATCAATTTCCTGATTCCTGACTAGCCCATTTTTGAGATTTGGCGCAACTGCTGTTCGTTCAGAATCGTAATCCTGCGTCCGTCGGTGGCAATGAGTCCCTCGCTGGCGAAGCTGGACAGCGTGCGGATGGCGTTGCTCGTTGTCATATTCGACAGGTTTGCCACATCCTCACGGCTAGGCTCAATGGCTAGTGTGCTGGTGTTCTCCTCTGTACCGAAATTATCCTTCAGACGGAGAATAGCCTCTGCCAGTCTTCCACGCAGATGCTTCTGTGTCAGGCTGACGGTATGCTCGTCAGCGTTTCCCAGCAACTTGGCCAGATGCTGAATGAAGAAGATGGCTATCTGCTGGTTCTCAGCGATGAGTTGCTTGACAATGGGGATGGGAATCAGACAGAGTGTCGTGTCCTCAAATGCTGCCGCCTCCGTAATGTAGTCGGTGCCTGCCAGTCCTGCGCGGTAGCCGAAAAACTCCTGTAGGCTAGCCATGCGTACGATTTGCGGACGTCCGCCGACCCCTTCCTTGTAAATCTTCACCTTGCCTTTCAGCACGCAGAATAAATCATGTGGAGTGTCTTTTTCGTGGTATATGATATCATTCTTCTTGTATTGGCGTGTGGTCACGTTGTCCTGCAACAGTTTTCGTTGCTCGTCAGTCAGCGGAAGCCATAGCTCGCTGATGTGTTGTATGGCTTCTGCGCCAGTTTCTGTTCCTGATACCATCTCTTTTTTCCTTCAATTTCAAATGACGATGCAAAAGTACGAAAAAACTTCAAAAACGATGTCATATTGTCGTAAAATCTCTTCCACATCATACAAATTTGCGTATTTTCTTTAAAAAAATCCAAATTTATTTTGTTATCACAGCAAAAATGTGTACTTTTGAGGGAAATTCAATCTAAAACAATTTTTAATACCTTAAAATAGGAACTATGAGTTATTTACGATTAGAAAAAGCTGTCATGACAAACTTGGAGGAGTCACTCCGTCGTGAACTGCTTCGGACGAACCGCTCAGGTGCCTACAGTGCGTCTACGTTGGTAGACTGTAACACCCGTAAGTATCACGGTTTGCTCGTTGTTCCCGTACCTGAGCTCGACGATGAGAATCACGTCTTGCTCTCATCACTTGACTGTACGGTCGTTCAGCACGGTGCTGAGTTCAATCTCGGACTCCACAAGTATCAGGGCAACAACTACAGCCCGAAGGGTCACAAGTACATCCGCGAGTTTTCTTGTGACGTAGTGCCCACCACGATTTATCGCGTAGGTGGTGTAGTGTTGAAACGTGAGACCATCTTCCAGGCCTATGAGGACCGCATCCTCATCCGTTACACTTTGGAGGATGCCCACTCGGCCACGACGTTGCGGTTCCGTCCGTTCCTGGCTTTCCGTTCGGTTCGCCAGTTCACGCACGAGAACTCAACAGCCTCTCGCGAGTACCATGAGGTAGACAATGGTATCAAGACCTGTATGTACGCCGGTTATCCCGACCTCTTCATGCAGTTCAACAAGAAGAACGAGTTCATCTTCCAGCCCGACTGGTATCGTGGTGTGGAGTATCCCAAGGAGCAGGAGCGTGGCTACGCTTCCAACGAGGATCTCTACGTGCCCGGCTATTTCGAGATGAGCATCAAGAAGGGCGAGAGCATCATCTTCGCCGCTTCCACCAAGGAGATTAAGAGTGCTACGCTGAAGCCGTTGTTCCAGAAGGAGTATGACGTGCGTCCCAGCCGCGACAGCTTCTATCACTGTCTGGTGGCTGCAGCCCATCAGTTCCACTTCCGCGACCGCCGCAGCGGCAGTTCGCCCGAGCATCTCGACGACAATGACGACCGCTATCTGTTGGCAGGCTATCCTTGGTTCAAGGCTCGTGCCCGCGATACGTTCATCGCACTGCCTGGCCTGACACTTGCCATTGGCGAACAGGATTACTTCGAGCACGTGATGAAGACTGCCGAGAAGGGTCTCCGCGAGTTTATGGAAGACAAGCCCCTCAGCGTGAAAATCTACGAGATAGAGCATCCCGACGTACCCCTGTGGGCCATCTGGGCCATTCAGCAGTATGTCAAGGATGCCGGTCGCGAGAAAGGCTATAAGATGTATGGCAAGCTGGTCAAGGACATCGTGAAGTACATTGTCGACGGAGGCAATCCCAGCATGCGCCTTGATGAAAACGGACTGCTCTATGCCAACGGACGCGACAAGGCTATCACCTGGATGAACTCTACCGCCAACGGACGCCCCGTCGTTCCCCGTTCGGGCTATATCGTTGAGTTTAACGCCCTCTGGTATAACGCCCTGAAGTTCTGCGCCTCGCTCGAGGAAGAGTTTGGCGACAAGAAGGTGGCTGCCAAGTTGGAGAAGCGTGCCGAGCTGTGCAAGCAGTCGTTCGTCGACACCTTCCTCAACGAGTACGGCTATCTGCTCGACTATGTCGATGGCCCGATGATGGACTGGAGCGTACGCCCCAACATGATTTTCCCTGTAGCCTTCGACTATTCACCCCTGTCGCAGGACCAGAAGAAGAGCGTGCTCGACATCTGTACCCGCGAACTGCTCACCCCCAAGGGACTGCGCTCGCTGTCGCCGAAGAGTGGGGGATACAACCCCATGTACGTCGGTCCGCAGACCCAGCGCGACTATGCTTACCATCAGGGCACCGCATGGCCTTGGCTCGGCGGTTTCTACATGGAGGCCTGTCTGAAGCTCTACAAGCGCACCCGCCTCTCGTTCATCGAGCGTCAGCTGGTAGGCTATGAGGACGAGATGATGTATCACGCCCTGGGCACCATCAGCGAACTGTTCGACGGCAACCCGCCCTTCCACGGACGCGGTGCTATGGCCTTCGCCATGAACGTTGCTGAGATTCTTCGTACGCTGAAGCTGATGGAGAAATATACGTATCAAAAATAAATAAGGAGGAAACGCTATGAAAGTTTTAATGTTTGGATGGGAGTATCCTCCTCACGTGTTTGGTGGTCTTGCTACCGCTAACTATGGTATCTCACAGGGTCTGCATGCACAGGGCGATATGGATATCACCCTCTGTCTGCCCAAACCCTTCGGCGACGAAGACCGCTCAGCGTGCAACATCGTAGCCATGAACGCTGTGCCCATTGCCTGGCGCGACGTTTCTGCCGACTATGTTCGCGAGCGGGTGGGCAACATCATGGACCCCGACCTCTATTTCCGTCTGCGCGACCACTTGTATGCCGACTTCAACTACATGCACGTCAACGACCTTGGCGCTATGGAGTTTGCCGGTGGCTATCCGGGCAATCTGCACGAGGAAATCAACAACTACTCCATCATTGCAGGTGTTGTTGCCCGCACACTCGACTACGACATTATCCATGCTCACGACTGGCTGACCTATCCTGCCGGCATCCACGCCAAGCAGGTTAGCGGCAAGCCATTGTGCATCCACGTTCATGCTACTGACTTTGACCGCTCTCGCGGAAAGGTGAACCCCACCGTCTACTCTATCGAGAAGAACGGTATGGACAATGCCGACTGCATTATGTGCGTATCGGAGCTGACCCGTCAGACCGTCATCAATCAGTATCATCAGGATCCGCGTAAGTGCTATACGGTACACAATGCCGTATATCCCTTGCCCGAAGAATATCAGGCCATTCCTCGCCCCGACCATACGGGCAAGGACAAGGTCGTTACCTTCCTCGGACGCATCACCATGCAGAAAGGTCCAGAGTACTTCGTTGAGGCTGCCAATATGGTCATCCGCCGCACCCGCAACGTACGCTTCTGTATGGCTGGTTCGGGCGATATGATGGACGCCATGATTCATCTGGCTGCTGAGCGCGGCATTGCCGACCGCTTCCACTTCCCCGGATTCATGCGCGGCAAGCAGGTGTATGAGTGCCTGAAGGACTCTGATGTCTACGTCATGCCTTCTGTCTCTGAACCCTTCGGTATCTCGCCATTGGAGGCCATGCAGTGCGGCACGCCCAGCATCATCTCCAAGCAGTCAGGCTGCGCCGAGATTCTGAACAACTGTATTAAGGTAGACTATTGGGACATCCACGCGCTGGCCGATGCCATCTACAGCATCTGCGCCAACGACTCGCTCTTCCAGTACCTCAAGGAGGAAGGCAAGAAAGAAGTTGACCAGATTACCTGGGAGAAAGTGGGTGCCTGGATCCGCACACTCTATCGGCGCACACTTGGTTGGGAACAATAAAGAAGTTAAAAGTGAAAAGTTAAAAGTGAAAAGTTTATGAAAACAATTTGTTTATATTTCGAGATACATCAGATTATCCATCTGAAGCGCTACCGTTTCTTCGACATCGGTACAGACCACTACTACTATGACGACTATGAGAACGAGCGCAGTATCAGCGACATTGCAGAGCGTAGCTATATGCCTGCTCTGAACGCCATCAGCGACATGATTCGTGAAAATGGCCAGTATTTCAAGGTAGCCTTCTCGCTGTCAGGAACAGGTATCGAGCAGCTTGAGATGCATGCTCCTCAGGTACTTGAGAAGCTGCAGGAGCTCAACCAGACCGGTTGTGTTGAGTTCCTCGCAGAGCCTTATTCTCACGGCCTCTCTTCACTCGCTAACGAAGAGACCTTCGCCCTCGATGTGAAGAAGCAGTGCGCCAAGATTGAGGAGTATTTCGGCAAGAAGCCTACCGTAGCCCGCAACTCATCGCTCATCTACAGCGACGACATCGGTGGCCAGATTGCCGCTATGGGTTTCAAGGGCATGCTCACCGAGGGTGCCAAGCACGTGCTGGGCTGGAAGTCGCCCCACTATGTCTACAACTGTAACATCGCCCCCAACCTGAAGCTGTTGCTCCGCGATGTAGAGCTGTCCGACGATATCTCGCTGCGCTTCAACAATCCCGACTGGGAGGGCTATCCCCTGTTCGCTGATGCTTACATCGACCGCATTGCCCGTCTGCCTGAGGAAGAGCAGATTATCAATATCTTCATGGAGCTCTCAGCTCTGGGCATTGCTCAGCCTCTTAGCTCCAACATCCTCGACTTCCTCAAGGCACTGCCCGCATGCGCCAAGGAGAAAGGCATCACCTTCTCTACACCTACTGAAATTTGCATGAAGGTGAAGAGTGTAGGCAATCTCGACGTGCCCGACACCCTCAGCTGGGTTGACGAGGAGCGCGACTGCTCATGCTGGCTGGGTAACGCCATGCAGCGCGAGGCTTTCAACAAGCTCTATAGCGTAGCCGACCGCCTGCGCATCGCTGACGACCCGCGCATCAATCAGGACTGGGACTACCTGCAGGCCTCTAACAACTTCCGCTTCATGACCACCAAGCCCTCTAACGTAGGTCTGGACCGCGGCATCTACAGCGGACCGTTCGATGCCTTCACCAACTACATGAACATCCTGGGCGACTTCATCAATCGCGTCAATGCCCTCTATCCCCCTGAGATTGAGAACGATGAGCTCAACGCCCTGCTCACCACCATCCGCAACCAGGGTGACGAGATTGAGATGAAGGATGCTGAGATTACCCGTCTGAAGGCACGTCTCGCAAAGCTCGAGCCCGAGGAAGAGGCCAAGCCCAAGAAGGCTCCCGCCAAGAAAGCTCCTGCTAAGAAGGCCCCTGCCAAGAAAGCAGAGCCCAAGAAATAAGTAATTCTTCTATTCCTTGACAATAAATAGAGTTGACCCACCTGGTCAACTCTATTTTTTTCTCTCTTAGAGTGCACTCATACACAAAAAGTACACAAAAGTGACGGTTCCGCTGTGTAACAAGTCGGGATTTGCTTCTCGCCATTGCTTAGCAGTCATTCCAAACATAGCCACATTTAGAACATCGGCCTCCTCTGCATAGATGATACTTGCTTGTGCAGAAGTGACCTCTTCGGGTATCAGAAGGCTCTTGATGGCATCCGTATGAATACGGTAATTAATTTTGGAAAGTTCCCTTTTGGCAGTCCATCCCAATTGCTTCTGTTCCTCCTCTTTTAGTCTTTGGAACTCGTCAATCAAGTAAAGTTTGAAAGTAACACTAATAGCGGTTCCAAACTCAAATGCAATATCCTTGAATGCGTAGGTGCCGCCATATCGTCCTTTCTTGACAATGATACCAATGGCATTAGTCTTCTCAATCCATTCACTCACACTCATGACGAAACTTGGTAAACCTGCCTGCATTCTAAAGTGGTCAAATTCGACCACTTTAAAATTAGGGTTATGAATCATCTCCCAAGTACCCAGAAACTCTATTGTGTATCGAGTACGTATCCAGTTCTTGATGATGTCGGCAGCACGGCTTTCACCTTGTTTGCCATTAGCGTACCTTTGCCCCCCGACAATGAGCCATTGAAACAGGCTGGTGGCTCAGCGTCGGGAGTTCTTTGATACGCAAAATCATAGCAGAATGAGGAAATGAGAACAGTTGCCTATTCGTAACCCGGTTTTTTCTCAATCCTTCAGACTGCCTTTATTTAAAGGATGAACGTTTTTTCATCCAAAATATACAAAAAAGAAATGGAATAAAGCCTCATGGGAGCAAAAAAACTGCAAAAAAGAGGCAATATTCACTGTCTTGCCCTGAAAAACGTTGAATAAAAAACAACGTTTAAAATGGAGAAAACAGAAGATTTTAATGTATCAGAGTTACAAGAACTTGTGATTAAACACAATTGCGGTAAGAAACACACTTCATTGACTCAAAAGAGCATGATTGTTAAGTCTTATTTGTTAAATCATGTTCCATTAGAGCAATTAAGTAAAGATTTTGGTGTAAGTGTTAGGTCTATTCGAAGATGGATTAGTACCTTTGCAGAGGGAAAGGTTCCGCAGAGGAATTCTCCGGACACTTCCTATGTCAAACCAAATCCGTCGATTATGCCTAAGAAGATTCAGAAACCAGTGGAGACAGAGGCCGAGGAACTGGCCCGTCTCAGAGAAGAGAACAAGCGCCTGGCGGAAGCGTTGAAGATGGCCGAGTGGATGAATCACGCCAAGGACGTGATGATAGACGAAGCCGAGAAGATGTTCAACATTCCAATCAGAAAAAAAGCTGGCGCCAAACAGTAACAAAGCTTGCCGCAGAGAAGGTCAAAGGCCAGACCATGGGGCTTCTCTGCCGGCTGTTTGGCAAGAGCTGGCAGGCATATTATCAGTACAGGGATACTCTGAGCAAGCAGAGACTCAAGGAGGAGATGGTGATACAATTTGTAAAGGATATCCGTCAGATAGATCCAGGCCTGGGTGGTGACAAACTGCATTATATGTATCGTGACCGCTTTGGAGCCGACTATGAATATATGGTGGGGCGTGACAAAATGGAGGCAATAATAGCCCGCAACGGCTTGAACGTGAGGATTCCCAGGCGTCGTCCCCGCACGACGGACTCCACGCACGGACTTCCTACGTATCCGAATCTGGTAAAGGATATCATACCGATACGCAAGAATCAGATCTGGGTGACAGACATCACGTATATCCCCATCTGGAATTCTGATGGCAGCTACGACTTCTGCTACCTCTCGATGATAACGGACTGCTATACCAAAGAAATCATCAGCTGGTATGTGGGCGAGACGATGGATGCCTGGTGCAGTGTGGAGTGCCTCATGAAGGCCCTTGAGACGCTGCCTGTAGACGAGGTGGTCAACCTCATCCACCACTCGGACCGTGGTGTACAGTATGTCAGCGCTGCATACACCTCGCTGCTCATAGAAGCAGGCATCAGAATCAGTATGACTGAGAGCGGCGATCCTAAGGATAATGCCGTAGCTGAGCGTCAGAACAACACCGTCAAGAACGAACTGCTCAAGGACATCAAATTCCACTCTATGGGCGAAGTGAGGAGGGCTATGGAAAAGGCTGTGGCCTTCTACAACAACGAACGTCCGCACATGTCGCTGAACAACATGACGCCTCGTCAGACAGCCTCATGTACAGGTAAAATACAGAAAAAATGGACCAGCTACAGAGAAAAGTACCTCGAAAATTTGGAAATTCAAGAAGGAGCATGTACCTTTGCACCGCAAACCCTGAAAACGATTGAACGGCTTTCCGCGGAGTCTGTTCAACAAAAACAAGGGTTTAGAGAGAATGATTCAACTTTTGCCAGGGTTAAGGATTAAGGTATCAAACAAGCATTCAACCTATGGCAGGGTTAAGGTAAAATCCATTCAACTTTTTCTAGGGTAGTACA
>JAGAWQ010000061.1 GCA_017941345.1 Prevotella sp. | reverse complement strand
GTTCTGAAACTCTACGGTAAAGGGGCTCAGAAGTACTGGTAATATCATAAGGAAGGAAACATGATGACAGACTTATTGTTAATCATCGACACGGACAACATCCACACCATCCTGCGCCAGTTGTACGACGACATGATGCCGCTCTGCTCAGACATGACGGGCGTGGCGAGGGCGATAGCCGGATTGGGTGCGCTCTTCTATGTCGCCTACAGGGTATGGCAGTCACTGGCAAGGGCTGAGCCGATAGACGTATTCCCGATGCTGCGTCCCTTTGCCCTCGGCCTGTGCATCCTACTGTTCCCGACGGTGGTACTCGGTACGCTCAACAGCGTGTTAAGCCCAGTGGTACAGGGTGTCAGCAGTATGCTTGAAGGGCAGAAGCTGGACTTGGAGCAACTGAGGCAGCAGAAAGACGAACTGGAGGTGGAGATGATGAAGCGCAACCCAGAGACGGCCTACTTGGTGGACGATGCGGAGTTTGACAAGGAACTGGACAACCTCGGCATATCTCCCTCGGATTTGGCAACGATGGCGGGCATGTATGCGGAACGCGGACTGTACAAACTACAGAAGATGATACGCGACGGCTTCCGCTATATTCTGGAACTGATGTTCGAGGCGGTATCGCTGATGATAGACGTGCTGAGGACGTTCTTCCTGATAGTGCTGGCCATACTCGGGCCGCTGGCGTTCGGCATAGCAGTGTACGACGGCTTTCAGTCCACACTTACGGGATGGCTGTGCAGGTATATCCAAGTTTACCTGTGGCTACCGATAGCCGATTTGTTCAGCTGCATACTGGCACGTATTCAGGAACTGAGCATCGCACACGACATCGAGCAGATGCAGACAGATCCGGGTTTTTCTCTTGACACCTCGGATGGCGTGTACCTCATCGTGATGATTATCGGCATCATCGGGTACTTCTGCGTACCGACTGTTGCGGGCTGGGTGATCCAGGCAGGAGGCATCAGCAACTACGGGCGTAACGTGAACAAGTCAATCACCAAGAGCGGCGGCGCACTGAAGAGCGGTGCCCTGTGGTTGGCAAAGTAACAAAGATGTGTAACAACTAAAATTGTAACGACTAAAGAGAAATGGAATTCAAGTCATTGAAGAACATCGAATCATCATTCCGGCAGCTTCGGCTGTTCGGAATGATCTTCCTGGCCGCTTGTACGGTGGTCACGGTGTGGTCGGTGTGGAGTTCGTACTCATTTGCAGAGAAGCAGCGGGAAAAGATCTATGTGCTGGACGGCGGTAAGTCGCTGATGCTGGCACTTTCGCAAGACCTCTCGCAGAACAGACCAGCGGAGGCGAGGGAACATGTGCGGCGCTTTCACGAACTGTTCTTTACGCTGGCCCCAGAGAAGAGTGCCATTGAAAGCAACGTGAAACGCGCACTGGTAATGGCCGACAAGAGCGCCTACAACTACTACCGTGACTTTGCGGAACAGGGCTTTTATAACCGTGTCATCGCGGGCAACATCAACCAGACGGTGAGAGTGGACAGCGTGGTATGCGACTTCGACAGCTATCCGTATCAGGTGAGGACGTTTGCAAGGCAGACCATCATCCGTGAGAGTAACATCACAGAAAGAACACTGGTCACGGAGTGCCGACTGATGAACTCCAGCCGCTCGGACGACAACCCCAACGGCTTCCAGATCAGGAACTTTACGATTATCGAGAACAAGGACATCAGGACGGTGAAGAAATGAAGCTGGAAGAAACGAAGCCATCCCTTTTAAGGGAGGTGAGGCAGAGAATAGCGGGAGGCATCAGGGCAAGGCTTAATGCGCTCTCGCCTACGGAGAGGCTGTATGTGGTGTTCGGGATGCTTGCTGTCATGGCGGTACTGCTGCTGTTCAGCATCTGGCAGACGGTGAGGGATATTGCCGACAGGAAAGAGAACGCGACAATCGTGATAGAGCATAT
>JAGAWQ010000060.1 GCA_017941345.1 Prevotella sp. | reverse complement strand
GCAGATTGGCGAGAGAGCCGTCTATACCAACATCAAAGCGTAGGTCCATCGACAGTGCATTATAGTCGTCGAGTTTGCCATGACTATGACCATGAAGCATTATAGATCCTCGTGGCTTTTGGTTCCATGTCACCATAGGATAGTGGCACATCACCACACAGAGATCCTCTTTCAAGAACGGTGCCACAGAAGGCTTGAAGCGCATCTCCTTAATCTGATAGACCTCCTTGAAATAGTTCTTGTAAGCCCGAATCGAGCCATCGTGGTTCCCCTCAATCAGGAACTTCTGCCCAGGCAGTTTCTCCAACAGATGGCGGGCATTCTCACTCTTCAGGAATGTCAGATCACCCAGAATATATACCGTATCACGCTTGTCTACTGTGCTCTTCCAAAGGTCAAGCAACCATTCGTCGTGTGCCACGATATCTACCGTATCCGAAAACGGGCGCTTAGGTGAATGCTTCAGTATGTTCGAATGGCCGAA
Organism: Prevotella sp.; assembly: GCA_017941345.1. Classification (GTDB taxonomy): domain Bacteria; phylum Bacteroidota; class Bacteroidia; order Bacteroidales; family Bacteroidaceae; genus Prevotella. The sequence continues at coordinate 1,455 of JAGAWQ010000060.1, read as the reverse complement.
ATGCAAGTCGGCCGTAAAATAAATCTTGTTCATTGTTCTATTCTTTTAATTTTTCTACCTATAAGTAGGGATAAATATGAAATGTTACATTGCAGAAGAGAATAGATCTCTCTTTATGTCTCCCCCAGCCTTTAACTGGGAGAGACGAATTACTATTCCATGATATAAGCATGGCTCATATAAACCTGCTTCACGAGGGCGGTGCAGAGCTTGTTCAACTCTTTGTTGAGCGACTTCTGCTCGCACTTATCAAGGGCTGCATAAGAGCCACCATGCTCTTTTAGGAAGTCGTCAAGCACGTCTTTGGAGAGTGCGCCCATCACGCGACCAAAGTCCTTTGGGAAGTGTACCTCACCGATGTGGCTCACCACGTTTGCCAGACGGTTCTCGGTGACGTAGGTCTCGCCCTCCTCAATCAGAATCTTCAATGCATCGCTATAGGGTACGGGCTCGGCAAAGAGCTTGTTGCGCTTCTTTACGCTCTTCTTCTCGGCAAACCGCTCGTTCTTGCTCTTGATGAGCACGCGAGATCCGTTCCTCAGATACATTGGAGTGACGGGACGGATGACGATACCCTCGCAGATATTGTCCTCGATAGCGGGTAGTCCAAGCCATTCGGCAATCTTGCTCTGGAAGGCGTTGGGATACTTCAGACACTCGACCAAAGTCCCACGGAAGAGAGTCTTGGCGTAGAAGAAACTCTCGGCCTCGAAGAGCTCGTTCACCTCATCGACGGGCAGGAACCGGCCACCATCCTCGGTAAAGAGGTAGATGTCGAAGCCGTAGAACTCGTGCTCGGGAGTGTAGCAGACGCCCTTCTGAATCAATGCGACTTTGTGAGCAGCCTTCACACTATCGTGGGGATACAAACCGCCAAACATCTCGCCAAACACAGAGATGTGGGTCACCTCCGGATACTTTGCCTTGATGTCTGCGAAGAGCTTTTGCACCCTGTCCTTGTATCTGTCGAGCAGTTCAGGGTAGTCATAGAACTGCTCACCATCAGCCAGCATCGAAGTCCTCTTGGCAAACCTCACATCCTCACCATCGCAGAGAAAGCTAGTGTTGGCACCATGCACCTTCTCCTGCACTACATATTCCAAATCCTGTGGCATCTCAGCCACCACGTGCTCCATGAACTCACGGCTGAAGGAGTTTTCGATAGAGCTGTACTTCTTGAATTCTAACATTTTTCTTTTCTTTTTGTGCGCATCGCTACGCGGTTAATACTGTTGTTAAATTAGATTTGACCATTTTCACGCTCGGCAGACCAAGTGAACTTGTTCTGCTCTCGCTTAATCAAATGGTTGATTAGCGTATGCCCGTCTGCTAAGGCCGCGGAGAAGTACGGATAATGGACACACCGATAACGAAAAACCGTTGGAAAGTTTGGTAAGTTCTTTCCAACGGTCTCGCTATCTCTTATGCTCTGAAGTTCGGCTGCATCTATGCCGT
>JAGAWQ010000059.1 GCA_017941345.1 Prevotella sp. | reverse complement strand
GAACCACGATACGCCTGTGCTGACTGGTACGGAGCGACTTGCACGGAGTGCAGGCCACGCTGTGTTCTACATCGATGTGACGCGCCCACGCAGAGGCTATTACGTGGCCGAATTCAAGCTCATAGCCCGTGACCCGAAACAAACGAAGGATTACGAACTGACGGATGCATACTTCAAGCTGCTGGAGGAATCCATTCAGCGAGCTCCCCAATACTGGCTCTGGACCCACAACCGCTGGAAGCGTACTCACGAGGAGTTTAATCTGCGCTACGATCCAGAGACGGGCCGAGTGAGCCTGGAAGACCTCGATACCATCAAGAAAAAGAAAGGGCTGCTATGATATTCGTTCACGACAAGGGCCGCATGGCCAACAATATGCTGCAGTACGGGCATGTGTATGCTTGGGGCCGCGAGCATGGACGACAGACAATGTCGATGCGTTTTGCCTATAAGTACCCTTGGTTTAGGATTTGTCATACGCCCCACCATAACTTTCCGACTTATGTCTTTGCCAAATATGCTGCCAAGTGGGGACTCATCCCCAGCGTGCATTTCGACGAGGAGGGTGCCGACTACAGCCGTGAGGAGCGGGTGATGCAGGAGAGCAAGATGCTGATGGTGCAAGGCTGGTATGCCCGCTGGTATGACCTCTTCCTGAAGTACAAGCCTGAGATACTCGACCTCTTTGCCTTCGATGAGGCTGTGGAGCGTAAGGCAAAGGAGCGTTTAGGCGATACGAGGGGCGTCCATTTAGGTGTTCATGTCCGTCGTGGCGACTACAAGACATTTCAGGGAGGTCGTTTCTACTATAGCGACGAACAGTATGTGCGCATCATTCGCAGCTATTACGACTGCTGTAATCCTAAGGAACGGCTTTCGGTCTATATCTGTGGCAACGATCCTAATCTGGATAAAGACTATTATCGCGAACATCTCAATGATGTCTCCGTTCATTTCCCAGAGGGTAATCCTGCCGAAGACCTATGTCTGCTCTCGATGTGCGACCATCTTATTGGTCCGCCCAGCACTTTTACGCTGGTGGCCTCGATGTATCACGACACACCGCTCTACTGGATAGAAGATCCTGCTCAGTCACCTACGCCAAAGGCATTCAGGTATTTCGACGACTTGTTCCGTCATATTTATTAATAGCATATGAATATTGTATATCTTACTTTTGGTGAAAAAACAAATATTCACGTTCAAGCATATTTGTCAATTCTCTCTTTCCGTAAGCAAATGGATGATAGTGATCGCATTATCATTGTCACGACAGTCCCACAGTTTTATAGGCAAGCACGACAATGGGCAGAGATTATTGCATTAGAAGATTGGCAAATCGATGAATGGAAAGGCCTTCATAATTACCTTTTCCGTGTGAAGACTAAAACTTTGCAAATGGTAGCTGATAAGTATCCAGAAGATTCAATTCTTTTCGTAGATATCGATACTGTACTCTATGGGAGATTGGAGGATATGCGTAATATTCTCAATAAAGGTAAGGGAATTATGCACAAAGACGAAGGTCATCCTTCTCAAATGAAGGGTGCGTCCTTGCGAATGTGGCATACTATTGAGGGGCATACCTATGGGGGAATTACGCTTTCCATGCGCCATCATATGTGGAACTCTGGGATTATTGGAATTCCTGGTGTTATTTCTCAGACTATTGCACGACAAACTCTGTTATTATTAGATGGTATGCTTGATGACGGGGTGGAGTGTTTCAATGTTGAGCAATTTGCTATGTCAGTAGCCATGATTGAGCAGCTGGAGTTGAATGAGGCTGAGTCTGTTGTCGTTCACTATTGGGGGAATAAGCCAGAATGGGAGTCGATGGCATATGATATTTTGGCTAAGGCTTATATGGAACAGTTGTCGCTTGAGGACGCAGCAGAACAGTTAGATGTGTGTAAGCTTAGTAAAACACCCTATTATATTCATCGCTCGAGTACGGCATCCCGTCTGAAGCGATTTATTGATAAACTTTTCAAGGACAAAGATTACAAATACCTGTAAGCACTATGGAGAAACTGATCTCGATTATCATTCCGACCTACAATATGGAGGCCTACATATTGAAGGCACTTGAAAGTCTGGTCATCCGGCGGAACTTGGATGCGCTCGACGTACTGGTGATTAATGATGGTAGCAAAGACCGTTCGTCGGAACTGGCGCATAGCTTCGCAGACAAGTATCCGCAGAGCTTTCGAGTGATCGACAAGGAGAATGGCAACTACGGCTCGTGTATCAACGAAGGGTTACGCCATGCTGTGGGTAAGTATGTGAAGGTGCTCGATGCCGACGACTGGTTTGACACTGAGAATTTCGATCAGATGGTGGAGATGCTGAAGCATGTGGACGTCGATCTCGTCGTCAGCCATTTCGCCAAAGTCGATGCCAGCGGCCATGTGGGCGATGTGAGAGATTTGCATATACCCAGCGGCCAAACGCTCGATATGGATACGCTCTCCCGCAAACGGAGTGTGCAAGGACTGTGGATGCACGAGATTGCCTATCGTCGTGAGAATGTCATCCGGATGGGGTATCATCAGGAAGAGGGCATCTCTTATACCGACGTGCAATGGGGATTCTCACCGATGGCCATGGTGAAGACGGTGTACTTTACAGGACTGCTGGTCTATTACTATCGTGTAGGCCGTGAGGGGCAGTCGATGGATGTGAATGTCTATCGGCGGCAGTTCGCTCAGGAGTTCCGGTGTACCTCGGCCATGCTTGCGGATTTCGTGGGGATGAAGGCGGTGAGTCTGGCTGTGGAGCAGATGATGGCCGACAAGATGCGAGGCCGTATCATAGCCCTGTATAAACGGGCCCTGGTGGATATGGACGATCGGCACAACGAAGCGATGATAGCTTTCGACGAGCTGCTGAAAGCCAAGTCGCCAGCACTCTATAAGGCCGTGGGTTGCAGGCTGCTGAGCGTTCCCTTGTTCTGCTATCCCTACATCGGCGCTTGGCGTAAGAATCGTGACGGCAGGTTGCTGCAGCTTGTACTGAGACTTTATCGGCGGTACAAACGGTAGCAGGCCTTACGTATCAAACAGTTTCAGCACTTTCTCGACGATGGGAGCCATATCATAGTACTTGTATTCCGCGAGGCGCCCTCCGAAGATCGTGTGGTCTTCAGCCGCTGCCAGAGCGGTATATTGACTGCAGAGGCGCGTGTTTCGCTCGTCGTTGATGGGGTAGTAAGGCTCCATGCCGTCTTTCCATTCTGTGGAATATTCGCGTGATATGATCGTGACGGGCGTCTGATAGACGGCATCGCCGAATTGCTCGAAATGCTTGTGCTCGATGCTGCGCGTGTAGGCTACGTCATGGCTGGTGTAGTTGACGACGGCATTGCCCTGGTAGTTGGCCACGGGCAGTGTTTCTTCCTCG
>JAGAWQ010000058.1 GCA_017941345.1 Prevotella sp. | reverse complement strand
GCGACACAGTACTGAACAGCCATGTGCCCCAATCCTCCAAAGCCCGCCACGGCTACCTTGTCGCCACGGCGCACACGGGCAAACTGGATGGGCGACCACGTGGTGACTCCTGCGCACAGCAAGGGTGCCACACGCTCCATCCGTGCATTGGCAGGCACCTTGATGGCAAAGTCTGCGTTCAGTACATAGCGGTTGGAATAGCCGCCCTGTGTAGCCTCGCCGCCGTGGAACGAATCGTGGCCATGATAGGTTGACACCTTCTTCTTGCAGAACTGCTGCAATCCCTGTCGGCACCAGTCGCACTCGCCGCACGCCCCCACCAGACAACCGATGCCCGCATAATCGCCTACGCGAAACTTCGTCACATTGCACCCTACGCGCTCCACCTGCCCCACTATCTCGTGACCAGGAACCATCGGGTATTCCATCCGTCCCCAGTCCTCTGCCACGTTGTGCAGGTCGCTATGACAGATGCCCGCATAGAGTATCTTGATTTCAATCTCGTCGTCGCCCATCGGGTGACGCTCAAACTCGTAGGGCTGGAAGTGCCCACCTTTCTCGAACACGGCAAAGCCCTTGGTTTTCACCTGTGCGCCGACACCAGCGGCTATCAGCATCAGTGCGGCTGTCAGTAATTGCTTTCTCATTTTTCTGTATCTGTTTGTAGTTTGTTTGCTTTCGTTTTTTCTCTGTGCCAGTCGCTCATCGAGCCATCCTCGTACTCTTCGATGCCACGATGGCCATAAATTTCGATGCCCTCGATGGCTCGCTCCAGCGCGACGAACTCCGCGTCGCTGAGCACGATGTCCCATGCACCGAGATTTTCCATGATGCGGTCCAAATTGCGTGAACCGGGGATGGGCACCACGTTGGGTTGCTTCCTAAGCATCCACGCCAATGCTATTTGCGCCATTGTAGCACCCTTGCGCCCGGCATAGTCACCGAGCAGGTCGAGCAGCGGCTGGTTGGCCTCGATATTCTGGTGGGTGAGCTGTGGCACGAACTTCCGCACATCGTCCGGATGGCTGAAGTCGGTCGCCGTAGTGACGCGCCCCGACAGCAGTCCACTGGCTACGGGCGAGAACGGCACCACGCCGATTCCCTCGGCCAGTGTGTAGGGCAGCACCTCGGCCTCGCAGTCACGTTCCACCATTGAGTAGATATTCTGCACAGCCGACACGGGAGTCACCTCATGCGCCCGTTGCAGCGTCCGCGCAGTCACTTGCGACAAGCCCCAGCCACGGATGAGTCCCTCGCGGATGAAGTCTCCCATCACCCGAGCCACGGCCTCCACAGGCACATGCCGGCTCACGCGATGCAGGTAGTACAGGTCAATGTAGTCCGTCCGCAGGTTTCTGAGCGAATGCTCCAGATGCTGACGCATCAGCCACTCTGTCCGCAGGTCGCTCTCATAAACCGTTTCGCGGCCCAAGTGGAACTTCGTGGCAACCACCACCTCATGGCGGAATCCGCTCACGGCCTTGCCTACCAGTTGCTCGTTGTGCCCGGCGTAGAACTGCTGCTGGCCGTAGCCCTCTGCCGTGTCGAACAGCGTACAGCCATATTCGTGTGCCCGTTGTATGGCATTGATGGCATACGCCTCCTGTGGCACCTCGCCGTATCCGTGCGAGAACGCCATGCAGCCCATGCCGATGGGCGACACTTCGATGCTGCCAAGTCTTCGTTTCTCCATATCGTGTTATTTAGCCGTTTGCTGTTTCTTGCGCACCAGTTCCAGCATCTCGCCCAGCGGACAGAGGAAGCGGCACCACGGACGGGGAATCCAGACGGAAAGCACCAGTGAGACAATGCCGATGACAAGCGCCACCAAGGGCGCACTCTGCGGATGGAACACGGCAAAGGCTTCGTAGTCGGCAAAGTCGAAACTCAGGCCGATGCCGATGGTGAGCAGTCCGCCGAAGAGAATAGCCGAACGCAGCAGCGTGAGCCAACTGATCAGACGGGGACTGAGCCGCAACTTGTGTTTCTTATTCACCTCGCCAAGCAGCGTCTGGGCGGCACCCATCGGGCAGAGCCACGCACAATAGTAGGCCTTCCCGAAAATCATCGGCAGCACGACAGACAGGGCGAATACCATGACCACGGCCCACTGCGCCACCACAGGGATGCCGCCGTACACCCACGTCGTGAACTGCGCCACGGAGAGCATGCGCCCCTGCCAGATGCCGAGCACGAGGATGCAGGCTGCCAATAGCCAGCGGCGGCGCTTGCCCACAAGCGACGGGCGGAAATAGGCCACAAGCGACACCAGCACCAAAAGGACAAGCACCGCGTCACGAAGCAGTGCGCTCCAGTCGGCTGACTTCGCTTGGCGGCTCTCCACGCTGCCTACAGCACTCATCCTCGCCCGCAGCGAGCTGATGACGGCACGGCTGCTGTAGGTGGCACCGCTCACGGCATCCACCTCCTTCGCTACAGCCTCCTCAGGCGATAGCCCGTCCCATGCACTCAGCAGTCCCGATCCTGTGGCCACGCCGAAATATTGCGCACTCTCCTTGTTCTCCAGAGCCAGCACCTTGGCAATGCGCCCGTCTGTACCGAGGGCTATCAGCAGTGGCGTAGGCCCCATGAAGCCTATGATGCGGTCGGAATAGGGCGACGACTTCATCACGAATCCCAGTGCGCCGTTGTTTCCAGTCACTTCATATACTCCGTCCCGTGGCTCGCCCAGCATCGAGGCCTGCGGAAAAGCAAGCCGTGCCTCGTCCAGCGAAACCACGGGCGACTCCGCCGCCGTGCTGTCTGCCTCGTCCCGGCTGCCACTGAGGGGAGTGCCCAACAGTGTCCCGCTGTTCACCGCTATCAGCAACAGCAGCAGGAGCAGAATCACCATGTCAAGCGTTCGTTTCATGCCTATCCTCCCTCACTTATCGGTTAGCATCGTTCACATAAACATTCACTATCTCGCCTACATACTCCGAGTGGATGCCCACGGGGATGTTCTCGTAGAGCCGTTGCGGCACGTCGCCCAGCCTCGACTTGTCGAACGGTGCGCCGTATATCTTGCGGCACTCGATGACCATAAACGCCTCGTCGAACATCGGGGTCCCCTGTTCCGTGTAGCCCAGCGTCAGGTGCGTCTTGCCGATTTTGTCGCCGTCGCGCCCCGACGTGCGACCCAGCAGCATCACGTCGTCCCAGTGCGACTTATTGAAGAACGACACCGTGTAATAACCGTTCTTCTCCATCAGGTGATGGCTGTAGCGGCTCGATGACACGAACACCGAGAATACCGGCACGCGCCACAGCACGCCCAGCGTCCCCCAGCCGATGGTCATCGCATTGTGCTCCGTGCTGTCGCCCATCGCCAGGATGCCCTTATACTGGTCCATCAGAGCCACGGGGTTGTCGCCAATCTCCGCCGGAGCCACGCGCCGCCATCCGTCCGTTACCTGCGCCTCAGCTTTAGCCTCTGCGCCTTCCTCCCTAACCGCTTCCTGGCCGCTCTTGCCCCATGCCGTGTATATCAGCGAGGCCAGCAGCGCCACCACCATCAACTGGTAAATCAAAGTCTTTTTCTCTTTCATCGTTGTTCTTGCTATTTATTATTTGTTATACACTTTCTGACGATTTCCAATATTTCTTTTCCCGACAGCAGGGAGTCGATGTCAATGCGGCAGATATCCTCCAAAGTGGCATCGCCCTCGAAATACATGTCCACGCCGAGTTCTGAGAACATTCTGACCAGTGCACTCTCCATTGTTGACACGTCCAGTCCGAAAGCATCTCCGACGAAACGGCGTATCTCGTCCTCATGATATTTTGTCATGGCTGCAAGGAAACGGGGATATACGGTGGTGAGTGCCTTGCGATAGGGCACACCAAAGAGCACCTCGGGGACAAATTCCACTTCGTAGATGTCGTAGGCAAAGTCGCCTTTCTCGCCCTTGCCCAGTCCCAGACGGCTGGATGTGGATATAGACGCGGCATAGGCTATGACACCACGGGCATCAAGGTCTTGGGGGGTCTCCTTCAGTCGGCGGGCAGCATCCAATACTTGGTGGATGACAGTGATGCCAATGTTATAAGACAGCGGATTGCGGTCGCCCAGCGTGGCCGAGCATACCTGTACCAACGTCACCAATCCTGTGTAGGCCGTCAGTTCCTCGTTAAGTGTCAGAGCATAGCGCGGCACGAGCAGGGCCGTGTCGGCAGCGATGCCGTAGGCCGTTCCGAAATCGCCTGTGCGACTGTCGGCCATCACAGCACCGAGGCCATATTCTGAGCCGCTCGACGGATAGGTAGGCATCAGCAGCAGTGGCAACCGCCGTTCACCGTAGGGGTTCTTGCGGCGCTTTACGTAATCCCACAGGTCGGCTTCGTGGAAGACACCAAAGGCTATCAGTTTCGCACAGTCCATGATGCTGGCACCGCCAGCCCCAATAATGAGTTCAATGTCGTGCTCCTTCGTCAACGCGATGCCCCGCTCGATGTCCTCCAACTCGCGTGAGGCACCACCCAGTTCATACAGCGTGGCACCACCCTGCTGCACGGCTTTCGCTATGTCATCGTAGCAGCCATTCTTCTTCACCGAACCGCCGCCATAGACGAACAGCACCCGCTTCCCCTTCGTCTGTTCTGCAATGTCGGCTACTGGTTCATTGCGTAGCAGCAGCCGTGTGTCGTTTCTTAATGTAAAGTCCTTCATGTTGTCGCTATTGTTTTATGATTTTCTTTCCATTTACGATATTAATGCCTCGCTGCATCGTGTCGCGGCGAGTGCCGCTGATCGAGTAGATAGCGGTGGCGTTGTGACGGTGGCTGCTGACATTCTGAATGCCCGTAGAGGCTTGACGGAAAAAGTCACCGACCTTGCGTAAAATCTTTGGTGAACAGGCACTCCAAAAGTCCCAGTCATGGCTGCCAGGCCGTTCGATGTGTTCATGAGCAATGCCAAGCGAGGCGAGTTGGGTAGAGAATTCACGGTTGTCGGTGGTGAAGTAGTCGTTGTCGCCACACTCCAGAGTGATGCCGGGCAACACCGACGGGGCGTATTCAGGCGCAATCTCGTTCATGGGAACAGTGCCGTTGCCATCGAGCATCGCACTGAGGGCATAGACGTAACAGAACATGTCGTGATGGACAAAGCCATAGCGCAACGCACCATAGCCTCCCATCGAGAAACCGCCGACGGCACGCGACGAACGGTTGCTGCGGATGCGGTAGCGTGTCTCGACGTAAGGAAGGAATTCCTCGAAGAAATACCGCTCATAATAGAGTCCGTTTCCGTAGTTGTTGTCCATATACCGCCACGTCTGTCCGTCTGGTGTAATGATGACCATCTCTGGTACTTCGTCTGAGGCTATCATCTTGTCAGCATCGTCGGCCAAGTCGTCATAGACCCACCACTCGTTTTGGTTGCCGCCCCAACCATGCAGCAAGTAAAGCACTGGGTATTGCTTCGACTCCGTATAGTTCGCTGGCAGATAGACCGAATAGAGCATATCGCGCCCCAGAATGTCGCTGTGTATGGTCAGGTCGCGCATCACTGTTCCCTTTTGGCTGTCCGCTATGTTCTGCGCTGTCTGGGCCATTGCGTCGGTTCCGTCCGTACATGCCATCAGGAACAACAGGCAGATGGACATCAGTTTCGTTAGATTCCATTTCATGTTTCTTTCTTTCGATTATTTGTTATACACTTTCTTCCCATCCACGATGTTTACGCCTCGCTGCATCGTGTCGCGGCGGGTACCGCTCAAGGAATAAATGGCTTGAGGCTTTGTGCCGACAGACGTGCGGGTCTGGCTGATGCGGGTGCTGCCAGACAGTTGCTGCTGCCAGAAGCGGACGGCATCGTCTATCCAGCCCTCGGCGATGGTGCCAGTGCCGAGGCCGAAGCCATGGGGTAGGCCGTTGTAGGCGTGGAATTCGGTAGGGATGCCGAGGGCGGAGAGGCTTTCCAGACGACTCTGCATGGTGCGCCATGAGGCTATACCGTCGCTGGTGCCGCAACAGGCGTAGGTGGGGGGATAGTCGGAGGCGACGGTGGTGTAGCCAGTATATTGCATGATGCAGATGGTGGCTTGGGGAATGTCGGTGCGACCTGTGGAACTGCGCATGTGGGAGAGACGGCTCATGTCGGCAGCCATACGTGCGCCAGCAGAGCCACCCCAGAGGCTGTAGCCCTCGCGAGCAACCCCTAACTCGTCGGCATGGTCGTAGATATAGGTCAGCGCACGGGCGAGGTCTTCGTCGGCAGTATCCCAGTCGGGGCGATAGATGAGGGCGAAGGCATTCAGCCCCTTCTTAGAGATTTCGAGGGCATGGGGGAACGAGTCGTGCATTGCTCCCACGAAGACGTGACCGCCTCCGGCATTGCAGATGGCGAAGGGTGCGCCGGGCGTGCCACGGAAGAAGAACAGCCCCGTGTTACGCTTCTCTGGGTCAGCCTGTTTCTCGGCTTCGGTGTAGATGTCGATGAAGACGGCATCGTGGTGAGCCTTAATGTAGTTCACGATTTCCACGGTCTTGTCGGGGTCAATATTGTTGTACCATGTAAGGTCGAGGTCTTCGAGCGTCGTGCCGCTCCAGTAACTGGTGTTCACGGGGAAGATGAGCCGTCCGTAGTCACCAAAGTCTGGATCGCTCATCACGTCGCTGATGCAGCTCTGGCGGTTGTAGTATTCGGCCACGGGCGATGACTCGGCGGGAAAGAAGAACGGCAGGGCGTTGTAACAGAACTCCCAGACGCTGTTGAAGTCGTGCAGTCCGCCCTCGCGCTGGTGATAGGAGAAGTTACGGGCGTTGAACGTGTCGGTGAGCCGCGACATGGCCATGGCCTGATTGTGGGTCTGGGGAAAGCGTGAGTCGTCGGTGCCCACGGCATACCAAACGTAGAAGTCGTCGCGATAGGGCGACTGGTTGACTATGTCGCCCAGAAACTGCGCCGTCTCGTCGGGGTGGTACTGACCGCCATACATGCCCTGGCTCCAGTTGTCGCCGCTCATGGGGAGATACCATTTGCTATATGGAAACGCCTGCTCGAAGATGTACCACGTGGTAATGCTGCCTAAGGAGAATCCGCCGATGGCACGGTGCTGGCGCGATGCAAGGATACCTGCCTCCGTGGGCGACTCCAGATAGGTGCTGTAGTGGGTCTCAACGGCAGGGATAAGGTCGCCCACGTACTCCTGCGAAAAGACCGCAGCCTCGCGGGTACTCTCGCCCCAGTCCTTCGACTGGTTGTCTTTGTCCCACGTAGGCGACACGGCAATGAACGGTCGGCAGAGTCCTCGCTGGATGAGGTTGTCGAAGAGGTGTACCATGCGCGTGCGCTCCGTACCGCTCCGCCCGAGGAAATACTCTTGCGCCACACCCGTCCATCCGTGCAGCAGATAGATAATGTCGTACTTTTGCTGCGGGTCGTAGCCGTAGGGCAGATAGATGTAGGCGGGTTTCTGCGTCGTGGGCCGACTCGACGAGGTATAGTCCTTCGATTCATACTCCAGCAGTTCTATCGTGCCCTGCTGCGTGGCAGCCTGAAAGAACTCGCTGGGCACCGCCGTCGTCATCTGAATATGAAACTCCGACGTGCCTTCACTATCACCGTTGCCGCTTTCGCCCCCGGCTATTACGGGCAGCGGCTCGGCACTGTCTGAACAGGCGGCAAACCCGAAGGCCGATACCACCAACATCAAAAGGGTTGAAATGGATTTCTTCATACGTTCACATTTGTTTTCGGGTGCAAAGGTACGAAGAATGTCTCTTACCTGCCGAATCCAATTTGCGGGTAAAAGTTACAATTTTGCCGAAAAGCACTTATTCGCGCAGTTCACCGGGGGCTGCCCCGATATATTTCTGCACGTAGCGGTTGAAATAAGAGGGGGAAGGGAATCCATAATAGTCGGAAAGTTCTTTCAGCGACTTGCGCTTGTCGCGCAACTGTCGCAGGATGTCGAGCGTCGTGTAGCGCACTATCCAGTAGTTGGCAGGGAAACCGCTCACCTTCTTCGACACCTCGGAGAGATACTTGGTCGTAATGCAAAGTTTGTCAGCATAGTAGCCAATCTCGCGGTTTTGACGGAAGTCACCTCGCTCCAGCAAGGCAATGAAATCGTCCATGATAAGGGCATATTGCGACGTGATTTTCTCCTCCTCCTGAAAAATTTGGGCATGAAAGTCATAGAAGTCGATAATCATACACTGCACGGCGTTAATCATCGCGTCACGATGGAAAAGGTGTCCCTTCAGTGCCAGCCGCCGCTTGATGCTCTCGATGTCGAGCACACAAAGCGACTGCTGCTCAGGCGTGAGGTGCATGATTGGGTCTTCGAAAAGCCTGACACCGCCCTTCGCTCCATAGTTGCTTTGCGGCACAGACAACTGGATAAACTCTGGCGTCACATAAACCACTTCCACACGGAAGTCGCCGCTCGGTCTCATGTCGCTTACCAAGTCGCCCCGCCGGGTAATCATGCAGTCGCCCGTTGCCATCGTAAACTCCTTGCGGTTGTAGGTGAAAGTGCAATTTCCGGCGTGACAATAGGCGTGAGCCAAGTATCCGGCAAGTTCGCCCCTGCCGATGCCGTCTAATGATTGGCCGATGATGATATTTGCACGTTCACTATCCATTTCGGGTGCAAAGGTACAAAAAATAATTCAAAACCTTATCAATTTGACTATTAAATAAGGTAAAGAAGGCGAACTTTTATAGCAAACGCCACCTCCACTTTTCTTTTCATTTCCCTTCCTTTTAGAAATCAATTCGCACCAAAGATTACCTGTCTGCCGACACATAAACATTGGTACGATTGACGACTGATTTAATCAGCAAAATTCCTTTTTGACACGCTGGATTGTACTAATGCCTTTTCCTGTCAGCTTTGCTACGTCACGGATGGCATAGCCTTTCTTCAAAAGAGAAATGGCATCCCTGTATTCTTCTTTCTTTTTGTCGGCGGATTTTGTGGAACCTGGCTTTCGCCCCAGTTTGCCGCCTTTGGCGATATACAGCTTCCTGCCAGACTGCAATCGAAAGGTTATATTCTCGCGCTCCAACTGCGCACAGGTGGAGAGCGTTGCCAACATGACAGGGGCAAAGAGTGACGGCTTCCCATCATCCCCAATCAAGTTGAACTGTTCCTTTTGGATATAGAGGTTGATGCCACAGTCAAGCAATTCCTTGACAGAGGCAAGTACCTCAAACGCATTACGACCCATCCTTGACAGTTCACTGGCAAGAAGGGTGGAAATGCGGTGTTCCTTGCAATAATCGATGGCTTCGCATAACACAGGACGCTCTTCATTCTTCTTCGCGCCTGAGATATGCTCCTCAAATACCTTTCGGACATCCATCTGTTTATACAAAGCATAGTCCGATAAGTCCTTGACCTGTCGTTCTGTGCTTTGGCGTTCCCCAGAGCTGGAAACGCGAGCATATATTACTGCCGTCATACTACCCATTTTAATCAAAGATATTGTTGAACATCGAAAATGACTGTATTCAGATAACTCCACAGATTTATTTGAATACAAACATTTTTTGAACACATGGACTACCCGAAGATTCCTGTCATCAGGTTTACGGCATCCACTTTCTTGTCCATCACCACGTCAGCATATATCTCAGTTGTGTGGATGGTGGTTCGTCCGTGTGGTAAATAAACGATTGTTACTTCTGGTCGAGAAACTCTCTTGCCATTC
>JAGAWQ010000057.1 GCA_017941345.1 Prevotella sp. | reverse complement strand
GCCCATCGAGATGGCTAACGCCAGCGGCATCATCCTGGCCAACAACGGCGTACTGCTCTCGTGCAACTCGCTGACGGGCGGTGCCGTCTACACCTTCGTGGCCAACCCGGGCAACCAGCAGAGCGGCACGACACCTGCCACGACCGACGCCTGCAGCTACGAGGGCAACAGCATGGTTCCCACCATCGTGGGCACGAACTATCCTACTGGACGCTACCTCATGATGAAGGACAACGAGTTCCATACCATGTCTGCCAACGGCGAGGTTCCTGCCTGCAAGGCTGTGTTCGATACGAATAAACAATAACCAATAAATGTGAAACGCTATGAAGAAAAATATATTTAGCAAGATTTTAGTGGCTGTGGCAATGGTGGCTACCACCGGCGTGTTCAGCTCATGTGATGCACTGTCCAACCTGGACAACGGCACCTTCCTCGGCGACATGGTCATCAGCGGTCCCGGCGTTGCCAACCATGAGGCTACACTCGAGATGGAGAGCACCCTGCAGCTGAAGTGTGCTGAGATGTTCAGCGGAATGAACGAAGTGAGATGGAGAACAGCCGACCCGAACATCGCAAAGGTGGATGAGACGAGCGGTCTGGTGACTCCCGTGGCTCCCGGTATTGTGAGAATCGATGCATATACCGACACCGAGAACGTTCGTCAGGGTGACTACGTGATGGTGACCGTGGTAGGCAAGAGCCTCGGCGTCATCGACGATGCCTTGAACCAGTCGCTGGCCGACTAACCTCATGACCGACGAGCCGTAACCTCGCGGGCAACGAGCCGTAATGTCATCGATGACGAGATTACGGCTCGTTTTTCTTTACGTTTGTTTAAAATCTCAAGATTTTCTTGGTTTTCCGCTCACTTATTCGTACCTTCGCCATCAGAAATGGGAAGGTCGCCGATAAGGATTCATGCGCCGCTGATGCCGATAGCCGTCAGCTTGATGGCGGGCATCAGCGTGAGCGAGCGGTGGGCGACCGACTGGGCGGTGATGCTGTTGCCCACGTCGGTTGTACTGCTGGCGGTGTGTCTGTCGGGACGCTGGCCGCGCTGGCAGACGGCGGGCATCTGGCTGCTGGCGGCTGCGCTGGGCATGATGTGGGGCACGGCGAGGCGACAACAGCTGGCGGTGGAGTGGCCGAAGGAGCCGGTCGGGATGCAGGTAGTGGTGGTGAGCGAGCCGACGGTGAAGGAGCGGACGGTGGTGGCAGACGTGGTGATGGCGGGGAGCGGCAGGAAGATACGCTGCCGCATGGCGCGAGACGCGGCAAGCGAGCGCATCGGCATAGGCGACCGACTGGCAGTGAGGACGCGGGTGAAACAGCCGCACGAATGGCGCAGCGGCCACTTCAGCTACCAGCAGTATATGCAGTGTCACGGGTTTAGCGGCGAGGCATTCGCAGGCAGCGGACAATGGCGCGTCTGTGCGGCGTCGCTGGCGGGGCTGCCGATGACGGAAAGGGTACGGCTGAAGGCACTCCTCGTGCGCCACAGCCTGTTAGGCAACTACCGCCGGTGGGGTCTGAGCGGCGACGAATACGGGGTGATAGCCGCCATGACGGTGGGCGACAAATCGCGACTGTCAGAGCAGCTGAAGGACACCTACGCGAAGGCAGGGGCGAGCCATGTGCTGGCGCTGAGCGGTCTGCACCTGATGATGATTTATGCGGTCATCAGTCTGATGGTAGGCTGGTGGCGGTTCCGCACGGTGTCGCAGGTAGCCATCGTGCTGGCCATGTGGGCTTTCGCCTTCGTGGCAGGACTCCCGCCCAGTGTGGTCAGGTCGGCATTCATGATATCGGTCTATGCCCTGATGTCGCTGGGCTATCGCGAGCGGATGTCGTTGAACACGCTGGCCTTCACCGCCATCGTGATGTTAGTGGTCAATCCGCTGGCATTGTACGACGTCGGATTCCAGCTGTCGTTCATGGCCGTACTGGCTATCGTGCTGCTGAACCCGCTGCTGGGCAGACTCATTGCACCGCACGTCCTGCAACGGCACCGCTGGCTGAGCGCGCTATGGGGAACGACCACCGTATCGGTGGCAGCACAGGCAGGTACGGCACCGCTGGTGGCCTACCACTTCGGCGCGCTGCCTACCTACTTCCTGCTGAGCAGCTACATCGTCATTCCGGCGGTCACGCTGATGCTCTACCTGACGCTGGCGAGTGTCGTCACCGGCTGGTGGACGAGTCTGCAACAAGTGCTGGTCGTGGCCTTGACAACCATCGCCAGCTGGACGAACCGGCTGTTGGAGTCGATAGCCCGGCTGCCCTACAGCAGCGTAGAGGGCATCAGCCTCTCCACCCTGCAGCTCGTGTTATGCTACGTGATGCTCGGTGCGCTGTGGACGCTGCTAACCCTAACGGTAGACAGAAAGAATGGGGAGCAGCGCTGAGAAATGCGCTATCTTCTGCAGACGCTCGTGGGGAAACTCCTCCGACTTCTCCAGCTCCCAGACCACATGGTAGGGGATATGGACGGCATAGCAGCCTACGGCCAAGGCGGGTGCGATGTCAGAGCGGAACGAGTTGCCGACCATCAGTAGCTCGTCGGGCTGGATGTCGAGATGATTACAGAGGGTGACATACTCGTCCTTCCCCTTGTTGGAGACGGTCTCCATATACTCGAAAAAGGGAGCGAGCCCTGAGCGCGCCAACTTGTTCTCCTGGTCTAAAAGCTCGCCCTTGGTGAAGACGACAAGGCGGTAGCGACCGTCGTCGGCCAGTCGCTGCAGCGTCCGCTCTACCTCGGGCAGCGGTGTGGTGGGAAAGCGGAGCAGTCCCTTGCCCAGCTGGATGAGCTGAGCAACGATGTCGCCCGAAAGCTGACCCTTCGACACACGGACGGCATTCTCGACCAGCGAGATGGTGAACGCCTTGGTGCCGTAGCCCAGCAACTCCATATTAGCACGCTCGGTGGCAAAAAGACGCTCGGACACCTCTTCTTGGGTAGCCCACGGCCGCAGCAGGTCGCCACACTGACGCTCCACGCGGTCGAACCACGTCTGGCAGTCCCACAGTGTGTCGTCGGCATCGAAGGCCACGACCTTGATTTGCTGTTCGGTCAACGTCATAGCTTATTTCAAATGCTTCTGCATCCACTCCATCTGTCCGCGGTCGGTAGCGTCGCTGGTCCAGTGTTCGTTGATGGGGGTGAGCAGACTCTCCTTCGGACAAGTCAGCACATTCCACACGGCATACGACGTCGTAGGCGGACAAGTATTGTCGTTGTAGCCCCACGTCATATAGACAGGAATCTTGACGTGGCGCGCGAAGTTCACCACGTCGAAGTAAGGCAAGGTCTTCAGACACGCCTCGCTGTAAGCCCCACTCTCAGGCTTGAAATGCGGATAGCCGCTGGTGAGTCCTGCCGACCCTGCCGCCATATCGCTCAGGGCGGGATGGTTGGCCGAGCAGAGCGTGATGCGGTCGTCGAGCGCAGCACCGATGAGCGCCAGCGCGCCGCCCTGCGAGCCGCCCTGTATGATGACATTCTTGCCGTCCCACTCAGGCAGCTGGGTGAGCACGTCGATGCAGCGCACCAGTCCGAGATAGACATGCTTCATGTAATACTGGTTGCGGTCTTCCAGTCCCTGACGCAGATAGGCATTGCCCTGATTGTCGAAGGCAGCGCGAATCTCGGCAAACACCTCCTCGCTGAGCGTGGGGTCGAGGCCGTGAATCTCGATGGCCAGACGGATAAAACCATTCTCAGGATAGAAACGGCGCGCCGTAGCGTCGCGGATGGTCTTGACACCGGCTCCCGGAGGCGTCAGCACGACAGGACACGACCCCTTCTTGGCGCCGTGCGGCATCAGCAGATAGGCATAGAACGCATGGCGCGAGCGGTCGAGGTCTATCTTCAGCCGGTAGGCGTCGACTTTCTCGTTGGAGAGCTCCTTGACATACTCCTTGGTATAGTGCAGGGGGAACTTGGCAGCCTCAGCCTTCTGCTGCTGCCAGAACGACCAGAAATCGTTAGGCTCCTGGGTGAACGGCTGTATCTTGTCGGCAGAGAAGCCCACCTTCACGTGATGCTGGTAGGTCTTGCCGTCGAGCGTCAGCTTCAGGCGCAGGTCGCGGAAACAGGGTTTCTTGGCAGTTCCCATGTTAATCTTGGCACGTCCGTTCTTCAGCGTGACGCTGCCCCGCTGGTCGGCAGGCAGCAGGTCGGTACCTACCTCCCACTCCACCACGCCATCGCGCGGAATACCATATTTATAGAACTGCACCTCGACGGTAGCCTTCTCGCCCGTCTGGTAAAGCCAGTCGGCATGGTCGGGAACGGTGACCCAAAGATAGTCACTACGGTAAGGATAATTCTCGGCCATCAGCACGTGAGCGCTGCACAGCAGGAGGAAAAAGGCAAAAAAGATTCGTTTCATAGCGTCAAGTAGTTAAATTATTGTCTGCAAAGGTAATCATTTTCGCGGAAATTTCATATCTTTGCACGGAAAAAAGGACAAGATGTTAGTAAAAACCTATTGCGCAGCCGTCAACGGACTAGAGGTGACCACCGTCACCTGCGAGGTCAGCATGTCGCGTGGCGTGCAGTTCCACCTGACAGGACTGGCCGACACCGCCGTCAAGGAAAGCTACGACCGCATCAAGGCGGCGTTGGTGAACAACGGCTTTAAGATGCCCACGATGGACATCACCGTCAACCTGTCGCCTGCCGACATCAAGAAAGAGGGTTCGGGCTATGACCTGCCACTGGCCATCGGCATACTGGCGGCCAACGCGAAAGTGGAGAGCGACCTGGCCAGCCAATATATGATGGTAGGCGAGCTGGGACTTGACGGCCACTTGCAGCCCATTCGCGGTGCGCTGCCCATCGCCATCCGAGCCCGTGCGGAGAAATTCAAGGGGCTGATAGTCCCCAAGCAGAACATCCGTGAGGCGGCTGTCGTCAACCAGCTGGAGGTCTATGGCATGGACACGCTGATGGACGTCATCAACTTCATGAATGGCGACACGAGCTACCAACCTACTATGATTGACACGCGCAAGGAATTCTACGAACAGCAGAACCACTACGAGCTCGACTTCAGCGACGTGCGCGGCCAAGAGAGCGTGAAGCGAGCCTTGGAGGTGGCGGCGGCAGGCGGTCACAACCTCATCATGATAGGTCCGCCGGGCAGCGGTAAGTCGATGATGGCCAAGCGTCTGCCTTCCATCCTGCCCCCGCTGTCGCTGGCGGAGAGTCTGGAGACCACACAGATACACTCGGTAGCCGGCAAGCTGGACCGCGACACGAGTCTGATTAGCCAGCGACCCTTCCGCGCCCCGCACCACACTATCTCGCAGGTCGCACTGGTTGGCGGCGGACAGAATCCGCAGCCTGGGGAAATCTCGCTGGCGCATAACGGTGTGTTGTTCCTCGACGAGATGCCTGAGCTGTCGCGCTCGGTACTGGAAGTGCTGCGCCAACCGCTGGAAGACCGTAAAATCAGCATCAGCCGTGCGAAATATAGTGTGGAATATCCGTGCTCGTTCATGCTCATCGCCTCGATGAATCCCTGTCCTTGCGGCTACTACGGCGACCCGACACACAGCTGCGCCTGCACACCCGGACAGATACAACGCTACATGAACAAAATCAGCGGACCGCTGCTCGACCGCATCGATATCCATTGCGAGATACAGGCCGTCCCCTTCTCTGAGCTCAGCAAGATGCAGCCGGGAGAGCCGTCGGAAAAGATTCGTGAGCGTGTCATCCGTGCCCGTAAGATTCAGGAGGAGCGCTTCAAGACCTTTAAGGGAATCCACTGCAACGCCATGATGACCGAACGCATGCTCCGCGAATTTGCCGAGCCCGATGCCACCTCGTTGGAGATGCTCCGCATGGCGATGGAGCGGCTGAAGCTTTCCGCCCGCGCCTATAACCGCATCCTGAAAGTAGCCCGCACCATTGCCGACCTGGCTGGTTCGGAAAAGGTGGAGTCTGTACATATCGCCGAAGCCATCGGCTACCGGAACCTCGACCGTGGCGACTGGGCTGAACGCGGAATTTGATATCGCCTGCCCTTACTGAGCATTCTTTGCTGCTTCCTTGGCAGCCTTCTTAGCGGCTTTCTCGGCCTCTTTGGCGGCTTTGCGGGCAGCTTTCTCGTCGGCCTTGGCAGCCTTGCGGGCAGCTTTCTCAGCATCCTTGGCGGCTTTTTCTTCGGCCTTGGCAGCCTTGCGGGCAGCTTTCTCGTCGGCCTTCTGTTGTTTCAGGGCTTCGCGCTTGGCCTTTTCCTCATCAGAGAGACCATGGAACTTGATGCTGGGCTTAATCTTGGTCTTCTTCATCTCGTTGGTGTTGGTGAACGAGAAGGAGCAGAGCAGGTCGACACGCTTGCCGCGAACGTCGACTTTACCTTCGGCAATGGCACCGTTGCTCTTCAGGGTAAGGACGGTGTTACGGACATGCAGCAACTTGTATTTCGCCTCATAGACTTCGGCATGCACCTCGCCCATCGGCAGTTTTCCACCCACCTTCCTACGCATGATGGCTGTTCGGGGCTTCGAGATGTCGAACTTGAAGTCGGCCTTGAAAGCCACCTTCTTGATGTCGGGCATGTCCATCGCCTTACCGAAATGGAGCGAGTCGGTGCGCACGGAGCCTAAGACGTATTTGTTGTTCTCGTCGAGGGCAAAATCGAAATTGAGTTTGCCGACGGCGGTGGACAGTTGGCCGGCAAACTGCTCACGCTTCCACAGCACGTCGAAACGTCCGGTATAGCTGATATTTCCCAGGTTGTTGACCTGCTTCATCATGTATTTCTTGACGGGGAACTGGCTGATGATACGCTCGGCAGAACCCACCTTGGCCAGCATGCGGTGGACGTCGAAGTGGACTTGCAGCTTATACTTGTCCTTCAGGCCGCTGATAAAGCCCGAAGCCTGGATGGTCAGGTCGTTCTTCGGGGTGTTAATCTTGACGTTGCGGAACTGCATGCTCTCGTCGTTGCCGCTCATGCGCAGCTGTAGCAGCAAGGGCTCGTTGAAGCCCTTCAGCACAGGGGCGAAGGTGCGGGAGATGTCTTTCAGCAGGGTACGTCCCTTGATGAGCGACGTGGTAAAGGCCAGCTTACGACCCTGTTTCTTGCTGGGCAGCTGGAACGTTGCGGCGTCGATGTTCAGCGTGGTATTGGGCAGACTGATAGAGAACTGCTTCAGATGAGCCACCTGCTTGTTGGCCTCGACACGCGTCTTCAGGTTGCGCACGTCGATGCCCGACATGGAGTCGACCGCCGTCATGTCGGTGATGACAGCGACAACGCTATCCTTAGCCAGATGTTCCAGACGGACATTCAGATGTGCCGTCAGATTGAAATGGCCTACGTCGAAGAATCCGCGCTTGGGTTTGCCGGCGTTCTTACGGGGTTTGCGGTTGTCGGTGATATAGCGCAGCTGACTGATTTCCAGCTGTCGACGGTCCTTCATATCGAGGATGTTTACCAGGCCGATGCGCAGCTGAGTGTCAACAGGGCCTTTCTTGGTATTCTGAACCCAAGCCGACTGCAGGTCGCGTATCTCGGCAATCATACGCCCATTGCTGCCTTTGCGGAAGAGCAGGCTGCCCAGCTGAGCCTCCTGCTGGTTATACTTGACCTTGATGCGTTCGAGCCAAACCCTGTCGACATCGATATTGAGCTTGTTCTTGGGTTTCACGCTGTCGCGGACAGGGAGGCTGTCGCGGACAGGCTTCTTTTTCTTGAAGGCATCAACAATGAACTGGAAGTTAGCCACGGAGTCGGAGTCGGACTTCAGCAGATTGGCCTCGAGACCCTTCACCTTGGCATCGACCACCTTCACCTCATGGCGCATCAGCGGCCAGAGGTCGACCTCTACACCCAGCTCGTCGAGATGAAGCAGGCGGCGGTGTTGCTGGTCTTCGACATTAACGCCCATGAGTCTGACATCCTGACCGAAGAAATTGATGCTAATCTTGTCGATGCTGACCTCGGTCTGCAACCGTTCCTTGAGCATGACGACGGCCTCCTGAAGGAGTGAGTTCTGTACGAAAGAGGTATTCAACAAGAGGAGAGCTGCACCAATGAGCAGGAGAATGCCAAGTGTCGTTCCACCCACAATCTTCAGCACTAAAAGGATTATCTTCTTCATTGTATAATGACTTGAATTACTACTTCAGCAATGCATCAACCTTTCGTTTCAGCATCTCTTTGTTAATGACTTCCTCCAGCTTGTCAGGCTGGATGTTGCGGTCGATGACAACACCCTTCTCGTCAATCAGGAGATTGGCAGGGACGTCAGACAGTCCGAGCTTGATGAGCAGAGGCGTGTCCCAAAGACGGCCGTCGCAAACCGTTGGCCACTTCAGAGAATCGCGTTCGACGCGCTGCTTACAGTCGGCAGGACGCCCGTCGAGACAAATACTCAACACCGCCAGCTTGTCGCCGTACTTCTTGTGCAGACTCTGCAGGCGTCGCTGCATATCAGTACTCTGATAACTCCACGACGCCCATACCGACACTACATTCAGCTTACCGTTGAGCGACTTCTCCGTCACCTTCTTCCCTTTCACATCATAAGCCACAAAAGCGGGAATCTTACTCTTCAGCGCACCGCCTTGCAGTCGAGGCAGCTGTTTCTGCAACTGGATGAGCTGGCCATTTCCCAAATTATCCTTCAACAACAGGCTGGTCAGCTTTTGAGCCGTCTTATAGTCCGGGGTGGGGTTCTGTATGAAATAGCGCTTCAGCAGATAGATGCTGGCAAGCGATGTCGTATGCTCCTCGATAAAGTGACGAACCACCTTGGGAACATCAGGAGGAACCGTCTCGTTCAGGTCCATGCGCAACTCCGTCATCAGCTCATTATCCTCTGTGCCCTCGATAATCATCTCGCGCATGTTCGACGCGTCACCTTTGATGTAAACACTGCCACCGGGCTCGGCAAAGACAGGCTGTTCAGAATAGTTGGGGAAGATGATGACCAGCGTGGCAGGGTTAGGCAACTCCAGTTCGTAGGAGAAACGGCCATTGCGTACCGGTATCGTATCGAAGCCGGCAATGCCAGCGTCGGGGCTGTAGACCCAGAACTCCGCCTGATTCATGTGGCGCAAGCGCCCTTCAAGTTTAAACTTGCCGTTGTCACTTCCACAAGAGGAGAGCAACAGCAGCGCTAAAAAAGCACATAGGGAGAAAAAAGCTTTCGTCTTCATAAAACCTTTACGAATAGCTTCGTGCCGCGAGCGGGACTCGAACCCGCACAGCTGCAATAGCCAAGGGATTTTAAGTCCCTCGTGTCTACCATTCCACCATCGCGGCAGCCGTTAGCGTGTGCAAAGGTACAAAAAAAAGGAATAACAAAGAAATAAATACAGGAAAAAAATAGTATTTTTCAGTTCCAGGCACGTAATAGCACACCATCAAAGGCGCAATTATAGAGGAAAAGGCTGTTGCCCTCGTCGCCTTGCGTGATGTTTCCCGTCTCGAGCGCATACACTCGGCTGCACTTGCTGCAGCTGACGTGTTGGAAGTTGCCCGTCCAGCGCAACGGCGTCAGCGTGGGGCAGTTAGGACAGATGCCGTCATAGGCCTTCAGGCCGCTGAAGTTCGACAGTCCGATAATCAGCCCTATCTCGTTGTTCGCCCCCAGCTCGTAGCGGTAGTTGTTTTCAGGAGCGGTGCGTATCAGGTTGTCTTCCGTCGAGTTGGTGCCGTTGTTGGGACGCACATAGACGTGACGAGTTGACGAGCTGCCGTCGCCTCGCGTCGTCACGATGGCGTAGCAGCCGGGATTCTGCACCGTACTGAACAGAATGCTGGTAGGATGGTCGGTATAGCTGAAGATGAAGAAGCAGCGATACTGCCTGCTGATAGTATCCTGTGCGCCGCATCCCGCCAACAATGCCGACAGGCAAGCAAACAATAATACTTTTTTCATCGCAGCAGTTGTTTTTCAGCTTCCTTTACTCGCTCGAAGGCGAAACCTTCGAGAGCAGTATTCATCAGCGCCTGGATGCGGTCGTTACAGAGGTTGCCGATAGAGCCTTCGTGGCTGTGATGGATGTCTTTGTTAGGACGGAACACACCCGCCTCGATGTCAAGACCGACCTTCTTATATGCATCGCGGAAAGGCATACCTTCTGCTGCCAGACGGTTCACCTCCTCGACGGAGAACATGGGGTCGTACATCGGATTGTCGAGAATATCCTCGCGTACCTCTATTTTATTAATAATATAGGCAGCCATCTGCAAGCAGTCCTTCAGCTCGCCAAAGGCAGGGAGGAACACCTCCTTGATAATCTGCAGGTCGCGGAAATAGCCTACGGGCAGATTGTTCATGATGAGCGTCACCTGCTGGGGCAGCGCCTGCAGCTTGTTGCACTTGGCACGGATGAGTTCGAAGACATCAGGATTCTTCTTGTGCGGCATGATGCTCGAACCTGTGGTACACTCCTTGGGAAGACGGACGAACGAGAAGTTCTGCGAGTTGAACAGGCAGGCGTCGAAGGCCATCTTGGCGATGGTGCCGGCAATGGTAGCGATAGCGAAACCCACGTTGCGCTCCATCTTGCCGCGTCCCATCTGCGCATACACCACGTTGTAATCCATCGAGTCGAAGCCTAACAGGTCGGTGGTCATCTGACGGTTCAGCGGGAACGACGAGCCATAACCGGCTGCGGAGCCCAACGGATTGCGGTTGGTCATCTTGTAAGCCGCCTGGAGGAACAGCATATCATCCGTCAGCGACTCGGCATAGGCGCCGAACCATAGGCCGAAGCTGCTGGGCATGGCCACCTGCAGATGCGTGTAGCCGGGCATGAGTACCTGTTTATACTGCTCCGACTTCTGAATCAGTTCGTCGAAGAGCACCTTCACACTCTCAGCCACCTCCATCAACTCATGGCGGGTAAACAGTTTCAGGTCGACCAGCACCTGGTCGTTGCGTGAGCGGCCAGAGTGGATTTTCTTGCCCATGTCGCCCAGACGGCGCGTCAGCATCAGCTCAACCTGCGAGTGGACATCCTCCACACCGTCTTCTATCACGAACTCGCCGCGCTCGCATACGGCGTAGATATTCTTCAGTTCTGCCAACAGCAGGGGCAGCTCGTCCTTGCCTATCAGTCCGATGCTTTCGAGCATCGTGATATGCGCCATCGAACCCAGCACGTCGTACGGAGCGAGATAGAGGTCCATCTCTCGGTCACGGCCTACGGTGAACCGCTCTATCTCAGCATTCACCTCGAAATTCTTTTCCCAAAGCTTGTTTGCCATAGTTTTTTTCGTTATATCGTTATAACGTTTCATAAGGAATTTTCGACAACGCATCGGCAATCTTTTCGACGCCGTCCTGCAGAGGTCCTGAGACCATTCCCTTGAGCATAAAGGGGATGTCGGCCTTGACCGTCACCTTCATCTTGCTCTCCGTATCGCTGACGGGGAGCACCTGAATCCACAGGTTGAAGGGCATTGGCGACTGCTCGGTCTCGAACTTCACACACTTGTTCTCCTCGCGCTCGATGATGCGGAGCTTCAGGTCGCCAACAGGCGACACATTGACGCTGACGGAGTCGCTGTCGAAGGAGAAACTGTTCAACTTGTCCTCAGGAACACGGTCGCGGACACGCTCCAGATTGCTTAAATCACTGATATTACGATACACATCCTCTACGGGATAGGGTATCTGCTTAACACTACTTTCAAACTTTGTCATTGCTTCCACGTACTTGGTGACTTGCGCCACTCGTTCAACACTTCAATTTCTTCGGGCTTGATATAACCCGTCTCGGCAGCCTGCTCCAGCACGGCAGCATAGTCGCTCAGCGTAATCAGACGGACACCAGCCTCACGGAAAGCCTCTTCTGCTACAGGGAAGCCGTAGGTGAACGAAGCTACCATGCCAATAACCTCGACGCCATACTGGCGCAGAGCATCGACAGCCTTCAGACTGCTGCCACCCGTCGAAATCAGGTCTTCTACCACAACGACCTTTGCACCCTTCTTCAGCTCACCTTCCACCTGATTACCCATGCCGTGGTCTTTCGGCTTCGGACGGACATAGCAGTAGGGCAGCCCTAACTCGTCGGCCACCAGCGCACCTTGGGCAATAGCTCCCGTAGCCACACCAGCCACAGCCTCAGCCTCGGGGAAGTTCTCCTGAATCAGATGACAGAGCTCCAGTTTGACAAACGAGCGGACATCGGCAAAGCCCAACGTCTTGCGGTTGTCGGTATAGATGGGCGACTTCCAGCCCGAAGCCCATGTGAAAGGCTCGTTAGGCTGCAGCTTGATGGCTTTGATATCCATCAGTTTTTGGGCAAAAAGTTTCTTAATAGTATCCATATTCTATAATTTTGCTGCAAAATTACGAAATAATTATCAATTATCAATTGTCAATTATCAATTTTTTACTACCTTTGCACCCGATTTCAAGGGGTGCTGTTCTGTTGACAGCTGAGATGATACCCTCTAAACCTGATGCGGACAATACCGACGTAGGGATGAATAGAGAAAACTCTGCCCCCTTATTTTACATAGTATTAATAAATAAGGTAAAAGATGAGAAAGATTTTCATGATGGCATTGCTGGGAGCGACAACAGCCCAGGCTGTCGAGTTAGACACGCTGAAAAGCGTAGAGTTGCAGGATGTGCAGGTGGTGGCAACACGAGCTACCCGCAAGACACCGGTAGCCTTCACAGACATGAACCAGGAACAGCTGAAGGCCGTGAACTTCGGACAGGACGTTCCTTACCTGCTGTCGCTAACACCCAGCGTCACGATGACGTCGGATGCCGGTAACGGCATTGGCTACACGTCGCTGCGTGTGCGTGGCACAGACCCGTCGCGCATCAACATCACCGCCAACGGCATTCCCCTGAACGACGCGGAGAGCGCTCAACTCTATTGGGTTAACATGGGCGACTTTGCCAGCAGCGTGCAGTCGATGCAGATTCAGCGCGGCGTGGGTACATCGACGAATGGCGCGGGAGCCTTCGGCGCTACGCTGAACATGCAGACAGAGAACATCGGCACGGAGCCTTTCATCGGACTGGACCTGAGCGGAGGTTCTTATTACAGCCATAAGGAGACGCTACGCTTTGGCACAGGACTCATCGGCGAACATTGGGGCATACAGGGCCGTCTGTCGAACATCGGCTCGAAAGGTTATCTGGACCGCGCGTCGACCAAGTTGAACTCCTACTTCCTGCAAGCAGGCTATTTTGGCGAAAATACCATGGTGAAGTTCATCACCTTCAATGGTGTGGAGGAGACTTACCATGCATGGAACTACACATCGAAGTATGAGCAGAGTCTCTATGGTCGCACCTACAACTCGTGCGGCGAATACTACGATGCAGAGGGAAACAGGCGCTACTACGACAACCAGACGGACAACTACCATCAGCAGAACTACCAACTGATATGGAACCTGCGACTGACGCAGGGCCTGAACCTCAACGCTGCCCTGCACTACACCAAAGGCAACGGCTACTACGAGGAATACAAACGCGAGCGTACCCTGTTTGAATACGACTTGGACAACCAGATGACTTGGGCTAAGAGCGACCTGGTGCGCCAGAAGAAGATGGATAACGACTTCTATGGCGTGGTAGCCTCGCTGGTTTACGACAACCGTCAGAACCTGCAAGCTACCCTTGGAGGTGGATGGAACAAGTATGACGGCGACCACTACGGCTTGGTAACATGGGTGAAGAACCCTGTAGACGCGCTGATGCCCAACCACCAATATTACGGCGACAAGACAAAAAAGACCGATTTCAACGTGTATGGAAAGATAAGTTACGAGTTCCTGCGCGGACTGAACGCCTACGTTGACCTGCAATACCGACATGTGGGTCTGAAGATGACTGGTCCCACCGACGAAATCGACTGGAAAGTCAACAAGCGCATCGTCTATGACATGAAAGAGTCATTCGACTTCTTCAATCCCAAGTTCGGTCTGAACTACGACATCACGCCTAACCACAAAGTTTTTGTGTCGTATGCCATTACTCACAAAGAACCTACGCGTAACAACTTCCAGAACAGTCTGAACGCTGAACTGGAGATGCCCAAGGCTGAGCGGCTGAACGACCTGGAAGTGGGATACAAATACCAGAGCGAGGTATTCACGGCTGGTGCTAACTTCTACTGGATGAACTATAAAGACCAGTTTGTTCTGACAGGAGAAATCGACCAAATTGGCGAAGCCATCACGCGGAACATGCCTAAGAGCTATCGGCTGGGTATAGAACTGGAGGCTGCCCTGAAGCCTGTCGACTGGTTCCGCTGGGACGTAAACGCCACCTGGTCGAAGAACCGCGTGAAGGACATCACCGTACAATTAGCTGACGGCAGCGTGGCTAACCTGGGCAACCAGCCGCTGGCCTTCTCGCCCGACTGGATAGCCAACAACATCTTCACCTTTACCTATAAGGGCCTCAAAGCCGGCATCCAGAGCCAGTACGTCAGCGACCTGTATCTGACGAACACCGGCTTCAAGAGCTACCAGACGCTGGACGACAACGGGAAACCTGTAGATGTGAGCATGATGCTCGACGGACACTTTGCGACCAACATCGACCTATCGTACCAATTCAAGTTGCCGAAGCTCGGAATGAAGGATGTCACGGTGGGGGTAACGCTCTACAACCTGTTCTCTGCCAAGTACGACAACAACGGATGGGCAGCTCCATGCTACGACAAAGTGGACGGCAAGGTGGTTGCCACAGGCTGGGACACCTCCGACCAATATGAGGCAGGCTTTGCTCCCTCTGCACCTTTTAACATGATGGCGCACGTGTCGGTAAACTTTTAATATAAATGACGCTCGATTGGCTTGACATATTGACCACGATACTCGGCCTGATTTATATCTGGCTGGAGTATCGTGCGCATATTGCCCTTTGGGTGATAGGTATTATTATGCCTGCACTCGACATCTACCTGTATTGGAGTCATGGGCTGTATGGCGACTCTGGCATGGCTTGCTACTACACAGCAGCAGCCATCTACGGCTATATCGCATGGAAGTGGGGAAAAGGGGAGAAAAAGGAACTGCCTATCACCCACATGCCACTTCACAGGTATCTCCCTACCCTCGCCTTCTTCCTCGTGGCGTGGGGCGCTACCTATTACGTCCTCATTACCTGGACCAATTCCACAGTACCCGTGCTCGACTCGTTCACCAATGCCCTGTCGTTCGTAGGCTTGTGGGCACTGGCACGTAAATATGTGGAGCAGTGGCTGTTCTGGATTGTCGTCGATGTCGTCTGTACCTTCCTCTATATACAAAAAGGTATTCCCTTCAAAGCCATGCTTTACGGTCTCTATGTCATGATTGCCATAGCCGGCTATCAGAAGTGGAAGAAAATGGCAAAAACCCAAGAAGCATGAAAGAACTGCCTGACATCGTCATCCTGGCCAACGGCTCGTTTCCGACGCATCCCGTTCCGCTCAGCATCCTAAACAGGGCGAAACACGTCATTGCCTGCGATGGTGCCGTCAGCCATTATCCCGAAGCAGATGTCATCATCGGCGATGGTGACTCCGTTCCTGATGTCTGCCGGGGCAAATTCATCCAAATAGACGAACAAGAAGACAACGACCTGACCAAAGCAACCCTTTACTGCCTGCGGCAAGGGTGGCAGAGAATAGCCTACCTGGGATGCACGGGGCTGCGCGAAGACCACACCTTAGGCAACATCGCCCTGCTGATGCGCTACTTCAGGGAAATGGGTATCAGCGGCACCATGTTCACCGACCACGGATTCTTCAGTCCCTCACAAGGCGACCGTACTTTCCAGTCCTTCTCTGGCCAACAAGTGAGCATCTTCAACTTTGGCAGCACACGTCTGCGGTCAGAAGGACTTAAATGGAACTCCTATGCCTACAAAGAATGGTGGCAAGGAACCCTAAACGAGTCACTTGCCAATCACTTTTCCGTCCTAGCCGACAGCTACTATCTGGTCTACCAGACTTACGACGCAAAATAATGAATCATTGAGATGGCTGAAGCCCTCATGTTCTTTTAATTACGGTGGAATTAATGTTATTTAACCATCAAAGAGGGTTGAAGTTGCGGCATTATTTGTAATTTTGTACCAATATTCTGATTATTACTAAAGTACAAAACAATGAGTAACATTAAACTTGACATCACAAAGGCCGCTTGTTTCCTGGAGGCAGGCGCAGTAAAGGCTTTCGAGCCAAAGGTAAAGGCCGCACAGCAGGCTTTGGAGGACGGTACATGTCCTGGTAACGATTTCTTAGGATGGCTGCATCTGCCCAGCAGCATCACCCCGCAGTTCCTCGACGAGGTGGAGGCTACGGCAAAGACGCTGCGCGAGAAGTGCGAGGCCATCGTTGTTGCCGGCATCGGCGGTTCATACCTGGGTGCCCGCGCCGTCATCGAAGCCTTAGGCAACTCGTTCGCCTGGCTGGTACAGGACGGCAAAAGCCCTGTCATCCTCTTTGCCGGTAATAACATCGGTGAGGACTATCTCTCAGAGATGACGGAATACCTGAAGGGTAAGAAGTTTGGTGTCATCAACATCTCGAAGTCGGGTACGACGACGGAGACCGCGCTGACCTTCCGTCTGCTGAAGAAGCAGTGTGAGGCTCAGATGGGCAAGGCAGCCGCCAAGGAGGTTATTGTGGCTGTGACAGACGCCAAGAAGGGTGCCGCCCGTACATGTGCCGACAAGGAGGGATACAAGAGCTTCATCATCCCCGACAACGTGGGTGGCCGTTTCTCAGTGCTGACGCCCGTCGGTCTGCTGCCTATCGCCTGTGCCGGTTTCGACATCAAGCAGCTGGTTGCCGGTGCGCAGGAGATGGAGAAGGCTTGCGGCAAGGACGTGCCTTTCGAGGAGAACATCGCTGCCCAGTATGCTGCCGTTCGCAACGGTCTGTATCAGGCAGGCAAGAAGATAGAAATCATGGTGAACTATCAGCCTAAGCTGCACTACTATTCTGAATGGTGGAAGCAGCTGTACGGCGAATCGGAGGGTAAGGACAAGAAGGGTATCTTCCCCGCATCGGTAGACTTCACCACCGACCTGCACTCCATGGGACAGTGGATTCAGGACGGCGAGCGCACCATCTTCGAGACGGTCATCTCCATCGAGAAGCCTAACCGCCAGCTGCTCTTCCCCAGTGACGAGGAGAATCTGGACGGTCTGAACTTCCTGGCTGGCAAGCGTGTGGACGAGGTGAACAAGATGGCTGAGCTGGGAACTCGTTTAGCTCACGTGGACGGCGGTGTGCCCAACATCCGCGTATCAGTGCCTGAGCTGAATGCCTACTATCTGGGACAGCTCATCTACTTCTTCGAAATCAGCTGCGGCATCAGCGGCAACCTGCTGGGTGTGAACCCCTTCAACCAGCCTGGTGTAGAGGCTTACAAGAAGAATATGTTTGCGCTGTTGGAGAAGCCTGGATATGAGGAGGAGACGAAAGCGATTAAAGCCAGATTGGCAAATGAGAAATGAGAATTAATTGACAATGGATAATTGATAATGGATAATAGATAATTAGGAATTGGATAATGGGAATGGGAAAAATTGTCAATTGTCAATTGTCAATTATCAATTACTTAAAAAGTCACGGCTTCGGGCAGTTCAGCCCGAAAGCCGTTCTTTTTGATATGGACGGAGTCATCTACGACTCGATGCCCAACCACGCCACCAGCTGGCACGAGGCGATGAGCGACTACGGACTGGATATGCCGCTGAGCGGAGCCTACGAGTACGAGGGGATGCGCGGTGTGGAGACCATCCGGCTGCTGGCACGCCAACAATGGGGCCGCGAGCTGAGCGACGAGGAGGCCTCACGGATGTACGCCCATAAGTCGGAGCTGTTTGCCGCCTGTGCTCCCGCGCAGCTCATGCCAGGCATCAAGGAGCTGATGCAGCAAATCAAAGCCTGCGGGCTGAAGATATGTGTGGTGACGGGGAGTGCGCAGCACGTGCTGCTGGACAAGCTGACCAGCGACCTCGAAGGACTGGTGACTCCGGAGCTGATGGTCACCGCCAATGATGTCAGCCACGGCAAGCCCAACCCTGAGCCTTACCTGAAAGGGATGGAGAAATGCAACGTCAGGCCGTGGGAATCCATCGTCGTAGAGAATGCGCCATTAGGTGTCAGGGCTGCCGTAGCAGCTGGTTGCTTCACGATAGCCGTCAATACCGGTCCGTTGCCCGACGTCATGCTGCTGCAAGAGGGTGCCAACTTAGTCTTCCCCAGCATCAACGCTCTCGGTATCCATCTGCACGTCGCGCTTGATGATGAGCTCACCCATGCGTGACAGACGGATGACCAGCGGGATGTACTCATCGGTCTGCGGATGACCTACGCTGGCGCCAAACACGAGCCAGTCGCCATCGGCCTTGTCGAACACAAAGCCCTCGAAGATGCCCGTCTTACGGAAATCGTCGTCAAGATAGGCACTGAACGTATGTTTGGTGAATGAACGATTGAAAAACACAGAGCCATCCGAGCGCTTCACCTTCAGCGTAAAGATGTTATCAACAAACTCCTGCCCCGTCTCGTCCTTGACCTTAGACAGCGAGTCGGAGGGCGCGCGACTGATGACGACCTGATAGGTTTTACCTATCCAGTCAACAGGAATTTCGTTGCTATATTCCGACATGCGGATGGGAGCCTTGGGCTTTACCTTCTCCACACGCGGAGCTATGATGTTATCACTCTTTTTCTTTTCGCCACATGCCGTCAGCATCAGCAAGATGCCAAGAAGGGCGATAGTCAGCATTTGTTTCATAATCAGTTGTATCGTTTCTGCTGACAAAAGTACAAAAAAAATTGCTTTTTATCGTCATTTTGACGAAAAATTCATATCTTTGTGGGCAATTATTCCAAGAAATGAAACGATACACTTTGTTTTTGGCCATTCTGACCATGCTGACGGGTGCCTGTTCGTCGGAACAGGAGCAGACGGAAGAGGCGGTGCCGACGGTGACCGACACACTGCCCAACTTAGTCATACAGATACAAAAGACCTCGCGGCTGTACACCACGGAATATCATATCCACAAGATTGTGACGCACGACGACGTGGTCAGGTTGAAGGGCAACCTGCTGCAAAAGGACTTCGACATCAAGCTGCCATTGGGTGAGCGCAAGATAGCCATCCCCATGGACGCCACGCTGAAAGCCTACATCGACTTCAGCGACTTCTCGGAGGATAACATCGAGCGCAATGGCGACCGCATCACCATCCTGCTGCCCGACCCGAAGGTGACGCTGACCAGCACGAAAATCAACCAGAAGGAGGTGAAGGAGTATGTGGGGCTGACGCGCTCACGCTTCACCGACAAGGAGCTGACCAGCTACGAGCAGCAAGGACGGAAAGCCATCCTCGACAACGTAGCACACATGGATATCCTGCCCACCGCACAGGCCAATGCCGCCCGCGTGCTGGTGCCGATGCTGACGCAGATGGGCTATCGGGAGGAGAACATCACCATCGCCTTCCGTAAGAATCTGAGCATCCGACAACTGATTAACTCAAGTCTTGAAAAATGATGAAGTGGAAGAAGCAATATACCCTTTGGCTGGCTGCCGCCATCGCTGCCGTCGTACTGCTGACGTGGCTGGTGCAGTCGGTGAAGAAGACGGAGGTCAGCATCGACGTAGACGAGCAAATCAACGTCACCCCTGAGCAGATAGAGAGCATCAAGGCCATCGGCGAATGGGAATTTCTGGCCATTGCCGACGAAGAACTGGTGGACACCGTCCGAAAAGGCATCTTCTCGGACGACCAATTAGTACGCATTTACTATGGTACCGTACGGTTAGGCATCAACATGCACCAGGTGGAGCCCGGCTGGATGAAGGCGTCGGGCGACAGCATCGAGGTGACGCTGCCTAAGATAGACCTGCTGGACCGCGACTTCATCGACGAGGCGCGTACCAAGAGTTTCCACGAGAGCGGACGCTGGAAGGCGGAAGACCGCGAGGCGCTGTACAAAAAAGCCTACCAGAAGATGCTGCGCCACTGCGTGACGCCGGAGAACATCCGCAGCGCACGGCAGAACGGCGATGCCCAGTTCCGCCACATGATGAAGACTATGGGTTACGAACATATCAAGATACAATGGACCGAATAAACGACTTCCTGACCGACTTCAGCTCGTTGCTGTGGGGATGGCCTATGATTATCCTCCTGCTGGGCACGCATCTCTACCTGACCATCATCCTGCGCTTCCCACAGCGAAAGATTTTCACCGCCATCAAACTCTCTATCAAAAAAGACCCTGACGCGCAGGGCGACGTGTCGCAGTTCGGTTCGCTGGCTACCGCACTGGCTGCCACCATCGGAACGGGAAACATTATCGGTGTGGCTACCGCCATTGCACTGGGAGGCCCTGGCGCCGTGCTCTGGTGCTGGCTGACGGGTGTGTTCGGCATCTCGACCAAGTATGCCGAGGGACTATTAGCCATCGAATACCGCCAGAAGACGCCTGAGGGCAAGATGATTGGCGGTCCGATGTATGCGCTGGAGCTGGGGCTGGGCATGAAGTGGCTCGCCGTCCTGTTTGCCATCTTCACCGCCTGTGCGTCGTTTGGCATCGGCAATACCGTACAGGCTAACGCCATCTCCACCCTATCGTTTGAAGCCTACCACATCTCGCCCGCCATCACAGGCATTGTGGTCAGCCTGCTGACGGGAGCCGTCGTCATCGGAGGTGTGAAGAGCATCGCCCGCGTCTGTTCGATGCTGGTACCCTTCATGGCCGTATTCTACGTGTTAGGCTGTATATATATAATAGGTGTCAATGCCGAATATGTTTGGCCTGCCATCAAGTTGATTGGCGAGTCGGCATTCAGTCCGCAGGCAGCAGGCGGCGGTTTTGTGGGCACTACCGTCATGATGGCAGCCCGCTTCGGTATCGCGCGAGGCCTGTTCAGCAACGAGTCGGGACTGGGCTCCGCACCCATCGTGGCAGCCGCCGCACAGACACGCAACCCCGTGCGTCAGGCGCTGGTATCGTCGTCAGGCACGTTCTGGGATACCGTCATCATCTGTGCCTTGACGGGCATCGTCATCGTAAGCAGTGTGCTGGCCTATCCTGACATCACGTTCGAGAATGGTGCCGTGCTGACGAAGGTGGCCTTCGCCAAGATTCCCATCGTGGGCACACCACTGCTGACGTTCGGACTGCTGACCTTTGCCTTCTCCACCATCCTGGGCTGGTGCTATTATGGCGAACGTGCCGTAGAATACCTGAAGGGTCACCGTTGGGTGATTGTTTACCGGGTGCTCTACATCATCGCCATCTTCTTCGGCAGCGTGATGAACCTCGACATCGTGTGGAACCTGGCCGACTGCATGAATGCGCTGATGGCCATTCCTAACCTGATATCGATACTGGCACTGAGCAGTGTGATTATCCACGAGACGCGCAAATATCTGTGGAGCAACCAGTTGGAGAAGGAGATGTAACCCAGCGGAGGACGCGCAGTACACCATCCGTCACCACAAAGACCACATCCAGCCCACGGAAAGGCATACCGTACTGGCGGCCATCGTCCTCATGATAGTGCGGACGAGGGTCTAAGGCGAGTGTCTTTTCCAACGCCGTCGCATCAGCTTCGGACAGCAACGCTCGCAACGCTGCAGGCATGTCCACCCGTAACTGTTTCCACTCATGCTCATCGGTAAATCCGCCACGTGCCTCAGGATGGCTGTCGACATAGGGCAGATAGGGCTTGATGTCGTAAATCGGTGTGCCATCCATCAGGTCGGCACCTAACACCTCGATACTCGGCGTCTTCAGGTCGATGGCAGCGATGCGCACCGACGAGAGACCTAAGTTGTTAGGACGGAAGGGCGACCGTGTGGCCCACACCCCCATGCGCTCGTTGCCACCCAGCAAAGGAGGGCGCACGGTGGCATGCTTCACGGCATCTACATTCTCTGAGAAGCCCCAGATGAGCCACAGGTAGTCGTAATGCTCCAACCCACGCAGGGCTTCCGCATGGGCAAAAGCGGGCGAAAAGCGGATGGTGCCGCGCAGTTCGCTGACGATGCCACTCTGGCGTGGTATGCCAAACTTCGAGGTGAAGGGGGAATGAAAAAATGCTATCGGTTCTATTTTCATGGCACAAAGATACGAATTTATTTGTTTTTTTATTTCCTATTTTTTATTTTATTTGTACCTTTGCAGTCGTTATGGAACAAAAGAAGATTACTTTCGATAGTTTTGTGCGGGGTGGACTGACAGCCGTAGCCATCGTAGGGCTCATTATGCTGCTCAACTACCTCAGCGGCGTGTTGCTGCCTTTCTTCCTGGCCTGGCTCATCGCCTACATCTTGTTCCCTATGGTCAGCTTCTTCCAATATCGCTGCAAGCTGAAGTTCCGTATAGTAGGCATCCTCTGCACGTTCATCGTGGTGGCTATCATGCTGGCAGGACTTGGGTTGCTGATGATACCTCCCATCATCGAAGAAGGTGGCCGCGTGAATGACCTCATCATCGCCTACGTGTCGCACGATGAATTCATGAGCAACATCCCCAACATGATAGAAGAATTCATCCACGAGAATGTGAAGGCCGATGATGTCAAGGCGCTCGTCACTCAGGAGGGCTTCATCGACTCGGTCAAGCAGGCGGTGCCAAAGGTGTGGAACGTCATCGCACAGTCGCTCAACATCCTCTCGAGCGTGTTCATGCTGACAATGGTCATCATCTACACCCTCTTCATCCTGCTCGACTACGAAGCGTTCTCAGAGGGTTGGGTGGAGATGCTGCCCCACCGCTACCGCAAATTCGCTATCCAACTGGTGAAAGACGTGGAGCAGGGCATGAACAAGTATTTCCGCGGACAGGGTCTGGTAGCCATCTGCGTGGGCGTGCTGTTCAGCATCGGGTTCCTGATTATCGACTTCCCTATGGCCATCGGCCTGGGTATGTTTATCGGACTGCTGAACATGGTGCCTTACCTGCAGCTGGTGGGATTCATACCGACCATCCTACTGGCCGTCGTCAAGGCTGCCGACACGGGCGAGAGTTTCTGGCTCATCATGCTGGGCGCACTCATCGTGTTTGCCGTCGTACAGGCGATTCAGGACACCATCCTCACCCCAAGAATTATGGGAAAGGTGATGGGACTCAACTCTGCCATCATCCTGTTGTCGCTCTCCATCTGGGGAGCCCTGCTGGGCATCTTAGGCATGATTATCGCGCTGCCCATGACCACACTGCTGATTACATACTATCAGAAATATATCGTCAAAAACAAACCAACACAAAGTAAACAATAAAAACTATGCATCAATCATTTTCCAAGAGTGTCACCTTAGCCGTCCTGCTGGCTGTTTTCAGCAGCACTGCCGCTATGGGACAAGACAACAATGACAGCGACCTGCTGAAGGAGCTGTCGGAACGCATCCAGCTGCACGGATATGCACAGGGTGGTTTCAACTACACACACAAAGGTGGCGAGGACACGCCCACCTTCGAACTGAAACGCGTTCTCTTCTGGGCCAACGCCCAAATCACCGACCGCTGGTCGTTCCTCTTCATGCACGACTTCTCGAGTGTCGTACAGGAATTTTATACCGACTATCGCTTTACCCGCAACAAGGCGCTGACCGTCCGCTTAGGTCAGTTTAAGAACGGACTCTCGCTGGAGAATCCGCTCTCCCCTACTGCTATGGAAGCCATCGATGTCTACTCAGAGGGCGTGACCTATCTGACGGGATGTGGCAGCGACCCGCTGCTGGGCGTGCAGTACGGACGTGACCTCGGACTCTCCATCTTCGGCGAGACCAACAACGGTAAGCTACGCTACGAGCTGGAGGTGATGAACGGACAGGGCATCAACAAGAAAGACGGCAACAAGGAGAAAGACTTCATCGGACGACTGGAGTATCGTCCCGTGAAAGGACTGAACCTCGTGGCCACCGGACAGATTGGCCGCGGACATGCCATCGCCAACTCGCTGTACAATCCCGATATCCACGAAGGCGACAACTACAAGCGCAACCGCTGGACGGTGGGTTTCGACTATAAGTCTGCCGGCTTCAACATGCATGGTGAATATCTGGAAGGCAAGGACGGCTGTGCCACCAGTCGTGGTGCCTACGTCACGGGAGCCGTTCCTGTGGGCAAGGGTGTCGAGTTGGTAGGGTCTTACGACTTCTTCAATTTCAACACGTCGTTAGGCATGGACCAGCACAAGGCGATAGCCGGTGTGCAGTACTGGTTCTACAAGAAGTGCCGTGTGCAGCTGCAGTATGTCTACAAGAGTGCTTATACGCAGGAAGGCCAGTTTGTGCATGGTGCCAACCACGCCATCATGGCTCAGATGCAGATTCGTTTTGATTACGCTAAAAAGAAATAAACCATGTTCATTAAGATACTTCTTACCCTCATCTTCCTGGCCGTGATGATTGGCGTCGGACTTTACACCCGTAAACAGGCCAGCAGTGTCGATGGTTTCGTATTGGGCGGACGTGCCGTTGGTCCTTGGCTGACGGCCTTTGCCTATGGCACCTCTTATTTCTCTGCAGTAGTCTTCGTAGGCTATGCCGGACAGTTCGGTTGGAAATACGGTCTCTCATCCACATGGATTGGCGTGGGCAATGCCGTGATAGGCTCCTTGCTCGCCTGGATAGTGTTAGGACGGCGCACGAAGCTGATGACGCAACACATCGAGAGCCGCACCATGCCCGACTTCTTCGGCACACGTTTCAGCGACCAGGGCTTGCGCGTAGCAGCCTCCATCATCGCTTTCGTGTTCCTCATCCCTTATACCGCCGGTGTGTATAAAGGTATCTCGACACTCTTTGAGATGGGCTTTGGCATCCCCTACGAGTATTGCGTGGTCATCATGGCCATCCTGACGGCTGTCTACGTCATCTTAGGCGGCTATAAGGCGACGGCGATGAACGACTTCATACAGGGTATCATCATGCTCTTTGGCATTGTGGCCATCATCGTGGCGGTGCTCAATGTACAGGGTGGTTTCTCGACAGCTATTGAGAAGATGGCGGCACTACCCAGCGATGCTGATGCTACGGTGAATGGCGGCTTTGCCACACTCTTTGGTCCCGACCCCTGGAACCTGCTGGGAGTGGTTATCCTGACATCATTGGGAACCTGGGGACTGCCACAGATGGTGGGTAAGTTCTACTCGATAACCGACGAGAGCGCCATCAAGCGTGGCACCATCATATCCACCGTCTTCGCACTGGTTGTGGCGGGCGGCTGCTACTTCCTCGGAGGCTTTGGCCGTCTGTTCGGCATGCCTCCCGTGCTGCCCAACGGCAAACTGGCATTCGACAGCATCGTACCATCGATGCTCGTGACACTGCCCGACGTGCTCATCGCCCTCGTCGTACTGCTGGTACTCTCAGCGTCTATGTCTACGCTGGCATCGCTCGTGCTCACGTCCAGCTCGACAATGACACTCGACCTCATCTACCGCGACAAGAAGTCAGCACCCGGTGAAGTGGAGGATGGCAACATCGACGATATCGTAGCCGAGAAGATTGAGCGTCGTAAGGTGGTGGTGATGCGCGTGCTCATCATGTTCTTCATCGCCATCTCACTGCTGATAGCGCTGAATCCGCCCACATTCATTGCCCAGCTGATGGGCATCTCGTGGGGTGCATTGGCAGGAGCCTTCCTCGCTCCCTTTATGTTAGGACTCTACTGGCGTGGCGTCACCACAGCCAGCGTGTGGGCATGCTTCATCTGGGGCGTAGGCATCACCGTTGTCAACATGCTGTTAGGCAATCCTATCAATCCCATCAACTGTGGAGCCATCGCCATGGTGGGTGGCTTCCCTGTGGTATGGCTCGTCAGCTTGTTAAGTCCTAAGATGAATAAGGACGAAGTCACCAAGATTTTCGAGTGTTACGAATAATATAAGATGTTAAAGGACAAGGGTCTATTACCGTTTGCTGCCCTGGCCATGCTGCTCAGCATAGGACTGATGAGTAGCTGCAAGGAGAATCTGAAGGAGCTGTTCCAGACTTCAGAAGAGGCCATCGTGGTCAGCCCGCTCGCCACCGAACTGGGGTTCTCGAAGGAGCGACCGCTGGTGATGGGCATGAACACGAGCTATGCTCCACTTCAGTATATCGACGACCATGGTGCGCCCTGCGGTAATGACGTGGATTTCACCAAACGACTCATGCAGCGCATGGGCATCCCCTTTACCTTTGCTCCTAACCACTGGGACAAGATGTCGCCAGGCATCATCGAGGGTAAGTATGACCTGGGACTCATGGTCTACTCGCCCTACCGTAAGGACTTGACCAACTACTCGAATGCGGTGTTCCGCATGTACTACCAGATTGTCTATCGCAAAAAGGACTATGCGGATTTCGACTTCCGTCATCTGAAGGGCAAGACCATCGCCTATATGAAGTCGCGTCCCATCGGACTGATGCTCACCGACGCCGGAGCCAAGGATGTGCGCATCACCGACTTGGGAGAGGCCTTCGAAGAACTGGCAGGAGGAAAATACGATGGACTCATCTGCTACCGGTTCCAAGCCACACATTACATCAATCTGTTACACTTAGAGGGGCAGCTGCAGACGGAAGAGCTCTCGCTGGAGCCTCGCGAATACTGCTATGCCAGCCACGACAAGCGACTCATCGAGGCTATCAATGCCGAGCTGAGAAAGACGGAGACAGAAAGCATCATCGACGAGGTGTATGGCGACAACGTGCTGACGCAGTTTGGTGTCATCAAGATTCCTACATGGGTATGGCTGCTACTGGTACTGCTGACTTTCCTCTTCCTCGTCATCTTCAGCATCAACCGCTACCGACTCAGCAAACGACTGCAGCAGGCTCATAACCAGCTTCAAGAGGCGTACATAGGACTGGCAGAGAAGAATGCTGAGCTGGAGATTGCCAACGAGCGTGCTGAGGAATCGACACGCATGAAGAGCAACTTCATCAAGCAGATTTCGCACGAGATACGCACACCACTCAATATCCTCAGCGGCTTTACCCAGATTATCACTTCCACGCAGGTACGCCTGTCGGATAAGGACAGAGCCGAGGCTGAAGAGCAAATCCTCAAGAGTACCGACCGCATCACAGGACTGGTCAACAAGATGCTGGAACTGTCGGACATCAACAGCCATGCCGTGCTGGAGCGCAAAGACCTGACCACAGGACTGCAGATTGCCGAACAGGCCATTGCCAATTCGGGCATCAAGGAGGCTACCCATCTGACGTTTAACATGCATTCCCACGGAGGCGACGACAAACTGTTCAAAACCGACCTGCGCGCAGCCGTTCGTATTGTAGAACTGGTGCTCGACAATGCCATCAAGTTCACCCGTCCTGCCGAGTCCTATCATACACAGAAAGAACCAGATAAGAAGGAACGTGTGACGCTGACCATTGACGGCAGCGGCACCGACCGCGTGCTCTTCATCGTGGAAGACACGGGTATAGGCATCCCTGCATCGGAAGCAGAGCGTATCTTCGACGAGTTCGTCCAACTTGACGAATACTATAACGGCACAGGCATCGGACTTACCGTTGCACGCAGTCTGGCACGCCGCTTAGGCGGCAACGTGATGCTCGATACGGCATGCAACAGCTGCACGCGTTTTGTCATTACCTTACAGGCATAAGAAAAGGAGCATCGCTGCTCCTTTTTCTTTTTATTGTTCGAGACGTGTCAGTTCCTTATCTCCTGGTTTGAAAAGCAGTCCTGTACACTTCTTGGCATCGACCTGATAAGTCTTCAGCTCCACTTTGTCCCACTTAATCTGGTCAGTACGCTGAGCCAAGGGGACATGAGGTATCAGGCTACCGTCTTTCACGAGGATAATAGCCGGTATCTTGCCTGCGTTGATTATCTGGTAGCCACCCTCATAGACCTTACCACTCTGGTAGTCTATCCACTTACCCTTCGGCAGATAGACCGTACGCTCATGGCCACGCTCCATCAATGGTGCTACGAGAATCTGCGAGCCAAACATATACTCATCCTCTACGAGCCAGGCACCTGGGTCTTGTGGGAATTCGACAAGCAGCGCACGTACCATCGGCAGACCACGTTCCGAGCAGTCCTTCGCCTGGGCATAGACATAAGGCATCAGCTTATACTTCATCTCAGCACACTCACGGAAAGCCTTCGTGAACGACTCGCTGATGAGCCAAGGCTCTGTAGGAGGTGCACCATGCGCACGGGTGTGAGAACTCAAAAAGCCGAAGGGCAGCCAACGACGGTAGATATCCTCTGGCGAGGCAGTGACGAAACCACCCATATCGTGGCTCCAGAAAGAGAAACCACTCAAGCCAAAGCTCAGGCCGCCACGCAGGTCACCCAGCATGCCCGTATTGGTTGTGGCAGCATCACCACCCCAGTGCAGGGCGTAACGCTGACTGCCAGCCCATGCAGAACGTGCCCAGATGATGCCCTCGCCAGGATGCGAGCGTTCTACCACTTCCCACAGGGCTTTGTTATAGCGCAGGGGATAGAGGTTATGTTCATACAGACCACCCTTGCCACTATGG
Organism: Prevotella sp.; assembly: GCA_017941345.1. Taxonomy (GTDB): domain Bacteria; phylum Bacteroidota; class Bacteroidia; order Bacteroidales; family Bacteroidaceae; genus Prevotella. The sequence goes on along the minus strand of JAGAWQ010000057.1, from coordinate 13,892 downwards.
TAGAAGCCATTATAGGGAGCTGCCTCACCAAAGTCGCACTTGATGGTAGATACCCCCTGACGCATCAGTCCCTCAATCTTCGACTGATACCACGCAACGGTGGCAGGATTCGAGAAGTCGAGCACGGCATCTTCGTAAGGCATACCACCTGTAGCATTCACCACATGCAGACCTTTCTCGATAATCTCGGGGAAGAAACGGTTCTTCGGCGTGAAGTAAGGCAACTGCCACAGACAGGTGTGGAAGCCCTCCTTCGAGAGCTGTTTCAGCATACCCACAGGGTCGGGAAAGCGGTCTTTCGCAAACTGATAGTCACACTGCCAGTCGACACCAAACCAGCCGGTGTCGAAATGGATGACGTCAGACGGTATCTTGTGTGCTCTGAGCTGTTTGGCGATATCAAGACCTTCCTCCTGCGAGAAATAGGTGATACGGCTCATCCAAGTGCCGAAACTCCAGAGGGGTAGCATGGGCGACTTACCCGTGATATTCGTGTACTCATTGAGGATATCCTTCGGTTCACCGAAGAAGACGAAGAAGTCCATCTCCTCATCGCCCATGAAGATGCGGTCGGCACCGATGTAAGAAGCACCGAAGTCGCAGGTCACGGGTGCAGAGGTGTGCATAAAGATGCCATAGCCCCGATTCGAGAAGAAGAAGGGCACGGGCTTATACTGGCCGTCAGTCTCAGGACCCTGTGGGTCGGTGACGGAGAGGTGTACCTTCTGCCCTACCTTATTCAGCGAGGTGAACGACTCACCACAGCCGTAGATGCGCTCGCCGGGAGCCAGCGTCAACACAGGATTGATGCTACGCGAATTGTCTGAGCCGCGTTTGATGAAGGAGAACGGCAACAGCTTCACCTGGCTGGAGTCGTTGTCAATGATATGGCGTGTCTGCGTCAGCACCTTGCCGTTCTTATCCTTCAGCACCAGACGGAAGGGGAAACGCTGTATCTCCACCCTGCCATAATCGGTCATGTAGGCGACGGTAGTACCGTCGCTTACAGAACGCCAGGCGGCAGAAGCAGGTACCGGACCTGCCAGCATGAGGCTCTCGCTGTCCTTACGGGGCGCAGCAATGGGCGACGTCAGCATACGGATACGCACACAGCGAGGTGACACGAAGTCGACCTTTAGCCGTAGGTTGGGGTCGTTGTCGTAAGCCGCATCGGGGAAGTCGAGCATCTGCATCCGCACAGGCCAGTAGCCATTCAGGTTAAACGCCTGACGGGGACTCATCCTATAACGTTTCCACTGCACCAGTCCCTCACCCTTCGCTGCATCGAAGCTGACCAGCGAGTCGGCCAGGAAATAGGTGTTCGACAAGTCTGAGAAATCCGTCGACATGTCCTTTTGCATACACTGCAGGTACTGCACACCGGCATTCGTCTGTAGCTGGGCTGCCACACTGCTAAATGATAAATGACAAAGGAACAATGATAATAATACTATACTCCTTCTCATATGTCTTAACTCCTTAACTTCTTAACTCCTAAAATTCTATGACATCCGACTTGAGGTTATACGACTTGGCAGTAATGGAACCCGTGCCTTTGACGACGGCGATACACTTGCCGAAGAAGGCCTTGCGGCGGGGCGACGTGAAGCGCTCCATCGAGGTCTGGCAGCCGTTGTCTGTGCCGAGGAACTCGTGGTCGCCCTCGCTGATGAAGAAAATCTCATCGTCAGCCCAAGGACAGAGGTTACCATCCTTGTCGACAACCTCAGCTACGACAAAAGTGGTATTCTTGCCTTTGTAGTCGATGGAGAGGCGGATATGGTCGGGAGCACCTGCGGTGCGGATGCTCTTCTCGCCAACCACCTTTCCAGCCTTGCGGGCTACAACCTTCACCTCACCCGGGTCAAAGGTGACGCGCCACATGACGTGATACTGATGCGAATCAGCCTTCTTACGTACACCCTCACTCTTGCCGTTGATGAACAGCTCTACCTCGTCGGCATTATTGTAGTAGCACCACATGTCGATATCATCGCCGGGTATCCAGTTCCAGTGGGGGAAGAGATGAAGGACAGGCGTCTGCGTCCACTCACTCTGATACATATAGTATGAGTCCTTGGGGAAGCCCGCCAGGTCGATGATACCGAAATAGCTGCTACGTGCCGGGAAACCGTAGGGCGTAGGCTCGCCGATATAGTCGAAGCCCGTCCAGATATACTGTCCACAGACATAGGGCGTGTGCTTCACCACATCCCATGTCTCCTCATGGGTAGAACCCCACGATGCCGACATGTTATCATACGCCGAACACATATAGGTAGGGTCGGTATAGGGCATCCACCACTCCTTCGGAGCACGGTAGATGCTGTCCGACGGCATCATATAGAAGCCACGTGTCTGCAAGGCCGACACACTCTCGGAGAAGATAAACGGCTTGTCGGGGAAGTTCTTAGGCACGTCCTTGACCCACTGGTGGTGATAGTTATAGCCGATGATGTCGAGTGCCCCGCTCTTGAAGAGGTGGTTGCCCGGATTGGGTTCGTTACAGCCCGCCGTGATGGGACGCGACGTATCGTAGCGCTTCACTATCTCTGTCAAGTGCTGTGTCAACAGGCTCTGCACGGAAAGCTCACCATCCTTGGCCAGTGTCGAGGCATCATGACCAGCATTCAGTATCAGGTTGGCCTGTTCGAGCGTCAACGTGTCTGCCTCGGCACTTGACCACTGCTCCAGCACCTCATTGCCTATCGACCACATCAGGACAGAGGGATGATTACGGTCGCGTAGCACCAGGTCAGTCAGGTCACGCTCATGCCACTCGTCGAAGAAGCGGGCATAGTCGTTCTGTGTCTTCTTACGACGCCACATGTCGAACGACTCGTCCATCACGATGAGACCCATGGTGTCGCACATGTTCAGCAGTTCGGGTGCCGGGGGATTATGCGATGAGCGAATCGAGTTCACACCCATCGCCTTCAGCTTTGTGAGTTTACGGTGCAGGGCATCCTCATTCAGCGCAGCACCTAAACAGCCAAAGTCATGATGCTCGCAGACGCCATTGAGCTTGAAGTTCTTGCCATTGAGCCAGAAGCCCGTCTTGGCATCAAAACGGAAGTCGCGGAAACCTGTCGTCGTCTCTACCTCATCGACCACCTTACCGCCAACAAGCAGTTGGGTACGTACGGTATAGACATACGGGTCCTCACACGACCACTTACGGGGCTTCTTGATGCTTGTCGGTTTGCCATTGGCATCAAGCCAGATGTTCTTTACCTTCACCTTCTGCTTCGTAGGGTTCACATAGTCTACCTCCACCTTACCATCATGCACGAAGACACCCCAGTGCTTGACGTGGATGGGATGGGTCTGTGTGAGCCACACATGGCGGTAGATGCCACAACCTGAATACCAACGTGAATTGGGCTGGTCGGAGTTGTCTACCCGAACAGCCACCACATTCTCGCCTTCTTTCAGATACGACGTGATGTCATACTCGAAGCTGGAATAGCCATAAGGACGGAACCCTACCTTCTGGCCGTTGACATAGACCGTAGAGTTCATATATACGCCGTCAAACTCTAAAAAGAGGTTAGAGGTGAGTTCTCCGTTCTCAATAAAAAACTTCTTCCGGTACCAGCCGACGCCTCCGGGTAGTGCTCCCCCACCCGCTCCACTGGGGTTGCTGACATAGAAGTCACCCTCGCGTGCCCAGTCGTGGGGCACGTTAAGGCGGCGCCAATGGGAGTCGTCATAGTTCACCTCAGCCATCTGGGCTGAGTCGCCAAACATAAAAAGCCAATCAGCGTCAAAATTCTGACGCTGACGGGCTTGTATCGTTGTCAGCCCTAAAAGGGCACATGCGAGACAAAGGATTCTTCTCATAACTGAATGCTTATTGCTTTACCATTATAATCGACCATCTTACCCTCGGGATTATCGAGGTTGAGTGCCTTGGGAGCATCCTTGGTGATGAGCACCACGTTGAAGCGACGCTCCTTCAGCATACCATTGAACGAACCGCTGCGCTTGCCGAAGCTGACCGTACGAGTGGCATCGTTGTAGGTAATATCAATGGTAGCGTACTTGCCCTTCTCGTAGTTGTAATTGGTGCCCTCGTCCTCATAGAGCTGGAAGCTGCCATCCTTACCGGCATAGATGTAAAGGTTGATGAGTTCTGCGGGTTTCTCATCGCTCCACTGCATCTCAGGACCGAATGGGATGATGGCTCCCTCGCGGACGAAGACGGGAATCTGCTCGTATGGTGCTTCTACTATGAGATTCTGACCTCCCTCGATGAACTCGCTGGTATACAGATTGTACCAGCCGGTCTGCTCGGGGAAGTAAACGCTGCGGTTGCGAGCCTTGTAATAGCCTACAGGACAAGCCATCAGCGCAGGACCGAACATCCACTGGTTGCCGATATTCTCAACCTCCTTGTCGCCATTGAAGTCCATCACCAACGGGCGCATCAGGGTGTAATCCTTGAAGTGAGCCCAGCCAGCCATCGAGTAGAGGTAAGGCATCAGGCGATAGCGCAGCTTGTCGTAATATACAAATGACTTGTAGGCAGGATGCTCATCGGGGGCAATGTTCCATATCTCACGCAGCGGCCACTGACCATGAGAGCGGAAGAGCGGAATAAAGGTTCCGAACTGGTTCCAACGGGTCTGCAACTCACGCCACTCCTTCAGGTCTTCGTTCTCAACCTTGGTACGGTCATAAAGCTGCTGAGCAGCCACATAGCGGTTCTCCACACAGAATCCGCCCTGGTCCATGCCCCAGAAAGGAATACCGGAGATAGAATAGTTCAGACCTGCCGTCATCTGAGCACGCATATCCTCCCAGCGGGTACCGATATCACCACTCCAGGTAGCCGTAGAGAAGCGCTGCTCACCGGCAAATCCGCTGCGTGTCAACAGGAACACACGGGGCTCGTCCTTCTTGCCCTTCCAAACTGAGCGCTGACCATTATAAATGGCATCAGCATTGACGGTAGAATAGGCATTGAAATACTCTGTTGATGTGCCTAAAGCCGTTGGGCCACTGAGTGCCTTGCGATACCACATCGGAGTACAGTCGCGAACATTAGGCTCTGAGGCATCCATCCACCAGGCATCGACGCCTGCGATACCATCGTGGTTATATTTGCTGTAGAGGTTCTCGTCCATCTGGCGCCAGAACATTTTTCTTGCACCGGCATCGTAGGCATCATAGAAACCATTCTTATAGCCAGGGCCTACCCAGTCGTGAATATCGTCAGTAGGACTCTGGATATACATCCAGCCCTTGGCATCGAGCTCCTTGTAGTTATCCGTGTTGCAATAGAACTTAGGCCATACGGAAATCATAAAGCGTCCATGCATCTTGTGAACATTGTCTAACATCTGCTGGGGATTCGGATAGCGGGCAGGCTCAAACTGATGACTGCCCCACTGGTTCTCAGCCCAGTAGTTCCAGTCCTGCACGATGTTGTCAATAGGAATCTGACGCTTACGGAATTCTGCCAATGTGCCTTCAATCTCATCCTGCGTCTTATAGCGCTCACGGCTCTGCCAGTAGCCCAGCACCCACTTCGGATAGAGTGATGCCTTACCCGTCAGGGTGCGATAGCCGGAAACGACCTGGTCGAGATTCTCACCGGCGATGAAGTAATAGTCCATATCCTTAGCCATCTCACTCCATACACTCAACTTTCCACGCTCCTCGGCGCTACGGGGCTCTGATACACGCAAGCCGCAATAAGCCTCACCGCCATCAGGACGCCATTCTATGCGCAGCTGCACACGCTTGCCCTTCTGCAACTCGGTAGAGAACTTATAGGTGTTGGGGTTCCAGGCCGTGCGCCAACGCTCGGGCACAACCTCCTTGCCACCGATATACACCTTCACATAGCCGGAATAATAAAGGATAAATTGATAATTGATAATTGATAATTATTGGCCATTGGCTCGATGAAGCCCTCGTAGGTGACATTCGCGCCCATCAGGTTGATGTCCTTGGGGAAGTTCTTGATGCCGCCGTTATCGGTCTTCAGCGCAATCTCCGATTTCGCGGGCGTACCATATTCATAATAGATGCTGTCCTCGTCACGAACCAGCTTCTTGCCCTGGGCATCGATATAGGTACCGGTAAGATGACCTGACTTGCCATTCTTGTCGTAGAGTTTGAAGGCACGGTTCAGCTGCAAGTAATCGTGAGGATTACCAAAACGGCAATAGCTGTACGAATCCCACAGGATACCATAGTTTTTGTTGGAGAGCACGAAGGGGATGCTGACCTTGGTGTTATACTGGAACAGGTCCTCGTTCTTGCCCTTCATATTGAACTCCTCGCTCTGGTGCTGTCCCAAGCCATAGAATGCCTCGTCGTCAGGGCTGTCGAACTTCATCTGCCACGAGAGCCCGTGCTTCTGCTCCTCGGGAACGGTATATCCGGTCTTCATGCCCAGCTCGCGCTCAGGCACCGTGAAGTCCCAGAACTGCTTGCCGTCTTTGGCCTCTTTCAGCAACTGCTTGCCGTTGGCATCGAAGAAGGTGATGTGACCCGTGTTCCCGTCGACCCGCGCTTCCACGTTAGCGGCTTTCACGCTGACCACATCGCCGTCCTCCTTGACGGTGAACTTCGGCTTCTGCGTCTGCTTCACAATCATCAGGCTCTGCTTCTCCGGCAACTGAGCTTTCGAGGTGGCCTGTACTCGGATGATGTTGTCGTTAACTACTTGCAGACGCACCACCTGGGCACCATCTGCCTTCACTTGCTTTACGGGAATGGTCACAAACTGGCCGTCCACCTGATAGTCGGCAGCCCACAGCATTGTTGCCGTCAGCGACAGCAGCCCCGTTAGGAATGTTCGTAGATTTTTCATATCTTTAGGATTTTAGAATTCTATGCCGCAAAGATACGAAAAAAAATCATACGGATACGTGCGAAATGTTATATTTCACCGCATACCTTGTTATTCTTCCTTGTTTTTGTACTCGGAAGGCATCATGCCGTACATCTCCTTAAAGTATTTAGAAAAGTAGCGGGGATTGTTGAAACCTACCTTATAAGCCACCTCAGCTACCGTGAGCTGACTCTTACGGAGCAGCTGCTCAGCATGGCGCAGACGAATCTGGCGGATAAACTCCGAGGGTGTCAGGTCGGTAATGGCCGTCAGCTTCTTATAGAGATGGACGCGCGACATAGCCAGCGCCTCAGCCATCGTCTCCACACTGATATCAGCATTGTCCAGATTCTCCTCCACATAGTTGGTGGCGTCCTGCACCAGTTTCTCGTCCAGACTGGTAATCTCCATCTCACGGATTTGCGGCTGCAGCTTCTTCTGCGCGGTATCGTCATCCATCAACGTACCCATCTGTTCCAACAGTTGCTCCGCATGTCCGAACACCTGCTGCTGCTGTTCGTAGCGCTGCTCGTCGGTCTCCCGTTTCATGATGTCATTCAGACTCTCAAAGAGATTCCTGAACGGCTGGCGCAGCTCGTCGCTCACCGTATCATAGAAACGCTGCCGCAACTCAGTCATCTTAGTGCTGTTCTCACGTTCCAGCTTCATCCGCTCCAGTCGCAGTTTCTCCTGATTGCGGCGGAAGAACCACCACAGTCCGGCAGCCACCAGTAACAGATAGAGCATGTTCATCCACCACGAGCGGTACCAAGGGGGCAGGATGCGAATCTTCAGTTGACACAGCTCATCGCCCAACGTACCGTCGTCACTCACGATGCAGGCTTCGAAGACATATTTGCCTGACGGCAGTCCTACATAGGTCACAGTAGGCTGAATCTCTTCCGTATGGAGCCACTGGTCGTTGAATCCACGCAGTCTGTAGGCCAGACGGGTACGGTTGTGTACCTCGCCATTGTCTGTTGCCAAATGGATGGAGAACTGGTTCTCGCCATCCTTTACCTGCAGTGTTCCCTCATCGATTCTAACGGGCGAGTCCATCACCTTAACCATACTGAGGATGGGACGTTCCTTGATATGTCCTATGCCCAAATCCTTGGGATTGATGATATCGAAACCCTCATGGCCACCAACAATGACCATTCCGTTGGGAGCCAGTGTTGCAGAGCGTTGGTTGAACGGTCCTGTCTGCAGTCCGTCGCGGTTGTTATAGCTACGCACGGTGAATGTCCAGCTGCCATCAGACTGCTGCTGGGGGATGACGTTCGACAGGCCGTGCATCGTGACTACCCAGATGGTGTGGCGTGCATCCTCCAACAGTCCCATGGCCATCGGGTCGAACAGCCCTGCATGTCTGTCAAGCAGCCACACCTGCTGATGTTTCATGTCACTGACGGTAACGCCTGTCATCGTAGCCTGCCACAACAGTCCACGGCTGTCTTGCAGCACCTGGTTGGTTGTTGGCGTTGGCGGTATGCCGTTACATTCGGTATCGATGCGACTGTTCTCAACAGTCATGGTCTTAGGGTCTACCCATGAAAAGAACTCCGTATGGCCTACCAACAGGCGTCCGCTTTCTGTCAGCTGGATAGACGAGATGAAATTGCTGGCCAACTGGGCATTGTCTGTATTCAGTGGTTTGTCGAAACGTCCCGTAGCACGGTCAATGCGTTGCAGTCCGCCTCCCAGCAATCCCAGCCAGATGTTGCCCAACTGGTCTTCACAGAGCGCCCACACACTGCTGTGGGCCAGTCCGTGTTCCTCGGTTTTATAAAAGGTAAAATGTCCGTCGCGCCATGAGATGAGTCCGCCACCATAGGTACCAAACCAAAGTGTGCCATCGCTCGCTGCCAGACTGCACACGATGATATTCGACGTCAGTCCGGCATTCTCCTTGCTATACAGGGTCTGCACTCCCGTCTGGCGGTCATAGCGGATAATACCCCTATCGTTGCTGCCCAACCAGTACACTCCTTGCTGGTCTACACAGACGGTATTGATGTTACCGGCCTCCACATTCTGGAATCGGAACAGATTGTCGGAATAGAAATTGACACCGTTCATATAGGTAGCTATCCACATGCGGTTCTGCTGGTCGCGGTATATCCTACGCAGCGTATTGTCCGAGATGGTCGTCTCGTCATTCTGCACCGCTCTGAACTGGCGCATCTCCTGGTCAGCCAGCGAGACAACACACAGGCCGCCATGGTCGGTGGCCATCCACAACTGCTGATGGCGGTCTACTGCCACATCCCATATCTTCATATCCATAGGGAAGCCCTGAACGCCCATGGTCTGTAACGCCTCAGCAGCAGAGTTATACCATCGCTCTGTCTTGCGGACATACACATAGGCACGTCCCTCGACCATTACCCACAGGTTACGTTGCGCATCGACACGCACCATAAAGCTGGAGTTACGCAGCTCACAGCGACGTAGCAGTCGGTTGCTCTTCCAGGAAATACGCATCGTACGGGTATTCATACATACCAGTTCCCCGTTGTTAGAGACCAGCAGCAGGCTGTTCCCATATTCTGTGATGTCAGAGACACCTATCTTGGTGGGGAATTGCTGGGCACCCTGTCCGAAGGGGAAATGGCGCACGACATGACGGTCCGCATCGAGCACCCAGACGCCGTTGTCATAGGTCTTCACCCAGAAATGTCCGTGGCGGTCGATATATACCAGTTCTATGGAGCCTTTGACACCTTGCTGATGAAGCCATCGGTCAGGGTGCTGGTCAAAACAGTCTGTCACAGGGTCCAGCACCGAGTATTCCATGCCATGCCTAATCCACAGCCGTCCATCAGGAGCCTGTTGCACCCCCGTCACATTATTACGGAGCATGGACAGCGAGTCGTTAGCATGAGAATAGTACACTTTTACCCGATAGCCGTCATAGCGGTTCAGCCCGTATGGAGTACCTATCCATACGAATCCGTTTGAATCGCGGAAAATGCTATTGACCTGAGTACTGGAAAGTCCGTCGCGCAGGTCAAGTCGACGGAACTTCATATCGGGTATAACAGCCATAGCAGTCAGTACGACTGTCATGAGCAGTTGGACACACCATAATCTTCTGTTCATATCCTCTTCCCCCTGGCTTATTTATTCATCCATCACGACAGCTTCTTCAATCTCTTCCGCAGCGGGAAGTGTGATATAGAAAATAGTACCACCGCCAGGATTATCCTTGATACTGATGTCACCGCCGTGAGCTACTACGGTGTCCTTCACCTGATACAGGGCGATGTCATCGTCACCCTGCAGACGGTCGAAGGCGTGTTCCTTGAACTCGTCGCGGATACCTATGCCGTTGTCGGCTACCTGCACCTGTACCTTACCCTCGGCCGTACGAGCCACGCCCACACTGATGCGACAGTCGCCTGGTGAGAAGCGGATAGAGTTGTCGAGCAGGATATGGATAGCCTGACAGAACTCGTTCTTGGCAATGTCAGCATCCAACAGTTTGACCGTAGACAGGAAGTTCACCTTAGCCTTGCTGCCTATCTGGTGCTGGTAGTCATCGCACAACTGACGTAGCAGCTCTACAATGTCCGTGGTCTGGAGTACCAGCGGTCTATGCGCTTCCTTTGACGTTGTCTGGGGTTGTTCTGTCTGTTGCTCAGCGGCCATCTGCGCACGCATCATGCCCATCCACTGCTTCTTCTCCGTCTCACGGCGCAGCGTCTCTGCCTCCATGCGGATGGCCTGGCGCTTCATGTACCAGCGGCGCCACCACAGGGCACCCAGCAATACGCACAGCACATAGAGCAGGATAGCCCAGCGTGTACGCCACAAGGCGGGGCGGATGGTGATGTCCAACCGGCTCTCCACCTCGCCCATCGTACCGTCATCGTTCAGCATGCGCACCAGCAGGGTATAGTCGCCGGCACGCAGCGAGTTATAGGTGATATTGGGGTTCAGCTCTGAGGTCTTCACCCAGTTGTCGTTGAATCCTTCCAGTTTATAGACAAAGCGCTTGCCATTGTTCACACGACCGGCATCACTGCCCAGCTGGATGGTAAACTGGTCGTTGAAGTCAAGGGTCAGCTCACGACACTCGTCCAGCGCCTCGTCCAGGATGACATGTCCGTCAACCTCTTGGCCCACCGCCACGTCCATGTCGAAAATCTGCAGTCCGCTGAAAATCGGGCGCTCCTTGCTCTTGGTGTCCGACAGGGCCTTCGGGTTGATGATATCGATACCGTCCTGTCCGCCTATCAGTATCAGACCGTCGTGCGTCAGGAAGGCGGAGCGCTGGTTGTGGGAGCCTTGTTGCAGACCGTCGCGACTGCTGTAGCTGCGAATGGTGAACTGCCAGCTTGCATCCTCTTGTTTCTGGGGAACTATTTTCGATACACCATGGTCGGTCACCACCCACATCATGTGTTCCTTATCCTCTACGATGGAGCAGATGCTGGAACCCAGCAGACCGCTGGTCATATCGAACACCCACGTGCGTCCGGTCTTCTGGTCGTAGACGATGAGTCCCGACGAAGAGCCCTGCCATATCAGTCCTCGGCTGTCTTCCATGACACACACCGTATTACCTGCGGCTACAGGCAGATTCTCGAAATCTGGTATCACACGGTTGGCCACCTTACCCGTCACGGGATTGATAAAGCAATAGTACCAAGTAGTACCCACCATCAGCCAGCCTTTCTTAATCCACGACGCCGAGGTCATATAGTCGCTGGGCAGGTCGGGATTCGTCTTCTGGTTCCATGTGCGGAACTTGCCCGTCTTCAGGTCGAGCCTCTGGATACCACCGCCCAGCGTTCCAATCCAGATGCGCTTCCACTTGTCTTCGGTCACACTCCATACGCTGTTGTTCGACAGCCCGTCGGGCTGGTTAGTCACCCGATAGTTAATAATCTTCGCCTGTGTGGGGTCAGCAGTCGGGATGCAGCGTGTCAGACCACCATTGTAAGAGCCGAACCAGATGCTGCCATCACTGGCACGGCAGGAGCCTACCATGATGTTACCCAGCATCGGACTGTTAGCGGTCGTGTAGTGCGCCTTCACCTCACCGCTCTTCGCATCGTATACCATGATGCCTTTATCGTTGCTGCCTAACCAGTAGTTGCCGTAGCGGTCTTCACACACCGTATTGATATCACCTATCTCCACATTCCTGATACTGGCCTGACCCTCGACGTATTGGTTGACACCATTTTTATAAGTTCCTATCCATACCGTTCCGCGTGGGTCCATGTAGATATGCTTCGGTGTGTTGTCGCTCAGAGTCGACTCATCGAACTTGCTGTTCTGGAACTGGCGCATCTGCTTGCCTTTCAGGTCGATGACAAACAGTCCGTCATGGTCGGTGGCAACCCATAGCCAGCCATGACGGTCGAACTGCACATCCCACACCGCCAATTGCTCAGGCACATTGGGCATGCCCTGGCTATGCAGATACTCAGTCAACTGGCTATACCAGCGCTTCTCCTTCTGAATATAGATAAATGTAAAGCCCTCAGTGACTATCCAGTAATTGCCCTGTGGGTCGACATGAACAAAATAGTCGTGGTGAGGCTGGCTGCCGTGCTCGGCCATCCACTTGCTCTCCCACTCTACCACTCCTTTCTCGCTGTCTATGCACACCAGTTGTCCGGCATTTGTCACGGCAACGACCTGCTGACCACAGGTGGCCATCGTTGAAATGGTATAGCTGGGATTAAACTCGCCAGCGCCATATCCCATCTTGATACGCGTCGTCTTTTTGGTCTGAGGGTTATAGCAGAAGATGCCCTCCTCGTAATACTTCGCCCAGATATTCTTCTTACCGTCGATATAGATTCGCTCCACGCCGTTGTGCGTTCCCAGGTACTTCTCCAGCTCGCGACCGGCATTGCGCTCAAACTGCTCCGTCAAGGGGTCGTAGACGCAGTAGTTCATACCCTGCTTCAACCACAGCTTGCCATCGAAGCCTTCCATAATCTCATGGGTGTAGTTGTCACGCATCGACGTCGTATCGCGCCTGTTCGAGTAGAATGTCTTGAAGCGGTAGCCGTCGTAGCGGTTCAGACCGTATGCCGTACCAAACCACACATAGCCCTTAGAGTCGCGGTACACACAGTTCACCTGCGAGCTGGACAGTCCGTTTCGTGTATCCAGCCTGCGGAACTTCACCTCAGGGATAGCTGCCTGCATGACCATCGGCCAAAGCACTGTTGCCAGCAGCAAATATATCGTCTTTCTCATCAGCGTTTCAAGTTAGTGTCCTGCAAATGTACGACATTTTCATTACACCACCAAAAAAAAGAGATAAAAAATATGAAATCCCCGCTCAATGGCGGGGATTTCTTCCTATTTTAGGGGCTGTAGGTCTGCATATTCCGCGACATCGAAGCAGGGGCAGTCTTTTAGCGGATTCAGGTCGTGGTGACCTACAATCAGCGCCTTAGGGTAGGCGGCATGAAGCTGTTCTATCAATTTCCGCAGACTGCACCGCTGTGCCTCGGTACGCGTGTCGGCAGGTCGTCCTCGGATGTCCAGTCCACCCTCATAGCAGACGCCTATCGAGTGGGCGTTGTGTCCTACGCAGTGGGCACCAGCCATCCATTCCGGACGACCTGGCTCGATGCTCCCGTTGCGTCGCACCACATAATGGTAGCCGATGCCGAACTTCCAGCCTCGTTGGCGATGCCACGTGTCAATCTGGGCTGCTGACGACTGCTGGTCGGGGCGTACTGCCGAACAGTGGACGATGATGAGTGTGATTTTACGCATGACTGTACGAATAATGAACTACTAATAGCTGTCAGTATCGTGATGATAATCTGCAGCAACTGTTTCCACATTTCCTTTTTCATACTTCACCTCCTTCCTGATTTACTGATCGCCGGAGCCGTTATCGTCGCCTCCATCGCCGCCGCTGCCACTGGTGCTACCACCAGAAGTGTTGTCGGTGTTGCTTGAGCCACTGTTTTGGCTCTCCTCCTCGCTCTCCACGTTCATCGAGTTGTCGTGGGTCTCCTCGAACACCACGTCCTTCACCAGCGTCTTGGCGATGACGTACTTC
>JAGAWQ010000056.1 GCA_017941345.1 Prevotella sp. | reverse complement strand
CTGGAACCATCGACACGCTCGCCACAGGTAAGAATCGTCTCAAGATAGTCCAGATCGTTGATGACAAAGTTAAGTGTCTTCAATTTGCCGTCACCACCAGGATACATGAAATTCACCATACGTATCTCGTTGCTAACGATGTAGTTAATGATGTCGGCTTTCGTAAAATCTGCCGACTGCTTTCCAAGGAACGTTACAATTGGGTTAGCGTTCATAATCAGATGATCATTGTTCATAAATAGTTCTGTTGTTTTAAAGTTTGCGTAATAATGAGCGCAAAGATACGAAATTTATGCAAGAAGAACAAAAGATTTCGGGAAAAAGTTCGTAACTTTGTAGCCAGAATTCATCTATTCATACAAACCTATATGAAAACAAAGGCACTATCAATCGTTACTGCAGCAGCTTGCTGCGCCTTGCTGACTCTCTCATGTGCCAGCAAACCTGAAGCCGTCAAGAAGGAACTCACGACAGTCGGCAACCCCTATCTCCCACTCTGGGAGCACATACCCGATGGGGAGCCCTATGTGTTTGAAGATCCAGACCAGCCCGGCAAACAACGTGTGTATATCTATGGTTCGCACGACAGCCGCATAACCGACTACTGCGGGCGCGAACTCGTGGTGTGGTCGGCCTCTGTCGATAGCCTCAACAAGTGGCGCTACGACGGCGAGATTCTGAAAGTGGACAAGAACGCCAAGGGCGAGCCGCTCGACTCGGCAGGACTCGCCGACGTGCTCTTTGCGCCCGACGTGACACTCGTCACCGACAGCACCGGCAAGAAGACCTACTACCTCTATCCCAACGACCAGCATGGAGGCCGCAACGGGCTCATTGCGAAGAGCGACCGTCCTGACGGGCCTTTCGAAGTGTGCAACTGGAGCGAAAAGGACCCCAACGCCACCGACGGCGTACTGGCCTTCGACCCTGCCGTGTTCGTGGATGACGACGGACGCGTGTATGGCTACTGGGGCTTCGGGCACTCAATGGGGGCAGAGCTCGATTCTGCCACAATGGCAACGGTGAAGCCCGGCACGAAGGCGGTTGATGGCATGATTCCCGGATTCCAGGAGAAGCCTGGCAACGAGTTCCGCTTCTTCGAGGCCTCCAGCATCCGCAAGATCAAGGACAAGTACGTATTCATCTACAGCCGCTTCACCAAAGAGGGAGAGTTCGGACTGCCTACATCGAACTACACGCTGGCTTACGCCTACAGCGACCAGCCTCTCGGCCCCTGGACCTACGGCGGCACCATCATCGATGGGCGCGGACGCGAGATCAACGAACAGGGCGACACCATCGCCTCTGCCACCGTGAACGGCAATACCCACGGTTCAATCTGTGAGATTGGCGGCCAGTGGTACGTGTTCTATCACCGCCAGTGCGGCCTCGACGAGTTCTCGCGCCAGGCAATGGTAGCCCCCATCACCGTAAAGGTAGAGGAAGGTGCCGGCGGCAAGGTGGAGATTTCCGAAGGCGAATACAACTCTGAGGGATTCGCCCTGGAAGGACTCGATCCCTTCGAGCGCCACTCTGCCGGCATCGCCTGCTGGTATACAGGCCCCAAGCCTGCTGAGCACCAATGGCCTAAGAAGATCTTCTACGGCAGCTATGTCGCCACTTCTTATGGTACGCCTGACCGCGCCATATCG
>JAGAWQ010000055.1 GCA_017941345.1 Prevotella sp. | reverse complement strand
TACTTCCATTGCCCAATGTGTTGCCGAACGGAAGAAGATGATGATTATCTTCTACGACTGGACGATTGCGGATTTCCCTCATCTGCTTCATGCGCCTTTTATCTATTACCCGCTGTGGCAGCCATGGTTCCTGCGTCTGCCTAAGGGATGGGGATGGTATAAACACCTGACGTGGAAGGTTACTCATAATAAGGTGTGGGATAGGATTTTCAAATTCCTGGGATTTAAGAAGGGATGGTTCACGATGGACGACACGCGCTATCTCGCCCAGACGAAGACAGAACTGCAACATATTTTCCGTCCGCGCGAAGAGATTATGCAGAAAGCATCGGCTATGATTACTGCTATTCGCCAAGAAGCTGACATCGTGGTGGGAGTGCATATCCGCCATGGTGATTACAAGACTTTCTACGATGGCAGATATTACTATACGCTGGCAGAATACCACCAGTTTATGCTCCGCATTCAGCAGATTTACAGCGACCGGCGGGTAGCCTTCTTTATCAGCAGCAATGAAGATTTCTCTGTCAGTCAGTTTACGGGATGCCGCTGCTTCCGATTCGGCAAGGAGCCTTCGGGCGATATCCTCGACCTCTATACCCTCTCCCTTTGCGACCGCATACTGGGACCGTGGAGCACCTATAGCCGTTGGGCTTCTTTCATCGGAGAGGTGCCTCTCTGTTTCATAGAAAGTAAAGAACAGCAGTTCACGGACGACAGTTTTTCTGTCGTCACCGACTTCTTCCACTTTGCCAATGGCAAGAGTACCGAAGACCCGTGGAAACCTTTTTAGCAACGAATAAAACGCCTTAACTTATGAAGATAGCCATCTTAACTTCAGGAATCCTTCCCGTTCCCGCCACGAAGGGCGGAGCCGTAGAAAATCTCACTGACTTCTACTTGGCATATAATGACAAGCATCATCTGCACGACATCACCGTTTACAGTGTGGACGACGAGGAAGCTATGCACCACCCTGCCCTGCAGTCAGCCGTCAACCACTATTCTTTCGTCGATGTCAGAAGTTTCGGAGCCAAAATCCGCAAGAATTTCAAGCATCTGCTCAAACGCGACGAATACTATCATTATACCATCGAATACTATTTCGAGCAAGCCCTGAAGCATATTACCGAGCGCGATTACGACATGGTGGTTATCGAGAACAGACCGGGTTACGGACTGAAATTTCCTACGAAATATAAGGCGAAGATTGTCTATCATATCCACAATGATTTCCTGAATGCCCAGACACGATATGCGCAGGAAATCTACGACCGTGCCGACGGCATCATCACCGTTTCCAACTATATCAAGGAAAGAGTTCTGACCATCTACGACCTGGATAAGAAATGCAGAGTAGTGCATAACGGGATTGACCTATCGGCTTTCACAAAAAAGATAGAAAGGACAGTGCGGCGACAAGATTACAACTTGACAGACAGTGACTTTGTCTTGGTCTTCGCCGGACGTATTATTCCCGAGAAAGGTGTTCTACAGTTACTGACAGCACTACAAGAATTGAATGGT
>JAGAWQ010000054.1 GCA_017941345.1 Prevotella sp. | reverse complement strand
CTCGTCGGTCAGCACGGTCCACTCCTCAGTGCCGATGGCACGGCGCAGCACACGGAAGTAGATGTCGTTGGTCACGTCGGCCCGTGCCACCTTCCACTTCACGATGACGGTCTTCTCCTCCGTGCCCGTCGAGGCCTTCACCTCGCTGATGTAGCTGCCTGCAGGCAGGTTGCAGGATTTAACGTTACTATAGAAGTCGCGATCCATATAGGTGGTCTTCACGCGGTAGTCCATCATGTCGCACACTGAGCCTTCGGCATCGAAGCTCGCCGTAGATTTATCCGGGTCGACCATCATGCTGTTGTCCAGCACGCGCCAGGCATTCGCGCCCGCAGGACTATACTCGATGGTCCAGTTCTGACCCGTTGGCTGTATGCAGTATTCCCAGACGAGGCGCACGGCTCCGTCGTAGCTGCGGTCTTGATCCAGTGTGATGGGCATTTCGAGCTTGGTGTTCACCTGTTGCTCTATCCAGAAGTTGGCAATGAGCCGCCCCTGCGCCGCCAGCATGCCGCTGGCCAGTTGGTCTTTGTATTTGGCTGACAATATGTCGGGCAGGAAGATGACGCGGTAATTGTACAGTTTGTCGTAGTCGATATTGGTATCTACTACTTTCAGGTCTGTTGCATCACCATTCATTTCGCCGACAACAGTGTACTCGGTGGCCTCCTGTCCGTCCTCGTAGCGGATGACATACCACTTGCCATCGGTGCGGCAGGGGCGGTAAATCCATCTGTTGCGAGTAGTGCCTCGGGCCTGCTCGTTGCGTGTCCAGGTGACTTTGTTTTGCTTTTGCCACTTGTTGAACTGAACGTTGACGGTGAGGGGACGTGTGAAGGGATCGATGATGACCTCTTCCTCAGGTCGTGTGAGGTTGAAGCTGTAGTTAGAGCTGCCGTCAGGGTCAATCTCGGCCATTCGGGTATAGTTAACCGTTACCGGATAGAAATAGGCACCGCAATTATAACCGTTGAGTCTGACAGGAGTGGTAATCAGGATGTCTGACGCCCCGGCATGGTTGCTTGTAACCGTGAAATCATCGAGATTCAGGGTGGCGTTGGCAAGTCTGGCATCGCTCTCCGGGTCACCAACAAAATATCTGTTTGTCAGGTACTTCTGTTGGACAGACATATATTTCACGGCGCCGCTTGCCCGATAGGTCAGCGTGTAGTCGTCGCCCCAGTCTATCGTCAGCTTGGGCAGCGGCTCGTTGTCAGCCAGCTGGGTGTTGAGATCTTTTTCAAACTGGGTGTCACCTTCATCGATGTCCATGTGGTTGGCTGGGTCGTATGCCGTGTAGCTGTATTGTATCCTAATGCGCTTGACACCGTCGGCGAAGCAACGGTCTGTGGGGAAGAACTGAAGCACCAGTTTTCCGTCATTAGGGAACGAAAGCTTGGAAATTCTCTCTATCTGGACAGTTCCCCAGGTGGTGTCGGTGGCCTTGTAGTCTGAGATACTCGTTCCGTTGTCCTCTTTTTTCCATTCGGCCACCTTATGCACCACGTTGTCGCTTGTCACCAGAGATACATTGTAATGATACTCAGGAAAGCCAATGTGCTTCGTCCCAGGTACGGCCATAAACTCGAACATCCAATAATAACAGTGGCTATTCATGTCGAAACTCATGTGCGTCTCGAAATATCTTGCCGCGTTGAAGTCGAATTTGGAGCCCCATAGCTGGGAACGGAAGGTGTAGGTGCCGCCTCCTGGGTCATCATGGGTTTCGTCATAGCTCCACCACGCCCATGTGGGCGAGGTACCGGCCATAAGCATCATGAGTGTCACGGCCATCTGCTGAATGAAATGTTTTGTTTTCATATTGTTGGTCTTTTAGTTATTCTTGGTTAGCTTCAGGCCCGTGGCCACGATGTATTCGCCCTCGACGAGCGTAGCCTTGGCGGTGCCAGTATAGGTGCCGCTACTGTTGGCGACGGTGAAGTTGAAGGTGCGTTGGCCGCTGGTTGGCAGTAGGGCGACAAAAACCTCCCCCAACCCCTCCGAAGGAAGGGAGAAAGCCACGGAACAGTCCACAAGAAGGGAAGAAGTGGATGCTGTTCCCGCAGCGTGGACTGCTGACTGCTCCAAGATGCCGTTGCTGTTTAGCGTCACCGTGGCCGTCTGCGGATAAGTGCGGGCATCAGAGCCGCTGCCACCATAACTGATGGCGAGCGTCTTGATGGGAATGGCAGCACCAGTGGTCTTATCGACGAACGAGAACTTGCACACGGTGAGCAGGCTCTTCATCTTCTCCATCGTAGCATCGGCCGTATTGTCGGTGACAGATGTGACGTAGGCCTTACCATAGACGTAGTGGTATTTCGTGGCCAGCGTCCCTAATGTGCCGTCCTGTCCTGCGAGCGAGATGGTGTAACTCTCGTTCGTCTCGAAAGTAGTAGCG
>JAGAWQ010000018.1 GCA_017941345.1 Prevotella sp. | reverse complement strand
GCCATGGGAGCTGGCGCATTACTCGTAGGCTCTGCCGTGTCAGGTAACAAGCCTTCTGGTGGGGTAGCTGCTGCTGCCACTGCCGGTACCATTGCCTTGATGTCATCAGGTAAGGATATCCAGAAGCTGATGTTGCCAGGAGCCACCTCAAAGCTGCAGATGGAGGGCGAGAACGGTCGCCATCCCGTGTTCCGCTTCTACTTCCCCAAGAAGGAGAACGAGAGTTTCCAGCAGGGTGCCGACAACTGGTACCAGATTGTGATGAGCAACATCCAGAACCCCAACGAGTTCCAATGCATCAAGATGCAGGTCAAGGAGCCTAAGAAGAGTGGCAAGGGCGGTCGTCGCCTGTTCCCCGACAAGATGTCATACAGCGTGCTGGGCTTCGAGGGTACCAATGCCTCGAATCGTAACATCATCGATTTCGAGATTAACGAGATCAACAACAACACTTTCGAGGTCACCTTCCCCAAGGAGCTGGAGCCAGGCGAATACTGCTTCTTCTATAAGGGCGGCTTGGGTTCACAATCCTTCAAGGAACACCCCTTCGGTTTTGACTTTACCGTAAAATAAGAATAACTAACCATTAATACTAACAATTATGAAAAAGTTTTTAATGACTCTCGTAGCGCTGGTAGCCATGAGCATCACAGCTAGCGCACAAAGTGTTTACGTTTCAACAGGCGATGGCGCCGTGGCTTATCACAAGAGCAAGTCATGCAGCTATCTGGCTAATTCGAAGGATATCAAGAGCGTATCAACGTCAGAGGCCAAGAAGATGGGCCGCCATGAGTGCACACGCTGCTACGGCTCTGCCGCTGCCACCAAGAAGACGACTACAGCGAAGAAGACCACCTCTGGTCCTGCTCGCGACGAAAAGGGCCGCTTCATCAAGAAGACTGACTCAGAGAAGAAGACCACTACCAAGAAGACTGAGAAGAAGGTAGCTGAGAAGAAGACTACCGAAAAGAAGACTGCAGAAAAGAAAACTACCGCTACTAAGAAGTCTACTCCTGAACGTGACGAGAAGGGCCGCTTCATCAAGAAGACTGACGCTGAGAAGAAGGCCACTAAGAAGTCTACTCCTGCCCGCGACGAGAAGGGCCGCTTCATCAAGAAGACCGATTCGGAGAAGAAGGCTACGACGAAGAAGACAACAACGAAGAAAGCTGCTTAATGCAGAAACACGCTTCCTATACCATTACCCCTTAAGTTCAAACAGCTTAAGGGGTTTTTATTGCACAAAACGCGAGGTTTGTGCACAAAGGGGCTGATTTTGTGCATTTTGTTTGGCTGTGTGCGCAAAAAATCGTACCTTTGCACCCGTTTATAAACGATAACACATTATTATATTTATAATTTATGGCTTTAAAGATTGTTGTGCTGGCCAAGCAAGTGCCAGACACCCGTAATGTGGGTAAGGATGCAATGACAGCAGAAGGCACTGTCAACCGTGCTGCCCTACCCGCCATCTTCAATCCCGAAGATTTGAACGCCCTGGAGCAGGCCCTTCGCCTGAAGGAGCAGAACCCAGGCTCAACAGTAGGAATCCTCACGATGGGTCCTCCACGTGCAGGTGAGATTATCCGTCAGGGACTTTATCGCGGCGCGGACACCGGTTGGTTGCTGACCGACCGTCTGTTTGCCGGTGCTGATACGCTGGCTACTTCTTATGCATTGGCTACTGCCATCAAGAAGATTGGTGACGTAGATATCGTGATTGGTGGTCGTCAGGCTATCGACGGTGATACTGCTCAGGTAGGTCCTCAGGTGGCTCAGAAGCTGGGTCTTAATCAGGTAACATACGCTGAGGAGGTTCTCAGTGTAAAAGATGGCAAGGCTACTATCAAGCGTGTCATTGACGGTGGTGTGGAGACTGTAGAGGCTCCGCTGCCCGTAGTGATTACCGTCAACGGAAGTGCTGCCCCCTGTCGTCCCCAGAACGCCAAGCTGGTGATGAAGTACAAGCGCGCCACCTGTCCGATGGAGCGTCCTGCTGAGGGAACGGCTTACGACTATCTGTACGATGAGCGTCCTGAGCTGACACTCAATCAGTGGAGCGTAGCTGACGTGGATGGCGATGCCTCTCAGTGCGGTCTTAGCGGTTCTCCCACGAAGGTGAAGGCTATCAAGAACATCGTGTTCCAGGCTAAGGAGTCGAAAACTTTGACGGCTGCTGATGCTGATATCGAGGGTATGATCAAAGAATTGTTGGAAGAAAAAATTATTGGTTAATTGAGATATGAACAACGTATTTGTATATTGCGAGATAGAAGGTACTCAGGTACAGGAAGTATCTCAGGAGCTGCTGACCAAGGGTCGCAAGCTCGCCAATGAACTGGGTGTTGAGCTCCACGCCGTTGTTGCCGGTACAGGTATCAAGGGCAAGGTGGAGGAGCAGATTATCCCCTACGGTGTCGACAAGCTGTTTGTCTTCGACGCCCCCGGACTGTTCCCCTACACCTCAGCTCCCCACACGGATATCTTAGTGAACCTCTTCAAGGAGGAGCAGCCGCAGATCTGTCTGATGGGTGCTACGGTTATCGGTCGTGACCTCGGTCCACGTGTGTCATCATCACTGACCTCTGGCCTGACTGCCGACTGCACAGAACTGGAGATTGGCGACTTCGAGGATAAGAAAGCCGGAAAGACCTATCAGAACCTGCTCTATCAGATTCGTCCAGCCTTCGGTGGTAACATCGTGGCTACGATCGTGAACCCCGAACACCGCCCGCAGATGGCTACTGTCCGCAGTGGTGTGATGCAGAAGGCTATCTACGATGGTGACTGCAAGAAGGAGGTTGTTTACCCTGAGGTTAGCAAGTATGTTTCTCCTGAGGCTTTCGTGGTGAAGGTGCTGACCCACGAAGTGCAGGCTGCCAAGCACAACCTAAAAGGTGCTCCCATCGTCGTTGCCGGTGGCTATGGCATGGGTTCGAAGGAGAACTTCGACATGCTGTTCCAGTTGGCCAAGGTGCTGCATGGTGAGGTAGGTGGAAGCCGTGCTGCCGTGGATGCTGGCTGGCTCGACCACGACCGTCAGATTGGTCAGACGGGTGTCACCGTTCATCCGAAGGTGTATATTGCCTGCGGTATCTCTGGTCAGATTCAGCACATCGCCGGCATGCAGGACTCTGGTATCATCATCAGCGTAAACAGCGATCCCGATGCCCCCATCAACAAGATTGCCGACTATGTGATTGTTGGTACAGTAGAAGAGGTTGTTCCCAAGCTCATCAAGTATTATAAGCAGAATAGTAAGTAAAACTGAAGTTAAAGTAGTTAAGAAGTTAAAGAAGTTAAGCCAATAGTTATGACGAACCAGTTTCAGAATATTGTCGCATGGCAGAAGGCACACCAGTTCGTACTCCTTGTATATAGGGCAACTAAGACTTACCCTGAGTTCGAGAAGTTTGGCTTGTGCTCACAGTTCCAGCGTGCAGCCGTATCTATACCGGCCAATATTGCTGAAGGGTATAAAAAATTAAGCAGAGCAGATAAACTACGTTTCTATAACATAGCCCAAGGAAGTCTCGAAGAGTGCAGATATTATATTATCCTCTCTAAAGACCTTGGTTATATTAAAGGGGAAGGCTACGAGCTTTTAGCCACAACCATTGAGGAATGCAGCAAGACGCTTAACGCTTATTGCAAAGGAGTCGTTGACAATAATTTCGGCAACGAGCAATAGCATGTCTATAGGCTTAACTTCTTAACTCCTATAACTTCATAACTTCCAAAAGAAATAGAATATGGCAAACTATTATAGCGATCATCCTGAGATCGGGTTCTACTTGAACCACCCCCTGATGGCTCGTATCGTTGAGCTGAAAGAAAAGGGTTTCGCTGATGCGAAAGAATATGACTATGCTCCCGTTGACCTGGGCGATGC
>JAGAWQ010000017.1 GCA_017941345.1 Prevotella sp. | reverse complement strand
GGTCCGAAAGGCTCTGCCATCAACTTCGACAACGACCAGTACTACTGGGCCCTCGGCAAGTGTCTGGAGATCGAGGAGGTCATCAAGAAGCACAAGGCCATCATGGACGAGAAAGACCCCAAGGGCCATATCGGACTGCTGGTCGATGAGTGGGGCACCTGGTGGGACGAGGAGCCGGGCACTATCGCTGGCCACCTCTATCAGCAGAATGCACTCCGCGACGCCTTCGTGGCAGCCCTCTCGCTCAACGTGTTCCACAAGTACACCGACCGCGTGAAGATGACCAACATCGCCCAGGTGGTGAACGTGCTCCAGTCGATGATCCTCACCGACCAGGAAGGCACAGGCCACATGGTGCTCACGCCGACCTACCACGTCTTCGAGATGTACACCCCGTTCCAGGAGGCTACCTATCTCCCACTCGACCTTGAGTCGGAGACCATCCAGTGCAGCAAGGAGTACTTCAAGGAGAAAGCTAAGACCGCCGACAACACGACGCGCCCCTGCCCGCTGCTCTCTGCCTCTGCAGCCAAGACGCAAGACGGCAGTCTCGTGCTCGCCGTCACGAACGTCTCTCTCGACAAAGACCAGACCATCGACTTCCAGATCGACGGTTTCCAGGCCAAAGCCGTCAGCGGTCGTATCCTGACCTCGAAGAAGGCCGACGACTACAACGACTTCCAGCACCCCAATGTCGTGGCTCCCAAGGAATACAAGGATGCCAAGCTGAAGAAGGGCGTGCTCACCGTGAAAGTACCTGCAAAGTCAATTATCGTATTAAACATCAAATAAACACTAAAAAACATGAACGACAACAAGATTATGAACAAGGCAGCGGACAATATCCGTATTCTCGCTGCCTCAATGGTCGAGAAGGCCAAGTCTGGACACCCCGGTGGTGCCATGGGCGGTGCTGATTTCATCAACACGCTCTACAGTGAGTATCTCGTCTATGATCCCGAGCACCCCGAGTGGGAAGGCCGCGACCGTTTCTTCCTCGATCCTGGTCACATGGCTCCGATGCTCTACAGCCAGCTCTGCCTCATCGGCAAATATACCCTCGAGGACCTGAAGAACCTCCGTCAGTGGGGTTCAGTCACACCGGGTCATCCCGAGCGCGAGATTGCACGTGGCATCGAGAACACCTCTGGTCCGCTCGGACAGGGTCACACCTTCGCTGTCGGTGCAGCCATCGCAGCTAAGTTCCTGAAGGCTCGTCTCGGCGAGGAGGTGATGGGACAGACCATCTACGCCTACATCTCCGACGGTGGCGTACAGGAGGAGATCTCTCAGGGTGCAGGCCGTATCGCCGGTAACCTGGGCCTCGACAACCTCATCATGTTCTACGACGCCAACGACATCCAGCTCTCCACGAAGACAGAGGTGGTGACCACCGAGGATACCGCCAAGAAGTACGAGGCATGGGGCTGGTACGTTCAGAAGATCGACGGTAACGACGTCGATCAGATCCGCAAGGCCATCGAGAACGCTCAGGCTGAGAAGAACCGTCCGAGCCTGATCATCGGCCATTGTGTCATGGGTAAGGGTGCCCGCAAGGCCGACAACAGCTCTTACGAGTCGAACTGCGCTACCCACGGCGCTCCCCTCGGCGGCGATGCTTACATCAACACGATGAAGAACCTCGGTGCCGATCCCGAGAATCCGTTCCAGATCTTCCCCGAAGTCAAGGAGATGTACGCCAAGCGTGCCGAAGAGCTGAAG
>JAGAWQ010000053.1 GCA_017941345.1 Prevotella sp. | reverse complement strand
GTCCTAGGAAAACCCATTTACGAAGATAAGTCCAGTCCACGCTATTGCGTAGACGTTGGCACTTATTCGTTTCGTAAATGTCGTTTGAATTTCCTAGGTTCTAGGACATTACCGAATATAGCACTAACGCTATAATTAACCATCAAAAATCATACCGCCACCCTGCACTCAGAGATCCAAGCTTTAGCTTGCGCCGTCTACGACGATTGGGCGATACTTGCTGCAAAAGTACAAAAAAAAATGGAATATAGCCTCTTGGGAGCAAAAAATCTGCAAAAAAGTTTTGGGAGAGAACAAAAAACGGGCTTTTTTCGGCTGAAAAATGCAAAATAGCCTACATGCCTACATATTTTGTGTTTAAAGTGTTGTATATTAGATGATTGTGGATTTTTGAGCCTACATAAAGCCTACATAAAGCCTACATAAAGCCTACATGCAGCCTACATGATTTTAGGCTTTTTGGCCTGATTTTGGTCATTTTCATCACTCGTCAAGTAAACATTTAGAACCCTATTTGGCAGATTCAATATCGGGTTTATGCAAATTTTTCCATTAGGACTAGTAAGGAAATTCTCTAGAGAATTTATTAGCTACATAGGGAGGTAGCAATTGTTAGTATACGATGTTGCGGTAAAATTCTCTAGAGAATTTTACTGCAACTATTAATCCTAAAGATTGCGAAGTCGTATCTTTCATCGTGTTAGTACCCTATGTAGATGTTGCAAAAATACCTGTTTTGGGCTGTTTTTTGCCGAATTTATGTAGGCTGCATGTAGGCTTTATGTAGGCTTTATGTAGGCTTGAAAATCGGCAACTTTTTAATTTTCAATGAAATAAGCGCAAA
Organism: Prevotella sp.; assembly: GCA_017941345.1. Classification (GTDB taxonomy): domain Bacteria; phylum Bacteroidota; class Bacteroidia; order Bacteroidales; family Bacteroidaceae; genus Prevotella. The sequence continues at coordinate 6,730 of JAGAWQ010000053.1, read as the reverse complement.
ATATGTAGGCATGTAGGCTGTTTTGGCTTTTTCGAAAAATTTTTTAGACTAATGTGTGTTGGTCGAAGTACTGTTGTACGGCGTCTTTGTAACTATCAGAGATGGGGATGTACTCCTGCCCGAAGACGATGCGAAAACGATCGATACTCTGGGCCTTGGACATGTGGACGATGTACGAGCGGTGGGTGCGCAGAAACTCAGGATGGGGCAGATAGTCTTCCAGCTTCTTCATCGACATGAGCGACATAATCTTTTGTCCGTCAGCCAGATAGATGCGGACGTAATCTTTCAGTCCTTCAATGTAAAGAATGTCATCGAGGGCAACGCGCACCAGTTTGTAGTCGCTCTTGACGAACATGAAGCGGTCTTCAGCATAGGTCTGCTGCTTCTGGCTGGTGGTGAAGAAGTCGAGGGCTTTATTGGCGGCTCGCAGGAAGTCTTCGTAGGAGATGGGCTTCAGCAGGTAGTCGAGAGCGCTGACCTTATAGCCTTCGATGGCATATTGCTGGAAGGCGGTAGTAAAGATAATCTTCGTCTCCGGGGGCAGAATCTTGGCGAACTCGATGCCCGAGAGTTCAGGCATCTGGATGTCGAGAAACAATAGCTGGGCAGGTTGCTCGCGCAGCTGCTTCATGGCTTCGAGGGCACTGCCATAGGTGCCGATAAGGTTCAGGAATGGCGTCTTCTCTGCATAGCTTTTCAGCAGTCCGGAAGCCAAAGGTTCGTCGTCAATAATGGCGCAATTGATAGTCATAAATTAAGTGTGATTTTTGATTGATAGATTTTCCCGTCGTCGCTGGTGCCTCGTTGCCAAGTATAGCGATTGGGGTAGGCGAGGTCGAGACGACGCTGCACCTGCTGTAGTCCGATGCCGTGTCCGCTATGGTCGCCAGCAGTCTTGGGATGATTGGAATTCTGGATGTCGCAGACAATATGTTGCTCGTCGGCCTCGATGTTGACATGGATGAACGAGGGTTCGGTAGGGCTGACCCCATGCTTGAAGGCATTCTCGACCAGCGAGATGAAGAGTAGGGGAGCGACAGGTAGCTGGGAATTGACAATAGAGAATTGACAACTGACATCGACAGACTGGGGAAGGCGGATACGCATGAGTTTGACATAGTTGTCGATGAACTCCATCTCGTCTTTCAGCGGAACCAAGGGCTGCTGCGTGTCGTAAAGCACATGACGCAACAGTTGGGAGAGTTCCTGAATGGCCTCCTGGGCCTTAGTGGGGTCGAAGGCTGTCAGGGCGTAGATGTTGTTGAGTGTGTTGAGCAGGAAGTGGGGATTGATTTGCGAGCGCAGGTTGCTCAGCTCTGCGTCGGTGCGGGCTGCCTCAGCCTCGCGACGAGCCTCTTCGTTGTGCTGCCAGCGTTGGCCCAGCACAAGAGCGGTGCCTACGGCAGCGAAGATGCCCAGATTGATGATGTCGCGCAGGATGAAGAACAGCTCGTCGAGGGCCATCGGGATATGGCTATAGCTATGCCTGGGCTGATACAGCTGGCGGGCAAAGTCCATCCAGTAGTGCAGCCCAATGCCCAGGCTGACAACGAGCACCAGGTTGATGAGCAGGAAATAACTGTGTTTCCCGGCTACAAAAAGGCGCGGAGTCAGCCATAGGTAGTTGGCATAGAAGACCACCATCATGAGTAGGGGCATCATGCAGTTCATCAGATACTGCGTGAGCGTCACCCCGTGGCCTCGCATATAGCTTAGCGGCGAGAGGAACATGAAAGCCCAGAAGGCAACATGCAGGAACAGACTCAGGCGCTTATTCATGACGGATAGCCTCGATAGGATCCATGTTGGCAGCTTTCTGGGCAGGGATATAGCCAAAGAGCACACCAATGAACACGCAGACGAAGAACGACACGTAGATGCTCCATGCAGGAACACTCGACGGCATTCCGAACGAGGGCAGGAAGGCGCTGGCCGTACAGCCCACGAAGATGCCAAGCAGTCCGCCCGTGAGGGAGATGAGCACCGACTCGATGAGGAACTGTAGTGAGATGACGGGACCTGTGGCTCCCACAGCCATGCGCAGGCCAATCTCCTTGGTACGCTCTGTAACGCTAACGAGCATGATGTTCATGATACCGATACCAGCCACGAGTAGCGAGAAGGCTGCTGCCACCACGAGGATAAGGGTGACGGTATCCATCGTCGACGACATGGTCTGCATCATCTCAGCCTGCGAACGGATGGTGAAGTCGTCAGCAGCCTCGCCCTTCAGCTTGTGGTTGTCGCGTAGAATCTGGGTGAGCTCCTCGATGGCAGCATCAGAGAGTTCCTCAGTAATAGCTGAACATACCAGGCTGGAGAAATAGGTCTGGGCGTTGATACGCTTCATGACGGTGGAATATGGGGCGATGATGACGTTGTCCTGGTCCATGCCCCACGAGTTGTAACCTTTCGATTTCAGCACACCGATGATGCGCAAGGGGATAGACTTGAAGCGGATGGTCTTTCCGATGGGGTCAACGTTGTCGCCAAACAGCTCGGTGACGATGGTCTTGCCCACCACGCACACCTTGGCGGCTTTCTTGATGTCCTCGTCGGTGAAGCACTCGCCATCTTCGATGGTCCACAGCTTGATGTCCAGATAGTCGGTAGACTCGCCGTACATCGACGTGTTGGTATTGTTGTTGCCATAGATAGCCTGACCTGAAGCGGTGACCTCAGGGGAAATCTTGGTAACGAACTTCTTCTCACGCAGGATGCGCTCATAATCAGCCATCTTCAGCGTCTGCATGGCTGAGGGGTCTTGGCGCACACCACCTCGCATATCCGCTCCAGGACGGATGGTCAGCAGGTTGGTACCCATCGTCGACAGTTCAGCGCGGATGCTCTCCTTAGAGCCTTGTCCAATAGCCATCATGATGATGACGGCTGCCACACCGATGATGATACCCAGCATGGAGAGGAACGAGCGCATCTTGTTGTTGGCGACGGCCTTGAAGCTGACCTTAAATAGATTTAATATGTTCATTGTCAATTATCAATTGTCAATTAGCGAATGCGTTAATCGTCTTGTGGTTTAGGCAGTGCGGCCAAGGCCTCTGCTGCCGACTTGATGTTTTGATTGACGGTATCCTCGCGAATCTTGCCGTCGCGCAGGTTGATGTTGCGTGAAGAGTATTCTGCAATCTCAGGATTATGAGTCACAAAGATAATGGTGTGGCCCTGCTTGTAGAGCTCCTGAAAGAGAACCAGCATCTCGAACGAGGTGCGGGTGTCGAGGTTACCGGTAGCCTCGTCAGCCAACAATACAGCCGGGTCGTTAACAAGTGCGCGAGCGATGGCCACACGTTGCATCTGACCACCCGACATCTGGTTGCTCTTATGCTCCAGACGGTCGCCTAAGCCTACAGCCTGAAGGGCCTTGACGGCTGCTTCACGGCGCTGGCGGGCATCGTATTTGGAATTGTACATCAGCGGCAGTTCCACATTCTCTACTGCTGTGGTCTTGGCCAGCAGGTTGTAGTTCTGGAATACGAAGCCAATCTTCTGATTGCGCAGATGGGCACGCTGGGTCTTCGACATGCTGCTGACGGGCACACCGTCGAGCAGATACTCGCCAGAGGTGGGCGTGTCGAGACAGCCCAACTGGTTGAGCAGCGTAGACTTGCCCGAGCCAGAAGTTCCCTGAATGGTGACGAACTCGCCTTCGTAAATCTTGAAGGAGACGCCACGCAGGGCCTTCACCGTCTCAGAGCCTACCTGGAAGTATCGCTTCACATTCTGCAATTCGATGACTACTTTTCTGTTATCGTCCATTATTTCTTCTGCTGATTATTGTTCTTGTTGTTACGCGGACGTGGCATGAAGGGGTTCTGAGCCTTTTCGTCCTGCTGCTGGGCATCGCCGCCACTGAGCGTGAAGTCGACGAGAACCTCGGTACCCTCGCTAATGCCGCTGACTATCTCGGTCACCATACCGTTGGTCGTGCCTGTCTCAACTTTGTGGGCCTTGAAGGTGTTGCCCTCCAGCGTCCATAATTTGTTAGGAGCCTCTACGTCCTCTATCTGCTGGTCTTTATTGAGAATAGCCTCGGTAGGCATGAAGCGCAGAGCCTTGGACGGAACAGCCATGATGTCGTTCTTCTCAAGAGTGTAGATGGTGACATTGGCCGTCAGACCGGGCTTCAGCTTCAGGTCAGCATTGGGGGCAGAGATGACTACCTCGTAGGTGACCACATTGCTGGTGGTGGTGGCTTCCTGACGAACCTGAGTGACCTCGCCCTCGAACTTATCGTCAGGGAAAGCATCTACGGTGAAGGTGACACGCTGGCCTTCCTTCACACCGCCTATGTCAGCCTCGTCAATATCCGCAATGACGCGCATATCGGTCAGGTCCTGGGCGATGGTGAACAGTTCAGGGGTGTTGAACGAGGCGGCTACCGTCTGGCCTTCCTCCACACTCTTTGACAGTACTACGCCATCGATGGGCGAGGTAATGGTGGCATAACCGAGGTTGGTCTGTGCCTTGGCCACACTCTCGTGGGCGGTATTGACGGTCTCCTGAGCCTTGCGGTAGGAGAGCAAGGCGCTCTCGTAGTCGTTGGCACTAACCAGCCCCTTGTCATAAAGGGTCTTATACCTATTATAATTAGCGGTCTCGTAGTTGAGCGTGCTCTGTGCGCTGGTCAGATTGGCCTTGGCAGTCTTCAGCTCGCTGGTCAGATTGGTCTTGTCGAGTTCAGCAATGACCTGACCTTTCTTCACGACGGAGTTGTAGTCGACATAGAGTTTCGACACGATACCGCTGACCTGTGTACCAACAGTTACGCTGGTGACAGGCTCGATGGTGCCGGTAGCCGTGATTGACGTGTGAATGTTCTGACGCTCAACCTTGTACGTCTCGAACGATACTTTCTCTTCTTTTTTTCCGCCTGACAGCAGCCAGACGATGAGGGCAATGATGGCGATGGCACCTACGCCCATCCAAACTTTCTTGTTCTTCATATCTTTAAATATTCATTGTTTCACCTTGATAGAATCTGAGCAGCTGCTGATTCAGAATCGTTGTATACTTCGACTGCAGCATGCTTTGCTGGGCCTGCAGCAGCTTGTCCTTGCCCGTCATGAGCTCGACGATGTTTTTCAGACCCAGATTGAACTGCTCGTTCAACAGGTCGTAGGACTGCTGCTCGCTTTCGACAGTAGCTGTGGCGGCACGGAACTTCTGCTGGTTGGAGGTGGCATCGAGCCATAGGCTTTCGATGCTGGAATAAAGCTCTTTCTGCCGCTGCTGCATGGTGAGCAGGGCTTTCTCCTGGGTGATGCGGGCCTTGTTGACTGCTGTCTTGGCCTTGCGCTGGTCGAAGATGGGGATGCTGACACCTATACCGGCAGAGGCATCGAAGTTGGTCTTCATCTGCGAACCCCACTCCTTAGAGTTATTTGATGACGTGCTGGTACCCAGACCGCCTGTCAGGCTGATGGTGGGCAGATAGCCTGCCTTGGCTATCTTCAGCTGGACGTCGCTCGACTCCTTGGCCAACTCAGCATTCTTAATCTCCGGACGCTGGGCAAGAGCTTGCTCATAAACGCCCATCATCGAGGGAATCTCAGCCAAAGCCTGCTGGTCGGATGCTGCTGGCGAGGCAATGTCGAAAGGCTGGTCGTCGGTAATCTCAAGCAGTTGCTTCAACTCCAGCTTATAACTGGCCAGATTGGTCTGCGCCTCAACCAGATTGTATTCGCCTGTAGCGCGCTGAGCGGTAAGCTGGGCCAGGTCTGCCTTCGACATCTTGCCCACCTCGACCATCTCGCGGCCACGCTCTTCTTGTTTCTTGCTGGTCTCGAGGCTCTGTTTGTTGACCTCGATGGCTTCATTCATATAGAGAATCTGTACGTAGAGCTCAGCGATGCGCTCCTGGATGGTGTTGGCACTCTGCTGTGCAGTCAGCTCAGCTTGTTCCTCAGCCAGTTTGTTGACCTTCACTTGGTTGTGGTTCTGATTGCCGTTCCATACGGTCCAGGAGGCATTGATGCCATACGTACCATTATAATAGGTCTTGTTCACCGTAGTGTTCACAGTACTGTTGGTCACGGTGGTAGTACCAGAACTCAACCATGGTTTATAGCCAAAACTCTGGTTGGTGGAGGCTGAAAGCGAGGGCAGCAGGGCTGACTGTGACTGCTTGCGCGTCTCAGTGGCAGTCTGCTTATCAAGCTTAGCCTGTTTCAGCGTAATGCTGTTCTGCATGGCATAGTCGATGCAGTCCTTCAGCGTCCACTTCTGTTGGGCGAAGGCTGAGAGGCTTATCATCGCTGCCAAAATCAAAAAAACTTTCTTCATATCTCTAAAAATCTAAATTTTCACGATGCAAAGGTACGATTAAGCGAGCACAAAAAAGGAAATTTTTCCTTTTTATCGAGCGTGAGTACTTTCACCAAATTTTTGGCAAAGGTAGGAATTATCGATGAAACAGGAAAATAAGTTAGACGTTTCTTGCTCCGTTAGTAGAAATAAATCGTCAAATGCTCGATAAACTTCTCTGGTTTATAGATATTTTAACATTCCTCAAGGGCTGTGGATAGTTAATGTACTGAAATCTATATTTTGTGTTGATGAATCATGTATTGAAGTGAACCCAGAAAGTTGGACACAACTGAAAGGTTCAAATGAAAAAAGAATTTAGTTTAGAAGAAAAGATGTCCGCAATTGGGTTTGTGTTCCAAGGCGAGTCAGCCCGTTCCGTGTCCCGTAGACTCCACTTAGG
>JAGAWQ010000052.1 GCA_017941345.1 Prevotella sp. | reverse complement strand
GTCATCGCCAATGGTGACACGGGCTTCATCGAGGACGGTGAAGTTGAAATTCGCAAAGAACCGCTTGCCGATACTTATCTGTTTGCCATAGTCGCAGCGAAACGGCTGGTTGATAAGAAAGTCATCATCTGCCACATGACCAAGCAAGCCCTTCAGAATTTCCTTCATCCGCTGGGTCTCAGACGGACGCAGAAAATTATATTCATAAAGAACCTCTCTTGTCGCCATCAGCTCTTCTATCAGTTCTGGGTCAACGGCAGAATAGACCTCACCCGCCAGCATCTTCTCTTTCTCTGTCATACGCTTAATCATTATATTTTATTCACCTCAGTGCACTGATATGTTTTTGCCTTGCTATCGAGGGCTGATAGGCGGTCAAGTGCAGCTTGCAATGTCTCATCGCGCTTAGCGAAATGGAAACGGATCAAATGATGCACATCCTCTTTGAAGAAGCAACTGCCAGGAACAGCTCCCACCCCGACATGCTCAGCAAGCCACTCACAGAAATGCAGGTCATCATTCACACCATACTTCGAGACATCAAGCATCACATAATAGGTACCTTCTGGATCAGTAAACTCCAATCCGAACTGACGAAGTCCGTCACAGAACAGATGCTTCATGTGAGTATAATGTGCCTGCAAGACCTCGTAATAGGAATCTGGGAAACATAGTCCAACTGTGGCAGCCTCCATCAATGGAGCCGCTGCACCAACTGTCAGGAAGTCATGCACCTTCTTCACCCGGTCGATGATGCGTTCCGGGGCAATGACATAGCCAAGTCGCCAGCCTGTGATGCTGTAGGTCTTCGAAAGCGAACTGCATGAGATGGTGCGCTCCCACATGCCTGGAAGTGTGGAGATATAGACGTGCTTGCGCGGCGCATAGACAATGTGCTCATAGACCTCATCGGTAATCACATAGCCATCGTACCTTATTACAATATCTGCTATCGTCTGCAATTCCTCACGTGTAAAGACCTTGCCGCAGGGGTTAGACGGATTACAGAGTACCAATGCCTTGGCACCCTGCTTGAATGCTTCCTCTATCAGGTTGGCATCGAAAGAGAAGGCTGCGATTGAGCGAGAGGAGATTGAAGCTTGCTTCGAGTCTTCCGAGCGTGAGCAGGCTCGGCTATAAGCCATCGTAGGCGGCACGAGCGGGATGTATATCGGCTCAGCACCGCTCAGGATGGTGTCTGCCGTGTAGTTCTCATAGAACGGTGAGAAGATGGCCACTTTGTCGCCAGGATTCACAACGGTCATCATGGAAGCCATCATAGCCTCCGTCGATCCGCATGTCACCACGATATTCTTATCAGGGTCAATGTCCAGACCAGTGAAGTGACTCTGTTTCTTAGCCAATGCCTCACGGAAGTTCTGCGCTCCCCATGTAATTGCATACTGGTGAGGGCCACGGGGGGCAATCTCTGCCAGACGGTCTGTGATTTCCTTTGGAGGGTCGAAGTCTGGGAATCCCTGTGAGAGATTGATGGCTCCGTACTTGTTTGATATCCGGGTCATCCTACGGATAACGGAATCGGTAAATCCTGCTGTTCTTGTTGATAACGGTCGCATATCCTATGTATCTAATAGTCCTGAAACGATATCGCCATGACGTTTCTCGTCGTTCTTCACGCTCTCCACCTCGGGAAAATCTGCAATCAGATGTTCATAGCCCACTGCAGCATCATACTCGCCTTTGGCTATCATCTTGTAGAGGCGTTTCTTGCCTAACAGATAATAAAGTACAGGCATGATTAGTGCCATCGTTTTCTTGGGCTTTAATGCCTGTTTCGTATAGGCATGGAAGATGCTGGCATGTCTGCCTTCTTCTCTTGCAAGTTGAAGGAAGGCCTCTCGTTCTTTATCTGTCTTTACCACTTTAGCCAGTCTCTGGTACATCAGCACGGCATTTAATTCGCCTTGCTGACTACGCAATAATTCATTGAATTGTTCTTGTGTCATATTATGATATTCCTAATAGTTCAATTTCAAAGATAAGTGTAGAGCCACCAGGGATGCCCGGCTGGGAGAACTTGCCATACCCCATTTCAGCAGGGATGTAAAGTTCCCACTTGTCACCAATATGCATCTGTTGTGTGGCTATGATCCAGCCCTCTATTAAGTCACAGAGTCTGCATGCCAACGGCACACCGCCACGACTGCTGTCAAACTGTTTGCCATCGATGGTCTTGCCTGTGTAATGAGCCGTAATGATGCTGCGTACCGTCGGCTTTGGGCTGTCTTGATTACCCTCGCTTAACACTTTATAGTAGATGCCTTTGGGCAGAGCCTTGACACCTTCCTCTTTTGCTTTTGCTTCCAGCCAATCCTTATTGGACTGTATATATTCTCTTTTTGCCATAATTTTATGATTTCCAACGCCAGGTTTTCCTGACGAGTGTTGTTATTGTATGTGTGATAGTACGCAGATGGAAACTCTTACCCATCACAATCAGCAATACGGCAGAAAGGATGAGCACGATTCCAACAGCAAGTCTGAAGGTGAGTGATTCGTCAAACACCATCACGCCTATAGCTACTGCCGTCAATGGCTCCAAGGCTCCCATGATAGCCGTAGGCGTGGCTCCAACCTCATGAACGGCTATGGTCATGAATACCAGTGAAAGAACTGTTGGCACCAACCCAAGCCAACATGCAAAGAACCAGGCACGGGGCGATGGCGGCAACATCAGATACAAGTCAGGCGAAGTAAATGAATAGGCCAGCAGACACAACATGCAAATCAGTAATACATAGAACGTGAGTTTCAAAGATGACATGCGTATGCTCGACTGGTTGACTATCACGATATAAACAGCGTAAGTAAGCGAGGAAACCATCACCAATAGTACGCCCATCGTGCTAAGCGAGACACCTGCATCGCCCTTGTACAGCAGGCCGATACCAACTAAGGCAAGGATGATGGAGG
>JAGAWQ010000016.1 GCA_017941345.1 Prevotella sp. | reverse complement strand
TTTTTAACAAATAAGACAACCTCTAAAATACTAAATCCAAACCAAAAAACACTTATTATTAACCTTAAAACCAATCGCACATGAAAAATCTCTTTTTAAGAGTGACCATGGTCGTAGCGTTTCTGGCAATGGGTTTCAATGCCTTTGCCCAGAGTACGGTCAATGGTACTGTGAAAGATGCTGCCGGTGAACCTGTCATCGGCGCTGCAGTGCAGGTTAAAGGAACTCAGAATGGTGCCATTACCAACATGGATGGTACCTACTCCCTTCCCGGCGTCCGCCGCGGGGACGTTCTGGTGTTCTCCTGCATCGGTTATGCCAACCAGGAAATCACCTGGAACAGCGGCCCTGTGAATGTGGTCCTCAGCGAAGACGCCGAGATGCTGGAAGGCACGGTGGTCACCGCTCTGGGCATCAAGCGTGCCACCAAGGCCCTGGGTTACGCCGTGACCGAAATCAAGAGTGAGGACCTGAACCCGAACCTCATCAACCCCGTCTCTGCCCTGCAGGGTAAGGTGGCCGGTGTGGAAATCAACGGCTCCGACGGCGGTATGTTCGGTCGTAACAAAATCCTCATCCGTGGTGCTTCCACCCTGGGCAAGAACAATCAGCCCATCTTTGTGGTGGACGGCATCATCCTGGATAACGATGTGATTGACCCTTCCGCCGACTGGGACTCCGACAACCTGGACTATGGTAACCAGCTCAAGAACCTGAACCCGGACGACTTTGAGTCTGTTTCCGTGCTGAAAGGTGCTGCCGCTACCGCCCTGTACGGCTCCCGCGGTCTGAACGGTGCCATCATTATTACTACCAAGAGCGGACGTGGCTCCCGCGGTCTCGGTATTTCTTTCACCCAGACCTTCGGCTTCGACAAGGTGACTTCCGGTCCTCGTTTCCAGAATGTATTTATGGATGGCCTGTGGAACCAATATGTCTCGTACATCGGTGTAACAGATATCCCCGGAGACAACCACCACGCCCAGGTATTTGATGAAACCGGGAAATATCCCTCTCTTCTCTCTCTTTCCCGCGACTACGGTGGCGAGGGCGTAGCTTATGGTTGGCGCTTTGACGAATATGACAAAGTGGAGTGGTACGATGGTTCCCTCATTGACTCCAAGGCCTATGCCAACAACTTCTTGGATGCCTTCCAGACCGGCTTCAATACCAACACCAACATCACCCTTTCCGGTGGCAACGAAAAGAGTTCTATCTACGCGTCCCTCTCTGAAAAGTTCAGCACCGGTACGCTTCCGAACAACAGCTTCAACCGCTTCAGCACACTCCTGAAGGCTACGCATAAGCTGAATAAGTACATTGAGGTGGAAGGATCTGTGAACTTTACCAATTCTGAACCCCGCAATGCCCAGCCTAACATAGGCGAAGCATTCATCAACGGCACATTTGACCGTACTTACAATGCCAAGTATTTCCGTGACAAGTATAAAGGCGACCACGGAGGGCTGGCTTCGGCGGCTTACGGTGATAAATGGGGTAACATCCCTGGTCGCGGCATCTGGTGGAGCATCTGGGAGAATCAGACCCTCCAGAAGGAAACGGTTGTGCGTCCAAACCTCAAACTCACCGTTCAGTTTACCCCTTGGCTCAAGTGGGTCACCGATGGCAGTTTCAACTACTACTACACTCGCCAAGAAGTCAAACGCCCCGACCCCGGCTATGCTAATACCGGTTCGGACGGATACTACGCTCTTTCTCAGGTCACCCGCGAACAGACCAACCTGAATACCAACCTCATTTTTGATTACAAAATCAACGAGGATTGGCAGATCGGCGGTTTCCTCCGCGCAGAATATTTCAATAATTTCGTTCAGAGTCAGTCCGTGAATACGGAAGGTGGTCTGATTGTGCCCAACCGCTATTTCATCAAGAACTCTCGTAACGACCGTAATTCTTCCGGAACCATAAGCGGTACCAAGACCATGTTCTCCCTGGTAGGACAGGCTACGGCCTCCTTCCGTGACCAGTTGTTCCTGGAACTGACTGGACGAAATGACTGGACTTCTGCACTGCTTTACGCAGACAAGCATGGCAACTATTCCTACTTCTATCCTTCCTTCAGCGCATCCTGGCTGCTGCATGAGACCTTCAACCTCCCGAAGAGCATTTCCTTCTTCAAGGTGCGTGCTTCCATCGCCCAGGTTGGTAACGATACGGATCCGTATATCATCAATACGGCTTATTCCGTGGCTCAGCTGAAGAATGGCAATGACAAGTACTTCATGGCCATGCCTCGCAATATTTACGACCAGAACCTCAAGCCTGAACGCAAGACCTCCTGGGAAGTGGGTGTGGATTACCGCATGTTCAACAACCGGATTGGCCTGGACGCTACCTTCTATAAGGAGAATACCCGTGATCAGATCATGAGCGTGACCCTGCCCGCCGCCTCCGGTGCCCGCAGCGCCTTCATCAATGCCGGTAACATCCAGAATACCGGTATCGAGCTGGCCTTGAACACCATCCCTGTTGAGACCAAGAACTTCTCCTGGGACCTCAACTTCACCTTCACCAAGAACTGGTCCAAGATTGTAGAACTGAGCGACCTTGTGGCCGACTACATCAAACTCCAAGGCGACCCCGACTATGGTAACTACCGTATCGGCTCCGTAGCCAAAGTGGGTGGTTCCTACGGCATTCTGATGTCTGACAAGATGCCCATGAAAGACTACACCTACGATGAAGACGGCAATGTCACCGGCGGCTCCGGCATGCAGGTTCTTGGTTGGGCCAGAAATGTGGCTTATAACTCTCCGTATATCCGCAGAAGCGGTAAGGTGGAAGAAATCGGCAGTTCCGTTCCGGACTTCCTGGGTTCCATCAACACCGGCATCCGCTTCAAGAGAGTGACTATCCGTGCTTCCTTCGACGCTCGCTTCGGTGGCTACGTGGCATCCTATCCTTCCCACTATGGTACCGCATACGGTTATCTTGAGACCGCTTTGCGTGGTGCTGACAAAGACCACGGCGGAATCACTTATACGTCCCAGGCCGATGGTTTGACCTACGATGACGGCGTAATTCCGAACGGTATCTTCCTGTCCGGATCTAATGTTCCCAAAGCAGACGGATCCGGTAACTATCAGGTTGGAACCGGAAAGTATGACACTGGTGAGACCTATCAGGAACTCGTAGACAAGGGCATTCTTGAGCCCGCACACCAGTCCGGTTGGAATTATCTGACCCACAGCTGGGGCAACGGTGTCGTTGACGATACTTGGTTCAAGAAACTCAACTATATCGCCTTCCGTGACCTGTCTGTTGCATGGGCTATCCCGGACAAGTGGGCCAACGCTATCAAGTGCCAGGGTATCACCCTCCAGGCTAACGCACACAATCTGGGTTACATTCTCAACTCCATGCCTAACAAGGAGAATCCGGAATCTGTCCGCGGTACCGCCGCCTCCGAATTCCGTGTCCGTAACCTTCAGGGCGTGACCACGTACTTCACCTTCACCATCAACGCAAGATTCTAATTCAGGCAAATACTATGAAAGCATATAAAATATTCCTTGCAGTATCTCTGCTCGCGGTGGTAGGTCTCACTTCCTGCCGTGACCGGTTTGCCGAACTGAACCAGGATCCGGCAGCGGTCACCACTCCCGAGCCTTCTTATCTGGCCACCACGGCCATGATGATTTTCGAGGCCAACGACTACACTTATTGGTTCTACAACGCTCCGCTATATTATGTCTGGTCCCAGATGGGGGCATCCGGTTCTTATAGCGAGAACTCCTATGCCATGGGTGCCGTCAACTGGCAGAACAACTACATCTCCATGCTGGCCTACCGCAACGAGATTGACAGTTACATCGAGTCCACCGGCAAGACGGACCTTAAAGCCTATTCCGCCATGTGCGGCGTCCTGGCTGTTTATGGTGCCATCTACGCCAGCGACATCAACGGCGACATCCAGTACTCCGAGGCTGCCCAGTACACCCATGGCGGTCCCCTCACCCCTGCTTATGACAGTGTTGAAACGCTGTATGACCAGTTGGTGGCCGACTTGGACAAGTACATCGGCATTTTCCAGGATGACACTCAGATTGTGGTAGGAAACCAGGATATCATTTACGGTGGAGACACCGCCAAATGGGCGAAACTGGCCAACTCCCTCAAACTCAAGATTGCCGTCCGTCTGTACAACAACAACGCCAGCAAAGCCGGACAGATTGCCCAGTCCGTCGTTTCCTCTTCTGCTGGATATCTGGACAGCATGGATGACTCCTTCCTGTATCACAAGGCCGACAAGGGCGTAGCAGACAATGTCCAGCATGTCATGGGAGACCTGGACCACAACGATGTGGCTTACCAGACCGGTAATAGTGTCTCCATGACCGGAGCAAGCGGAAATGTCATTGACTTCATGAAGGCCGGTAAGGATCCCCGTGTGCGTTTCTTCTACACCAAGAACGCATACAACTCCGAGATTATCAAAGAATTCATCAAGGAAGACAAGTACGATGACCTTCCCACCTTCGTGAAGGAGAATATCAACCTCGATGCTAATGGACAGTTTGAGTCCTGGAAGGATGACCAGGCCCTGTGGGCCCGTTATCAGGGTACTCCCATCGTTTTATACGGTTCCACCGAGTACAACAAGTACAAAGAAGAAATCTTTGAGCCCGGTAATGTCCGTTATCAGCTCGTGATTGGCGATGCCAACAAGTCCTATGGTTCCGGTCGTTCCAGCTTGAGCCAGGAAATGATTCGCGGCCGTGTAGATTTCACGCTGCCTACCATCCCCGCTGGTCCCGTGATTCAGGACACTGACGACATTCCCTGGTGGGGCATGTACATGGGTGCCGGTGAGACCAACCTGTATCTGGCCGAACTGGCCCAGCTGGGTGCCATCAGCGGCAACGCACAAGCTTACTATGAGAAAGGCGTAGAACTTTCCGTCAAGGAATGGGACTTCATCGCCGGTAAGAATCAAATCCCTTACTATGGAAAGGCTTGGGTTGATGGCCATAAGTATGCCGCAGAAGAGGTTTCCATCGAGCTGAAGGACGGTGAAATTGCCACCATGCTGGCCACCGATGCCGTGAAGTGGGATGGTTCCATCGAAAAGATTTATCTGCAGCAGTTGATGAACTTCACCATGATGCCCAACGACCAGTTCGTAACGGCCCGCCGCTCCGGTTATCCGAAGATTGGCTCCAACCTGCTTCCGTTCGTGAAGTTTGACGGCATTGCCCTTGAGGCCATTCCTCGCCGCTTTGAGTTTACGGCTCCTTCTGTAACTGATATCATGTATCAGATTCGTACGGACAACCTGAAAGCTCAGGGCTTTACCACGGGCACCAGCCTGTCCGGTATGGGCTTTGCCAACGGCACCGTGCTCAACACCGAGCGCCTGTGGCAGGACAAGAACGCTCCTCAGTGGGGATCCGCTAAGTAATTGGCCCACTTATTGATAGTGATTATGGCGCCGCCCTCTGTGACGGCGCCTTTTTAATCCGCCAAAGAATGAAACGTCTTTTTGCTTCCCTCCTTCTGTGCCTGACGATGCTGTCGGCATCGGCCCAAAAGCACATTTTCCTTTTCCCGGATTTCCAGACCGGGACCATATCCTTCAAGGGATATCCGCAGCCGGAAAAGGTGGTCATGAATATTGATGCCATGACTCAGACAGTGTATTATTACCAGGGCGAAACGCTGATGGAACTCACCAACGTGCCCATGATTGACACGCTCTCACTGGGCGGCAAGACCTTTGTAATCAAAGACGGCCTTCTGTGTGAGCGGCTGGCGTGGCCGGAAGATACACTTTATGTGAATTGGAAATTCAAAAAAGTGAACGTGGGAGCCAAAGGCGCACTGGGTGCTACAACACAGAACAAAGTGGATGTCCTGTGGACAAGCCTTACCCCAGGCAAAGCCGTTGATGGAGAAGGACTCTTCGCCCAGCGAGGAGATTATCTTCAAGATGTTTGGGAGAGCAAAGGAGATAATACCTATTTTTTCAACATTGGTGGCAGGGAGTACAAGGCCCGCCGACTGAAAGATTTATACAAAGCATTCCCGGACCAATCGGCCGATTTGAAAGCGTTTGTCAAAGAACGCCAATATACTCTGGAGAAAGCCCAGCAGGCTTTTCAGGTCATCGCTTTCCTGAAAACACTTGTGAATCCGTAGCCATCGGCCTTCATAACCTATCAAGGGCGACCCCTCACGGGTCGCCCTTTTTTCTGCCCTAATGTCTCACGACGAGCACAAAAAAGGCCGATTTTGTGCTCGTAAGCCGAAAAATCGATGTTACGCGCACGATTATTCAGCCTTTTTGTGCGCGTAACCCCGTAGTTCCTTCCTGCGGCACTTCTTTGCCCCGGCTGGGGAAAATCTGGGACTCGCTGGAAACAAATCTGGAGCGATGGTGCTATCTTTTCGGAAATTTGAATAACTTTGCAGAAAAGCCCACGGACTCGGCAGGCTTTGACGACGTTTTCAACCTGGCCCGTACCGGGGAACTGGACGGAGAAGGACTCAAACAATACGTATCTACCATGCTGAACGAATACGAGAAATACACCTACGGAGTCTA
>JAGAWQ010000051.1 GCA_017941345.1 Prevotella sp. | reverse complement strand
CCTAAGTGG
Source organism: Prevotella sp. (assembly GCA_017941345.1). Lineage (GTDB taxonomy): Bacteria > Bacteroidota > Bacteroidia > Bacteroidales > Bacteroidaceae > Prevotella. Next base: position 35,755 of record JAGAWQ010000051.1, on the reverse strand, counting down.
AGTCTACGGGACACGGAACGGGCTGACTCGCCTTGGAACACAAACCCAATTGCGGACATCTTTTCTTCTAAACTAAATTCTTTTTTCATTTGAACCTTTCAGTTGTGTCCAACTTTCTGGGTTCACTTCAATTCTCGGCTTCGGTTTCCCGCTTTTTGTTTCTCTGCAATATCTTATAGCCCCTCGATTTCTTGCGCCGTCAGGCCAGTGTATTTTTCTATCTTCTCTACGGCCATTCCATCGGCTTTCATGCTGCGAGCTGCCTTTACGATGTCCTCCTTGTTAGCATCATCGAACTCATCAGGTAGGGACTGCCACTCGTCCCAGTCGGTCTCTGCAAGATAATGCTCCACCTGCTGACGGAGAGGCTGCATATCATTGACGGCTGTGTCGTATAGGGTAGCAGAAACAACATTCGCATAATCGTGAACTAATACGTGCCGCATGCCTTAAACTACTTTCCAAGGAATCTCCGAATGCAACTTCTTAAAGGCTTTGGTCAGCATGTAGGCAGCCTCACCAACCACCTCAATGTTCTTCATCACCGAATAATATGTGCGCTTGTCGGCAATCAGTGCCTCAAGCGAATACCCCTCAATGAGATTCGTTACATTAGTGGAATACTCGATGATGTCCTCCAGCCGTCCTCTATCCCTCGCTCGTTCTCTCATAAATCAATATTTTATCACGATTAGCACTTTCTGCAGCATAAGGACGGAGCGAGCCTTCCTCCACCAAATCTACTTCACGACCAAGCAGTTCTTGCAAGTCCATCAACATGCCACCTTGGGTAAAAAGCGTGAAAGGCTTGCCTGAACGGTCAGGCACGAAAAGAATATCGACGTCGCTCCTCGGGGTTTCCTCACCTCGGGCGAAGGAACCAAAGAGCCATGCCTTTAAGACAGACTGGGTCTTGAAGTATTCGGCAACAGACAGTAGCCGTCAGTTCGGCTAATGCATTACTCTCGGAGTATTTTTCATTACTTTCGGAGTATTGAAGAATAATCCTTTTTTATGGGCACCTGCACCAGATTGGTATCCGACAACCTACGACTTGTGAACATTGAGTCATTCATATAGAAGGTATCTCCATGTTTAATTGTGAAAAACATAGCCCCCCGCGCCCCAGATTGACGTTTCCCCTTTGTAAATGGGCGATTGCGTTGGGGCGCGGTTGCCTAAAACTGCGCCCCAACTATGCCCCAACTGCGCCCCTCTAATACACAGAGGACCCTTTAGTATCGTACTACTATTCAAGTTACTTCACTTTTGCTACGAGTTCAGCTGGATATTTCGGCATAGCTCCATTCTGGGTACAGACGTAGGCAGACACCTCGACTGCTATGCGGTGAGCCTCTTCAACGGATTTACCGTTAAGAATGGCAGCACAGAAAGAACCCGTAAAGGAGTCGCCAGCCCCAACGGTATCAGCAACCTTTACTTTCGGAGTATCCAGGAATGAGTGCTTGCCGTCAACCGTGAACACATGACTGCCATTAGTGCCACAGGTGAGCACGAGCATCTGCAGGTTGTAGTCCTTGACGATTTGTTCGCAGACGGCACGCTCGTCGAGCTCCTGATAGCCAAACATACGACTCACGACAACAAGTTCTTCGTCATTGATTTTCAGAATGTTGCAACGGCGGAACGAGCCTTCGAGTATCTCCTTTGAGAAAAACTGCTGGCGCAGATTGATGTCGCAAATCTTCACACAGTCGTTAGGTGTAGCATCAAGAAAATGCTGAATGGTTTCACGACTCACCACATTGCGCTGAGCCAACGAGCCGAAGCAGACGGCACGACAGTTGCGGGCGGCTTCCTCTATCTCAGCATTGAAGGGGATGTTGTCCCAAGCCACATTCTCCTTAATCTCATAAGTAGGAATACCATTACCCGTCAGCGTAACGAGCACCGTGCCAGTAGCATAAGGTACGCGAGGCATCAGGTATTTCAACCCGTTCTGCTCCAACGCCTCAATGGTCTCGCCGGCCAGCTTGTCATCACCCAAAGCGCTGACAGCCAAAGTGTTAAGTCCAAACTGTCCTGCATGATAAGCAAAGTTTGCAGGAGCTCCGCCCAATTTCTTTCCTTCGGGCAGCATGTCCCATAATGCCTCGCCCAGTCCGATAATCAAATCCTTCATCATATCTCAATTTAAAGTTTCGCTTAAATGATTTGCTTGCAAAATTATAAGTTTTTGGTCTTCTTTCCTATAAATATTGATGCAAAAAATAAGAAAAAACGTTCATCGTCGCTTTTTTTGCTTCCTTTGAACGATTTTTCATATTCTTGTTGTATCTTTGCAGGCATTATGATGGATTGGAAACAACTAATATCGAACAAACGGTTGGGGCAGGAACACCGCCACACGGAGCGTCACGACGACCGCACGGAGTTTAAACGCGACTACGACAGGCTGATTTTCTCTGCTCCCTTTCGCCGATTGCAGAACAAGACTCAGGTATTCCCGCTGCCTGGAAGCATTTTCGTACATAACCGACTGACCCACTCGCTGGAAGTAGCTAGTGTAGGCATGTCGCTGGGCAATGATGTGGCTCAGCGCATCATGCAGGAGAAGCGTCCAGAACTAAAGGGAAGCATGTTTGAACAGATTGGCCAGATTGTTTCTACAGCCTGTCTGGCTCACGACTTAGGCAATCCACCCTTCGGACATAGTGGTGAGAAAGCCATCCAGACCTTCTTTACGGAAGGACCTGGTAGCACGTTGAAATCTCAGGTTTCACCAGAGTTTTGGGATGACATCACGCACTTTGAGGGTAATGCCAATGCCTTCCGACTGCTGACGCACCAGTTCAAGGGCCGTCGTTCAGGCGGTTTCGTGATGACCTACTCCACGTTGGCCAGCATCGTGAAATATCCCTATGCATCGTCAGCAGCAGGCAGGAAAGGCAAGTTTGGCTTCTTCCAAACCGAACAGGAATATTACCAACGAATTGCCGATGAAATGGGCATTATTTGCAAATCCAAGGCCGACGAGCCTTTAAAATATGTGCGCCATCCACTCGTCTATCTGGTAGAGGCTGCCGATGATATCTGCTATGAGATTATGGACCTGGAGGATGCCCACAAACTGAAAATCCTCACCTATCAAGAAACTGAGGAACTGCTATTGGGATTCTTCGACGAGGAAAACCAGGAAAAGATACTTCGACGCATCACGGACGAGGAGCTGCAGGACCCCAACGAGAAAGTGGTATACATGCGTGCCTGCGTCATCGGCAAACTGGAGAATGAGTGCGTCAACGCCTTTGTCCAGCATGAAGACGAAATACTACACGGCACTTTTGAAGGCTCACTCATCAAGCACATCAACGAACGACAGCGAATGGCCTACGAACGTTGTGCCAAGTTGTCGGTGGAACGGATTTATCGCAGTCGCCCGGTACTGGATGTTGAGTTGTCAGGTTACAAGATTATGGCCACATTGATGGAACAGATGACAGAGGCAGTGATGCATCCAGGACGCTACTACTCGCAACAACTCATCGATCGCGTATCGTCACAATACGACATCAGCGCACCCAATCTGGAAACGCGATTGATGTCCGTCATCGACTATATTGCCGGTATGACGGATGTCTATGCGTTGGATGTCTACCAGAAAATCAACGGTATCTCACTTCCCATCGTCTAAATGCCAGCTGACATGAAGCTGGTGAAGCATCGTGGTGCTCTCACCACACGACCCCGTATGCTGAAAATGAATGCCGCCAAAAGTATTAGGGGCCACATCAGCCTTCAACCTTACCTCATGGGGCAATGTTGAATCGGCAGGGCGAGGAGTCTTTGTAGTGACATGAGCCGACAGCTGATTATCGGTGAAATCGATGGAAATCCTACAACCTGTACGGTAGCAGGTGGCACTGACAGGCTCAGAAATCGGTGTCACTTGTCCTTCGTCATAACGAACGAGCAAGAAGTCGACGGCCTTAGCATGCTTCGTTGTACGGATGATGCGCAAGCCGTAGCCCGTCAACCGCTGAGTATCAAACTTCAAACAAACATCCAAGTACTGTCCTGTGGCAGAGCCGAAACCTTGACCAGCCGTCTTGGTGGGGTCAACCTCCAAGAGCAGCGACATATTTCCATAGGAGCGTGGCATCGGTGTATACATCAGGCGAGCACCCCGCTGAGCCTGTAAAAGCCCCATTCCAACGGCGCCATTGAAACCTTCGGCATATTCCCACATCGGCTTTTGGTCATCAAAAGTCCAAGGAAATGGTGCCGTATCCGTTGGTTTGTAACCGTCAACAGTCCAATAGCCTGGCCTTACAACAGGTTGCCACTGACAGGGTAGATTACTGAAGTCGGTAGAAAGGGAGCACAAAGGTAAACAACTGTATTTTTTTGAGACTTGGTATTGGGCTACAGATGATGAGCCATAGTTGCTGCGCTGGTGCTTAGGTAAAATGGTAGCAGTAATCTGCTGACCTTGGTCTGCCTCCGTCAAAAGGTAGGTCATCTGAGGAGCAACATGGGAAACAGCAACAGGTATGCCATTACGACTCCACGTGACCAACGACTCGTCACGACGACCTTGTAGGTTGAGAATGTAGGACAACTGCAACTCTTTACCCTTGAGCACGATACGGGGAGCCTTGCTGAATGCAGGTGGTGGCAACAAAGAGGGTTTGACGGTCAGATAACAAGCGGCCTCACGACCATCAGCCGTTACGGCAATAACGCAGAAACTGACGGTTTCATCGGTATTATTGGTGGGTTTAACAATGACGGAATGGTCATTCAGAGCAATCAAAGAGATATACTCTGAATAGCCTTTTTCAACATGCCAGTCAACTTGTTCAGAGGTAGAAAGGACAAGCGTATCACTTCCAGTCTGTAGCGTAGCTGTATGCTGATTGATATCAAGGAAAGGAGCAGCAGTCACCGATGAAGACAAGAATGAGGGCTGTAGCGTATTCTGCGGTTGATGACTGCCAATCTGATAAGGTTTCCCGTTCAGTGTGAAGTTATGCTGATAGCAGCGAAGCCAAGGTTGGGGATAAGCCGTCCAACCAATATACACACTATCGCTTGGTGCATGATAGCGACAATCGACAAGAGTGACAGGCCCACCTTGTTTACAGAAAAAGAGTTCGCGATTGTCGCTCTTGGCATAGAAATCGCAGTCGACGAATAACACCCCACGTCCAAAAGTACTCCAGAAAGGTTTCTGGCCATAGAAGTCGAAGGTGCAATGGCGATATACTGCTGTACCGTTCAGCGCATCGTCGGTACATTCAAAATGGCAACCTTCATAATAAGAATATCGCGCGCCATTCAACGGGTTGAGATTAAGACGGCTGATGAAACGTATATTGTGGGCTATCAGCGTGTCGCCATGCACGTAACCCACATGAGCCTGCGTAATCGCATCGCTGCGTTTTTGCCGATTTAATCGAGCATTTCGAGGGTAAACAAGGTCTACGTTACAATAGTTTCCGAGCGTCATATTCGTCACCCTGAGTGTCTTCACCCAGAAGTCGAACATGGTAAAATTGCCCACAGCACCTTGCATCAGTCCACGTTGACTGGCGAGCACCACATCTTCAGCATGAGCACCCATTCCAACCAAATTCAGATGCTGGCAGCGAATGGTCATGCCGAAAGGTTCGCGCCCATCTTTGCCCACCTTTATCGCGGAATCATCAGGATTGTCAATCCAATAGACACCTGGACGGATATAAACTGTCATCGGATGCTCTGGCGTTCCGTCCAGGAAATGCATTGCTGCCTCCTGAAAGGTTTTATAAACATAGGGAGCATCTTGAGATGCCTCCGCATCGACAACGATATGGAGGGAATCGAGGCTCTGAGCAAGAGCCATTATGGGCAAAAGGGCCCACAGCAACAAAAATCGATGCATTTACTATCTTTCTTTGGATTTGTAGATGACTTTGTTGGCACCAGAAGTGATTTCCAATTCATCGCGATGGGCAGCAATGAATGTATCGATATGGCGTTTACGCTTGTCTTCCAAAATCTCATCGACAGCTATTAGGATTCCCGTCTCCTCTACATCGCCAAAACCATAGTTGATAGCTGTTCCGAAAAGTTTCATCGTGGGTGAAAGTCCCATGTATGCATTGACCAAAGGCGGGATATTGTAGCCCAGTTTGCGGATTTCACGATTCAATATCAAATAATCTTCCTTGAATGTCTTACCACAAAAGAGTGCCGCTAATTCTGTCTGGTCTGTTTCCAATTTTAGCGGTTTCATCGGGATAATGAGGTTCTCCTTGTCATCAAAATACTTCTTCAGGAAATATAGTATCATGTCGCGTCCCTTACGGATATAGGAGGGATACATGGTCATCTTTCCGAAATAGTAGCGCACATTGGGACGAATAACAGTAAGTGCGCCCAAACCATCCCAAAGATTATCCAAAGCAAAGAGGCTCTTGGCTCCCATGCGCGACGACTGATAGGGCAGCGAAACGAAAGAACGCCCCAACTCAACAGTCTGCGGAGCATATTCCTTAATAAACTTTTCAGAGAAATGGAACATGTGACTGGTAGCTAAGATGGGCTGTCCCTTCTCATCATACTGCCAGTCAGTACCCAGCAAATAACGATAACCACCTATGATTTCCTCTTCATCGGGATTCCATACAATCAGCTGTTTATAGCAGTTCTCACAGGTATCGAACTCATCAATATCAGCCTCCTTGCCTGTTCCACCACCAGCCTCACGAAAAGCAATCTCACGTAATCGGCCAATCTCACGCATCACGTTAGGCGCATTATGAGCCGTAATGATGTAGATTTCATTGTTGCTCTTGTTCGTCAAGCGTAACTGCTTATCAGGAGTCAGTTCACTCTTGAGTACATCTTTGCTAATAGGCTGGATAATCGGTTGTTCCATGTTTTATTATAAGCTATAAACTTTGTCTTGTACGTATTGTGCCCATTGCTGGGGTGTCTTACTCTTGTCGAAGGTCTGCCAAGGAATAGGTTTCCCTATCTTGATTTCAAAGGTCTTACCCACATTCTTGTACATCTCATCTACCAGAAAGAGCATGGCCAGATTGAAAGGCAGATAACGGTCGCTGAAATTAGCCAACCTGTAGAAGAAGTTGGAGTTCTGTCCGCTGAAGTGGATAGGCACCACATCACGCTGATACTCAACACTTTTCACGATGAAGGTCTTAGACCATGGGATATCGCGAATACTGCCGTCTTTCTGTCGGCGAGAACAGATGCCAGCAGGATACATCAGCATTTGGTTATCGCTCTCGAAACCTGCCTTAACCATAGCAGGGAAGCTGCGACTCTGTTTACCCGTCTTGTTGATGGGAATGCAGAGGGGAGCCAATCCAGGCAAATTCATCAGCAAATCGTTAACAAGATAACGGAAACGGGAGTCGAAATGACGCCCAATGATAGCACCTAAAGCAACACCATCTGCACCACCCAACGGATGATTGGAAACTATGGTATAGAGCCGACCGTCATTCTTATCCGGCAGATTATCGGCACCTTCAACCTTCAATGACATTTGGAGATAACGGACACACTCCTCCAGCCAGTCGGTACCCACCTTGTCGCGCGAGTCCCAGAGGTAGGCATTCACCTGATCCTGATGGATGATACGTTTTAACCACGACACCAAAGGGCGCGGCACCCATTTAGCCTTCGCACCCATCTTGCTTTGCAATATGCTATCAATGTCGATGGTTTTCTCCAAAACTTTTCCCATTTCTCTCAAGGATAACTAACAGCATGCAAAGTTAGGAAAAACTTTGCGAATACATGAACTTTTCTTGAAAAAAATTACGGCGAAAGCACGTTTTAAAAATTATTCACTAAAAAAAGTGGAGAAAAGTGGGGGATTGTGGGGAGAAATGATTAACTTTGCACCCAAACATTAAAATAGAAGAAGTACGCATGCGATTTTTAGGTAACATAGAGGCCAAAACCGACGCTAAAGGACGCGCCTTCCTGCCCGCCACCTTCCGTAAGGTGTTGCAAGCTGGAGGTGACGAACGACTGGTGCTCCGCAAGGACGTGTTCCAGCCGTGCCTCGTGCTTTACCCAGAAAGTGTATGGAACGAGCAGATGGATGCCTTGCGCTCACGTCTGAACCGATGGAACAAGCAGCACCAGCAGGTATTCCGCCAGTTTGTGAGCGAGGTAGAGTTGCTGACACTCGACGGAAATGGCCGCTTCCTGATTCCCAAGCGCTACTTGCGCATGGCCGACATCATACAAGACATCAAGTTCGTCGGAATGGGTGACACCATCGAGATATGGAGCAACAAAAAAGCCGAAGAGCTGCAGATGAAACCCGAAGAATTCGGGGAGGCTCTTGAGGAATTGATGACAATAGAAGAGAAATGACAACGATAGCCAACACATATCACGTTCCTGTTCTCCTGAAGGAGAGTGTTGACGGGCTGGATATCCAGCCCGACGGCATTTACGTAGACGTGACCTTTGGTGGTGGCGGTCATTCAAAGGAAATTCTCTCACGACTGGGCAAGAAAGGACAGCTCTACAGCTTCGACCAAGATGCCGATGCCGAGAAGAACATCGTCGACGACCCCAGGTTTACTTTTGTAAGAAGTAACTTCAGATATATCTCTAACTGGATGCAGTACTACGAGGTGGAACAGATTGACGGCTTATTAGCCGACCTGGGTGTTTCGAGTCATCATTTCGATGATGAGACACGTGGTTTCTCCTTCCGATTCGATGCTCCGCTCGACATGCGTATGAACAAAAGGGCAGGTCAGACAGCAGCCGACGTGCTGAACAACTATACGGAGGAACAACTGGCTGATGTCTTCTACCTCTACGGAGAGATGAAGAATGCCCGCAAGATATCCAAAGCTGTCTGCACCTATCGCAGCAAAAAGTCCATTCTGACCACAGCCGATTTAGGCGAGGTCATTGAGCCGCTGATGCGTTCAGAACGTGAGAAGAAGGATATGGCTCGTCTGTATCAGGCCCTGCGCATAGAGGTGAATCACGAGATGGATGCCTTGCGTGACATGTTGCTTGGTGCCACCGCCCTACTCCGTAAGGGTGGACGACTGAGCATCATCACCTACCACTCGCTCGAAGACCGCATCGTCAAGAACGTGATGAAAGCAGGCAATGCAGAGGGAAAGGTAGAACAAGACTTTTACGGACGCATCAGCAGTCCTTATCGCCTGGTGAACAAGGTGACCACCCCATCGGACGAAGAGCAACAGCAGAACCCGCGCAGCAGAAGTGCGAAACTGAGAATAGCAGAAAAGGTATAGGAAATATGGCCGAAAAAGACAAGATAGAAGAAGAAGTAGTCATCTCAGAGGAAGAAGTGTCCGAAGAGCAGCATACCAGTCAGGAGCTGAAAAAGACGCTGGAGAAAATCAAGGAAACTGCCAGCGAGGAAGACCCACGTCCCTCGCAGCAGCTTAACTTGCGAACTATCTTAGGTGGAGACCTGCTGACCACGCAGATTGTACGCTCACAAATCTGGCTGTTCATCATGATAGTAGCCTTCACCATCGTCTATGTTGCCTTCCGCTACCAGTGCCAACAGGATATGCTGACCATCGACCGTTTGGAAGGACAGCTGAAGGACGCTAAGTTCAAGGCGCTCTCATCATCAAGTACGCTGACGGAGAAATGTCGCGAGAGTCATGTCCTCGACATACTGAAACAGAACAAGGACTCGCTGCTGCATCAGGCAGACCAGCCACCTTATATCATAGAGATACCTGAGTAGAGAACAGATATGAGCAAGTTTGAAAACGATAAAGTGATGCCTCGCTACATGGTGATTGCCATCGTGCTGACGCTCATAGGCTTTGCCGTCATCGGTAAGGCGCTCTACATTATGACCGCCAAGAAACAATACTGGACCGAGGTGGCCGACCGACTGAAACGTGACTCAGTAAGCGTGAAGCCTAATCGAGGCAATATCCTGAGTTGCGACGGACAGTTGATGGCCAGCACCATTCCTGAATATAAGATATTCATCGACTTCCAAGCTGCTGCATTTGAGAATGACTCACTATGGCTCAGCAAGCTTGACTCCCTCTGTGAAGGTCTGAGTGTCATCTTCCCGTCTTATACCGCTTACGAGCACAAGGTACTATTAGAAAAAGGACGCCATAAGGTGAATGCCAACGGAACTGTGGGTGCCCGCCACTGGCCCATCTACCCGCGCCGTATCAATTACAATAAATATGTCGAGGCAAAGAATCTGCCATTCTTCAACATGCCGAGATACAAGAGCGGATTCCATGAGGAAGAGTTCACCTCGCGTAACCGTCCGTTTGGAACGCTGGCCAAACGTACCATTGGCGGCATGTATGGTGCTAAGGACTCTGCTTACTTTGGATTGGAACTGTCATACGACTCCATCCTGAGGGGCACACCAGGCATCACAGGCCGACGTAAGATTTTGAACAAATACATGAACATCCCCGTCACATTGCCTGTCGACGGTGGGGACATCGTAACGACTATCGATGTCAACATGCAAGACCTTGCTGAGCGTGCCGTGCTTGACGAATTAAAGCTTATCAATGGTGAGATGGGTGTTGCCATACTGATGGAGGTTGAGACGGGTGACGTGAAAGCCATCGTCAACATGATTAAAAGTGGCGACGACTACATCGAGGCTGTAAACTCGGCCATCAGCTACCGTTGTGAGCCTGGCTCGGTATTCAAAGTTGCCTCATTCCTGGTAGCACTCGATGACGAACTGCCTATTGACGGCCACAAGGTAGACACCAGCTACGTCATTCACACAGGTGGTGGTGTTGTAGGTATGTATGGCCGTGAGATGAAGGACCACAACTGGCGTCGTGGCGGTTATGGCGACATCAACATGGCGCGCACCCTTGAGGTCAGCTCAAATATCGGAGTAAGTCACGTCATCGACAAGATATATCACAATCAGGCAGAACGCTATGTCAAAGGACTCTATCGTGTGGGTATTGGCGAAGACCTGAAGTTACAGAACATCCTGCCGGGCTATCGTCCACCGCTGATTCGTATGCCCCAGCGTAAGAAGAACGGACGCTACGACGACAACTGGTATGCCACCACATTACCCTGGATGTCAATAGGTTACGAGACTCAAATAGCGCCCATCAACACGGTGACATTCTACAATGCAATAGCCAACAATGGTAAGATGATGCGTCCGCGCTTCGTCAAAAAGGTGCTAAAGAACGGTGAGACCATCAGAGAGTATCCCCCCGAAGTCATTAAGGAACGTATCGCCAAGCCCAAGGCCATCAAAACCATGCAGACCATTCTGGAACATGTCGTTAGCCAGGGATTAGGAAAGAAAGCTGGTTCACCCCTGTTCAAAGTGGCTGGAAAAACGGGTACGGCTCAGGTGTCACAAGGCAAGGCTGGCTATAAGAGTGGTACCGTGAAATACTGGCTCTCGTTTGCAGGTTATTTCCCTGCCGACAACCCCCGCTATTCATGTATTGTCTGCCTGAAGAAGTCAGGGTTACCAGCATCGGGTGGTGGCATGAGCGGTGTTGTCTTCCATCATATCGCAGAAGGCGTGATGGCCCGTAACCTGAAGATGAGGGTTGAGGATGCTCATGATGAGAAGTCTGAAGCCGTTCCCGCTATTAAAAACGGTAACACACGCGATGCCAACTACGTGTTAGGGAAGCTGGGCATCAACAAACGTATGGCCAAAGAGAACGAGCCCAGTATGGACATTACGCCTAACGTGGTAGGAATGGGAGCACGTGATGCCGTCTACATGTTAGAGAGTCGCGGACTCCGTGTAAAGATACACGGATGCGGTAAAGTGAAGAAGCAGAGCTACCCCGCAGGCAAGCAGATTGTTGAGGGCAGCGAGTGCGTGTTGGTATTAGAATAAATGTATTAATATATAAATAAGGTGTATGAAACTAAGCGAACTGCTTAAAAATGTCAAGCCCATCACGATTGTTGGTGATGCAGAGATAGAGATAACAGGTGTGAATATCGATTCACGCAAAATAGAGAACGGCCATCTCTTTGTTGCCATGAAGGGTACCCAGACTGATGGTCATATCTTTATCCCCAAGGCTTTGGAGCTTGGGGCTAAGGCCGTGCTCTGCGAAGATATGCCCGAGGAACGCCAGACAGGTGTGACCTACGTTCAGGTTGCTTCAACAGAGGACACCGTAGGTCCTGTCGCCACAGTCTTCTATGGGGAGCCTTCGCAGAAGTTGAAGCTGGTTGGCGTCACGGGCACTAATGGCAAGACCACCATTGCCACCTTATTATATAATATGTTCCGTCAGTTCGGTCACAAGTGCGGACTGCTCTCTACGGTGTGCAACTACATTGAGGGAGAGCCCATTCCTGCCGACCATACGACACCAGACCCCATAGAACTAAACCACCTGTTGCACCTGATGGTAGAGGCTGGTTGCGAATATGCCTTTATGGAATGCTCCAGTCACGCCATTGCACAGAAGCGCATCGGAGGTCTGAAGTTTGCGGGTGGACTGTTCACCAACCTGACACGTGACCATCTGGACTACCACAAGACCTTCGAGAACTATCGCGATGCCAAGAAAGCCTTCTTCGATGGTCTTACGAAGGACGCCTTTGCCATTACCAATGCTGACGATAAGAACGGTAGAGTCATGGTGCAGAACACGAAGGCTCAGGTGAAGACTTACTCCACCCGTACGATGGCTGATTTCCGTGCCCGCATCATCGAATGCCACTTTGAGGGTATGTACCTCGAGATTAATGGTCACGAGGTAGGTGTACAATTCATCGGCAAGTTCAATGTCTCTAACCTGTTGGCCGTCTATGGTGCTGCAGTCATGTTAGGCAAGCAGCCCGACGACATCCTCGTTGTGCTGAGTACCCTGAAAAGCGTAGCAGGACGCCTAGAGCCTATCCGCTCAAAAGAAGGAGTTACAGCCATCGTTGACTATGCCCATACCCCCGATGCATTGGAGAATGTGCTCAATGCCATCCACGAGGTGTTAGAGGGTAAGCAGGGAAAAATCATCACAGTCTGTGGGGCAGGCGGCAATCGTGACAAGGGCAAGCGTCCATTGATGGCAAAGGAAGCCGCAAAGCAGAGCGACCGCGTCATTATCACCTCCGACAACCCTCGTAACGAAGAGCCACAAGACATCATCAACGATATGCTGGCAGGTCTCACCCCCCAGCAGATGAAGAAAGTGGTCAGCATTGTAGACCGTCGTGAAGCCATCCGTACTGCTACGATGATGGCTGAGAAGGGCGATGTCATTCTCATAGCCGGAAAAGGTCATGAGGACTATCAGGAAATCAAGGGTGTCAAGCACCATTTTGACGACAGAGAGGTGGTAAGAGAAATATTCCAATCATGACTTCGAAATAACGTCATAACGAAATAACGAAAAATATGCTATACTATATCTTCAGATTCTTAGAGCAGTACGATATTCCAGGAGCACACATCTGGTCGTATATCTCGTTCCGTTCTCTACTCGCCCTCATCTTGTCGCTGATTATCTCAGCATGGTTTGGCGAGTACTTCATCAAGTGGATGAAGCGTCGCAACATTTCCGAGACAGCCCGCGACGCAAGTATTGACCCCTTTGGTGTCGAGAAGAAAGGTGTGCCCACCATGGGCGGTATCATCATCATTGTGTCCATACTGGTTCCTGTCCTGCTGTTAGGTCGTATGCGCAACACCTACCTGCTGTTGATGATTGTGACAACCGTCTGGCTCGGTTTCCTTGGCTTCATGGACGACTACATCAAGATATTCAAGAAGAATAAGGAAGGTCTGAAAGGCATCTATAAAATCATCGGACAGGTAAGCATCGGCTTCATCGTAGGTCTGACGCTATGGCTCAGTCCTGATGCCGTTGTCCGCGAGAACACCTCAGTACCCCAACAGAACAAAGAGGTGGTGGTCAAGCACAAGCCACAAGCTGTGAAGTCGCTGCAGACCACGATTCCCTTCATCAAAAACCACAACCTGAACTACTCTGACGTCATGGCCTTCTGCGGAAAGTACAAGGTGGCAGCAGGATGGGTTCTGTTTGTCCTCATGACGATTATTGTCGTTACAGCAGTATCAAATGGCGCGAATCTGAACGATGGTATGGATGGTATGTGTGCCGGAAACTCAGCCATCATCGGTATAGCCCTGATGGTGTTCGCCTACGTCTCGTCGCACATCGTCTATGCGGCCTACTTCGACATCATGTATATTCCACATTCTGAGGAACTTGTAGTCTTCCTTAGTGCCTTCATCGGGGCCATGATAGGTTTCCTGTGGTACAACGCCTACCCCGCCCAGGTATTTATGGGCGATACGGGTTCGCTGACCATTGGCGGTATCATTGGTGTATGTGCCTTGATTATCCACAAGGAGCTGATGTTGATTATCCTCTGTGGCATCTTCTTCATCGAGAGCCTCAGCGTCATCATCCAGACCCAATGGTTCAAGATTCAGAAGCGCAAGGGCAAGCGCGTTCGCGTGTTCCGGGCTACCCCAATTCACGATACGTTCCGTCGGCTCGACTCACAGCTCGATGCCACGAGTACTTATATTCTGAAAGGATGGCCTCATCGCCCCTTCCATGAGTCGAAGATAACCATCCGTTTCTGGATTGTCAGCATTATATTAGCAGCATTAACCATTATCACATTGAAAGTAAGATGAAAAGGATTGTCATTTTAGGAGCAGGAGAGAGCGGTGCGGGTGCTTCCGTTCTCGCCAAGAAAGAAGGCTTTGAGGTCTTCGTCAGCGACATGTCGAAGATTCACGATAAGTATAAGAAACTGATGGATGACCACCAGATAGAATGGGAGGAAGGCCAGCATACCGAGGAGAAAATCCTGAATGCCGACGAGGTTATCAAGAGTCCAGGTATCCCTGAAACTGCCCCTATGATACAGAAAATCAAGGGCAAGGGCATCCATATCATCAGCGAGATAGAGTTTGCTGGTCGCTATACCGACTCCAAGATGATTTGCATCACGGGGTCGAACGGCAAAACCACAACGACCAGCCTTATCTACCATATCTTTAAGCAGGCTGGCTACGACGCAGGTCTGGCTGGTAACATCGGCAACTCGCTGGCCCTGCAGGTGGCTGAAGACCCGCACGAATACTACATCATCGAGTTGAGCTCATTCCAGCTCGACAACATGTACGACTTCCGTGCCAACATTGCTATCTTGCTGAATATCACCCCCGACCATCTGGACCGCTATGACTTCAAGATGCAGAACTACGTCGACTCGAAGATGCGCATCATCCAGAACCAGACTCCACAGGATGCTTTCATCTATTGGAACGACGACCCTGTGATTAAAAAGGAGTTGGAGAAATACGACATACAAGCCGTCCAATATCCATTCTCAGAACTGAAGGAGAAAGGGTCTATCGGTTACATTGAAGAGGGACAGTATAAGATTGAAAAGCCCGAACCATTCAATATGGAACAGGAATCGCTGAGCCTGACGGGTAAGCATAATATCTACAACTCGCTGGCTGCCGGTATTGCCACCAATATTGCAGGCATCAAGAAGGAAGCCATTCGCAAGTCATTGAGCGACTTCCCGGGTGTTGAGCACCGTCTGGAGAAGGTATGTACCGTTCGTGGCGTGCAATACGTCAACGACTCAAAGGCCACCAACGTCGACGCCTGTTGGTATGCGTTGGAGTCGATGAAGACCAAGACCATTCTCATCATTGGCGGTAAGGACAAGGGCAACGACTACGACCCCATCAAGCCGCTGGTACGTGAGAAATGTGCCGGACTGGTCTACCTCGGTGCCGATAACCAGAAGTTGCACGACAACTTCGACTCGCTGGGCATTCCCGTTCGCGACACCCACTCCATGAAGGAGTGCATCGAGGCTTGCTACGAGATGGCAGAACCGGGCATGACGGTACTGCTCTCCCCCTGCTGCGCCTCTTTCGACCTGTTCAAGAACATGGAAGACCGCGGTGAGCAGTTTAAGGAACTCGCAAGAAATCTATAATAAGGTATGAATAAAAAGATAGGCAGGATTTTCAAGGGCGACAAGGTCATCTGGATGGTGTTCTTCTTCCTCTGTATGATTAGTATTGTGGAGGTCTTCTCGGCTTCCAGCGGACTGACGTACAAGAGCCAGAACTACATCGGCCCCATAGCCTACCATGCCTTAACCATCGCCTTTGGTGCCGCAATAACCATCATCACGCTCAATATCCCCTGTCGCTACTTCAAGCTGATGACCCCGTTCCTCATGCTCATTACAGGTCTGATGCTCCTCATAGTAGCTTTAGGAGGTGGCGAGAGCACCAATGATGCCTCACGCTGGATTCGCATAGGACCGATTACCATACAACCTTCCGAGATTGCCAAGGGAACCATCGTGCTGGTCGTGGCTCAGATTCTCAGCGCGATGCAGAACGAGAAGGGTGCTGACCGAAATGCCTTCAAATGGATTATGTGGATTACCATCCCTACCTGTTTGCTGATAGGGTTGGAAAATCTGTCGACCGCAGCCCTGCTCTTTGCCGTTGTCTTTCTTATGATGTTCATTGGCCTCGTACCTATGCAACAGCTGGGTCGCCTGGCTGCCGTCATCATTGTCTTTGGCGTGTTTGTCATCTCTACGGTCATGATTGTAGGTCATGACAAGTCACAGGAGGAACAGGAGGTGGCCAAGGTAGAACAGGTGGACCAACCCAAGAAGAAGAAAACCAAGATAGAGAAAATTCTGCACCGTGCAGACACATGGAAAGCCCGTATCCTAAACTTTGGCAAGGACGATGTATCGCCACAGGAATACGACCTCGACAAAGACGCACAGGTGGCTCATGCCAATATTGCCATCGTCTCCAGCGGAGTGATTGGCAAGGGACCAGGCAAGAGTACCGAGCGCGACTTCCTGTCACAGGCCTTCTCCGACTTCATCTTTGCCATTGTCATTGAGGAGTTAGGCATCATAGGGGCTGCCGCTGTAGTTTTCCTCTACATCATCCTGCTCTACCGCTGTGCGCGTATAGCCAGCCGTTGCGAGAACAACTTCCCGGCCTTCTTGGCCATGGGACTCGGACTTTTGCTGGTCATTCAAGCCACCTTCAACATGATGGTAGCCGTCGGACTGGCTCCTGTAACAGGTCAGCCGTTGCCACTCATCTCCAAGGGTGGAACGTCGACCATCATCAATTGCGCCTACATCGGAGCCATTCTAAGTGTCAGTCGTTCAGCAAAAATGAAGAAAGAAGAAAATATCAAATCAAACGTTCGATAATCAGAAATATAATTTGTAATTTTGCAAGGTTCTTTATAACAACAAAGATATGAGTGAGTTAAGAGTAGTTATCAGTGGAGGTGGAACGGGAGGACATATCTTCCCCGCAGTATCGATAGCAAATGCTGTCAAGGCTCTACGCCCCGAGGCTAAGATTTTGTTTGTAGGAGCTTTAGGACGCATGGAGATGCAACGCGTGCCTGCTGCTGGCTATGAAATAAAAGGCCTGCCTATTCGCGGCTTTCTCCGTCCGCTGTGGAGACCGGGCAATATCGGTGTGGCGGTTGACTATCTGAAGAGCAAGTGGATGGCTAAGCGGATTCTGCGCCAGTTCAAGCCTCAGGTCGCTGTAGGTGTTGGAGGCTATGCCAGCAGCGCAGCCCTTGGTGCAGCCAACAGTCTGGGCATCCCCACCCTCTTACAGGAACAGAACAGCTATGCCGGCTTAGCCAATAAGACGTTAGCTCGCAGCGCCTCGAAGATATGTGTGGCCTACGAGGGTATGGAGCGATTCTTCCCGGCTGATAAAATCATGATGACTGGCAACCCCGTTCGCCAGCAACTACTCGAAACGACAATCAGTCACGACGAGGCTGTAAAGTCTTTTGGACTTGACCCGTCCAAGAAGACTGTGCTCATTGTAGGCGGCAGCCTTGGAGCACGCACGCTCAACGAGAGTGTATTGCAGTACTTGGAGCAGATTCGTCAAAGCAATGTCCAGTTCGTCTGGCAGACAGGCAAGTACTATAGTGCTGAGATTAGCGAGCGGATGAAGGGACATGACGTCCCCAACTTGGTCATCACCGATTTCATCAGCGACATGGGTGCCGCTTACAAGGCAGCCGACCTTGTGGTAAGTCGGGCAGGAGCAGGTTCCATCAGCGAGTTCTGTCTCCTGGGCAAACCCGTCATCCTCGTTCCCTCGCCTAATGTAGCGGAAGACCATCAGACGAAGAATGCTATGGCACTGGTCAACAAGCAGGCGGCACTATATGTCAAGGATGTCGAGGCCGCAAAGATTCTCGTTCCCCTGGCTATTGACACCGTTCAAGACGCAGCCAAGTTGCAGAGCCTGCATGAGAACATTTTGAAAATGGCCCTTCCCGACTCGGCCGAAATCATAGCAAAAGAAGTGATAAAGTTAAGTGAAAAGTGAAAAACGAAAAGTGAAAAGTGAAAGTGAACATCAAGGATATTAAAGCAGTATATTTCGTAGGAGCCGGTGGCATCGGAATGAGTGCCATTGCCCGCTACTTTCTCAAGAAAGGGCTTGTTGTGGCTGGTTACGACAAGACCCCGAGTGCGCTGACCAAACAGTTGGAGCAGGAAGGCATGCTCATCCATTACGACGAGGATATAGACATGATTCCCCAGGCCTGCCGCGATGCCGCCTCGTGTCTGGTCATCTTTACTCCCGCCATTCCCGAGGAGCATCAGGAGCTGCAGTTCTTCCGCAAGAACGGTTTTGAGATTCAGAAGCGCGCCCAGGTATTAGGCACGCTGACACACGAGCACAAGGGACTGTGTGTGGCAGGTACCCATGGAAAGACGACAACGAGCACGATGTGTGCACACATCATGCACCAGAGCCAGCTGGACTGCAACGCCTTCCTGGGCGGTATCTCCAAGAACTACGGAACGAACTATATCCTCAGCGACTCCGACTTCGTAGTCATCGAGGCCGACGAGTTCGACCGCTCGTTCCACTGGCTGTCGCCCTACATGACGGTGATAACCTCTACAGACCCCGACCATCTGGACATCTACGGCACCAAGGAGGCCTATCTGGAGAGTTTCCGCCACTATACCGAACTGATTAAGCCAGAAGGTGCGCTGATTATCCATCGTGATTTGGAGATGAAGGAGAATCTGCCCGCAGGTGTGCGTCGTTACGACTACGCCCTCAGCGAAGGCGACTTCCATGCTGAGAACGTCCGCATCGAGAACGGCGAGATTACCTTCGACTTCATCTCACCCATCGAGTCGGTCAAGAATGTAGAACTCGGACAGCCCATTCCCATCAATATCGAGAATGGCGTTGCCGCTATGGCTATGGCCCAGTTGGCAGGCTGTACAGCAGACGAACTGCGTTATGGCATGATGACCTACGGAGGCGTTGACCGCCGCTTCGACTTCAAGATTAAGAACGACCGCCTGGTGTTCCTTTCCGACTATGCTCACCACCCGAAGGAGATTTACCAAAGCGCCAAGAGTATTCGCGAGCTGTACAAGAACCGCAAGATTACGGCCATCTTCCAGCCACACCTCTATACCCGTACGCGCGACTTCTATAAGGACTTTGCCGATGCGCTGAGCCAGCTCGACGAGGTCGTTCTGACCGAGATATACCCTGCACGCGAACTGCCCATTGAGGGTGTCACGTCGCAGCTCATCTACGACAACTTAGCACCTGGTGTTGAGAAGCAGATGATTCAGAAGGCCGATGTGCTGCAGTTTGTCCAGCAGCACTCGTTCGACGTACTCATCGTCCTTGGCGCCGGCGACTTAGACAACCTAGTGCCCGAAATCACAAATATTCTCAATCATAAATAATTCAAGCATGGCATTCAACCTGAAAAAGACCATCATCGTCACCATTGACATCGTCCTGGCAGCTTACCTGTTGCTGGCCATCACGGCATTCAACCGCCCTGATGAGCTGAGCAATGTGTGCAACGAGGTGAACATCGACATTCAGGATGGCATGGTGCAGGGCTTTCTGAATGCCAACGAAGTCAGGTCACAACTGCAGCGGGCCAAGCTCTACCCGCTGGGTGACCCCATGGAGCAAATCAACACGCGTGCGATAGAGGAGAACTTGCTGAAGAACCCGTTTGTTGAAAAGGCGGAGTGTTACAAGACACAGACAGGCCGCGTCAACATCCAGATGGTTCAGCGCCTCCCCGTTATCCACGTCAAGGCCAATAACGGTGACGACTACTATGTCGACGAGTATGGCAACATGATGCAAAACACGACATACGCCAGCGACCTGGCAGTGGCCACAGGATACATCACGAAGAAATATGCCCAAAAGGTGCTGACCAAGATTGGCAAATATCTCATAGAGCATCCGCTGTGGCGCAGCCAGATTCAACAGGTCAACGTGCTGTCCGACGGTACCGTCGAAGCCGTCCCGAAGGTTGGCGAGCATATCATCTATTTAGGAGAACCCGTCAACATCGACAAGAAATTCGTCCGCCTGGAAAAGTTCTATCGCTATGGGCTTTGTCATGCCGGATGGAACAAGTACTCCTATATCAACCTGGAGTTCAACAATCAGATAATATGTAAGAAACGTAAATTATAAGTAACAATATGATGTCAAAGGATTTTATCGTAGCTATCGAACTGGGGTCATCAAAGATGACTGGAATTGCTGGTAAGAAGAATCTCGACGGAAGCATTCAGGTGTTAGCTTGCGTCAGGGAGGACTCTAGTACTTGCATCCGCAAAGGTGTGGTTTACAACATCGACAAGACAGCCCAATGCCTGACAACCATCGTCAACAAGCTGCAAAAGCAGCTCAAGACCAACATCACACAGGTTTATGTAGGCGTTGGCGGTCAGTCTATCCGCTCTACTCGTAATGTTATCACCAGAGAACTGTCTGTCGAGACACCCGTCACTCAGGACATGGTGATTGAACTGATGGATGCCAACCGTAATATGAAATATGCCGACCTGGAGATTCTCGATGCTGCGGTACAGGAGTATAAGGTAGACTCGCAGTACCAGCTGGAACCCGTTGGCATTCCCTGCACTCATATCGAGGGCAACTTCCTCAATATTCTGCAACGCAAGGCATTCTACAAGAACTTGAACAGCTGTTTCGAGGCTGCCAACATTACCGTTGCCGAGATGTATCTCGCGCCGCTGGCCCTGGCCGACAGCGTGCTGACCGAGGCAGAGCGCCGTTCGGGTTGCGTCTTGGTCGACCTCGGTGCCGACACGACGACTGTCAGTGTCTACACGAAGAACATCCTGCGCCATCTGGCCGTCATTCCCCTTGGCTCCAACAACATCACCAAGGACATTGCCTCGCTGCAGATGGAAGAGTCGGATGCCGAGCGCATGAAGCTGAAGTATGGCTGTGCCTTTACGGAGAACAACGAGATAGACAACAACCTGAAATACCCCATCGACAATGAACGCCAGGTGGAAATGCGCAAGTTTGTTGAAATCGTAGAAAGCCGCTTAGAGGAAATCATCGCCAACGCCTGGTGCCAGGTGCCTGAGGAATATGCCGACAAGCTGTTGGGCGGCATTATCCTTACCGGTGGCGGGTCGAACATGAAGGATATTGAGAAAGCCTTCAAGAACTACACCCACGTCGACAAGATACGCGTGGCCAAGTTTGTGATTCAGACCATCAACTCGACGATAGCCGAACTTAACGCTCACGACGGAAAATACAACACCGTGCTGGGTCTGCTGGCAAAGGGTGACATCAACTGTGCCGGCGATGAGTACGACCCCAACGGCGATTTGTTCGCAGGCCAAAAGGTTTCACCACTTGACAACAATGCAGAACTGCGCCGCCCGCGCCAGGCTACTGAGATTCCCGCAGGAGTGGTACGTACGGCCGAGGAGATACGACGTGCCGAGGAGGAAAGCCGTATCAAGAAAGAGGAGGAAGAGCGTGCCGCACGCGAGAAAGCTGAAGAGGAGGCTCGCGAGAAAGCCCGCATCAAGAAGGAGAACAGCTGGCTGAACAAAGCCTTTAAGGGACTGACCAACTTCGGTAAGAAAATTATCGAAGAGGAAGAATAAAAGAGATTGTTAAGAGTTAAAAGTTAAAAGATAAAAAGTTATGGACAACAACATATTGCTCGATTTCGGCGAGCCCGCTAAAGAGAACAGCTACATTAAGGTGATTGGTGTAGGAGGTGGCGGCGGCAATGCCGTTAACCACATGTATCGCGAAGGCATTCACGATGTGACCTTCGTACTCTGCAATACCGACAACCAGGCGTTGAACGACTCGCCCGTACCCGTACACTTGCAGTTGGGCAAGGAGGGACTGGGCGCTGGCAACAAGCCCGAAAAGGCACGCGCAGCGGCCGAGGAAAGTCTTGACGACATTAAGCAGATGCTCAGCGACGGCACACGCATGGCGTTCATCACCGCCGGCATGGGCGGCGGCACGGGTACCGGTGCTGCTCCCGTCATTGCCCGCGTATCCAAAGAGATGGGCATCCTCACCGTTGGCATCGTCACCATCCCCTTCCGCTTCGAGGGCGACCGCAAGATTGACCAGGCACTCGACGGCGTCGAGGAGATGTCGAAACATGTCGACGCCCTGCTGGTCATCAACAACGAGCGTCTGCGTGAGATTTACCCGGAGCTGACCGTGCTCGATGCCTTTGGCAAGGCTGACGACACGCTCTCGATAGCCGCCAAGTCGATAGCAGAAATCATTACCGTTCACGGACTCATCAACCTCGACTTCAACGACGTGAAGACGGTGCTCAAGGACGGCGGCGTGGCCATCATGTCGACAGGCTATGGCGAAGGCGAGGGCCGTGTCCGCAAGGCCATTGAGGACGCCCTGAACTCACCGCTGCTCAACGAGAACGATGTCTTCAACTCGAAGAAAATCCTGCTCTCCATCTCCTTCTCTGGCGGCAAGGACGGCAAGGAGTCGCTCATGATGGAAGAGATGAACGATGTCAACGACTTCATGGCGAAGTTTGGCGACTTCGAAATCAAGTGGGGACTGGCCGTCGACCCCGAGCTGGGCAAGCGCGTGAAGGTAACCATACTGGCTACCGGATTCGGCATCGACAATGTCGACGGCATGAGCGACCACATCAAGAAGATGGACCAGCAGACCGCCGCCCGCATTGCCGCTGAACAGGAGAAGGAGGCACAGCGCGAAGACCGCCGTAACCGCTACTACGGCAACGACGGGCAGGGCAAGCGCTACAAGCGTCGTCCGCACATCTACCTGTTCCGTGCGGAGGACCTCGACAACGAAGACGTCATCTCAGCCGTAGAGCAGACACCGACCTACAAGCGCACCCGCGAAATCCTGGACAGCATCTATACGCAGGCCACAGGCGAAGAGCCGCAGTTCCAGGTAGAAGCATCGCCACAGACGGAGCCCATACAGGGCACCATCAAGTTCGGGTAATAGAAAATATACACGGATTTTTTAGTTCGCTCCTGTCAATACCCTGTGCATTGGAGGGGCGCAGTTGGGGCATAGTTGGGGCGCAGTTTTAGACAACCGCGCCCCAACGCAATCGCCCATTTACAAAGGGAAAACAGCAATCTGGGGCGCGGGGGGCTATGTTTTTTCACAATTAAACACGGAAATACCTTCTATAAGTTGTCCAAACGTCATCTTTCACTCAAAGAGATAATCCCTTATACTGTATAGGAGATATCTGCACGACTCATAACAGGCATCGGAATGACTCAAAAGAGGTATCTCCGTAAGTAACGGAAGATACTCAGAAAGTAATGAAAAATACTCCGAACGAAATTTTCATTTCATTCGGAGTATTGAATTCAAATCAAGTGCACACGGGGGACTCTGTCCCCAAGACTGCTCCGGTTAGCCCCAAGGCTAGAATCATCAGATACTTTTTTATCGGTTTTAATTCTTGCCTATCTCTCTTGGAAACGTGAATGGCTTATGTTTCTTATTCACGGCTTCATCGTTGGTGAACCACTTGATGGTGTACTTCTCGATGCCCAGCTCTTTCGCTCTGTATTCTATCATGTCGCGTAATTGGCTGTTTTTCTTCAGTATTTTCGTGGCTACTCCCACGTTATACTTGATGACCTTGACATCGTCGTTCGTTGCTTCTGCCAGATTGAACTTATTACTGAACATAGTGGGATTGACTACCTCTCTCAGGTAGGCGAGGAATTTCTCCGTCGCATCATCTTTCAGGTTTTTGCCCAAGACACGGAGATCGCAGTACCATTCCTTCTTGAAGCGGCGTGGGGGTGTCAAATTGTATGTTTTAGAACAAGCACTGTTAAGAGCAAATCTCTGGGCTGTACTTTTACCCCATTGTACAAACACTGCCTTTGTCCAGTTTTGTTTATACCAAGCCAATTGGTATTTACCCGAAGGATTCTTTACTGACCAGCAAACCTTGTTGGTGATGTCGATGTCGTTGGTCAGGATGGGCGCAGCCATTTCATGCCACATCTTATCCCAAATGACACGAGGAGTATGGCCTGCTTCGTAAGTCCATGTCACCTTAGCGCCGTCGGTGTTTCTCTTGATGGCCAGGTCTTTGCTGACAGACGACGTACTCATGGTGAAGGACGTATTGTGTATGGTAGTTGTGCTTTTCGAATAGCTGAAATTGAAACCGCCACTACCTCCACCCGTCCCATTACTACCACTCATACCAGCGTTGCCACCAAGGCTACCACCAAAACTCCAACCTGATGTATGAGAGGTGCCGTCGGTGGTGCCGATGGCGATGGTCTCGGTAGTTTGGTTGTTGTCGGTGCTGGGCAGGCTCTTCTCTACATTAATTTCACCAGCGCCAGAAAGGTTCATCGCATGAGAAGACTCGTCGAGCCAGCTACCGTAATAGAAGGCATAGATTGAGCCCTGGTCTTCATAGCCTTCAACACTAAATTTCTTAGGAGCGTCCACATACATATCACCAAAAGGATGCCACTTTTCCCAAGTGTACATCCATTTCTCCTTGTCATAGGGTCCCCAATAGAGTGTTTTGCTCTTATCCGAATTTTCACCGCCCATACGGATATGGTGGTTTTCCTCTACATAGTAGAAATCGCGGTTGCTGCCAAAGTCATGGATGCTCCACGAACGGATGGTGGTGTTGGAGGCGTTTTTACGGTTGTATCTCCTGCCTTGATCATCAAAAGCCCTCAGCGAACCGGAAATGGTAAACTCGTCGGTGCATGACAACATCGAGTTAATTACCTCGTTGGCTTCGGCCCTGCGCTTAGCACTTGCTGCCTCGGGCTGCTGGGCCTCTGCCTTCTCCTGCTCCTTGGTGTTCAGCCATGCGGCAACGCCGTCGGCCAAATGACCGCAGTGATAGGGATTCAGTAAGAACTTCTCCTTCGTCTCAACGGTCGTCTCTTGCCCCTGCTCGTCTTCCGTTTTGCTGGCGGCAGGCAATTCCTCGCTGTAGGGAGGAATCAGATAGTTGGCATTGATGGAGAAAACCATGAGTTCGTCAATCACGGTGTTTTCGTCGATTGCCTCGCCGCTTCTGTGCAGTGCACGGACATTGTTGACCTTGCGCACCATGTCGCCGCCATCGCTGCTGCTGCTGGCTGCTGGTTCGTCGTCAGCCCCCTCGACACCGTTCTCCTTCAGAATGGCGTTCTGAATTTTCTCGAACTGGTCGTCCAAAGACACGGCAAAGAAAAATGCATTTTCGAACTTGGGGCGATGAAGGGCGACGTATCCGCCATTAAAGATGACACGGGACATCGCGAAATAATCGTCCTCCGTCAACGACTTTATCTGACTGTCGTCCAACAAGACGAGCTTCGTGTCGTCGTTGATGGCAGTGGTGGTCTGCGGGAGACGCTTGATCAGGGCTGCAGCCACCGTGCTCTCGTCGAACTGAGCCAGTACGGCGGTAGGCATGTCGGCGGTTACCTTCACCTCCAGCTGGTCGTCGGTGGGCTCTACATAGGGTTCTGTCACTTCCCCGCCGGGCACGTCAGCTGACGAATTGTCTTCGTTGGCAACGCAGGATGCAAAGACACTAGAGCCGCAAATGAAGATGGCGGCTAACATCCAATTCAGAATCTTTTTCATCTTGGTTGTTTTTTAAATGGATAATAATTCAAGTTTGGCAAGCCCCAATTAGAGTCCGAACTTGTAACCTACAGTGAACTGAACCAGGTCGCTACGGTTCTTCTCGTTATGTCCACCATCGTTTTTGTTAACCTTCGTCAGAGCGATGTTGTAACGAATATCGAGCACGAAGTTGCTGATCTCGTATGAGATGCCGACGGGGATAGAAAAATTAAACTTCTCACAGCTGTTTTTAATATCGCCTTGGTCAGCCTTTGCATTCATCAGGAAGCCAAACTGTACACCGGTCTTCAGAGCCAGACCGCGAGCTACATAGAAGTCGGCTACGAGGGGAACGTTCAGATAGTCAAGTTTAAGCGTATTGCCGTCAACCTTCCATCCCTGCTGGGCATAGTTAAGACCAAGGGCTACTCCGAACCAGTCGTTGGCGTAATACTCACCCTCAACACCGGCAATAAAACCCGCACGCACCTTAGGGTCTTGACCACCAGCAGGCTTGGTATAATCGCCAGAGAACGAACCCAAGGCAAGACCTATTTTAGGCTGCAGGGTGAATGTACCATTGTCACGCAATGTGTTCTGTGCACTGGCTGTCAGGGCAACTGTTGCCATGAGCAGCATCATCATAATCTTTTTCATCTTGGTTGTTTCTTAAATGGATAATATTGTAAGTCTCGCTAGTTCCAATTACTCTGCAAACTTCATCGTAAATGTCCTGATGGTGGTGAAGTTGGTGGCGTCAGTTGACTTCTGTAACTTAAGATTACCTTTGATATACTGGTTGTTGTAGCTATTGACAACTGCCTGTATGCGGTCAATCAGTTCGTTCTCTTTAACATAAGTGTAATTAACAGACTCCATCACTTCAGTCAGGTCGTTGTTGAAAGCCACTACCACATCCTCGTGCCCCTTAACATACTGCAAGTCACCTCCGTCAAGTTTGTAAAAGACTTGTTCTGTTTTGATTTCAGTTTTTTCCTCGCTTTTACAAGAGGTGAATACGATACTTGTCATTGTCATGCAGATTAAGGCAACTGCGGCCATCATAATTTTTTTCATTTTTCTAATTTTTATAATAATAATGTGAAATTAATTATTTGCTCTTGATGTCATGAAAGTTCTGTCCGGTCGATAACCGGTCGTCTTTTTGCCACAAAGGTACTCAAATAAACCCAAGCTTGCAAGATAAAAACCGCTGCGAACGAAGATTTTGCATTAGCCGTAACTTTTTTGCTTTAGATGTAAGTCGACCCGCCTCACGATCCGCAAATTCACGCATTTTAAACATCGCCAACCGCCGATGAAATGGCAAAAAAAACAAAACTTTTTATGATAACTCGCCACGATTTCACTGAAAAAGTAGTAATTTTGCGCGCAAGATGCTGCAATAATAAAAAACGATATGCCTGAACAGATAACTCCATTGTCGATACTGTATTTTCTGCTCCACGGTGCAGGAACTGCCGTATCCGTTGTGCTGTTCCTCTACCTGCTGCTGTGTCGGGGCAAGGCTATCGCACCCGACATCACACCGCCCGCACGACTGCGCCGCTGGGCAGCGGCATTATTCGCCGTCATGGCCATGGCCCACGTTTGGTGGATGCTGTTCTACACGTACTCGGACGATACCAGCTCGGTGATCTACGGGTTGCTCGTAGCCCTCGACTGCATGGTGCTGCCTCCTGTCTTCGTCGGCACGCTGCTGACCATGCTGCAGGACCGCCACCGGCCGTTGTGGCCTATTTTTGTCGTCATGACGCCCTGCGCGGTGATCGCTGTGCTGCAGACCGCCATGCCATCCGTCGACCTCACGACGCCGAACAAGGTCTATGGGCTGTTCCTCGTCATGGCCTACATTATATATATGGTGGTGGCCGTGAGACAATATGGGCGGTGGTTGCGCGACAACTATGCCGATCTGGAGCACAAGGAGGTGTGGCTCAGCCTTACGCTGCTCATCGCCCTCATGCTACTGATCATGAGCTATGAATATACCGACGACTACGTGATGAACACCATCGCCCACCTCATCGGATTCCCGCTGGCGGGCCTCCTGCTGTGGCGCGTGGAGACATTGAAAGATCTGAGCACCGACAGCCTTGCCCCGCACCCGGACCAAACGGACGTTTGCCTAAGCGAGAACCCTTCTACCAAGGGCAAGGCTACTCATATCGGCCAACTGCTGGTGAAGCACTGCGAGGACACGCAGATCTACCTGCAGACAGACCTGACCTTGCAGCAACTCTCGGCAGCCGTCGGTGTGAACCGCTACTATCTCAGCCAGTATTTCGCCAGTCGGGGCACAAGCTACTATGAATACATCCACGACCTTCGCATCCGCCACTTCGTAGCCCGCTACCGCGAGCTTGCCGCTGCACAGAAGCCCATCGTCGCCCAGCAGTTGGCCCAGGAGAGCGGCTACCACAGCTACAGCACCTTCAGCGCCGTCTTCAAGCGACGCATGCACAAGAGCGTCACCGCCTGGATACACGAAGAGGAAGCCGTGGGGACAAGGAAGCCGTGAGGACAGATACCTGAGTCATAGCAGCCGTCATACCCAGTATCTGTCCCCCCTGTGCTCCATGTACGTGCTTCAACTGTAACTTAACCAAGGAAAAACAGGCTGACACCGAGGACTGAGATAATGGCTCCAAGGACTGCACGCCATGTTATTCTCTGACGGAACAGCCAATACGAGGGCAGGATGATAATGATGGGGGTCAATGCCATCAGCGTGGAAGCAATACCGGCACTGGTATACTGTACAGCCATCAGCGAGAATCCCACTCCGACAAAAGGACCGAAAATAGTCGTGGCCGTAGCAACGGTCATGCCCTTGCGGTCATGCAGGGCCTCACGCAA
This sequence comes from Prevotella sp., assembly GCA_017941345.1. Taxonomy (GTDB): domain Bacteria; phylum Bacteroidota; class Bacteroidia; order Bacteroidales; family Bacteroidaceae; genus Prevotella. Next base: position 6,879 of record JAGAWQ010000051.1, on the reverse strand, counting down.
CCGTTTGAATCCTTCGCGGAAATAGAGCAGGATACTGAATCCGATGATTCCGGCAATGCAACGCAGGAAGTTGGCACTGAAGGGAATGAGCCAGTCGGGCATTGCTCCTGTTTCGTAATGGTCCATACCTATTTTGCTCAGTACCAAGCCAATGCCCTGGCAGAGAGCGGCACCGACGGCAAAGAGCACGCCATTGAACGGCAGCTTGAGTGAGACTTTATGATGTTCACCACGTCCTAACACCGAGATGCCAAGACCAATGAGTGTGACCAGCATGGCAATAATACTCATTGGAGCCATCTGTTGACCTAATGCAATCCATGCCATCAACGCTGCTGCCAAAGGGGCCAGCGTCATGAACAGCTGTCCATAGCGGGAACCGATGATGATATAGCACTGGAAGAGGCAGAAATCGCCAATAACATAGCCTACCAAACCCGAAAGCAGCATCCACCCGCAGGCTTCCATAGAAACGACAGGCGGCAGAGGCAGGCCTGTCACATACCAAAAGAGTATCACAGAAAAAACAAGTGCCAATGCCATACGAAGCACGTTCAGCGTCAGGTTACCCAGACGCTTGCTGCCAAACTCACTGAGCAGCGCGGTAGCTGTCCATGAAAAAGCAACTCCTATTGAAATCAGTTCACCTATATATGTCACACGAAGATGGTCGAGTCGCGACGAAATTCAACAAAAAGTTAAATGTGAGTGCAAAATTACGAAAAATAGAGCAAAAATGAGTATCTTTGCCAATTATTTAGAATGTTTGGCTTATGAAACGGTATGTATTGGCTCTCTGGCTCATCTGTCTGTCGGTTGGTGTGAACGCTGACAGGGAGGTCGACTCGATGCAAACGGCGCTGATAGACAGTCTGCAACAGGAGCTGCAGGAGATGAAGTTGAACGAGATAGTGCTACAGCATGCGTTGGACAAGCGCGGAGAGTCGGAGCGTGCCGACTCGATAGCGCAGGCTAACATGCGCCATCGGATAGACTCGCTGCGGAATGTGACACCTGGGGTGCCGCTCGTCGTCGGGGAGGACACGCTGCTCTTCATCCATGCCAGCATAGGAGGCCAGAGCCCGGAGGTGCGCGTGAGCAACATGAAGTACAAGATAGAGCAACTGGGCAAGAGCCTGAAGCTGACGACCGACTCCATCTTCGTCTTCGAGGGCGAGTATTTCACCTACATCATGTGCGGCGAGATAGAGCTGATGCGCGTCAGCAATCTGGACGGTCTGTGGAATAATATGGACCGCCACGAGTTAGCCCAGAAGAACCTGAAGATTATCTCGCAGAAGATTAACGAGCTGCACGAAGAATACGGACTGATAGCGAAGTTACGGGGCTTCGGATGGGCGATACTGCTCATCATCATCCAGGTGCTGCTTTTCCTGCTGACAGCGCGGTTTATCCGTCATCTCCGTGAGCGGATTATGAGCGGGTTAGGCGGGAAGCTGAAGCCTATCATCATCCGAGGCTACGAATTCCTGAATGTCCACCAGTCGAAGCGCATCCTGCTCGTCCTGACCCGCATACTCCAGGTTCTGCTGGTCATCGTGCAGCTGATTATCTCGCTGCCCCTGCTCTTCTCCATCTTCCCCGAGACGGAGAAGTTCACGTGGAAAATGATTAGCTACGTATGGAATCCGCTGGAGGACATGGTCATCTCGTTCGTCCACTACTTCCCCCATCTGGTGAAGATTATCGTCATTCTCTATGTGCTGAACGCACTGCTCCGCCTGATACGCTACTATGCGAACGAAATCACCAAGGGGAACATCAAGATAGAGGGATTCTATGCCGACTGGGCACAGCCTACCTACCAAGTCATCCGCATCTTCATCATCGCCTTCTCGCTGATTGTCATCTGGCCCCTGCTGCCAGGCAGCGAGTCGGGCATCTTCAAGGGGGTCAGCATCTTTGTGGCTGCCCTGTTCAGCTTGGGCTCTACGACCACTATCGGCAACCTGATTAGCGGACTCATCATCACCTATATGCGTCCGTTCCTCGTTGGCGACTTCGTCAGGATAGGCGACAGCGAGGGTATCGTGGTGGAGAAGAATGCCTTCATCACCCGTCTGCGTGACATCAAGGACAACATCATCACCGTGCCCAACAACTCGATACTGTCGATGCAGACCATCAACTACTCTGCAGCAACACGCAACAGCCAGGGAACCATCGTTCACAGCGACTTCACCTTTACCTATAAGGTGCCCCGACAGACCATCGAAAAGTATCTGCTGGAGGCTGCCGACCGCTGTAGCCTGCTGCTGAAGGAGCCCAGGCCCTTCGTGCTGGTGACGATGCTGGAGGATTTCTATTCACGCTACGAGATTAACGGATATACGATGGAGTCGCACAGGCTGTTTGCCGTCTACTCTGAATTGCACAAGAACATCCTGGATGTGTTCCGCGAGCACGACCTGGAGCCTACTTCGTCGCATTTTGTGTCTGTCAAGGAGAATAAGTAATATGGAAAGCGAAGAGATATATTACACCATCGCGTTATCGCGCCTGTCGGGCATCAGCCAGGCGATGTCGGCAGAGGCTTATAGGACGCTGGGCAGCGGTAAGGCCGTCTATGAACAACATCGGGAGCTGGCCCATTGGGACGACGCCCTGCATCGCGCTGCTGCTGAGATGGAGTTCATCACCAAAAACAACATCCGCGTGCTGACCATGCAGGACGACGACTATCCTGCCCGTCTGCGCGAGTGTCCTGACGCCCCTATCATCCTCTATTATAAAGGAGAGGCTGACTTGAACCAGCGACACATCATCAACATTGTAGGCACGCGCCATTGCACCAGCTACGGACAGGACCTGGTTCGAAGGTTTATCACTGACCTGCGCCAGCTGTGTCCTGACGTGCTCATCGTCAGCGGACTGGCCTACGGCATTGATATCTGTGCCCATCGCCATGCGCTGGAAATGGGCTTCGAGACGGTGGGCGTACTGGCTCACGGACTGGACCAGATTTATCCTCCCCACCATCGCGACACGGCTGCAGAGATGGTGAATCACGGAGGTCTGCTGACCGAGTATGTCTCTCAGACACAAGCACTTCCCAACAACTTCCGCCAGCGCAACCGCATCGTGGCAGGCATCTCGGATGCCACCGTCTTGGTGGAGAGTGCCATTAAGGGCGGTGGCCTCATCACCTGTCGCATCGCCCAAGAGTACGGACGCGACGTGTTTGCTTTCCCCGGTGCTGTGGGCATGCCCTACTCGGAAGGCTGTAACAAGATGATTCGCAACAATACGGCGGCGCTGATTACCTCAGCGCAAGACCTGATGGAGTCGATGGGATGGCAGACGCTGAAACAGCAGCCAGAAGCCGTTGAACGTGAACTGTTCCCTGACCTGTCGCCAGAAGAAAAAGCCGTTGTCACCCTGTTGCAGCAGACGAACGACCTACAGCTGAACATCATCAGCGTCAAGACCAACATCCCCATCGGTCAGCTGACCGCCCTACTCTTCTCGCTCGAAATGAAGGGAGTGGTCAAGTCTTTGGCTGGCGGTACCTATCATTTATTAATGTAAGACATCATGAAGATTGGTGATATAGAGTTAGGCGAACGGCCCGTCTTTCTGGCTCCTATGGAGGACGTGACGGATATCGGTTTCCGCATGCTGTGCAAGCGCTTTGGCGCCTCGATGGTCTATACGGAATTCGTGTCTGCTGAAGCCTTGGTGCGCGATGTGAAGTCGACGGTGAAAAAGCTGGTCATCAGCGACGAAGAGCGTCCCGTAGGCATCCAGATTTACGGACGTGACGTTGAGGCGATGGTCGAAGCGGCAAAGATAGTGGAGCAGGCAGGCCCCGACGTGATAGACCTGAACTTTGGCTGTCCGGTGAAGAAGGTGGCAGGCAAGGGCGCTGGCGCTGGCATGCTGCAAAACATTCCCAAGATGCTGGAGATTACGCAGAAGGTGGTCGATGCCGTCAAGGTGCCTGTGACAGCGAAGACCCGGCTGGGATGGAACCACGAGCAGCTCATCATCACCACGCTGGCTGAACAGCTGCAGCAGTGTGGCATCCAAGCGCTGACCATCCATGGGCGCACCCGCAGCCAGATGTACACCGGCGAGGCTGACTGGACGTTGATAGGCGAGGTGAAGCGCAATCCCCATATCCATATTCCCATTATTGGCAATGGCGACATCAAGTCGCTGGAGGATGCTGACCGTGCCTTCGACACGTATGGGGTGGATGCCGTCATGATAGGGCGCGCCACCTTCGGTTGCCCCTGGATTTTCAGTCGTCAGCAGCTGACGCTCGACGAGAAGATAGACGTGCTGGAGGAACAGCTGCGCATCAATGTGGAGCGCATCGATGAGTATCGGGGCATTCTGCATACCCGTCGCCACTTGGCTGCCTCGCCCGTCTTCAAAGGCATCCCTAACTTCCGCGAGACCCGCATCAAGATGCTGAGGGCAGAGAAAAAGGATGACCTGCTGGCCATCCTTGAACAGTGTCGCGAACTGTTGCGATAAACGTTAGAACCACTGCATCAACTCACGCAGATAGGCCGTCAGCTCAGCAGCCATCTTCTGGTGTTGCCACTTGCTGGGATGCCAGGAGGCGCCGTATTTCAATGAGCCCGTCTGTGGGGTGAAGTCGAAACGGTAGACTTCCTTGTCACCTTGCTTGTTAGCCTCAGCCACCACCTCGTTGAGCGTCTGCTTGGCAATCTCCAGTTCCTTGCCATTCAGCATCGAGCCGCAGAGATAGACAATCTTCGCCTTCGGATTATGGCTGCGCACCTGTTTCAGGAACTTCTGGTAGGCGGTCTTCAGCAGTTTGACATCATAGTTGTTTGTCGACAAGTCGTTGGTACCCAGGTTGATGCATACCAGTTGGGGCTGATAGCGTGAGAAGTCCCACTGCTCAGAACGGTCGTAGAGATTGGTGTACTCATACTCCTTGGTCATCACGTTGTCGGGCGTTCCCGTCTTCGGACCGCCATAGCTGCGATAGACACCGATGCCTGAACGCGCCACCACATGAGCTCGGGCCTTCAGCTGACGGGTAGTCAGTTGGGCGTAAGTATAATAGTGGTTCTCCGTCTCGTATTCAAAGGGGTCGGTCATCTCGATGCTCTCGTTGCCATAGCCACAGGTAATAGAGTTGCCAATGAACTCGATAGTACGCTCGGGCAAGGCAGGAGGAGGCAGCAGCCGGGCACCGCAATCCAGAATCAGACCTCGAAAGTCGGGCTTCAGTTCATAACCCTCGATGACATACATCAGCCGCAGGGTATGATTGCCCTGAGGCAATGCTGTAGCCAGCGTAGCTACCGAGTCGCGCTCGCCCATAAAGCCCACCTTGAAAGGCTCCGCCTGGTCTATCTGCGCCATGAAGTAGCCACTCTTGGGCTTTACCCACAGCTTGACGGATGTTCCAGTGAAGCAGACATTGATTTGTGCCCCGGGAAAGGTGAAGCGCGGACGGTCAGGATGGTCGAAGCAGATACGTCCCACATACTGGATATGCTTATCCGTAGGTTTAACAACTGTTCCCTGCAAGGGGAGTGTGGTGCTGGCATGGGCAAAAATAGCGGCTCCAAGCAGCCAAGTGAGTAATATTTTTCGTTTCATGCTGCAAAGATACAAAAAAAATCCGTACCTTTGCAGACATGAACGAAGATTTTGATATCAGACAAGAACAGTTTTCGTCGAGCGAGAAGGAATTCGAGAACGCGCTCCGCCCGCTGTCGTTCAACGACTTCAGCGGTCAGCAGCAGGTGGTGGAGAATCTGGAAGTGTTTGTCGAGGCTGCCAAATATCGCGGCGAGCCGCTCGACCACGTATTGCTGCACGGTCCACCAGGACTGGGAAAGACCACGCTGTCGAACATCATCGCCAACGAGCTGGGGGTTGGTTTTAAGATTACCTCCGGTCCTGTACTCGACAAACCGGGCGACTTGGCTGGCATCCTGACTTCGCTGGAGAAGAACGACGTGCTGTTTATCGACGAGATACACCGCCTGTCGCCCGTCGTTGAGGAATACCTCTATTCAGCTATGGAGGACTACCGCATCGACATCATGATAGACAAAGGACCTTCAGCCCGTAGCATCCAGATAGACCTCAACCCGTTCACGCTGGTGGGGGCTACTACGCGTAGCGGTCTGCTGACGGCTCCGCTGCGTGCCCGTTTCGGCATCAACATGCACCTGCAGTACTACGAGCCCGAAACGCTGCAACGCATCATTGAGCGTTCTGCCTCTATCCTGCGTGTACCCATCACGACTGATGCTTCTGCAGAGATAGCCCGTCGCTCGCGCGGAACGCCCCGTATAGCTAATGCCCTGCTCAGGAGAGTACGCGACTTTGCACAGGTGAAAGGGTCAGGTAAGATTGACACAAGCATCACCAAAATAGCACTGACGGCCTTGAACATCGACCAATACGGACTGGACGAGATAGATAACCGCATCCTGCTGACCATCATCGACAAGTTCCGTGGTGGGCCAGTGGGTATCACGACTATCGCTACCGCCATTGGCGAGGATGCCGGCACCCTTGAAGAGGTCTACGAGCCGTTCCTCATCATGGAGGGATTCATCAAGCGCACCCCTCGCGGACGTATGGTGACCGAACTGGCCTACAAGCACTTCGGGCGCAACCCGTACTCTGGCAATATTATGGAACCGTCACTCTTTGAGTGAAAAGTGAAAAGTGAAAAGTGAAAAATTTGCTACCGCTATGACGAAAAAGACAGGCATATTTGTGGGGAGCTTCAACCCCTTCACTGTAGGTCACGACAACATCGTGACAAGAGCCCTGCCCCTGTTCGACCGCCTGGTCATCGGTGTGGTGGGCGACCAAGTGCATAAACCCAACATGCCGTCAGCTGAGGAACGCATG
>JAGAWQ010000015.1 GCA_017941345.1 Prevotella sp. | reverse complement strand
CTTCAATTCCAAGAAGATCCTACTGAGCATCACCTTCGCAGCCTCAAAAGACGGTCAGCAGTCTCTGATGATGGAAGAGATGAACGACGTCAACGACTTCATGGCCAGATTCGGCAACGACTTCGAGATCAAGTGGGGACTCGCCACCGATCCCGAGCTGGGCAAGAAAGTCAAGGTCACCATCCTCGCCACAGGCTTCGGCATCGAGGACGTCGATGGCATGAACGGCCATCTGAAGAAGCACAGCCAGGAAGACATCAACCGCATCGCCGAGGAACAAGAGAAGATTGCCCAGCGTCAGGACCGCCGCAACCGCTACTATGGAGGCGAAGGCACCACCAAGCGCTACAAACGTCGCCCGAACATCTATCTGTTCCGTCCAGAAGACCTTGACAACGACGATGTCATCTCAGCCGTAGAGTCCACACCGACCTACAAGCGCACGCGTGATATCCTTGATAGCATCAACAGTCAGGCAAGCGGCGACCTGCTCAGCACCGCCGCCGATAGTGCCCCCACCGATACCGCCGAAACGATCCAAGGCATGATCCGCTTCTAAACAAACTACATATATGAAATGCCCGCCTCCGGTCATGGAGGCGGGCATTTTTTGTACAAAAAAGGCCTCGCACCATAATTATCCATTTGACTTGAGTAGTATGTGCTTGCGAGGCCTTGAGCGCTGTCTCACGACAGGACTATATGTTGTTATTCAGTAAGCATGTTCGTCATGTATGAAGATACTCTTGATGGTCAGCCAGACGATACGGATGTCCAGCCAGATACTCCAGTGCTCCATATACCAGATGTCGCGCTTCACGCGCCCCTCCATCTGCCAGAGCTCCTTCGTCTCCCCACGGAAGCCCGTCACCTGCGCCCAACCCGTCACGCCCGGTTTCACGAAGTGACGCACCATATACTTGTCTATCAGCTGCGAGTACATCTCCGTATGCGCCAGCATGTGCGGTCTCGGACCGACGATCGACATATCCCCCTTCAGCACGTTCCAGAACTGCGGCAGCTCGTCGATGTTCGCCTTCCGCATGAAGTTGCCGAAGGGATATTTCCGCGGGTCGTCCTTCGTCGCCTGCAGCCGGTCCGCGTCCTTGTTCACGTGCATTGAGCGGAACTTATAGCAGTAGAAGTCCCGACCATCCAGCCCCGTGCGCAACTGTTTGAAGAAGATCGGTCCCGGACTCTGTATTTTGATAATAAGGTATATAATGGGGAACAGCAGCGCCGTGAAGCCCAGGAACGCCATCGACAGCACGATGTCAAACATCCGCTTCAGCGCCTTGTTCACCGGGTTCTGCAGCGGGTTCTCATACGTCGTGTAGATCTCCATGTCATCCAGGAACTCCCGCTTCAGGTTCAGGCCTATCGACTCCACCGATACCGGCACGTAGTAGAACCTCACGACGTAATGGTCACACAGCCTCGACACCTTCCGGATGATGTCGCGCTCCTTCCGTGAGATACAGAGATACAACTCGTCGCCCAGGTTCAGCTCGTCTGGCGTCTCCGCCATCGCCTTCAGGAAATCCTCCATCGAGCCCAGCCGCCTCAGCATGCCCCGTTCCTTCACTGGGTGCTTCGTCAACCGGTCCACCTCCGTCGCTACGTCGCTCAACGATTCCTCGCCATAGTAGCCCAGGATACAGTAGCCCAGCGTCGCGTCGTCCCTCAGTTTCAAGAAGATACCGATCAACTCCGGGTCCGAGCCCACCAGCGTCACCGAGCGCGTATTGCGCCCCGCCTCACGGTAGAGTTTCAGGAACCAGCGTTCGCCAAGCCGTTTGAAGAGCAGGCCGACGAAGAACACCGTGCCGATCTCCCATATCAGCCAGCCGATGGGCAGATTGTATGCAAACACCTTCAGCAGCAGATAGGCCAAGATGGCCCCTACGACAGTCAGGCCTACGATACGCTTCAGGATCTCCCCGGCCCCCACCACGCGCAGGTGGATGATGGTCAAGAACTTCAGCATCGCCAGCATCAGCGCGATATTGTTCACCAGTATGAATATCTCCACCCGTCCCGTCTGCCAGGTTCCCATGCGCCAGTGCCAGTGGGCAAAGCCCAGCAAGATAGCGTTCAGGAGCACGAAGTCCCCCACCGTCACTATCCACTTGATAATCCTATTCGACTGATCGTTGTTTCTCATAATAAATATGAAATAATTAGTTCAAAAAAGACTTTTCAATATTTTTTTTTGAGAAAATTTCGCCTTTCCAATATTTTTATTATATATCCCCAATAGTTTCCTCGCCATTGACGGTGTTGAGACGGGGTTCTTCAATCGTATTCCCCTATGGCTCTTCGGCATGCTTTACTAAAAATGCAGGCCCG
>JAGAWQ010000050.1 GCA_017941345.1 Prevotella sp. | reverse complement strand
CCTCTACCAAACCTCTACTAATCCTCTACTGCTATTCAACTTTTATAGTAAAGTAGGTAACAATTAGTCCCACCTTGGGAATGAAATGTTCCCAGCCTGGGAATAAAACATTCCCACCTTGGGAATAAATACTGAGCCTGTAGTTTTGTGGTCTGAAGGGAATAAGAGACGCTTATTGACTAATAAGGTGCCTTTATTGCAGAATAAGGTACCCTTATTGCAGGACAAGGAATGCTTATCCAGTTTGTAGAGATATGGTAGATGTTAGGTTGAGGATTAGTAGAGGCAAAGTAGAGGGAAAAATCTAATGAAAAATTTGCAAATATCAAGTAAAATCAGTATATTTGCAGGCATTTTGTGATTATTTAGTAGAGGTAGAACTAAAAACAATGTTTATATGAAAGTAAGTTTGTTGAAAATATCGCGAAAGAAGGAGGTCATTAAGCGCATTGAATTAAGGGAGATTGCAAAGATGATCCGTGAGAATCCTGAAAAGGACAAAGTGTTCGATCTTCGCTTGAACTATCAGTTCTATAAGTCCCAGAGGTTGCCAGACGGACAGATTACCCTTGACGACCCGAAGCATACGGTGAACCTGCCTCGTTTGCTCTTTGCCGCAGAATGCATGAACTATAAGGAGATGCAGAAAGGGCTGAAGTACAATGGACTGGTGGTGGTCGAGGTGAACGGACTGAAGACGTACGAAGACGCAGTGACCATCAGGAACCAGGCTGCGAGGATGGATGAGACGGTGATGGCTTTCCTGGGGGCATCGGGCATGAGTGTGAAAATCGTCTGTCGGGGCGAGCTGTTTGCGACATCCCCCAACCCCTCCGAAGAAGAGGAGAAGTTGCCTATGAAGGAAGAGGAGATGCGACAGTTTCATAAGAACCTGTATGAAACGGCTCGAAGGGCCTATCAGAATCAGTTTGGTCTGGATATTGAGTATCTGGAACCTACACTGGAGCGGACTGTCTATCTGAGCGCTGATCCTGAGATGTATTTCAACCCTGATGCGCGCCCCTTCAAGGCCGATTGTGAGAAACACGTCCAGCCGGAACCGGCACCTATCTCATGGGAGAGCGACATGCTGATGCCTGGCCGCACCATCACGCGTACCTATCATTTCAACTGGCTCTTTATCCTACGCGAGGTGTTGGGCGGATATTTTGACTTGCCTGATGAGGATAGGCAGATGCAATTGCTGCAGCAGATAGCCCGCAAGTCGCTCGAACAGGGCATCCCACTCTCGCACGCACAAGGTATGACGCTGGAGCATCCGCTGTTCCACAACGACCCTGACCTGGTGAAGAGCGTCTTCAGTACGACCTACGAGATAACGCTGATGGAGGATTACCGCAAGAAACATAAGATGAAGCCGCTGAAGAGCGTGCCGCAGGAGACGCTTCAGACCATGCGGACGGAAATCTTCCTGACTGCTAACTACGACATGCGCAAGAACCTGATGACGGGCGTGGCTGAGTATCGCATGAAATATTCTGAGGATCAGACGTTTAAACCGCTGACAGAGGAGGTGCGCAACGATATGACTATCGAGGCTCGGGAGCAGGGACTGAAATCGTGGGATCAGGATGTGAACCGCTTTATCGACTCCACCCGCATTGAACAGTACGACCCTGTGAACACCTGGCTCGATAAGTTGCCTGCGTGGGATGGGCACGACCATATCACCGACCTCGCAAAGCGCGTGCCAACAGATCAGCCTCATTGGGAGAAGTATCTCAGATACTGGCTCGTGGGTATGGTAGCCCAGTGGCGCGAGAGCGATAAGCAGTTGACTGGCAATGCGTTAACACCGCTATTGATAGGTCGTCAGGGTTGTGGAAAGACACGCTTCTGCAAGATTCTGCTGCCTCCAGAACTGCGCGACTACTACAACGATAAGCTGAACTTCAAGAACGAGTTCGACCTGAACATCGCCCTCACTTCGTTCGCGCTCATCAATATCGACGAGTTCGACAAGACGACAAATTCGCAGCAGATTGTGCTGAAGTACCTGTT
>JAGAWQ010000049.1 GCA_017941345.1 Prevotella sp. | reverse complement strand
GACCTTAGTGGCAATGCCTTCCCTGCCCGCGACATCAACTTCACCGTTATGGAACGTCCCACACCTACTGCCAAACTGTTCGACGCTATAGTGGCTACTGACGGCACTGGTGACTACAAGACTATTCAAGAGGCTATCGACAAGGCTCCCACAAACCGTATCGCCCCATGGCTCATCTTCGTCAAGAACGGAAAGTACGAAGAGTTAGTGACCATTCCTGAGAACAAGCCATTTATCCACCTCATCGGTCAGGACAAGGAGAATACCACCATCTACTATTGGATCAACAACGGCAGTTCGTCAGACATAGGCTGGGAGTACTCTACCAATAACCCCCAGTCGAAGACCTACGGTAAACAGGGTGTGGTACAGGTGAACAGCACTGACTTCTATACAGAGAACATCTCCTATATCGACAGCTACGGCGTAGAGAAACAGGCTGGTCCAATGGGGCTGGCCATGAGCAGTCGCAACGACCGCCAAGCCTTCAACAACTGTCAGTTCCGTTCCTATCAGGACACTTGGTACACTGACGTGCGCAGCACCACAGTGCGCCAGTATGTGAACAACTGTCTCATCGAGGGTGCCGTCGATTTCTACTATGGTGCCGGCAACAACTACATCGAAAACTCCACCTTCCGTCTGGCCCGTGAGGGTAGCGTCATTGTCGCTCCCAGCCATCCGGCAGGCACCCCGTGGGGCTACGTCATGGTAAACAATACCATCGACGGCAAGGGTGGCAGCAACAAACTGGGCCGTGCATGGCAGAACCAGCCGCAGGCCGTATGGATCAATACCACGCTGAAAACTACGCTGGCCACTGAGGGATGGAGCGAGTGGCATATCGCCCCGAAGCTCTTTGCCGAATATAACACGATGGATGCCGACGGCAATCCCGTTGACCTGAACAACCGCCGCACCACTTATAAGGTTGACGAGGATAAACTGACTGCCGGTGAGACTAGTCCTGTCACCCGTCAGGCCGTACTTAGTGCCGAAGAAGCTGCCAAGTATACTTATGAGGCCGTAACCTCAGGCTATGACGACTGGAATCCACGTAAGTTCTTCGAACCCGTCGATGCTCCCGCCAACTTGAAGTATGGTGCAGCCGACCGCACCCTCACATGGACGCCAAGTGAGTATGCCATCTGCTATGTCATCATCGACCAGAACGACAAGGTGGTTGGTTTCACCAAGGACAACTCGTTCACTACCGACGGACAAAGCAGCCAGTATAGCGTCAAAGCCGTTAATGAATACGGTAGTCTGAGTCAGCCTGCCACCGTCAGCACCACCACGGGGGTACATGCCGTTGCTAAAGGCCAACAGCCAACAGCCAACAGCCAGTACTACAATCTTCAGGGCGTTCAGCTTAAGACGCCTGCCCGTGGCCTGAATATTGTCTGTACGAGGACAGCAGACGGCAATCTGTTTACAAAGAAAGTTATAAAAAATTAGTAGTCATGAAAATTGTAAACGTCAGGCTAACATTGGTAATGCTCATGTCCGCATGGGCATTACCTTTCTTTCCACAAAACCATGTGCTGTGGTATGACCGCCCGGCACAGCATTGGGTGGAAGCTCTGCCTTTGGGTAATGGACGTTTGGGAGCCATGGAGTATGGTGGCGTGGCGAACGACACCATCCAATTGAACGAGGACACCTTCTGGAGCGGGTCGCCTTATAATAATGTCAATCCCAAAGCATTGACTGTACTATCGGAAATTCGTGCCGCATTAGATCGCGGTGACTACCAGCGGGCTCAGTATCTGGCTATGCACAACATTACAGCAGACCGCAGTATTACGGGGCACGGTATGATGTATGAATCGGTGGGCAACCTGATTCTAACCTCTCACGACTCACCTCTCACCTCTAACTATCGCCGTCAGTTGAGTCTCGATGACGCAGTGGCTACCACCACGTGGCAATCGGATGGAACGTGCTACAAGCGAGAGGTATTTACATCGTTGACCGACGACATCACCATCGTGCATCTGAAAGCCGACAGAAAAGGTGCGCTCAGTTTCGATGTATCCTTCGTCGGACCATTGAAAAAGCAGCGCGTGACGGCTACTGTCAGCAATGCCGCCAAGGACATGCTGCGCGTGTTCAGTCGCCCCACGGCAACAAATGCAGAAAACGTGCCCAACGGTTTGCACTGCATTACGTATATCAAGGTGATTCCTATAGGTGGCAGCGTGACGGGCAAAGACGGCAAGGTGAGTGTCAGCGGTGCCAATGAGACTTTGCTGCTCATCAGTTCGGCCACCAACTTTGTGCGCTATGACAATATCACAGGCGATGCCGAGGCAAAGGCATTTGGACTGCTAAACGCATATTGTGACAAAAGGGAAAGTTTCCAGCAATCGTTGGCAACGCATAAGGCACGCTATCAGGAACAATTCAATCGGGTGACACTGGATTTGGGGCATAATGCCAAGCAGGAGCAGAAACCTACGGATGTACGCATCCGTGAGTTTTCAGAGACTAACGATCCTGGGCTGGCAGCTACCTATTTCCAATTTGGCCGCTACCTGCTTATCGCCTCATCGCAGAAGGGCAGTCAGCCCGCCAACTTGCAAGGCATTTGGAATCCCGATGCAGACCAGTATCCTGCGTGGGACTCGAAATACACGACCAATATCAATGTGGAGATGAACTACTGGCCTGCTGAGGTGACAAATCTTTCTGAGTGTCATGAGCCTTTCCTACAGATGGTCAGCGATGTCAGCGTTACAGGACGCCGCTCAGCCCGCGAGATGTATGGCGCTCGGGGCTGGACGTTGCATCATAATACCGATCTGTGGCGATCAACGGGTAGTGTGGACTATCATTCATGCTCTATCTGGCCTACGTGCAATGCATGGTTCTGTTCGCACCTGTGGGAACACTATCTTTATACGGGCGATAAGGCTTATCTACGTGAGGTAGCCTATCCTGTGATGGCCGATGCCTGCCGATTCTATCAGGACTTTCTGGTACGTGAGCCGAAGACAGGCTATCTGGTGGCCTCACCCTCACATTCACCAGAGAACCATCCTGGCCTGAAGAAATACCACGACGACATTTTCAACAACGATCATGCACCTGCCGTCTTTGCCGGAGTCTCGATGGACAACCAAATGATTTATGACCTGCTATACAACACCCGCCTGGCAGCTGACGCATTGGATATTGACCAGGCCTTTGCCGATAGTTTGGATGCCATCCGTCGACAGCTTCCGCCCATGATGGTGGGAAAGTACGGACAACTGCAGGAGTGGCTTGAAGACTGGGATCTTGAAAAGTCGGGCCATCGTCATGTATCACATCTGTGGTGTGCCTATCCTGGACGTCAGGTGTCACCTTACGAGAATCCGGTAGCTACTGCTGCCGTACGTAAGTCACTCATCGGACGTGGTGATGCCTCACGCGGTTGGTCGATGGGTTGGAAGGTGTGTCTGTGGGCGCGTCTGCTCGATGGTAACCATGCCTATAAACTTATCGAAAATCAGTTGAAGCTAAAGTCTCCATACGCTACTATTAAGGATCAAGACGGTGGCACATACGCCAACATGTTCGACTCACACCCACCCTTCCAGATTGATGGCAACTTTGGCTGTTGTGCTGGTATGGCTGAGATGCTGGTACAGAGCTATGACGGTAGCGTACACCTGCTCCCTGCCTTACCCGACGTGTGGCCAGATGGTGAGGTAACGGGGCTGAAGACACGCGGTGGCTTTGAAATAGAAAGAATGGTGTGGCGTAACGGCAAGTTGCAATCAGTGACTATCCGTTCTACCATAGGCGGCAACCTACGTCTGCGCTCTGTCGTTAAGCTAAAGGGCAAAGGACTGAAAACGGCAAAGGGGGCCAATTCCAATCCGCTGATGCTGGTTTACGACATTCCCAAGCCCGTAGTGAAAGATACTTCTAAACTGATAAAGACAGATTTGCAATCCACCTTTATCTATGATATCAGCACACAGGTAGGGCAATCTTATACGTTTACCTGCAAATAAATATTTCCATTATGCTTACGCACTTGTTTGCAACAATCAAGGATGGCCTATAGATCATCCTTTTTGATGCTCTCAACATATTCTTTTGGTAGCATACCTGTCAGTTTCTTGAAGCAGCGGCTAAAATATTTAGGATCGGAAAAACCGCAGCGGTAAGCAACATCTGAGACACGTACGCCCGGCTCTGAAAGCAGACGCTTGGCATAGTTGATGCGAGTATTCAGCAAGTAGTTGTTGGGCGAACTGTCGAAGATGTGCTTCATGCGGACAAAGAGTACCGTGCGACTGACATTCATCTCATAGGCAATGTCCTGGACGGATAGGTTGGCGTTACTGATATTCTTCTCAATATAATTTTTCAGCCGCTCTGCAAACACGCGGTCGTCTTCGCCCAGCTGTTCGGCATGATCTTCTCGTATCTCCCTGACAGTCTCCGTGATGGGTAGCATTTCCTTCAGGCGTGCTCCCAGTACCTCTACCTGTTCTTTGCTGGTTAGCTGCACGTCTTTCAGTTCGCGTTTCAGCATCTGTATATAGCGTATGGTAGTCACCACAATTGTCATAAGTAGCACCAGTAGTCCGCCATAGAGCATCCAGGCCCATGGCGTCTCATGGAAACTGGCAGCGCGATGCAAGATGATCGTGGTCTCATTGTCAGTCCAGATACCATCACCGTTGGTTGATTTGATATGCAAGGTATAGGTGCCTGGCGCCAGACTGACATAGTTAAGCTCGTTCTGGCGAGTGTAACGCCACAGGCTGTCAATACCTTCCATGCGATAGGCATAGATAATCTCCTCGTTCTTGTTGTAGTCTATTGCTGCAAAATGAACGGTAAAGTCTCTTTCTTCAGGTGATAAGCGAATTTCTCTCTCACAATCGAATACGATAGTCGGGACATACAGGCTTTTGCGCATTCGGTTGCGCCCTAATGTGAGTGTTCCCTTGGTAGTGCCTAGGACCATGCTGCTGTCTGGCAACAAAGTCGGGGTGGCTTCAGTGAACACGTTGCTGGATTCGTTGAGCAGGTGCCAAAAATTTGTTGCCACTCCTGTCCGTGTATTCAGCAGACTGATGGATCCGGCCGATACTATCCAAAGGTTTCCGTCGTTGTCTTCTGCCAGTGTCTGATTCATGTCAGACGAGATACCCTCACGCACCGAATGATGTTCAAAACGGATGGTGTCACTGAGTAGTTCGGTCGATAAGATTTTCTCTGTTCCTCCGCCCGACGTTGCCACATACAGGTCACCGTTCTTGGTCTGAAGAATCTCCAGCACATAGTTGTTGCTGATGCTCTGGAATTGGTCGGGATGTCGGCGGTTGATGTAGAAGTGCATCTTCTCATAGGGGTCATGCAAAGAGAATGTATAGAGGCCATCGTTAGTACCCAGCAATGCCGTACCATCAGGTTGCAGGAAAAGGCATCTGCTTTTCATCCCATTCTTGGAAAATAACTTGAGGCGGTTGTTGCTATTGATGAAGCGCATCGTTCCATCACGCTGCGGTTCGCCTATGTTTAGTCCTCCACCATAAGTGGCTATAATGATGCGATGTTTCGAGTCTTCGGAAATCGCATAGATTCCATCATGATTCAGACTATAGATGTCGGCCTCGTCTGGTACAAAGTGGGTGATGCGATAGGACGTCCCTTCATTCTTAAGCCGGAACAATCCGCCGGGTTTAGCTCCAATCCATACATTACCCTGGCTGTCTTCATAAATCTCGTATGCAGCATAGCCGAAACAGGTGCGTTGTGCTTGCAGTTTACCGTCAGCTGTTAACCAGCACACTGCGCCATTGGAATCACTGATACGGATATAACCCTCCTTATCGGCTGCCCACAGACGTCCATGATGGTCAGTATAGAGGGCACTGACAACTTGCTCGCTCTGTCCGTTGGAAAGCTCCGTTTCCACTGGTCGGGGTATCAGCGAGAGCCTTTCCAATCCTCGATTGGAATAGGTCCAAATGCCTTGTTGGCTATCCTGAAGCATGATGTTGACCTCAATAGACTCAAAGCCTTTGACTTGATGAATAAGGTCACGAACTTGTTGTGAAGCGCGATAGGGTGTGATTTTTATATTCCTGCCTTGGTAGGGTTCAAATTGACGTTTCTTAATATTAAATAGGTATAGCTTATCATTTGATCCACAAATCATGTTACCGTTCTTGTCCTCTTCCACATATCCAAAACGGTTGGTCTCTAATGGACTTAAGTCACCGGGTTTCGCCTTGAAGGTTTCAAAGCGGTAACCGTCATATCGGCGAAGACCATCCCAGGTGGCCAACCAGATATAACCACGGCTGTCCTGTATCATATGCTGTACAAAAGTTGCTGAGAAACCTTCGTTCTCACCGAAATGTTGGATGCGTAATGTCTTGTCAGATGGGATGGCCGTTATGGATAGGAGTTGGCAATACCCCATCAGTAGTAGTATTATTCTTTTCATATCGTTTAACTTAGGTGGTACAAAAGTACTAAATAATTTGGTTAAAAGTGTATTTTCGTCCGAAAAATGGCAGAAACGTACTTTTTTCACCTAAAATAGGATATTCTTACCCCTTTGAGGCCTAATTCTTCTCTACTTTTGCGTCAGAAAACTAAGACCGAATGCAACATTTCTTTCTATTATAAACAAATAAGTATGGTAAAACAAACAATCCTATCAATGATTTTGCTACTTACCTCCATCGTGGCCTATGCGCAGGGTGGACAGGTGAAAGGCAACGTGAAAGATCCGATGGGTGAACCTGTTATTGGCGCTACGGTGACTGAAGCAGGTAACCCAAGGAATGCTACTGTAACCGACCTTGACGGAAACTTTGTGCTACAGTTGTCGCCAAAGGGCCGTCAGGTTGTAGTGTCTTATGTAGGCATGAAGTCTCAGACAGTGAAGGCTTCTGCCCTGGTCAATGTGACATTGCTGGATGACAACAATGTGCTGAGTGATGTTGAAGTGGTTTCGGTTGGTTATGGTAATGCCCGTCGTCGCGACTTAACCGGTAGTATCTCGTCAGTCAGCGAGAAAACACTGAAGCATATCACGACAACCAATGCTGCCTCAGCCATTACGGGTCGCCTGGCAGGTGTGAACGTGACGACAACACAGGGTTCGCCTGACGCTGACGTGAGCATTCGTGTTCGTGGCGGTGGCTCGATTACCCAGAACAACGAGCCGCTCTACATCGTGGATGGTTTCCAGGTGTCGAGCATTGCCGATATTCCTCCTACGGATATCGAGAGCGTGGACGTGCTGAAGGATGCCTCGTCGACAGCCATCTATGGTGCCAAGGGTGCCAATGGTGTTATCTTGGTGACTACCAAGAGCGGTAAGGCGGGAAAAACCGAAGTCTCATTTAATGCTACATTGGGTTGGAACCGTTTCTATAATGAGACGGAGGTGCTCTCACCTTATGAATATGTCTATCTGCAGCGCGAGCTGGACAATGGCAACAATGCTAGCTTCTTCGACCGCTATGGACGCTGGGAGGATATTGACATCTACAAGAGCCGCGAGGGTACGGACTGGCAGAAGAAACTCTTCGACCGCACGGGTTTCAAACAGAGCTATAACGTGAATGTGAACGGTGGTACGCAAGATTTGGTCTACAGCCTGAGCTACACGCACGATGATGAGACATATATCATGCGTTCGTCTGACTATAAGCGTGACAATCTGAACGTCAAGATTTCGAAGAAATTCACGAAGAACCTGCGGCTCGACTTCAATAGCAAACTGACATACCGAGTGGTGAATGGTCCCAGTGTTTCGGCAGGCAATAAGCTGCGTGACTGTGTGAAATATCCTTCGGTTGGAACACTGACAGACTTGGGTATTGATGACCTAGGGGGTGTCGACGACTTGAGCTACGAGAATATCAGTAATCTGAACGATCCGTTCTATAATATTGCGAATGAGTATAAGAAACAAAAATTCTTTACGAACTCTAACAACCTGGCCTTGACATGGGACATCATGCCTTGGCTTTCATGGAGAGCTGAAGGAACCTATGGATT
>JAGAWQ010000048.1 GCA_017941345.1 Prevotella sp. | reverse complement strand
CGATGGTCGTGGTAAGGTGCTGAAGTGGGTGATGGACAAGTATGGACATGAGAACTGTGCCCATATCATCACTTATGCCTCCATGGCAACGAAGAATTCCATTAAGGATGTCGCTCGTGTGGAAAAACTGCCGTTGCCTATGTCGAACGCTCTTTGCAAGGCTATCCCAGACCGTCTGCCAGAAGGGGCGAAGATGAATCTGACCAACGCCATCAAATATGTGCCGGAGTTGCGAGAAGCAGAGAGTTCTACCGACCCACAGCTGGCAAACACCATCAAATACGCGAAGATGCTGGAGGGAACGGTGCGCGGCACAGGTATTCATGCCTGTGGCTTCATCATCTGTCGTGACCCGATATCTGATCACGTCCCCGTATCGACGGCCGATGATCCAGACTTCAAGGGCACCAAGACCAACTGTACGCAGTATGATGGACACGTGATTGAATCGACAGGCTTGATCAAGATGGACTTCCTAGGGCTGAAGACCCTTTCGGAGTTGAAAGAGGCCTGTGCGAATATCAAGCGTACACGTGGCATAGAAGTCGACCTCGATCATATCCCCATTGACGACCCGAAGACCTATGAACTCTATCAACAGGGACGTACCATAGGTACCTTCCAGTTTGAGTCGTCTGGTATGCAGAAGTATCTGAGAGAACTCCATCCGACGGTGTTCGAGGATCTCATCGCTATGAATGCGCTGTATCGTCCGGGTCCTATGGATTACATCCCTTCCTTCATTGCCAGAAAGAATGGACGTGAGGAGATAAAGTATGATATCCCTTGTATGGAGAAATACCTGAAGGATACATATGGCATCACGGTATATCAGGAACAGGTGATGCTGTTGTCCCGTCAGTTGGCCGACTTTACCCGTGGTCAGAGTGACGCCCTTCGTAAGGCTATGGGTAAGAAGAAAAAGGATATCGTTGACGCTATGAAGCCGATGTTTATTGAAGGCGGAAAGAAGAACGGTCACGATCCGGCGATCCTTGAGAAAATCTGGGCTGACTGGGAGAAATTCGCATCATACGCTTTCAATAAGTCGCATGCCGCCTGCTATTCCTGGGTAGCTTACCAGACAGCTTACCTGAAGGCGAACTATCCGGCAGAGTTCATGGCGGCTATCATGACGCGTCGCCGCGACCAAATTACAGAAATCACAAAACTGATGGATGAATGTAAGGCGATGCGTATTAACACGTTGGGGCCTGATGTGAACGAGTCGTACGAGAAGTTCGGTGTAAACCATCATGGTGAGATCCGTTTTGGTCTGGGAGCTATTAAAGGTATGGGTGAGTCTGCTGCGCTTGCCATCATCTCTGAGCGTGAGGCCAATGGACCGTATAAGTCGATCTATGACTTCGCAGAGCGTGTTAACATGAGTAATGTCAATCGGAAGGCTTTTGAGTCACTGGCGCTCAGTGGTGGTTTCGATAGCTTTGGTATCCGTCGTGAAGACTTCTTTGCTGCTAATGCCAAAGGCGAGATATTTCTTGATACGCTTGTGCGCTATGGTCAGTTGTATCAGCAGGAGAAGGCCCAGATGCAGAACTCACTCTTTGGTGCTTTTGGCGTCGGTGTGGAGATTGCTCAACCGCCAGTTCCCAAGTCGGATATTCGCTGGAGTGACATCGAGCGCTTGAACAAGGAGCGTGAACTGGTGGGAATCTATCTCTCGGCACATCCTCTCGATGAGTATAAGATTATCCTTGACAACCTCTGTAATGCCACGTGTGCCGATTTGGCAGACATTTCGCAGTTGAACGGACGCGATGACGTCGTGTTGGGCGGCATCGTGACAGCCATCCGTACCCGTTTCGACAAACGTGGCCTCCCCTGTGGTTTCGTTACTATTGAAGACTTTGAAGGTTCGGGTGAGCTGGCTCTGTTCGGTGATGACTGGGGGCGCTGGAACGGTATGTTCACTGAGGGCGCTTCAGTCTATCTGACGGCAAAACTGCAACCCCGCTTCATGAATAGTAATCAAATGGAACTCAAGGTGCAGAATGTCGAATATCTCCAACGAGTCAAGGAGAAAGCTCTTGACCGTATCACGATCTCTATGGTAGCCGATAGGCTTGACGAACAGGTCGTGGCCGATCTGAATGAGATTAT
>JAGAWQ010000047.1 GCA_017941345.1 Prevotella sp. | reverse complement strand
GACGGAGGTGGATAAGATTTCAGGCCACCCCTCGGTGAAGGGCATGCGCCAGATAGCAGACCAAGTGAACAGTTTCCTGAAGTCGAACGCAAAATAATCCATGAACATGAGAAAAGTGTTTTTTTCGCTGATAAGCCTTTTTGTGACCACACCGCTGTTTGCCCAACAAGTGAATGACAATAATACGCCGTTGCATCTGATGAAGCCAGCATACCGCATCGGCTACGGTGTGTCGAAGCCTGAGGAGGTGAAACAGGTGATGGACAGGGTGCTTCAATATATTGACGCCGAGACTCCGGCAGCGCTGGTGGATAAGAATACGGGCGCTCCTGTGACGGACTACAAGAAGATCACCGCTTCGACTCAACTGAAGCAGGGGGGATTCAGACTGACAAGTTATGAGTGGGGCGTCACCTACTCTGGTGTTCTCGCTGCCTATGCTGCTACTGGCGATAACGCCTATCGTGACTATGTCGTCAAGCGCCATCAACTGTTGGCAGACATCGCTCCCTATTTCCAGAAGATCTATGCGAAGGATAAGAACATCGACGGGAATATCCGCCGCGTCATCGATCCCCATGCCCTCGACGATGCCGGAGCTGTCTGCTGTTCGATGATCAAGTCGCTTCTCGCTGACGGGAAACAGCCCTTGCGCCCCTTGATCGACAACTATGCCGACTATATCATGAACAAGGAATACCGTCTCTCTGACGGCACCTTTGCCCGTATCCGCCCGCAGAAGAATACGCTTTGGCTCGACGATATGTTCATGGGCATCCCGACGGTAGCCTACATGGGTAAGTTGACAGGTGATGCCAAATATTATGATGAGGCAGCCCGGCAGGTGCTCCAGTTTGCAGAACGGATGTGGGTGCCCGAGAAAGGACTCTTCCGCCACGGTTGGGTGGAGGCGATGGATCCTCACCCTGCCTTCCACTGGGGACGGGCTAACGGATGGGCCATCCTGACGATGTGCGAGGTGCTCGACGTGTTACCTGTCGATCATCCGAAACGTGCAGAGATGATGTCTTTGCTGAAGGCGCATGCCACAGGACTGGCACGCCTCCAACATCATGACGGCTTCTGGCATCAGTTGCTCGACCGTGATGACACCTATCTGGAGGCTTCAGCCACAGCTATCTATACTTACTGTCTGGCTCACGCCGTCAATCAGGGATGGCTCGATGCCAAGGCCTTCGGTCCTGTGGCCCAACTTGGCTGGCATGCGGTTGCCTCAAGTGTCAACGAAAAAGGACAGGTGGAGCAGGTCTGTGTGGGGACAGGCATGGGATTCGATCCTTCGTTCTATGCCTATCGTCCTTGTCACGTAATGGCTGCCCACGGTTATGGTCCTGTAATCTGGGCTGGTGCGGAGATGATCAACATGCTGAAGCGCCAGCATCCGAAGTCTAACGATTCTGCCGTGATGTTCTATGATACGGAGGTTCCTACTGATTCTCCTATCTTCAACTATGACGGTAGTACTAAATTCTAATTGATCCATGAAACAACTATTAGTCGTATTATTATCGCTGTTCGCTTTTATTCCGTCTGATGCTCAGGAGACGATATCGCTTTCTGGTTTTTGGGAGTATTCCCTTGCTGATTCCGCAGGTTATGCCGGTGAAGTGACGTTGCCGGGAGTATTGCCTGTCAAGGGGGATCGTATCAGCCTTCGTCATTCTGTCTATGTACCAGGCACATGGGACAGGAAACGCATCTTCCTCTATTTGGAGCGTCCGCTGTTTGAGACGAATGTCTATGTCAATGGCTATCAGGTAGGTGGCGACAGCATCTTGTCTGTCCCTCACCGCTTTGATATCACGAAGGCGTTAAAGCTGGGTACCCGCAACACGATTGTTGTCAGCGGTCGTCCAAAGGGACGTGTGGCAGGCATTACGGGTTTAATGGAACTACGGTCTCACGACGAGGATCTGCATATCCGGCGTGTACGCGTCTATCCACAGCCCTATCAGAACATCGTGCAGGTTGAGACGCAGCTTGAGGGCAGCTATTACGACTTGTCGTATTATCCGCTTCAGGTGTTGATGCAGCGTGCGAATGTCGATTCTGCTGCCGTGACAATGGTCAACTATGAAATCGAGAACCGGCACATGATACTCAATGTTCCTGCTGGTAAGAAAATTGACCTCTGGGATGAGTTCACCCCCAATCTCTATCAGATAGGCGTCTCTGCTGGATATGAATATTATGAGACCACCTTTGGCATGCGCGAGTTGGCGAGGGAGGGAGAACAGTTGTTGATCAACCGTCGCCCGCTTTATCTGCGTGGTGTCGTGGAGCGCCATGACTTTCCGGAAGGCTATCCTCCCACCGACGAAGGTCCCTGGCGCACCATCTTCCAGCGCTATAAGGACTGCGGTCTCAACCTCGTCTATTTC
>JAGAWQ010000046.1 GCA_017941345.1 Prevotella sp. | reverse complement strand
GATACATCGGTAGCTATCAACGGACGATTACGCAAGCTGGAGAGAGGGTTGATTATCTGCTCCATTCCGGGTGAGGTGTGGTCTTTCGAGGACAATCCGCAGTTGGATGCGCTGAACCTGGTGTTTGAGAAGGAGTTTCTGTTGTCGTTCTTCAGCGACCCACACTTTCTCGACCGTTTTACGTATCTGCAAGCAGACCGCAGCAGTCCGTTCCTGATGGCGGACGATGCTGCCTTTGAACGCATCCACACGCTCTATCAGGAGATGCGCCGCGAGATAACAGACTATGCCCAGAAAGACCAGCACATCCTGCGCGCCATGCTCTACGAAACGATGATGCTTCTGCAACGGGTGCCGATGGTGGATGCAGAGCAAGTGGAGACCGTTCAGCGCAGTCTGACGGACATCCCCGTGAGCCGCTATGTGGATGACTTCGTACAACTCGTAAGTGACCACTTCCGCGAGGAGCATGGCACGGAGTTCTATGCCGACCGCCTCTGCATCACGCCCAACTACCTGAACAAAATCGTGCGCCAGTCGCTCGGCAAGTCGGCCAAGACCTACATCCTCGACCAGATACTGGCCGAAGCCTGCCGACAGTTGAAATACACCACGCTCCCGGTGGCCGACATCGCCGTCCAGCTGCACTTCGATACCGCCACCTACTTCGTCCGCCTGTTCAAGAAACACATGGCGATGACACCTTTGGAGTATAGGGAAAATGGTTAGTCCCGAAAAGTGACATTTCCGTCTTTATTTGTCTTGCAATGCATTGGGATTTTCGCCGTACCTTTGCACCCGAAAACAAGAAACAATTAAAAAGCAAGACAAATATGGAAACGATTTATGATGTATTCAAACAGCAAGTGACGGCACAAACAGACGCAGTGGCCGTGATGGACGAGAAGAAGTGTCTGACGTATAGCGAACTAGACGCAATGGCAACCGAAATCGCTGATGGTTTCCCCGTGAAACAGCCAGCCAAGGTGGGCATCGTGATGAGCCACTCGGTAGAAATGATAGCCACCATCCTGGCAGCATTGAAGTCGGGGGCAGCGTATGTGCCTGCCGAACCCTCGTTCCCCAAGGAGCGCATCAAGTATATGATGGAGGACTGCGATTTCGTAGTGACGGACAATGGCATTCAGCACATACATAATAATATAAATAAGGTGAGTGACCTCGCCTACATCCTCTACACCAGCGGCACGACAGGCAAGCCCAAGGGCGTGATGGTGACGAACAAGAATGTGCTGCACTACGTCTGTGCCTTCCAGCACGAGTTTCATCCCCAGCCGGGCGACCGCATGCTGCAACACTCCGTCTGCTCGTTCGACATCTTCGTGGAGGAGGTATTTACGACGCTGCTCAGCGGGGCTACGCTCTGCATCCCCTCGGAAGAGACGAAGGCCGACATCCACCGGCTGATGGATTACATTGAGCGCAACCGAGTGACGATGCTCAGCAGTTTCCCTTATCTGCTGTTAGAGATGAACAAACTGCCAAGGATTCCCCATACATTGCGCCTGCTGATCAGCGGCGGTGACGTGATCCGTGCCAAATACATCGACCGTCTGCGTACGCAGGGCGTGATGATCTACAACACCTACGGCCCCAGCGAGACCACCGTCTGCGCCTCCTACTTCCGTGTGGACAATGCCCAGCCGTTGGCCGACGGTACATTTTCGATTGGCAAGGCTGTCCTCGGCGCGAGCATCGAGATCCTTGATGACCGTCTGCAGCCAGTAAAGGATGGCGAGACAGGCGAAATCTGCATCTTCGGCAACGGTATCTCCCTCGGCTATCAAGGCGACGTGCCGGAGAACCAGAACTTCACCACGATGCCCGATAGTCGTCGCGTCTATCGCAGTGGTGACCTCGGCTATGTGCTGCCCGACGGAAATCTGGCCTTCCTCCACCGTAAGGACAAGCAGGTGATGATTATGGGCAAGCGTGTGGAGAACGATGAGGTGGAGAAAGTGCTGTGCGACCAGCGGGAGGTGGAGACCGCCGTGGTGTGTCCGCTGACCGACACCGACGGGCTGTCGTACCTTGTGGCCTATGTCGTACCTCGCAGCAAGCGGTTCAGCCTGAATACGCTGAAGCGTTCGCTGGCCGACCATCTCACGTCGTTTATGATACCTGAGTTCTTCGTAATCATGCCCTCGCTGCCGATGACTCCCAACGGCAAGGTTGATCGACGTGCATTGCCCATCGTGAGAAAGGAGGGACGGCTGTATGCATAACGACATTACCATTCGTCAGGCATCGAACGATGACCTTGACCTTTTGATTCAGTGGCGCATGGAGGTGTTGCATTGCGTATTCTCCATCCCCGCTGATGCTGATACCGCCGAACTCCGCCAGCAGAATATCGACTACTACCGCAAGGCATTGGCGAATGATAGTCATATCGCCTGTTTCGCTGAGGAGGATGGAGAAATCGTGGGCTGTG
>JAGAWQ010000045.1 GCA_017941345.1 Prevotella sp. | reverse complement strand
GGTGGCGATGGACGCGGGATTATAGGTCAGATGTTCCTTCCACGCAGCAACGGCCTCTTCGTAATGCTGAGTCAGATAGTAGCCTTCGCCCTGCGAGAGCGTGATGGCCTTCATGGCGGTGGTGTCGGGCTGCATCAACTGTGTGGCAAGGTCGAGGTAAAACAGCCCTTCATCGTAGCGTTTCGTGTCTACACAAACTACGCCAAGACGGTATGCTGCACCGTAGTGTTGCATGCCACTGAGCGCCAAAGCAGGCTTCAGACATTGGTAAGCCCGCTCCAGCGAGTCGGTCTTGGTGTAGCACATGCCGGCGGAATAGAGCGTGCTAAAGGTGGAGTCGCCCTGCTGTAGAAGGCGGTTGTAAAGCTTGGCAGCCATTGAATAGTCCCCATTTAACAGCCAAGCCTCAGCTTCGGCACGGTTGACAAGGATATTCGTAGAGTCCTTCAGCGTATACATTGCTGCACAAACAATGCCTTTCTGGGGCTGATTATCTCGGGCATAAGCGAGGGTAAGACCTGCCACTATCTCACCGTCCATCGGATAACGCTTCAGCAGTTGACCGGCCCAATACATAAACGACCCATTATCGCCCTGATGTTTGTAACTATAGGTCAGCTGGCGGAAAGCATCGTGCGTGAGCGAATCCTCAGGCATGTTTTTCAGCAGTTCGGCACATTGGTGATAGTTGGCACGTTTGTAGTGGCAGTCGGCCAGTTTCAGACGAATCGCTCTTGGTACTACGTCTTCTGGGACGTATGGCCGTGAATGGCTAAAATCATTGTCCATCGAGAAACGGACAATGCCCTGTTTCGATGCGATATCAAAGGCTCGCTGATAATGCTTCAATGCCTCGAAGGTGTTATACTGCTGCATGCAGCTGTCGCCCTGCTGGACGTATATCTGTAGGGTGTCCAAAACCTCGCCCCTGGCGGTGGTTGCCGTCAGCAGGGCGAGGGCGAACATCATGATTATTCTGTTCATTTTTACAAGAGAGAGTGTTTATTTCTTTTTCTTCATTTTAATGATGACGCGGTCGTTCGACCTACCGTCCTTGGCCTTCTCGACTCTCACGCTGTCAATGTCAGCTGGATTAATGCTGTTCAATTCTGAAAGATCATACGCCTTGCCGTCAATGACAAGTGTAAAGCCTTTCCCATTGTGCTCTTTTCCCAGGATTTTCGCATTCTCCTTTGCAGTCTTTGCATCACCCTGCAACTTGAAGGTAATGGGAACGGTGTATTTTACACGTACAGGCTCGCCGTTCTGACGGCCAGGTATCCAGTTGGGCATGGAGTTGACGACGCGCAGGGCCTCTGCATCCAACAGTGGGTCAACCGATTTGGCTACGTGCGCTTCAGAGATGCTGCCATCCTTTTCAACAATGAAAGTGACGATGACGCGCCCCTGAATGTTGTTCTTATGGGCCTCCTCAGGATAGCGCACGTTCTGGCCCAAGAACTTCATCAGCTCAGCAAGACCGCCAGGGAACTGAGGCATCTGTTCCACAACATCGAAAGCTCTCGATGTGGAGTCCACGACTGCCGGATTGGGCATTTCCACCGGCTTGGTTTGCTGAACGGCTGGAGCCTGTTCTACAACTACGATTTCATTAACTGTGCCAGCGTTAATCTTGGCATTCGCCTTGCCCTTCTTGATGATTTTCTTCTGGGGTTCATCGTAGACATAGTCGGTGACGGTACGGGCATTGAGGGCGAGAGCTGTGCCGACGATGGGCACGAGGGCGAGCAGCTTCAACAGGTGGCTGCTGCGGGTTTTCTTATTTGTCATCATGTGAATACGGTTTTTGAGGGTACTGTGACTGATGCCATTAGCAATGGAGTACCCGCCAATGCCTGAGGCTTTCGAAATTAACAGATATTGATATTGACGCGCGTTAATCCCTTGAGAGAGTACTGCACCGTCGGCCTCGTATTCGTGGATGGCGCGCAAATCCTGGCGCAGCATCCACATAGCAGGGTTGAACCACTGGAGGGCGGTGAGCAGGTCCACGAGGAGCACGTCCCACGAATGACGTAGGCGGATGTGTCCCCGTTCATGGGCGAGAATGGCGGCATCGCGTGCCTCATAGTCGCCACGATTCATCACGATATAATGCATCCAGCTAAAGGGAGCCACGTCAGCGTTACCGGTCACGCAGACGATGGTGCCGTCAGGCTCAGGATACTGTTCACTTTGTCGTATCAAGCGCATGACTTTCCATACAGACAACAGGGTGTGCCCTAACGTCGCCGCCACACCTATTATATATAATATAGGCAAGGCGATTTGCCACAGGGGTGTGGCGGGCTCTTCCGCAACAGTCATCTGAACATCGCCGATGCTTACCTCAGGCACAGCCTGAATAGTCACCGTCTCGTGCATCGTGATGACACACAGGGGAAGCACAAACGAGGCTACTGCAGTCAGAAGCAGCACCACTCGGTTCACTCGATGGAACGTCTCGCGGGAGAGCAGCAGGCGGTAGAACATGTAAAACACGATAATCAACACCGCCACCTTGAGGTCATATATCAGAAAGTCAATCATATTTACTTTAATGTTGAGTGTTGAATGTTGAATGGTCGCCTGCGGCGATTGATCAATGAATAATTGAGAATTCTACATTCGACCATCGCAGCGAAGCGAGAATAATTCCTCATTCCAAATTCCTCATTCCACATTCCTCAATCTCGTCGATGAGTTCGCGCAGTTCCTCTAAGCTGATCTTCTCTTCCTTGACAAACGAGGAGACGGCAGAGAGGTAGGAGTCGTTGAAATAGTTCTTGATGATACCTGCTATCGACTTGCGTCCGTACTCATCCTCCGTAATCAGCGGATAGTACTGAAAGCTATTGCCGAACTGTTTATGACCGAGGAAACCCTCACGCTCCAGAATACGCACGATGGTTGACAGCGTGTTGAAGTGTGGACGGGGCTCGTCGTAATGTTCCAGCAACTCACGGACGAACATGGGACCGTGCTTCCAGTAGAGGTCCATGATTTCCTTTTCCTTGTTGGTCAATTTCTTCATTGCTTTTTTGCTTTTAGTTTCAAACGTTATTTGCGTCAATTGTTAATATCTGAGCGCAAAGTAACTAAATCTTTTCGTTATAAACAACTAAAGGCTTTAGTTTTTAACAGCCGTTAAACTCTTTTTTTAGTTACTAACGCACGAATAAAGAAAATTATTCGTATCTTTGCAACATGCAAAGTAAAGTACTGCTCATCTATACTGGCGGAACCATCGGTATGAACCGCAATCCCAACACAGGAGCCCTGGAGCCATTCGACTTCGAGCACCTGCTACAGAACGTGCCCGAGCTGCAACAGTTCGACACGCAGATAGCGACTTACCAGTTTAATCCGCCTATTGACAGTAGCGACATGTCGCCACGTCTGTGGACAGACCTGTCGCACGTCATTGCAGACCGCTATGACGACTACGACGGTTTCGTGGTGCTACATGGCACCGACACGATGGCTTACACCGCGTCAGCACTCAGCTACATGCTGGAGAATCTGACCAAGCCCGTCATCTTCACAGGCAGTCAGCTGCCGATAGGACAGTTGCGAACTGACGGAAAGGAGAACCTCATCACTTCCATAGAGATTGCTGCAGCTAAAGACGAAGAAGGACATGCACGGGTGCCGGAGGTAGGCATTTTTTTCGGAGGCCATCTGTTGCGAGGTAACCGTACCACCAAACAGAGTGCCGAGGAGTTCAATGCCTTCGAGTCGTTCAACTATCCACACCTGGTAGATGCTGGGGTGAACATCGTCTACCACAGCAACCGCATACTGAAGCCAGACTTCACGAAACCCATGAAGCCCCACTTCCGACTGGATAACAACGTGATTATCTTTTCGCTGTTCCCTGGGGTGCGTGAAGACCTCATCCGACACATCATCCATACGCCCAATCTGAAGAGTATCGTCATGCGTACCTTTGGCTCAGGTAATGCGCCACAGAGTCCTTGGCTGCTCAAAGCGCTGAAGGAAGGCACACGCAACGGCAAGGTGATTGTCAACATCAGCCAATGTATGCAGGGAGCCGTCGAGATGAGGCGCTACGACACAGGTTATCATCTGCAGGAGGCAGGTGTGGTCAGCGGTTACGACTCGACGGTGGAGAGTGCCGTCACCAAGCTCATGTTCCTCCAGTCGCACTACGACGACCCTGACAAGGTGCGCGAGATGATGATTCGCAATATCCGAGGTGAAATATCCCTATTATAAACTAAACAAATACAAACGATGAAAGAATTAAAAGGAACAAAAACCGAAAAGAACCTGCAGGAAGCTTTTGCAGGTGAGTCGATGGCTCGCAACAAGTACAGCTACTGGGCATCGAAAGCCAAGAAGGACGGATTCGTACAGATTGCCGCTATCTTCGAGGAAACAGCTGCTAACGAGAAGGAGCATGCCAAGATGTGGTTCAAGCTGTTAGAAGGTGGTGCCATCAAGGATACCGCATCTAATCTGGAGGCTGCTGCTGGCGGCGAGAACTTCGAGTGGACCGACATGTATGCCCGCATGGCCCGTGAGGCTCGCGAGGAAGGTTTCCCTGAGATTGCCGAGAAATTCGAAGGTGTTGCCGCTATTGAGAAAGCCCACGAGGAGCGTTACCGCAAGCTGTTGGACAATGTGCAGAAGGAGCGTGTCTTCTCGAAGGATGGCGATGTCATCTGGCAATGCGCCAACTGCGGACATATTGTTGTTGGCAAGAAGGCTCCCGACGAATGTCCTGTCTGCAACCATCCACAATCTTACTTCCAAGTGAAGGCAGAGAACTATTAAAAACTGCTAAGGGCTCCTACTTTTGAGGAGCCCTTAGCTGTTTTAATCTAAAGTTGTGAATACTCCGCGACGGCATCGAAGCAAGGGCAGTCTTTCATCGGGTTCTTGGACGAGCCAAACGGCAAAGCCGAGCGCAGGTCGTGGTGATAATCTGCAGCAACTGTTTCCACATTTCCTTCTTCATACTTCACCTCCTTCCTGATTTACTGATCGCCGGAGCCGTTATCGTCGTCGCCTCCATCGCCGCCGCTGCCACTGGTGCTGCCGCTACCGCTGGTGCTACCACCAGAAGTGTTGTCGGTGTTGCTTGAGCCACTGTTTTGGCTCTCCTCCTCGCTCTCCACGTTCATCGAGTTGTCGTGGGTCTCCTCGAACACCACGTCCTTCACCAGCGTCTTGGCGATGACGTACTTC
>JAGAWQ010000002.1 GCA_017941345.1 Prevotella sp. | reverse complement strand
AAACTGCATAATAGCAATACGTGCCGGATGTCCCAAAGCTTTGGCAAATCGGGCAATCCGCTCCTGTTTCTCTGTATATACTTTCTTGTTCTCCATTCTGAAATGTCTGAATTTGTTCGCAAATTTACGAACAATAATTCGAATACTCAAACATTTGTTCGTAAATTTGCGAATGATTAACATATATTAAGAGACACTAGTGATATTATATATAAGGTTCGCGAAGCACATTAATAATTTAATCGCTAAATTAAACTAAAACTTTATAGAAGTGTGAGTTGTTCAGATGGAAAATGATTATTTTTGCAGCATAAAAACGTATTGATTGATAATAATAACGATATTATGGCATTATTCGATCAGATTAGCGAGGACATCAAGTCTGCAATGAAGGCTCGCGACAAGGTGCGCCTGGAGACGCTCCGCAACATTAAGAAAGTGTTCCTTGAGGCAAAGACTGCTCCTGGAGCCAACGACACATTGGCTGATGCTGATGCATTGAAGATTATCTCAAAACTTGCAAAGCAGGGCAAAGAGACGGCGACGACCTACACACAAGCAGGACGCCAGGATTTGGCTGATGCTGAGTTGGCACAGGTGGAGGTACTTGAGAGTTACCTGCCGAAACAACTTTCCCAAGAGGAGATTGAGGCAGAGGTGAAGAAGATTATTGCTGAAGTGGGAGCCACAAGCATGAAGGAGATGGGAATGGTTATGGGCACAGCCAGCAAGCAGTTGGCAGGAAAGGCTGATGGCCGAGTCATTTCTGAGATTGTAAAGAAACTCTTGGCATAAACTTAGATTTTATGTTTGGAATTAGTGGCACAATAATGGCACAGAGCACCGTAACTCGCTGGTACTCAGTATGTGCTTTAAACTTCAACGAGGATGAGTATTGATCATTTAATTCGGCTTAGAAAAGCGTAACTAATTGAAAATTAGCAGCATGGATAAATCTTTAAGATTTCCCATGTTGCTTTTTTCAGTCTTTTAAGGCCAAATAAACCGATCAAAAAAGGCATTTTTAGCCTTAAAATGAAAATAAAATGATCAATAATCTGTATTTTTGAAAGACTTTCCGTAGGTGATCATTTAATTTTCAAAACAAGTATAGACATATCATAAAGACTAGAATGAAAAGAGCTATGATGGAATAGGCGAGACACGCACTACTCCAGACTTAGACTACTAATACTACAATGCTTTTCTGCCTGGAAAAGCTCCATAATCTTTCCATGCAGCTTTTTTCTGCCTTATAAGGTCAAATCAACCGATCCCAAAAGTCTTTTTTAGCCTTTAAAAGAAGACAAAATGACCAATATCTTGTATATTTGCTGATACATTAAAACTAATAAAACTTAATGGAATAACCAAATTTGTCGCAAAAAAGTTTATTACAGTAACCTAAAATTAATAAATTTCGTATATTACAGCAAACGATTTTGCGGCATTTCATCTGTAAAAACCCTATCTTATAAAAATATTACAATCCTGTTACGTAACACAATTGTAACAGGATTTCTTTTGTGGCTAAGTGAAATCATTCTAATTTTGCATTCGAAAGAATAATAACTCAAGAAAGCAAATGGAGACAACTCAAGACTATTTGATGGTATCGCTGAAACTGCTTGGAGCATTAGGACTGCTCATCTACGGCATGCGTATGATGAGTGATGCCCTGCAGAAGATGGCGGGACCGCAGTTAAGACACATTCTGGCACGGATGACCACAAACCGTTTGACGGGGATGCTGACGGGAACCTTCGTGACTTGTGCTGTGCAGTCGTCGTCGGCCACGACGGTGATGACCGTTTCGTTCGTGTCGGCAGGACTACTGACGCTGGCGCAGGCCATCTCGGTAATTATGGGTGCCAACATCGGTACGACGCTCACGGCTTGGATTATGTCGCTGGGCTACAACGTCGATTTGACCAGCGTCGTGTTCCCGGCTTTTGCCATCGGCATCATACTTATCTACATGAAGCGCCACCGCTTTGTGGGCGACTTCCTGTTTGGCATCGCGTTTATGTTCCTATCGCTGGTGATGCTGAGTACAGCGGGTAAGGAGATGGACCTGGAGCACAACGAGGCGGTGGTGCGGTTCTTTGCTTCGTTCGACACCAACAGCTATTGGACGATTCTTGCCTTTTTGGGCATCGGTACACTGATTACCTGCATCGTACAGTCGTCGGCAGCCGTCATGGCTATCACCATCCTACTCTGCTCTACGGGCGTATTACCTATTTATTTAGGCATAGCCTTGGTGATGGGTGAAAATATCGGTACGACGGCAACGGCTAATCTTGCGGCTCTCGGTGCTAATACACAGGCTCGTCGGGCGGCATTGGCACACTTGTTGTTCAATGTGTTCGGAGTTATTTGGGTGCTCTGCGTGTTCTATCCCTTTGTCGATATGGTGTGCCAATTGGTGGGCTACGATCCGACGGCTGGCGGTCAAGCCACACTCTTGCCCGTGGTGCTGGCCATGTTCCATACCTGTTTCAACGTGACGAACACGGCCATTCTGATAGGACTGATTCCCCAGTTGGAGCGCGTGGTGTGCTGGCTGTTGCCAGAGAAGCCCCAGCCTGAGCAGGAGCAATTCCGCTTGCAGTACATCGAGACCAACCTGATGCAGACGCCCGAAATCTCCGTCCTGCAGGCCCAGAAGGAGACGGCACAGTTTGGCGTGCGCGTACAACGGATGTTTGGCATGGTACGCCAACTGACGGACGAACGCGACGAGGGCAAGTTCGCGCATCTGTTCAGCCAGATAGAGAGCCAGGAGGACTACACCGACCGTATGGAGATAGAGATAGCCCGCTTCTTAGAGAAGGTGAGCGAGAACCACCTCAGCGACGAAACCAAAGTAAAAGTGCGCCAGATGTTGCGCGAGGTGGGCGAACTGGAAAGCATCGGAGATGCCTGCTACAATTTGGCCCGCACAATGAACCGTCTGCAAGAGACGGGCAAGGACTTTACCGCCAACCAGCGCACCCAATTGCAGGCCATGATGACCCTCTGCGACGATGCTCTGTCACAGATGAATACCATCATGTCTGGTCACCGCTCTGAGCACGATATCCGCGACAGTTACCGCATTGAGAACGATATCAACCAGATGCGCCAGCGGTTAAAAGGTGAAAATATCCGTGCCGTCAACGCCCGTGAATACGACTACGCTCTCGGCACTGTCTTCGCTGACCTCGTCAACGAGTGCGAGAAACTGGGCGACTACGTGGTTAACGTCGTTCAGGCAAGATTCGGGAAATAGAAGAAACATATTTATCATTAAAAAAGCAAATATTATGAACGCAAGGAATTTTTTTACATGGGCATTATTGGTCTTGCTGCCATCAACACCCAGTTTCGGACATGAAAAAGTGATTACCGCAAAAGAACTGCCTGCGGCTGCTCAGACGTTTATCAATACACATTTCAAGGGAAAGAAGATTACAGAAGCCAAGAAGGACGTCGAAATGCGGAAAACCAGTTATGACGTGACTCTAGACAATGGCGCCAAACTGGAATTCGACGGTAAGGGCGCATGGAAGGAAATCAAATGCAAGTCGTCTGCCGTTCCACCAGCAACAGTCCCTGCTGCTATCAGTAAATATGTCAAGGCAAACTATCCAAAGGGTAGGATTGTGAAGATAGAGCGAGACCAAAGTGGACATGAAGTAGAACTGTCGGACGGAACAGAAATAAAGTTCAATAAGCAGTGGAAGGTCATTAGGGTTGGCAAGTGACAAGATTATAATATGAATAATTTGTTGGAGTTATAGTGATATGGCGTTAATGGGAGTGCCCCTCTGGGCTTGGATTGTATTCTATGTATTGGTGCTGCTGATGCTGGTAGCCGACCTGAAGATGTTCGGACGCAAGGGACAGCACGAGGTGAATGTGAAAGAGGCACTCCAGATGACCGCCGTCTGGATAGGTGTGTCGCTGGTGTTCTGCGCGTTCATCTACCTATTCTATCCTGTGGAACCGCACGAAAAGGCGATGGAGTTTCTGGCGGGCTACCTGATAGAGAAGTCGCTGTCGATGGACAACCTGTTCGTGTTCCTCATGCTGTTCTCGTTCTTTGGCATCGAGCGGAAGTATCAGCACGAGGTGCTCTTCTGGGGCATTTTTGGAGCATTGGTCCTCCGCAGCATCTTTATTTTTGCCGGTGCGGCGATGGTCGAGCGGTTTGAGTGGGTGCTGGGCTTGTTCGGCCTGTTCCTGCTCTATACGGGCGGCAAGATGTTCACGCACGACGAAGATACACAGACTGATCCCACGCAGAACATCATCGTGCAATGGTTCCGTAAGGTCTATCCAGTGACCGAAAAGATGCACGGCGAGCGGTTTTTCATCATGGAGAATGGCCGACGGCTAGCCACACCGCTCTTTGTCGCCCTGCTGGTCATCGAGACCACTGACGTCGCTTTTGCCGTCGATAGCATCCCCGCCGTGTTCAGTGTCAGCCGCGCCCCGTTCATCGTACTCACCTCCAACATCTTCGCAATTCTCGGCCTCCGCGCTCTCTACTTCGCATTGGCAGCAGTCGCCAAATACTTTACCTATCTGAAATATGGCCTCGGCATCATCCTCATTTTCGTGGGAGTAAAAATGCTGCTGGTGATGAACGAGTACATCAACGACATCGGCTCCTTGTTGGGTATGAACTTAAATATGCCGCTCATCGAGGTGCCCACCCCCGTCAGTCTTGCCGTTATCTTTGGTGTCCTCGTCCTGTCAATGCTGCTGTCGGTTGTGGTTACAAAGCGAAAACATTGACAAATCAGCATTTTTTCGTTGTTTTTTCGTACCTTTGCCCCAAGATATGGAGAAGAAACAGATACTAATCGTTGATGACGAGCAGGACTTGTGCGAGATTCTGCAATTCAACCTGAATGTGGCGGGGTATGGGACTGACGTGGCCTTTTCCGCTGAGGAAGCAATTGGCAAAGGGATTGAGCAATATGACTTGCTGTTGCTCGATGTAATGATGCCGAGGCTATCGGGCTTCGAACTGGCTCAGAGGTTAAAGACGGATGAAAAGACGACGCACATACCTATCATATTTATTACGGCTAAGGACGCGGAGGATGACACACTGCAAGGGTTTGGGCTTGGTGCTGATGACTACGTGACAAAGCCGTTCTCCGTTCGCGAAGTGGTGGCGAGGGTGAATGCCGTACTGAGGAGGATGCCCATCCAAAGGGAGGGGAGCCTTAAATACGAAGGATTGGTTGTTGATACAATCAGCAAGGCAGTTACTGTGGACAATACGAAGGTAGAAGTCACTCGCACGGAGTTCGACTTGCTGGCACTGCTCCTGACCCATCGCGGACAAGTGTTCTCGCGACAGGAACTGCTTGACCGTGTATGGCCCGATGATGTCATTGTGACCGAGCGCACGGTGGATGTCAACATCACCCGGTTGCGCAAAAAGTTAGGCAACTATGCCTCGTGTATTCTTACCCGCCAAGGATTCGGCTATTATTTTGGAAAATGAAAAAATTGAGTGAAGGAAAACGGATGTGGGCGTGTGTGATGGGAATATTTCTCGTCTATGCCGTCATATTCATCCTGTTCGAGGACTACGACAAGCACTTTCTGCAGCCGTTCGACGAGGTGAGCGACTGGCATCTGCTCTTGTTCTCCGTCGTGGTGATGTGCTGCCTCGGCTGGCTGCTCTACCGCTATGCCCACAGGATGGACGAGCGCATCAGTCGCGAACAGATGGAAAAGCAGAACCAGATGCGGCGCCAACTGACGCAGAACATCGCCCACGAACTGAAAACCCCCGTGGCCAGCATCCTCGGCTATACCGATACCATCCTCGACAACCCTGACATTGCCGCCGAGACGAAACAGCAATTCATCCGGCGCACCAATGCTCAGGCCCGACGGCTGACGGCTCTGCTGCAAGACATCTCCACGCTGAACCGCATGGACTATGCACCCGATATGCTGGCGATGGAGCGAATAGACATCTCGCGGATAATGGCTGACATTGTGGAGGAAACGGCTCTGGTGGTCGGGACGAAGCAGATGCGACTGAACAACTGCCTGCCTGAGGACGTCTGCGTCCAAGGCAACTGGTCGCTCGTATATAGCATTTTTCGCAATCTTATGGATAACGCCATCAACTACGCGGGTAATGGAGCATCAATAGAGATTTCTGCTGAAGACCAAGGCTCCCATTGGGCATTCACCTTCCGCGACAATGGTGTAGGAGTCCCAGCAGAACATCTGCACCGCATCTTTGAACGTTTCTATCGTGTCGATAAAGGCCGTAGCCGACAGATGGGCGGCACAGGCCTCGGCTTGGCCATCGTCAAGAATGCCATCCTTCTGCATGGCGGTCAGATAAGTGCTAAGAAAGCTGATGGCGGCGGACTGCAGTTTGACTTTACTTTAAGGAAGCAATATGTTTGTCCAACCTGCCAATGAATCGCCTCTGACCGCCTCAGACCGTGCGGTTTATTTGGCTAAAAATAGTTAAGGATGATGCAAGTAATTGAAAATCAGTATAGAATCGTCGGAAACCAAGTTTTCAACGAGGATGAGTATTAGTCGCTTATTTTAAGTGTAACTATCTGATAACCAACGGGGTGTGAAAATTGAGATTGTTTTCATACCTCGTTTTTGTGTGACTTTTGCCGTAAATTAGTGCCATATTTGTAGCACAAAACCCCATTTTTTCTCCAGTCTCTCGACAGCCAGAGTGATGTCCTCTTCAAATCGCTTGTGGTCTCTGAGAAAATCAGCCCTGCCATCAGATATGGCCTCATAGAGTTCCATGCTCATGTCATCGACAAAGGACGCAATGGCATACTCTATATCATCCTTCTGCCAGTCGAGGGAAGAATGGATATACACGTTACGCTTCTGATGCAGAAAGCTATATGCGGTCTCTATGCTGTCCTTAGTAATCATTGGTCGTAGCCGACGGGACGGAATTGTTTCTGTTGCTCACTCCAGACAAAACCCCTTCTGAAAAGGTAGTCCTTTATCTCTTTTGGCTCTCTGCTGAAGGCATAGCACAGTGATTCGAGGCTGTCAAACTCTTCATCCCTCAGAAGCATATTGACGCTCGAAACCAGTATAGCAGGGTCTTTGGGCAGATAATCCATTTCACAAAACATATTAAATATTCGGCAAAGGTACTCATTTTTGCTTGTTTTTTCGTATTTTTGCGCTCAACTTTACAATACTTTATGAATTATGTTGGAAGTCGGATTGAAACATACAAGCGAATTGACGGTAAGTGAGGCAACAACTGCTATTCAGGTCGGATCTGGTGACATGCTAGTACTGGCTACTCCGATGATGATGGCGCTGATGGAGAATGCTGCTATGCTTGCTGTAAAGGATGAACTGCCAAATGGTTGTACGACAGTTGGCGGTCATATAGAATCTTCCCACCTGAAACCCTCTAAGATTGGTGACGTTGTAAAAGCAATGGCAGAGGTGACAAAGGTGGAAGGGAAGAAGATAGAGTTAAGTATAACTTCACAAAATACTAAACAATGAACTTACTAGAATTAGTTAAAGCGAGGTATAGTTGTAGGAATTATCAGCCTACAAGTGTTGAACAAGAAAAGCTCAACTACATCATGGAGTGTGTACGTTTTGCACCTTCAGCAGTTAACAAACAGCCTTGGAGATTCCACATTGTTAGCAATGAGGACGAGAAAGCAAAGTTGCAGCAGTGCTATAACCGTGACTGGTTCAAGACGGCTCCCATGTATATCATTGCCTCTGTCCTGCACGATGAAGAGTGGATAAGAGCCGACGGCAAACATCATGGCAACATTGATATTGCCATTGCCGTGGAACACCTTTGTCTGGCTGCAACGGAGCAAGGCTTGGCAACATGCTGGGTATGCAACTTTGATGCTAACCTCTGCAAAGAAATGTTCGGTCTGTCTGAGAATGAAGAGCCTGCCGTTGTCATTCCTCTGGGCTATGCTGCTGATGAAGTCAAGCCCAAGAGCCGTAAAGCTATTGAACAAATCGTTAAGTGATATGTCATACACTGGAAGATTCGGGCAGGCTGACGGTTTCTATATACAGGCAAACAAGGACTGGCTTGAAGCCAAGTCAAAGGAGGAAGGGGTTAAGGCTCTTCCAAAGGGAATACTATCCGCAAGCAGAACGAGCTATTGACAGAGCAGATTGACAATACGATATTAGAATGGAATCCTGGCAATCATTTCGTCGATTCAGAAAAGAGAACGGCAAAAGGCTTTGCTTGGGTGTTGAACAACAGATGAAAAGAGAGTTGAACTTGCGCGACCTTGGTAGACTGGGGGATGGAGTAGTCCCCCAAGGATTATTCTTACGTAGTGGCAAACTCAGTATTCTCACGCCAGATGAATGTTCCGGACTCTGTAGGAAGTACAACATCCAATGCGTTATCGACCTCAGGACTCCCATCGAATCGGCAGAGTTCCAGGACCCGTTGCCCGAAGGAGTGGAATACCTGCAAATCCCTCTATTGAAAGATGCAGCTATCGGTATAACCCACGAGACGGGTTCCGACCCGATGACCATCATCCGCAATCTCCGTAAGCATCCTGAGAAACTGAAAGAGATGATACCAGACTTCAAGCAACTCTATACGGACATCGTGACCGATGAATACAGCCGGAGCCAGTTGGATAAGGTGGTATCGACTCTAAGGAAGAATGCCGAGAGTGGAATCTGTACACTCTTCCATTGTACAGCAGGGAAGGACAGGACGGGCATTGTCAGCATGGCCTTGCTGAAATCATACGGTGTCGGCAATGAAGAGATTATCAAGGACTACATGCGTACTAACCGCAACGCTTTCTGGCCCACCGTAAAGAAATGTATAGCGGTTGGACTGCTGACATGGAATTGGAGTCTTGTAAAGACCGCATACACATGCTTTATGGCAGACAGGAAACTAATAGCAACAGCAATAGAGAACTACGAATGAAAATGAAGGAGTAGGAGCAAATGCAAGGAGCACGGCTACAAGTGGTATTGAGCGTATGACACAGACGATAGTATATTTCGAGATAAGATGATTAGAGACTTCATCGCCATCGACTTCGAGACGGCCAATCAGCATCCGTCGAGTGTCTGCTCATTAGGAGTGGTCATGGTTCGTGGCGGGCAGATTGTTGACTCGTTCTATAGTCTGATTCAACCGGAGCCAAATTTTTACAGCTACTTCTGTCAGCGGGTTCATGGTATCACGCAGAGCGATACGGACGATGCCCCAGTGTTTTCAAAGGTGTGGCAACAGTTGGAAGGACGCATCGTTGACATATTCTTCCCTGACCAGGAACTGGATGACATGAGATACCAGATAGCCACCATCCCTTTCGTGGCTCACAATGCCCGCTTTGACGAAGGTTGTCTGAAAGCCGTGTTCAGAGTCTATCAGATGGACTATCCCGACTACCGCTTCTACGATACCCTGACAGCTGCTCGCCGACAGTTCGGTCATTCTCTGCCTAATCACCAGCTCCATACTGTTGCTGCTGCCTGCGGATATGACCTACAGAACCATCACCATGCATTGGCAGATGCAGAAGCCTGTGCCGCCATCGCTTTATTCTTATTATAATAATGAATGCCGCTCGGCTTTGCCGCTTTGCTTGCAAAGAACTTCTCATATTCGTCTCCTATCCCATTCATATTTATCTCCAATCTAACTCTAATCCAACTCGCATCTAATTCATATTTAATTCATATTTTTGTCCTATTGATAATCGATAGATGTACTATTGTTGTTCGATATATAATGGGACAACAATGGGACAACGATGGGACAACAATGGGACAACGATGGGACAACAACGAGAGGTAAACTGGAGTTAGTCCTTTATTGCTTATGGACTACTTATGAGTTTTAAATGGACTACTTATGAGTTTTAAATGGACTACTTATGAGTTTTAAATGGGCTACTTATGAGTTATCAAAGCCATGTCGATGCGGTTGCAGATGTTCTTTTTGTGAGGAAACAAGGAAGTTCATAATATCAGCCATGTCCGTTGCTCTTGCTTCGTTCGTCACTTGATGTACTTTACCTTGCCTGCATCGCGGGGCTTTGCCTCTGGTTGCTCGTCAGGATAGCCGATGGCGATGATGTAGTTCAACTGGTAGTCCTCTGGAATTTCGAGGCTGTCAAGGAAGAACTTGGCTTCTGGCTCTGTCTTGATGAAGCGAACAGGACCGCCAAGGCAACAGGTTCCCAAGCCCAACGACTGTGCAGCCAGCATCATGTTCTCGCCTAACAATCCTGCGTCAAGCTCTCCACCGCCTCTTGCTGGAGTACATATACAGATGATATTTGGGGCATTACGGAACATGTTTTTGAAATCCTTGTCACGCTTCACCATATCGGGGTTCTTTGTCTTGAACACCTCCGTCACATCGGCAATCAGTTTCTGATTCTCAACGACACGGATAATCCAAGGCTGGCGGTTCATGCCGCTTGGAGCATTGATGCCACACTTCACGACAGCCTCTAGCTTTTCATGCTCCACAGGCTTGTCAAGGTACTTGCGGATGGAGCGACGCGCCATAATACTGCTCAGAACAGGGTTTACCTCCAAACAGATGTCAGCCTCGATGTCGGTCATCTTATCCGTCGGCTCATAGCGTTTCAGCACCCGTCCGTCGCGCGATACAAGGAACTTGGTAAAGTTCCACTTGATGTCGTTGCCTGCCTTCAGCCATGTGTAAAGCGGATGCGCATTGGCACCGTTTACCTCAATCTTGTCGAACTGCGGGAACTGGATGTCGAAGTTGGCCGAGCAGAACTGGTGAATCTCCTGAATTGTGCCTGGAGCCTGCTGTCCGAACTGGTTGCAGGGGAAGTCCAGAATCTCCAGTCCCTCGCTGCGGTACTTCTCATATAGTGCCTCTAGTTCCTTATACTGAGGCGTGAATCCACAACGGGTGGCGGTGTTCACTATCAGCAGCACCTTGCCCTTGAAGTCAGAGAGCGACACCTCCTGGCCTACATCGTCCTTCACCTTGAAATCATACACATTCTGTGCCGAGAGCGTCAGCACACAAACCATTGCCATGAGGCTAAAAATCATTCTTTGCATAATCGCCTATTTTTATTCTATTATAACATTCTCTCAAATATCACAAAACATATTACTCAACCGATTGCAAAATTACGAAAAAAATCCGTAAAGTAGATAACAAATATTAAATTGGGTGCAAAGTTACAACATTTCCCTCGATTTTTCGTAACTTTACCGCCAAATTGCAGGTGATTATACACAAGGGCAATTGTAAAATAATTAATCATGGAATACAAAAAGATTGGCGAAACGTATTATGTGAGAATGGACCGGGGAGATGAAATCATCAGCAATATCCTCGAGGTCTGCCGTAAAGAATCCATCCCGTCGGCTGTTTTCTCCGGCATCGGTGGCTGCAAGAGTGCCGAACTGCAGGTGTTTATCCCTGACACAGGCAGTTTTGAGACTGAACGGTTGGAGGGGATGCTCGAACTGGTCTCCCTCAATGGTGACCTGGTTTCTGCTGACGACGGCCAGCTTTATCATCATACCCACGCCCTGTTCTCGTTCAAGAAGGACGGTCAGCACGGAATGGCCGGCGGTCATCTGAAATCCACAACGGTACTCTATACTGCCGAGATTGAGCTACGTCCAACTGTTGGTGGTTCCATCGGCAGAAAGTTTGACCCTGAGACTGGCACCGGATTTTGGAATTTCAAATAGACATGCAGTTGAACATCGCGATTTATACACTTACGTCGGAATTGCATGACGAGAAGGCTGTTGGCTCAGTAACCGAAGAGTTTTTGGGTAGCCTGCATATTAGCTATGATTTCAAGGGCGGCGACTATTCAGACTATGGCACTCATGCGCTGGACCTGATTTATGTTCGGACAGGGGGAACTGAGGGCATTTTCAAGCGGTTGCTCCCCGACCTGTTGGCAAAGTCCAGCCGTCCGTTTTATCTGTTGACTTCTGGCAAGAGCAACTCGCTCGCTGCCTCAATGGAGATACTCTCTTTTCTCCGGCAAGAGGGATATCAGGGGGAGATTATTCATGGAAGTGCAGAGTACATATCAAAACGAATCAGTCTGCTGGAAAAGGCAAGCGAGGCCAGGAACCTACTGAACGGTTGTAGGCTGGGAATCATTGGCTCACCTTCTGACTGGCTGATTTCAAGCCATGCGGACAAGGAGAAGGTCAAAGAACGACTGGGCATAGACCTTTTAGACATTCCGATGCAGGAGCTGTTGGACGAAATCAAGCGAACGCCACTTGAAGAGCCGCAAGAGCAGGCTCCGACGGAGGCCATCAAGGCAGCACTGCCAGGGGCCAAC
The DNA here is from genome assembly GCA_017941345.1 of Prevotella sp. Taxonomy (GTDB): domain Bacteria; phylum Bacteroidota; class Bacteroidia; order Bacteroidales; family Bacteroidaceae; genus Prevotella. The sequence continues at coordinate 24,680 of JAGAWQ010000002.1, read as the reverse complement.
CAAATATATCAGGCACTCAAGACGGTGGTGGAGCGTCACGCCCTGCAAGGCTTCACCCTTCGTTGCTTCGACCTGCTGACTGCGGTCAGAAACACAGGCTGTCTGGCGTTGGCTAAGTTCAATGCCGAGGGTATGATAGCAGGGTGTGAAGGTGACGTGCCAGCCATGCTCTCGATGAAGATGGCACAGGCCGCCATGGGTGTCAGCGGTTTTCAGGCCAATCCTGCCAGCATCGACCCAGAGACGGGAGAAATGCTGTTTGCCCATTGCACCATACCATTCAATATGGTGGAGCGGTACGAGTATGACACCCATTTTGAGTCAGGTATCGGTGTGGGCATCCGAGGCTATATGAAAGAGGGACCTGTGACCATTTTCAAAGTGTCGGGCAATCTTTCCCGCAGTTTCATAGAAGAAGGCGAACTGGTGAGGAATCAGTCAAAACCGGACTTGTGCAGGACGCAGCAGGTGATACGTCTCGCTGACCCCAGCAAGACCTCGTATTTCCTGACGGAACCCATCGGGAATCATCACATCATCTTGCCAGGACACCATAAAGCGCTCTTAGAACAACTCGTAAAGATAATATATTTTTCTGCCGCTGAATTTCAAAAAAGTAATTAAAACATTTGGAAGTCATCAGTAAAATTGCTACTTTTGCATATCACAATATACTCATAGTATGCAGAACACCAGTAATATTAAGCGGAGAGTTGTCGGAGTGGACATCAGTAATGCGCGTACTACAATTGCTATCGTAGACGTTCGCGGAAATATTATAGCCCACAGTTATTTTGATACGTCAGACTACTTGGACATCAACTTGTTTGTGGCTAAGTTGACTGAGGAAATCATGATGCTGGCTGAGGAGAATGGCGGCTACGAGAATATTCGCAGTATTGGTATCAGCGCTCCGAGTGCCAGTGTGATAACGGGCTGTATTGAGAATGCCGCCAATCTGCCTTGGAAGGGAATGATTCCTCTGCAGGCTATGATGCGCGACCGCCTTGGACTCGCCGTTGCTTTGGGCAATGACGCCCACTCGTCGGCTTTAGGTGAGAAGATGTATGGTTCGGCACACGGCATGAAAAACTTTATTGTCATCAGTCTCGGTGTGGGACTGGGCAGTTGTTTCTTCTCTGAGGGACATTCACACGAAGGCGTCAACGGCTATGCCGGCGAGTTCGGTCATACCTGTCTGATAGACCAAGGACGCGAATGCGGCTGTGGCAGAAAGGGGTGTCTGGAGGCATACGTCGCGGCGGCGGGTATCTTCCAAACCGCCCAAGAGGTGATGGAGCAGTCGGACGAGCCCTCGTTTATGCGACAGGCCGAGCAGTTGACGCCTCGTGTCATCAAGGAGTTCTGTGATGCCGGTGATGCGCTGGCTATTGAGACTTTCCGCCGCACGGGCTATATGTTAGGTATCGGCTTGGCTAACTATGCGGCTATTGTCAATCCGGAGGCAATCATTTTCACGGGTGGTGTGTCGCATGCGGGCCATTGGCTGTTCGACCCGCTCTGTGAATCGTTCGAAAGCCACATCTTCGGTAACATGCGTGGAAAGGTTAAAATACTGGTATCAGAACTGAACGACCGCGAGCGCGACGTGCTGGGCGCTAGTGCCCTGGCATGGGAGGTACCAGAATATTCCTTATTTAAATAGAGCAATAGAAAAAGAAAATCCCGGCTTAATCGTCGGGATTTCCTTTGTAATGATACGGCTTGATGTTGGGGTTGTCACCGATGTATTCGTCGGGAACAGCCACGTCTTGTATGAGCCGCTGGTTGTACTTGCCGCGTACAGGACCGAGGTTCATGACCAAGTCGCTGTAATAGACGGTAGAGATGACAATACCAAAGATGCCGAAGCCTACGCGCACACCCTCTGTATGTGTGTTGTTGCGGATTCGGGCAGTGCTGTAGAACGTATGGCGGTAGGTCTCTATCTTGTTATACTTCCAGCAGGCTTCCAGCACTTCCTTGTTGTCGAGTGCAGAATCAGCCTGGGTGAAGGTGCGTCCGATGTTCCAAACCATCTCGTCGATGATGTCGCCTTTGATGCTGTCGTTGTCTTGTAGACACTGACGCACATTGTCTTCTGTCTCCGTCATCGTGAATTCTTCAGTGGGTACCGTCATAATAGCCGTAATGGCCAGTATGATGCCTACCACGGCGAGGATAATGATTTTTCCCAGACAGCTATGGAAGAATTCCTGGGAGAGGTTCTGCTTTTTGTAAGTGTTTCTGTTGAATTGCTCCATTTGCCTTTTAACTTTTAGCTTTTATCTTTTAACTTTTACGAATAAGGTTCATGAATTCCTGACGGGTCTTAGCCTGATTGAAAGCTCCGCTGAAATCGCTGGTTGTGGTAATGCTGTTCTGCTTTTCTACGCCGCGCATCTGCATGCACATGTGCCGGGCTTCGACGACTACCATGACACCAAGGGGGTGCAGTGTCTGTTGGATGCACTCCTTGATTTGCAGTGTCATGCGCTCCTGAACTTGCAACCTGTGGCTATAGATGTCGACGACACGGGCTATCTTAGAGAGCCCCGTGATGTATCCGTTGGGAATATAGGCCACATGAACCTTTCCATAGAAAGGCAGCATGTGATGTTCGCAAAGCGAGAAAAAGTCGATGTCCTTGACAATGACCATTTGTGAGTAGTCTTCCTTGAACAAAGCATCGGTCAGCACTTTGTGAGCATCCATCTCATAGCCGCGTGTCAGCACTTGCATGGCTTTTGCTACACGCATAGGGGTCTTCTGCAGTCCCTCGCGTTCGGGATTCTCGCCCAATAAGGTAAGCACCTGCTTGTAGTGGTCGGCTAACTGGTCGAGTCCTTCTCTGAATATTTCGTTTTCTGGGTACACGGTGTCTTTAGTATGCTACGGTTATTTTTCCCTTAACGATAGTGGCTTGCGTATAGCCAAGATTACGCAGGCTTACCAGCATCTGGTGAGCCTCTTCGTAAGTGCGATAGTTGCCCACTCGGCAAATCCAGCGTGGTGAGTAGAAATGGACATAGACGGGCACATTGCTGAAGTGTGCTTTGATGTCGTTACCTATCTGCTCAGCCTTTTGGCGGTCAACACGTGAGTTGCCTCCTGCAAAGGCTTGAACACGAAAGCCGTTAACCTTGACGCCATGCATGAGCTTCTTGCCGGTGTCGGTGGTGTCTGGCGTTACAGTAGATGTTGGATTAGTTGGACTCGCTGGGGTGGTCTGACTGCTATGACTTGGCTGGTTATGCTGGACAACAGGGTTGGGCTTGACGGCCTGTCCTGATGATTTGATGCCAAGTGTTGCAGAGTTGACTAACTGGTCAATGAGCGAGTCCTCATGAATCGTCACAACGCCTTGTCCGGCAATCTTCTTCTGGATGCGCTGGGTGAAAGTCTGAGCATCGGCATTTGTGAAGATGCCGATACACAGAATGAATATGGTGATGAGACGTCTCATTTCTTCCAAGCATCAATGATGCCCTTGAAGTCTGCGCACTTGAGCGAAGCGCCGCCGATGAGTCCACCGTCGATGTCGGCCTTGGCAAACAACTCAGGAGCATTGCTGGCCTTGCAAGAGCCACCATACAGGATGCTGGTATCGTCAGCAACAGCCTGGCCATACTTCTCGGCAACGATAGAACGGATATAGGCGTGAATCTCCTCAGCCTGCTCAGCAGTAGCGGTCTTACCGGTACCAATGGCCCAGATGGGCTCGTAGGCAATGATAATCTGACGGAAGTCTGCCTCGCTGAGGTTGAATACAGAACCCTCGAGTTCTGCCTTAACCACCTCGTTCTGCTTGTTAGCCTCGCGCTCGGCCAGTGTCTCACCGATGCAGAAGATAACCTTCAGGCCATTCTTCAAGGCTAACTGTACCTTTTCTTTCAGAATCTCAGGAGTCTCCTTGTAATACTCACGGCGCTCAGAGTGGCCGAGAATAACGTATTGGGCACCCGTAGACTTCACCATCTCAGCACTTACCTCGCCAGTGTAGGCACCTTTCTCCTTGTCAGCGCAGTTCTCTGCACCCAGACCGATGACACTACCCTCCAAAACGTTAGCCACAGAGGCCAGGTGGATGAACGGTGTGCAGATGACAACGTCACAATTGGGTTTCTCAGCCTTCAAGGCTTCTGTCAGCTCTTTAGCCAGAGCAACGCCTTCTTGCAGGTTCAGGTTCATCTTCCAGTTGCCTGCTACAATCTTCTTTCTCATAGTTTTCTTTTTGTTAAATAATTGTTGTATCTTGTTCTTTTGTTTAGACTCTTCTTTGCGAATCCAGCGCGACCACGTCCACAATCTGTCGGCAATCGTGAGCACCACGAGCGGGAGCACGTACCACAGCAGGATAAGCAGTATCTTCTGTGCCACTGAGTCGTCGGGCATTTGACCGAACGAATGTTTTTCCAGTGGCTGACTGTCCTTCTCAGCCTCAATCACAGGCAGGTTGTTGTGGCTCCATTTGCCGATAATCACTCCATCTTTGAGCAATAGCAGTCCTGGATTGCTGCGGATGATGGTGCGCAACACGGTCTCGTCGGTCTGGCAGAACGGGTATTCGGCTCCTGTAATGTCCTGCCAGCGGTAGATACCTTTCCGTCCGCTGGCTGTCAGACAATAGAACGGATAGCCCATATCGTCAGCATACTCGAACAGCTCGTTGATACGGTCTAACTGGCTGTCGTCGGCCTTCTCCAGATGTGGCGATACCAGCAGGAAGGTGTAACCTCGGCTGTTGAACACAGAGTCGGTAATGTCGTTGCCATTGTCGTTACGCTCGATGAAGAAATCGGCATAGGGAGACTCCTGGCCTTCCATCATCTGCTGCCATCCCTTGCGCAGGTCGGTACCGATATGGTAGGGACGGAAGTCGAAGTAGGGTAGGTCGTAAAGCGACCAGCCTGACACGAGGATGATGAACAGGGCCGAGTAGTTGGTGACAATCCATTGATTGCTGCGTGACACGAACCGCATCATCTCCAACGGCCACTTCCTGACTATGATGGCCAACACAAGCAGCACCACATTCTTCCAGAACGTCTGCCAGTTGGTCAGCACCACAGCATCACCGAAACACCCGCAGTCGCTAATGGGATTGGCCAAAGCCAGCCATAGCGTCAGCGTCGTCATGATGAGCATCATCAGCAATACCAGTCGCGACACCAGACGGCGGCGGATGGCAAAGAGCAGACAGATGCCCGTACCGAATTCGAAAGCCGACAGCAAGATGGCTGCGCCCAGCGTCATCATGTCTGGAGCATACTGACCCAAGTGCAGCGCTTCCAGATAATCGGCTATCTTATATTGTGTGCCCAGCGGGTCGATGGCTTTCACGAATCCTGAGAGAATCAGGACGATGGCCAGCACCAGACGGGCGATATTTACTATAACTTTTCTCACCTCTCTTCGCTCAGCTTGATGCAGCCGAACACAGCATAATTGATGATGTCCATGTAATTGGCATCAATGCCTTCGCTGACCAAGGTGTCACCCCCAAGATTCTCTATCTCCTTGATGCGCTCAATCTTGGTCAGGATGAAATCGGTGTATGAACTGACACGCATGCCGCGCCACGCCTCGTCGTAGTCGTGGTTCTTGCGCTTCATCAGCTCCAGCGCCTCATGTGCATATTGGTCGTACAGCTTCATGGCCTCTTCGTTGGTCTTGTCGACGGTATCGGCAAAGCCGTTGTATATCTGTATCAAGCCCACAATGCCATAGTTGATAAGTGCCACAAATTCAGGACGGATGCCCTCGCCCACCAGCGATTCTTTCTTGATTTCCAGCGAACGGATGCGTTTAGCCTTGATGAACAGCTGGTCGGTAAGCGACTGAGGACGAAGAATGCGCCACGAAGCTCCATAGTCGTGGAGCTTCTTCTCAAACAGGGAGCGGCATTCCTGTATCACCTGTTCGAACTGGGCGTTGGTTTTCTCGTTGGTTGTCATCTTTGTTTAGAGGTTTACGAGGAATGACAGACCGAGGGTGACGTAGTTCATCTTCTTAGTCTTCTTATACTCCATCGCAGTCAGATAGGGGTTGAGGGTTTCTATGTTCTGAGCCAGCACGTACGACTCCTTGGTCAGCGCTGAACGCATGTAGCCCAGCGGATCGTACTTCAGGGTGAAGTCTTTCTTGGTGTAGTCGTAGTCAATGAACACCTTCCACGAGAAATTGGACTTGTAACGATAGGTCAGCGACAGGCCTGTGCCCCATGTGGTGCTGTTGTTACCGCCGAGCGTCATGTAGTCCCAATTGTACTCATAGTCGCCTCTTGACGTTGGGTATTCAATATTTATACTGCTGATATTACCATTCTTCAGGGTAATATCGTGGTCCATGTTCATGATTTTACCAGTAGCATAGCCGTCAATATCCATCTCCTGAGTCATAGAACGGCCAATGAGGAATTTAGTACCCAGCGCAAAGCGGTCGCTCAGCGGGAGGTTCAGATAGAGTCCGATGCTGGCAGAGAACTCAGTCAGGTGGTCGCTCTGTACGACGGCATTCATGTCAGTGACAGGGCCGTCTTCCAGGTCATCGCCCCACATGCGCTCGTCCCATTTGATAGCTTCTTCCATAGTCTTGGGCTTTCCGCTGTATTCGTAGAACTGGTCCCATGCATCAATCTCCGGGCCTGCAATCTCGCTCAGGTCAGTAAAGCGCTCGAACGACTTGGCTGACATGGCTCTGACGCGAAGGCGACCGCCAATACCGATGTATTTGTTGAAGAAATAGGCACCTTCAGCATCTACTACGGTGGCTGCACGGAATTCGAAATTCTCCTTGCCGTCCTCGCCTTCTTCAGCTCTGGCTTCTGCTATGTCCTTAGCGCTGAAACGCTCTATGCCCACCAGGTCGTCGACACCGAAATCTATATTCTTAGTACCCAGTCCGACACCCATAGAAACGCTGAAGAACGTGGGGTTGTTGAAGTCCATCTCCAAGTCGTTGCGCAGCAGGCCTTTGCCCTTGAACAGCAAGTCGCACAGCGCATAACCCAGCTCACCAGACAGAATACCGATACCGGCACCTGACATCACGTCGCTCACCCAGTGGCGGTTGTTCAGCACGCGCATCACACCAGTAGCAGTAGCTGCACCGTAGCCAGCCACCGAGAACCAAGGCGAACGGGTCAGTCCGTACTCTTTGTGCAGCAAAGTAGCACCCACAAAGGCCGTTGCCGTATGGCCTGAAGGCCATGAATTAGCCTGAGAACCATCGGGGCGCATCTCCTTAGCGCTGTATTTGATGCCGTTTACCAATCCGGCCATGATACCATATCCCATAGCAGCACTGGCTAACAGTCGAGGCCAGTCGCTACGACCTTCATATCCGCCCAGTTTCAGACCTACTACCATAGCAGGGCCTAAGAACTGTGCGTAGTCATCGATACCGGTCTTAAAGTCGGTCAGCAGCTGGGTATTCTTCTTCCCATCCTTGTTGTTGACACGGAACATGGCCTTGTCGCCTTTGAGCGCCAAACCAGCGACAAACAGAGGAACACCTACAAAGGTCATGTCGTCCATAAACTTATAGGGCTTTACGCCTGGGTTGGTCTTTGATTTGAAGAAATCGAAGTCGGGCTTCCAATGGTTCGTCGTTGTCGTTGTGCTCATGTTGTGAGCCTTGGCATTCACGTAGGCTGCCGGTTGGACATCCAGCTTCACCAGCTTGGCTTCCATTTCGGGAACCTCCAAAGTGACAGGCTCCATGTCGAGATAATTGTCAGCACTTGCATGCATGGCAAGCGTAACAAGTAATGTGGTTAGGAACAGTCTCATAGCTTTTTCATTTAAATCTAAATTAAAATTTGAGTGCAAAGGTAGCGATTATTTTACAATAATCAACCTTTTTTCGCAATTATTTTGTACCTTTGTGCCCAAAATGATTATTTCAGAGTATCATGAAGCTGTATTCAGACCATGCATTAGCCAAGATATTGGACCAGGAGATTTTTCGCCAGATTTCATCTGTAGCTGACGGGCTAGGGGTGGAATGCTATGTGGTGGGGGGCTTTGTGCGCGATATCTTCCTTGAAAGACCCAGCAATGACATTGATGTCGTGGTGGTGGGCAGCGGCATTGAAGTGGCCAAAGGCCTGAAACAGTTGTTGGGACGGCATGCTCACCTGAGTGTTTTCAAGAATTTTGGTACGGCGCAGGTGAAATACCGCCAGATGGAGGTAGAGTTTGTAGGTGCCCGTAAGGAAAGCTACAGCCACGACTCGCGCAAGCCGATAGTCGAGGACGGTACGCTGGAGGATGACCAGAACCGGCGCGACTTCACCATCAATGCGATGGCTATCTGTTTGAATAAGAACCGCTTCGGGGAGCTGGTAGACCCGTTCAACGGCATCGCCGATTTGGAGGACGGCATCATTGCCACACCACTTGACCCTGAGGTGACGTTCAGCGACGACCCCCTTCGCATGATGCGCTGCATACGCTTTGCCACGCAGCTGAATTTTCAGATAGAGGAAACGACCTTTGCAGGCCTGCAGAACATGGTAGAACGCATTAAGATAGTCAGTGGCGAGCGCATTGAGGTGGAGCTGAACAAAATCATGATGGCTCCCCATCCGAGCATAGGCTTCGAGTACCTGCAGCGTAGCGGCTTGCTGAATATTATTCTGCCAGAGCTGGCTGCGCTGGACATTGTGGAAAAACGTGACGGACGTGCGCATAAGAATAATTTCTACCACACATTAGAAGTGTTGGAAAACGTATGCAAAAACGATGCTTCTCTTTGGCTTCGCTGGGCTGCATTGCTTCACGACGTAGGTAAGACGCGCTCAAAACGATGGGAGGCTGGAGTCGGATGGACTTTCCATAACCATAATATTATTGGTGCCAAGATGGTACCACAGATTTTCCGTAGGTTGAAGCTGCCTATGGGGGGAGAGATGAAATATGTACAGAAACTGGTCGACCTGCACATGCGTCCCCAAGTGATAGCCGATAGTGAGGTGACTGACAGCGCAGTACGCCGTTTGCTCAGCGATGCAGGCGATGATATTGACGACTTGATGATGCTTTGCGAGGCAGACATTACATCGAAGAACGAGGTGCGCAAGAAGATGTTTCTGGAGAATTTCCGTATGGTGCGTGAAAAGTTGGCCGACCTGCAGGAAAAAGACTACAAACGCTTGTTGCAGCCTGTTATTGACGGCAATGAGATTATGGAGATGTTTCACCTGCAGCCCTCACGCGAGGTTGGTGTGCTGAAACAGTATCTGAAAGATGCTGTCTTGGACAATCGCGTAGCCAACGAGCGTGAGCCTCTGATGGAACTGCTTCTCGAGAAAGCTAAGCAGATGGGCCTTGTTTCTTAAGTTTTCGCACGGCTTTGTCGCGAATCTGGCGTACACGTTCCCGCTTCAGTCCTAATTCCATACCAATCTCTGCCATCGTCATGCGCTGGCAGTCAATTCCATAAAATCGCCTGACGATAGCCTGTTCGCGTTCGTTCAGGGTGGCAATGGCCATGGTCAGTTCGTCCGACAGGGCGTTCTGCTCCAGCGTGGCATCCGTGTGGGGAGCGTCCTTGTCTTCCAGGACGTTCAGTAATGTAAAATTATTGTTCGAACCAACAGGCAGGCTTTCGTCTGTAGAGAAGACAGGGGTTTCGCCGGTCACCCGTCTGATGGCTTCCTCAATACTTCGACGAATATATGGCGCAGCAAAGGTGACGAAGGGCTTGCCTCGACTAGCATCAAATTTGTCAGCAGCTTTCATCAGTCCGATGCTTCCCTCGCTGATGAGGTCGTCCGTGCTTAATAAATCGCTTTTGTACTGGCGAGCCAGCGTCACGACATAACCCATGTTATTTGTGATGAGGATGTCTCTTTCGGTTGTTTTCATTGCTCTTCTTTTCTGTTTCTGGGTGCAAAGATAGGATTATATTTGGTAATAACAAAGGCTATTCCTTGATAAAGTTTGTTAAATATGGAATGTCATATATATTTATATGGTGGCTTTTTAGTAATTTTGCACACCGAAAACTGATTAAACGTGTTGGGTTTTCAGTAGAAGACATAGAAATTAAATTCTTAAAAATAGGTATGAAAATGAAAAAGATGATGATGCTTGCAGCTGTTGCTGCAACGTTGGTTTCTTGCGGTGGCGGAGGTGGTCGCCCCAATTTCGGCGACAATGAGTTTCCTGTAATAGCAGCAGGAACGTCAACTGCCGACATGCAGACGGTCTATCCTGCTACTATCAAGGGTGTTCAGGATGTAGAGATTCGCCCGAAGGCTCAGGGCTTTCTGGTACAGATTAACGTGAAGGAAGGTCAGACGGTAAGTGCCGGACAGGTTCTGTTCGTGATTGACAATGAGACATATCAGGCTCAGGTGCGTCAGGCTCAGGCCGCCGTTAATGCTGCCCAACAGCAGGTGAACACGGCTAAGTTGACGTTTGAGAACTCGAAGCAGTTGCATGCTAATAAGGTCATAGGTGACTACGAGATGCAAACCTCGCAGAACAATTACGAGTCTGCTCTTGCTCAGCTGGCTCAGGCCCAGGCCGCCCTTGCCAATGCCAAGGAGGCGCTGAGTTTCTGCTATGTTAAGAGTCCTGCAGCAGGTGTGGTAGGCACTTTGCCTTTCAAGAAAGGTGCATTAGTCAGTGGTTCAAATGTACTGACAACGGTATCTAACATTTCGTCGATGGATGTCTACTTCTCAATCACCGAGAAGGAGGCTATGATTTTGTCGCAGCAGGGCATCAGCTCGATGCCTGCCGTAAAGCTTCAGTTGGCTGATGGCAGCATTTATACTCACGAAGGTCAGGTGACTCGTATGAGTGGCGTCATCGACCAGGAGACCGGTTCCGTTCAGCTCATCGCTTCTTTCTCCAATCCAGAGAAGACGCTGAAGAGCGGTGCTACGGGCAATATTGTTATTCCCCGCGTGAACAGCAGTGCTATCATTATTCCACAATCATGCGTTTCGGAAGTTCAGAATAAGAAGTTTGTCTATACCGTTGGTAAGGATAATAAGGTGAAGTATACCGAGATTACTGTAGATCCCCAGAACGACGGTAACAATTATATCGTGACGGGTGGCCTGAAGGTTGGCGATAAGTATGTCACCAACGGTATCACAAAGCTGTCTGATGGAATGGAAATTGTTCCTATTACCCCTCAGCGCTACCAGGAAAAGATAGACGAGCAGGCAAAGGCAATGTCGGCTGGCGACATCGTTTCTGCCATGAAGAAGTAGTAAAAAGGTAAAAAGGTAAGAAAGTAAAAAAGGTAAAGCAATGACATTTACTAATTTTATCAAACGCCCGGTATTGTCGACGGTGATTTCTATCCTCATCGTCTTGCTGGGTTTTATTGGACTGGTATCGCTGCCTATTGAGCAGTATCCAGATATTGCGCCGCCAACCGTAGTAGTATGGACCAGCTATCCCGGTGCTGATGCCGAGACGGTGAAGAACTCCGTCATCACGCCGCTGGAAGAGAGTATCAACGGTGTGGAGGGTATGGACTATATATCGTCGACGGCTGGTTCCGGTTCGGCACAAATCAGCGTGTTGTTCCGTCAGGGTATGAACGCCGATATGTGTGCTGTCAACGTGCAGAACCGTGTGTCGCAGGCCTCGGCGCTGTTACCTTCGGAGGTTAACCAGATTGGTGTGACGGTGATGAAGCGTCAGACATCACAGGTGCTGATGTACTCGCTGACCTCTGACGGTCGTTATGATGACGAGTTCCTGACCAACTATGCCAACATTAATATTATACCAGCGCTGAAGCGAATCCAGGGTGTGGGTGACGTGCAGTCACCCGGTCTGAAGACCTACTCGATGCGTATCTGGCTGAAGCCCGACGTGATGAAGCAGCACAACCTGATGCCTTCTGACATCAGCGGAGTACTGGCTGAACAGAACATCGAGGCTGCTCCAGGTTCGTTTGGCGAACAGTCAGACGTGTCCTACGAGTATGCCATGCGCTATACTGGTCGTTTCAAGACTCCTGAGGAGTTTGGCAACATCATCATTAAGAGCGATGACGAGGGACAGACCCTGAAACTGAAGGATGTGGCACGTATTGAGCTGGGAGGCCAGCAGTACTCCGTGTCGATGAAGAACAACAACATCCCGTCGGTAATGGGTATGGTGCAGCAGATTGCCGGTTCTAACGCCAACGAGATTGCCAAGCAGGTGAAGGCTGAGCTGGAAGAGCAGGCTAAGCTGTTCCCGCCGGGCATGGTTTACAAGATTAACTACGATGTGACGGAGTTTCTGTATGCTTCTATCGAGGAGGTGGTGTTTACACTTGTATTCACGCTGATACTGGTGTTCGTCGTCATCTATGTCTTCCTGCAAGACTGGCGTTCTACGCTCATCCCGCTGATTGCCGTACCTGTATCACTCATTGGTACGTTCTTCTTCCTGAGCGTCTTCGGATTCTCCATCAACCTGTTGACGCTGTCGGCGTTGCTATTGGCAATCGCCATTGTGGTCGACGATGCCATTGTGGTTGTTGAGGCCGTACATGCCAAGCTCGACCAGGGCTACAAGTCGGCCATGACTGCTTCTATCGATGCTATGAACGAGATTTCGGGTGCTATCATCTCCATCACGCTGGTGATGGCTTCAGTGTTCATTCCCGTATCGTTCATCGGTGGTACTTCAGGAACGTTCTACCGTGAGTTCGGTGTGACGATGGCCGTCTCCATCTTTATCTCGGCTCTGAACGCCCTGACGCTGTCTCCTGCCCTGTGCGCCATCTTCCTGAAGCCGCACGACAAGGATGGACACGAGAAGAAGATGTCGGTAATTGACCGTTTCCATGCGTCGTTCAATGCCGCCTATGATAAGGTGTTGGCCAAGTATAAGGGCAACGTTGAAAAGCTGGTGCGCAAGCCCCTTTCCGTCCTTACTACCGTTGTTTTGGCCATTGTGGTATTGGTAGTGACTTTCTCGACCACCAAGACCGGTCTGGTACCCGACGAGGATACCGGTACTATCTTCTGTACCATCTCAATGCCACCCGCAACATCAGTAGCTCGCACCAAGCAGGTCATCAGTCAGGTAGACTCTATCCTTGCTGCCGACCCTGCCATCAAGAACCGTGAGCAGATTCAGGGTTATAACTTTATTGCCGGTTCGGGTTCCGACCAGGCCACCTTCATCATCAAGCTGAAATCCTTCGAGGAGCGTCAGAAGGGCTTCTGGTGGAAACTCAGCGGTCTGTGGGAGGGTGACGGCATATATCGTTTCTTCCTCAATCCTTACGAGTCTACTGGTGTGCTGGCACAGATATACCTCAAGACAGCTCATATCAAGGATGCTCAGATTCTGGCCTTTGCTCCGCCTATGATTCCAGGCTTCTCGGCTAACTCGGGTGTGTCAATAGTCATGCAGGACCGTACAGGCGGTGACCTGAGCAAGTTCTTCGGCATTGTGAAGGACTATCTGGCCGAGCTCAACAAACGTCCTGAATTCCAGACGGCACAGACCTCCTACAACCCCAACTATCCGCAGTACATGGTTCATGTGGATGTGGCAAAATGTAAGAAGGCAGGCATTTCGCCTACTACGGTGCTGACTACCTTGCAAGGCTACTATGGCGGACTTTATGCCTCTAACTTCAACAGCTATGGTAAGCTCTATCGTGTGATGGTTCAGGGCTCTCCTGAAACTCGTATGACACAAGAGTCGCTGAAGAGTGTCTATGTGCGCACTCCCGGTGGCATGTCACCCGTTGAGGAGTTCTGTCGCTTGGAGCGTGTCTATGGACCTTCGAACATCAACCGTTTCAACCTGTTCACCTCTATCAATGTGACGGCAACGGTGGCTAACGGCTATTCTACGGGTGAGGCCATCAAGGCAGCCCAGGAGGTTGCTGCCGACATACTGCCTACAGGTTACACCTACGAGTATCAGGGTCTGACCCGTGAGGAGGCCAAGGCGTCGAACACGACTGGTATCATCTTCCTGTTGTGCTTCGTGTTCATCTACCTGATTCTGTCGGCACAGTACGAGTCGTACATCCTGCCGCTGGCCGTAGTACTCTCCGTTCCGTTCGGTCTGGCTGGCTGTTTCCTTTTCACCATGATGTTCGGCCACTCCAACGATATCTATATGCAGATTTCGCTGATTATGCTGATTGGTCTGCTGGCAAAGAACGCCATCCTGATTGTGCAGTTCGCACTTGAGCGTCGCCAGCTTGGTATGGCTATCTCATGGTCGGCTATCTTAGGTGCTGCAGCCCGTCTGCGTCCTATCTTGATGACCTCGCTTGCAATGGTCATTGGTCTGCTGCCTATGATGTTCGCTTCGGGTGTAGGTAAGAATGGTAACCAGACGTTGGGTGCGGCTGCCGTAGGCGGTATGCTGCTCGGCACCCTGTTCCAGATTATCGTTGTGCCTGGCTTGTTTGTCATCTTCCAGGGCTTGCAGGAGAAGTTCCGTCCGATGAAGTTCGAAGGCGATGAAGAGAATACTGACGTGGCTACTGAGATTAGTCAGTATGCACACCGCCCTGTTGATTATAAATTGGAGGAGTAAGAAGCTATGAAGAAAGTAATGATTATCGCCGCCGCCTCGCTGCTGATGAGCAGCTGCGGCCTATATAACAAATATGAGCGCCCTGAGGTCAATACCAAGGGACTCATCCGCGATGTGGTCAGCGATGTTGACACGCTGGCAGTTGCACCGCAGGATACCGCCTCGTTTGGCAATCTGCCTTGGCGAAGTGTCTTCACCGACCCTCAGTTGCAGCAGCTCATCGAGCAGGGCTTGGCCAAGAATGCCAACCTGCAGAATGCAGCCCTGACAGTGCAGATGTATGAGGCTATGCTGAAAGCTGCCAAGCTAGCTTTCCTGCCCGCCATCACGCTGGGTAGCAATATGACGCAAATCGGCAATGTGACAACGGTCCATCTCGACCCGTCGCAGACCACTAAGTCTTATAATTTTCCTGTGGCTGCCAGCTGGACACTCGACCTCTTCGGCAATGTGCTGTCGCAGAAGCGCTCCACCCAGATGAAGCTTCTGGGCTTCAAGGACTACCAGATGGCGGTTCGTGCTCAGGTTATCAGCGGCATAGCCAACAGTTACTATACGCTGCTGATGCTCGACCGTCAGCTCGCCATCGTTACTGAGATGGGAGAGATGGCGAAGGAGACCTGGGAGATGATGAAGCTGCAGTATAAACTGGGTCGTATGCGTTCTACCAGCGTGCAGAGTGCTGAGGCCGCTTATCTGTCTACTCAGACACAGGCCAACGACTTCCGTCGTCAGATACGTGCTACTGAGAATGCCCTCTCGCTGCTCATCGGACAGGCAGGTCAGCAGATTCCCCGTACCACGCTGGCCGAACAGTCTTTGCCCAGCGAGTTTGCTACGGGTGTGGGTGTTGACTTGCTGAAGAACCGTCCTGACGTGCATAATGCAGAGATGTCTTTGGCTTCCTGCTTCCATGACGTGCAGACCGCTCGTGCCCAGTTCTATCCCAACATCACCATCGGTGCTTCGGCTTCGTTTGGTAATCTGACGGGAACGGCAAACCCCGGCAAGTGGACGACCTCCTTCTTTGGCAGTCTGTTGCAGCCCATCTTCAATCGCGGCGCACTGACGGCTAACCTGAAGGTCAGCAAGTTGCAGTATGAGCAGGCTTACAACACTTGGCAGAATGCCATCCTTTCAGCAGGCAACGAGGTGTCTAACGCGCTGGTCAACTATAACTACTACGACCAGAACTCCAAGCTGGAGGTGCAGCGTGTAGCTGTGTTGACAAAGGCTGTCGAGGACACCAAGGCCCTCTATAAGAGCAGTGGTTCCAGCTATCTGGAGGTACTCACCGCCCAGACACAGCTGTTGTCTGCCCAGCTTTCTCAGGTTACTGACGATTTCTATAAGATGCAAGCCGTCGTATCGCTGTATACGGCTTTAGGCGGCGGTGGAAAGTAATAGTAAAAAAAGAAGAATTATGGCAAGTGATATTTCTCCCAAAGCCGAAATCGACCCCAGAGCGAAAATCGGCAACAATTGTAAGATATTTCCCTTTGTCTACATCGAAGGCGATGTAGTGATTGGCGACAACTGTATCATCTTCCCCTTCGTGTCTATATTAAATGGTACGCGCATGGGTAATAATAATAAGGTGCACCAGGGGGCTGTCATCAGCGCGTTGCCTCAGGACTTTGATTTCCGTGGCGAGAAGACGGAATGCGTCATCGGCAATAATAACATCATCCGTGAGAATGTGGTCATCAACCGTGCTACGCATACCGGTGGACAGACCGTCATCGGCAACGATAATTTCCTGATGGAGGGTTCCCATATCTCGCACGACACCAAGGTTGGCAACCAATGTGTCTTCGGATATGGTACGAAGATTGCAGGCGACTGCGAAATCAGCGACCTCGTCATCTTCTCCAGCTCCGTCATCGAGAATCCCAAGACGCGTGTCGGACAAGGTGCGATGGTTCAGGCTGGAGCCACCTTCTCGAAGGATATCCCTCCCTACATCATCTGCACCCGCAAGGCAGAGTTCGGTGGCGTCAACTACAGCATTGGTCGTCAGCATGGTGTCGACGAAAAAGTGCTGAAGCACATCGCCAACGCCTACCGTTTGGTGTTCCAGGGCAAGATCTCGCTGTTTGACACTATCATGCAGATTAAGGAGCAGGTGCCTGACGGTGAGCAAATCCGTAATATCATTGAGTTCCTGGAGACCACCAAGATAGGCATCATCTCCAAGATGTAGCTTAGTAGCTGGCTGAGCAGGGTATTCCTGCTTCAATCACACGGTCGCGAATGGCATCCAGCTGTTCGCGACTTGCTTTTTCCAGTCCTTGCGTAGGTGTCTCGCGGTCAATGGTATAAATCATGACCTGTTGCGGACGTATCTCTTTGATGGCTTCAAGCCACGGGCCCACGAACTCCTCTCCCGTATTGTCGACCGACTCACCGTTGCATTGTCCCTTCATGAACATCGTCTGAATGATGACATGTCCCTTGAAGTCTTTCATGTGGCTGACGATGGCATTGACATCATACGTTCCGTTGGGGTGGTCTACCTTCATGATATAATCAGGGTCAATGGTGTCGAGTTTGAGGATGTTGTTGTCCACGCGCATCAGCGCATCATGCACCTGCTGCCGGTGAATCATGGTCGAGTTGCTCAGCACCGACACTTTAGCCTGCGGACAGTATCGGTCGCGCAGCCGGATGGTGTCGTCGACAATCTCGGCAAAGTGCGGGTGAAAGGTAGGCTCTCCGTTACCAGCAAAAGTCAGCACGTCAGGCAGTTGCCCTTCCGCCTGCATCTGCCGGAGCTTGGCTTCCAGCTTCTCGGCTACGGCCTCGCGTGTAGGCATCGGAAGGGTAGGACGGTGGTCCTCATTGAATCCACACTCGCAATAGATGCAGTTGAAGCTGCATATCTTGCCGTCGGCAGGAAGCAGGTTGATGCCCAACGAAATGCCTAACCGGCGGCTGTGTACTGGCCCGAAGATGGGCGATGGATAGATAATCGTACTCATAACGGCTGCAAAGTTACAAATATTTCATGAAACATCTTGTAGGTTTTACGGAATATTTGTTTGATGGCAACACTTTTATTAACCAAACATTCGATGCAATAAACTGTGGAAAAAAGCGTTATTGATAACGTGTTAAAGCGAAAACTGACGATATGTCTGCTCCTGTTCCTGCCCGTGTTGACAACGTTAGCCCAACAGGAACCGTCGTTCGCCCATTACTGGGCGATGGAGCCTTCGTTTAACCCTGCGGCAGCCGGCAAGGAGTCGAAACTGAACGTCACGGGAGCATACGCCATGACGCTGACAGGCTTCGAGAACGCTCCCAAGACCATGTATGTCGGAGCCGACATGCCTCTCCTGCTGATGAATGCCTATCATGGCGTGGGGGTCCAGCTGATGAACGACCAGATAGGTCTGTTCACCCACCAGCGGTTAGCGCTCCAGTATGCCTATAAGCACAGGCTGTTCGGCGGCATGCTGAGTGTGGGTGTGCAGGTAGGCATCCTCAGCGAGAAGTTCAAGGGCAGTGCGCTCGACCTGGAGAATCCTGACGACCCCGCTTTTACAAAAACCGATGTTACCGGTACGGGAATCGACCTCTCGGCAGGTCTCTATTATACCCATCGCAACTGGTATGCCGGACTCTCCGTCCTGCGAGCTACAGCACCCGCTATCGAGCTGGGTGAACGTTCTATCCTGAACATCAGCAGAATGTATTATTTGACGGGCGGATACAATATTAAGCTGAGAAATCCGTTCTTTACAATACACCCCTCTGTCTTGGCCCATACTGACGGAACGGTCTATCGGGTGGATGTGACAGGGCGTGTGAAGTATTCGCACGACAAAACGATGCTCTATGCAGGCGTGGCCTATAGTCCGACGAACTCGGTGACGGCACTTATCGGCGGAAACTTCCACGGCATCACGTTGGGCTACAGTTACGAGGTGTACACCAAGGCGCTCAAGATTGGCAATGGCAGTCATGAGTTGTTTGTGGGCTATCAGACGGAACTCGACCTGAGCAAGAAAGGCCGTAACCGTCATCAAAGTGTGAGAATATTATAATAATAAGGTATATGAAGAAGACTTTTAGCATAATGGCTTGCTTCCTGGCGGTGCTTCTGCTGTCTGCCTGTTTAGGTAGCAAGATGTCCTCGTCAGCAGGCGGCGAGGTGACAGGCGTGAGCGGTCGCGCTTTCAGCGAGCCTACGCCTTACGGCATGACGCTGATTAAGCGTGGTCACTTGAAGATGGGTATCGACAAGCAAGACTCCTTGTGGGGCAAGCAGACACCTGTGAAGGATATCTCCATCGAGGGTTTCTGGATGGATGAACACGAGGTGACCAACTCCATGTATCGTCAGTTTGTCAACTACGTGCGCGACTCCATTCTCCGTGAGCGTCTGGCCGACCCTGCCTACGGTGGCGACGAGAGCTATAAGATAGAGGAAGACAAGAACGGCGACCCCGTGAAGCCCCATCTGAACTGGAAGAAGGCGTTGCCCCGCAAGCCCGACGAAGACCAGCAGCGTGCCTTCGAGAGCCTGTATGTCACCAACCCCGTGACCGGCGAGAAGATGCTCGACTGGCGACAGATGAACTACCGCTACGAGATTTTCGACTATACCGAGGCTGCCAAGCGCAAGTATCGTGAGACCCACGAGGAGCGCGTGCTCAATACCGATATCCGTCCGAATGCCAACGAGCAGATTTGGATTTCGAAGGATACGGCATACATCAACGACGAGGGTCAGATTGTCCGTGAGACCATCAACCGCCAGTATACGGGTCCTTGGGATTTCCTCAATACCTATATCGTCAATATCTATCCCGACACTACTTGCTGGGTCAACGACTTCCCCAATGCGGAGAACGAGACCTATATGCGCTATTACTTCACCAATGCCGCCTACAACGACTATCCCGTGGTGGGTGTGACGTGGGAACAGGCCAATGCCTTCTGCGCATGGCGTACGGAATATCTGCTGCGCGGACTGGGTCCTGCTGCCCGCTTTGTGCAGCGCTACCGTCTGCCGACCGAGGCCGAGTGGGAGTTTGCTGCGCGTGGCAAGGACCAGACCGAATTCCCCTGGGAGGACAAGGATGTCATGTCGGGCAACGGCTGCTTCTTTGCCAACTTCAAGCCCGACAACGGTAACTATACCAAGGACGGCAACCTGATTACCAGCAAGGTGGGCATCTATGCCGCCAACTCCAACGGTCTCTACGATATGGCTGGCAATGTGGCCGAGTGGTGCTCTACCATCTATACCGAGGCAGGTGTTGAGGCCATGAACGACATCAACCCGCAGCTGAAGTACAATGCTGCCAGGGAGGACCCTTACCGATTGAAGAAAAAGAGCGTTCGCGGCGGCTCTTGGAAAGACCCCGAGTCATATATCCGCTCCGCCTGGCGCTCATACGAATACCAGAACCAGCCCCGCTCGTATGTCGGTTTCCGCTGCGTGCGCTCGCTGGCCAATACAACCAGTGATAAAATCAAACTAAAGAAAGGAAAGAAGAAATGACAAGATACAGTAAACTGAATGTAATCTACCGCTTGCAGAAGTGGATGGATAGTGTGCCTGGTCAGACCTTTCTGAACTATGCCTATTCATGGGGTGCTTCTATCGTTATTCTGGGTACGCTGTTCAAGCTGACGCACCTGCCCGGCGCTAACTTCTTCCTCTTCTTAGGCATGGGAACCGAGGTGTTCGTGTTCTTCCTGGCTGCCTTCGACCGTCCGTTCGACAAGACGACGGATGGCATGGAGCTGGAACTCCATCCGGGCGAGGAACCCTCGACCGCTCCTGCTGTTGCCGGTGGCGGAACAGTCATTATCAATGGCGGCGGTGTTGTGGGCGATGTCGTGGGTACTGGCGACGAGGCTGCCCGCTGGGAAGGCCAGTCGATTAACCTTGCCGGCGGCGGAGGCGGCGGTGGCGCTGTGGTTGCCGGTGGCGGCGGAGTGCCTGGCGCACAGGTTCCTGCCGATATGGCTGAGGAGCTGAAAGACGCCACGTCCAACTACGTCGACGAGCTGAACCGTCTGACGGAGATGCTTCAGAAGGTTTCCGAGCAGAGCGAGCGTCTGACGCGTGACTCTGAGGAGATGGAGAACCTGAACCGCACGCTGACGGGCATCAGCCGAGTCTATGAGATGCAGCTCAAGTCGGCATCGGCGCAAATCAGCACCATCGACGAGATTAATGCCCAGACGCGCCACATGGCCGAGCAGATTGTTGAGCTCAACAAGATTTATGCCCGCATGATAGAGGCGATGCGTGTGAAGAGTGTGGAGTGAAGAGTGTGGAGTGAGGAATTGGTCGCCTACGGCGATTGATCAATGAAGAATTGAGAATTCTACATTCAAACATCGCAGCAAAGCGAGAACCATTCAACACTTAACACTCAAAATTCAAAATTAAATATTATGGCAATTAAGAAAAGACCCGTTTCTCCGCGCCAGAAGATGATCAACCTGATGTACGTCGTGTTGATGGCTATGCTGGCATTGAACGTCTCTACCGAGGTGCTCAACGGCTTCTCCATTGTCGAGGAGAGTCTGAAGCGTACCACGCAGAACGCCAGTCGCGAGAACCAGGCCATATACGACGACTTCGCCGTGCAGATGAAGAAGAACCCGCAGAAGGTCAAGCTGTGGTACGACAAGTCGCAGGAAGTGAAGCGGTTGAGCGACGAGCTCTACAATCTGGCCGACGAGCTGAAGCTGGCCATCGTGCAGGAGGCCGACGGTGCCGATGGCGACGTGCGGAACATCCACAACAAGGAAGACCTCGAGGCTGCCAATCAGGTGATGCTCTCGCCCAGCGGCGGTCGCGGCAAGGAGCTTTACGACGCCATCGTCAGCTATCGCAACAAGATGCTGGGCATGGTCAACGAGTATCGCCTGAAGAAGACCATCGCCTCGAACCTCTCGACGGAGATTCCCGAGAATGCCCAGTCGATGGGCAAGAACTGGCAGGAGTATATGTTCGAGTCGATGCCCGCCGCCGCTGCCGTCACGTTGCTCAGCAAGTTGCAGAACGACGTGCGCTATGCTGAGGGCGAGGTGCTCCATACGCTGGTGTCGAACATCGACGTGAAGGATATCCGTGTCAATGCGCTCAACGCCTTCGTCATTCCCAATTCGCAGACCATCGTCCGTGGCGACAAGTTCTCAGCCCACATCGTGATGGCAGCTGTCGATACGACGCAACAGCCTCAGATATTCATCGGGGGCAAGGAGGTGCATCTGCCTGGCGGACTCTACGAGACCGTGACCAGCCGCACGGGCGACTTCACGCTGAGTGGCTTTATTCAGGTAGAGAATGGTAATGGCGAGTTGCTGAAGCGCTCGTTCGAACAGAAATATACCGTCGTCGACCCCTCGGCAACGGTCAGCGCCGACCTGATGAATGTGCTCTATGCCGGTTATAACAACCCGCTGAGCGTCAGCGTGCCTGGCGTTCCTGTCAATAAGGTGCAGGCCACGATGTCGGGCGGCACCCTGCAGCCCACAGGTCCCGGACGTTACATCGCCCGTCCGTCGGCTGTCGGTCAGAATGTGACCATCACCGTCACTTCCACCAATACCGGGCGCGCTCAGCAGATGGGACAGTTCACGTTCCGCGTGCGTCGTCTGCCTGACCCCACACCTTATATCGACATGAAGGACGAGTCGGGCGCTCCCCTCCGCTACAAGGGCGGTGCGCTGGCGAAAGCCCAGCTGATGGCTGTCGAGGGCATCGGTGCTGCCATCGATGACGGCATCCTCGACATCGCCTTCCGTGTGCAGTCGTTCGAGACCGTGTTCTTCGACAATATGGGAAATGCCGTGCCGATGATTAGCGACGGCGCCCGTTTCTCGGCTCGTCAGCGCGACGCCTTCCGTAAGCTGCAGCGCAACCGCCGCTTCTACATCTCGCGCGTCAATGCCATTGGTCCCGACGGCATCCAGCGCAAGCTCAATGCCTCGATGGAAGTCATTGTTAAATAGCGGGCTTCGCCCTAGTGAAAAGTGATAATTATGAAGAGAGTATTATTCTTATTGATGATAACGCTGGTGGCTGGTGCTGTCAGCGCGCAGCCTAAGGCTCGTCGTCAGCAGGCTAAGACACAGCAGCAACAGAAGTCGAAACAGCAGTCGCAGAACCAGGGCATGTCCATGCGTGCTCGTCTGATGTTCCCCACGGCTATCGATATGCCTGAGGATGTGGTGTGGCGTCGTGACATCTACCGTGAGCTCGACCTCAACCACAACGACAATGCCGGACTCTACTATCCCGTAGAGCCTATCGACAAGCAGGTCAACCTGTTTACCTACGTCTTCAAGCTGGCGCTGAACGGCTATATCCCCGTCTACGAATACCGTCTCGACGGCAACGAGGTGTTCAACGACTCCGCCCGCGTGAAGATGAAGACCGTGCTCGACAACTACCACATCTTCTACGAAGAGAAGGACGGCAAGCTGCGCGTGGATAACAGCGACATCCCGTCGGCTGAGGTGAAGCTCTACTATCTGAAGGAGAGCGCCTACTACGACCAGGCCAACTCCACGTTCCACCGCAAGGTGCTCGCCCTCTGCCCTGTCATGTTGCGCGAGGACGACTTTGGTGGCGAGGCCTCCAAATATCCCCTGTTCTGGGTGAAGTATGCCGACTTGGAGCCCTTCCTCAGTCGCCAGACGGTCATGACCTCCAATCTGAACAATGCCGCCACCATGTCGATGGAAGACTATTTTACACTCAACCGTTACGAAGGTAAGATTTACAAGACCAACAACATGCTGGGCAAGACGCTGGCACAGTATTGTCCCACCGACTCAGCACTGGCTAAGGAGCAGAAGAAGATAGAGGCCGAGCTGCTGGCCTTCGAGCAGAACATCTTCGGCGACAAGCATCGTAAAGACTCGCTTGACTCTATTGCCAAGTTGGATCCCCAGCAGCTGAAGATTCTCGCCAAGAAGAATCGCAAGAACAGCAAATCGGCACGTGCCCGCAAGTCGAGCATCAAGAGCAGCGGCTCCTCTGCGTCAGGCTCTGCCCGCGTCACCGTGCGCCGTCAGCGTCATTAACTTAGCATTTTATCAACCATTAAGTTTTACAGGATATGAAGAAAGTATTAGTTCTCCTTTTTGCGGCAGTAGCCCTGTCTATGCCGTCGCAGGCTCAGGTGAAGTTCGGTCTGAAGGGTGGTTTGAATCTGACCAGCATTTCGGCCAGCGGTACACTAAGTGATAATCTGAAAAACAAGGAAGGATTCTTTGTCGGTCCCACGATTAAGATAGGGTTGCCCGTGACAGGCCTCAGCCTCGACGCCTCGGCGCTCTACGACCAGCGCTCTGCGAAGGTTGAGATAGCCAATGCCAGCGAGACCATCAAGAGCCAGTCGCTCCAGATACCCATCAACATCCGCTATGGTGTGGGCTTAGGCAGCGTAGCCAACCTGTTCGCCTTTGCCGGTCCCCAGTTCGGATTCAATCTGGGCGATAAGAGCAAGAAGATTCTGGACGAGGTAACCAATTGGACCCTCCGTTCTTCCAATATCAGTGCTAACGTAGGTGTCGGCGCCACCGTCCTGAACCATCTGCAGCTAACGGTCAACTACAACTTCGCCCTCGGAAAGACCGGCGAGATTGAGGTCTGGGATGCTGCCAAGAAAACATGGAATGCCGTTACCGACGGCAAGACCAGCGCCTGGCAGATTTCAGCCGCCTACTTCTTCTAACTATTGCAATAGAATATGGAAACCAATCCTGCACCTTTTCGAATGACTTAACGATATGTACGAACAGATACTTGAAGATGCGATATTTGTGATGCTTTATGCCGTCGTCACGGTGTTGGCGACGCTGGGCTGTGTTTACCTGCTGTTCCGGCGGGGCAACGCCTTTGCCGCCGACGTCACGCCGCCATTGCGGCTCAGGCGCTGGGCGGCGGCGTTCCTGGCGGTCATCGCCTTGGGCCACGTGTGGTACTGGCCGGCCATGGCGTTCTCATCGAGCGAGGCTGCTGAACGGTGTATGCTCATCGGCGGACTGCTCGACTGTCTGCTGACCATCCCGCTGGCCCTTGTCGTCATGCTCTGCATGCTGCAGGACCGTCGCCGGCCGCTGTGGCCCGTGTGGGCGGCCGTGGCGCCGCTCGTCATCCTGATGGCGTGG
>JAGAWQ010000011.1 GCA_017941345.1 Prevotella sp. | reverse complement strand
TTGATGACCGTCTGGAGGTCTGCCAACACGTCCTGCGACGGCTGCTGAACCTGAGTCTGCTGACCTTTGTAATAGAAGCCATAGGCTCCGTTCTGGAGTTCGCCAGGCTTCATGCGGCCATCAGGACGGTCGGGAACCATCGGTGCACCTTGCATGAACAAGGCTCCACCGACTCTGCGCATGTGCCAGCCTTCCTGCTGACGTGGTGTCCAGCCAAGGAAACGGCCATGATAAGGATCCATCATCGGATGAAGTCCTCGTCTGTCCCAAGGCAAGCGTCCATATTCACCGACTCCTATACGGTAGCCGTGCAATCCCATGGCAACACGGCCATTTGCATTGCGGGCATGAACGAAGCTTCGGGGCAAATAGAAGTCATTGGAGAGGATTGCGGCGAAGGTATTGTAGGCTTTCTTGTTGGCTGAATTGGTGCCCCAATCTACCATCGCCCGCATCTGCTGCTGATTGATGGGGTACGTCAGTAAAGGACTGTCATGCCCCTGCACGGCAAGGGCAAAGCCATCCCCCTGACGAATAATATGCCCCTGCATACCGTTACGCCGGAGAATGTCCTGTAGCTCTGGTGCCAAGTCGCGCCCCATTGGTAATGTGTTTGATCTGATAGACATACTGATTCGGTTTAGTTGTCCTGTGCATTCTCTAACTGGTCTCCCTTCCACTCGACAAACTGCTCTGCGCTTTCCTCATTGATGGTGAGGTCACGCTCCTTGCAGAATGCGGTGAATTCCTCCTGCCATTCAGGAGAATGATGATTGACGTAATCAAGCCAACCATATTCGTTACTCTGGAATTTCTCCACGAGTACGTCTTCAGGGTAATACTTTGTTGCTGCCATTGTTCTCTGATTTTGGGTTTTACTTCATTCCTGGGATTAGCGTTGCATCATACGCATACCCAACTTCTTCTGTTCCTGCCACAGTTCTTCGGAGTAGTCTTCCTCGTGGACATAGTTCAGGTCACCGTTGTCATCGGCAACCCAGCAACCGAAAGCTCCGAAGTTGTACTTGTCCCACTCACGCTTGGCTTCGCGCTTCCAGGTCTGTTCGTCACCGGCAGCGAAACGGATGCCTGTCTTGCTGTTGAGGTCGATGCCGATGGCAATTTCCTCATCTTCATCATTGAGGATGGAGAGAACATCACCATTCTGTAACTTCTGCATCTCTGCAGCAGTGAGGTGATAGCGGTCGGCCACATATTGCATATTGCGACCGATGACCGGCATGGGGACACAGAGAACCTGTTTGCTTTCGGGGTCAATCTGGAAGAAACGCTTGCCTCCAGCTTCCTTATTCTCCTCGTTGTTCTCCAGATGTCCGATGATGGCCTTACCCTCCAAGAGACGCTGCTTCTGCTGGTCATTGAAGAGGTTGAGGTCATACTCATCAAGCTTAGGATAGAAAAGGACATCGACACCTCCTTCGGGAGTGCGTACAAGGCTGATCCTTGTGCGGGCTTTCTCTGTCTCACCATCCTCAGTGATAATGGTAATAGGTAACACGGGCGAGCGACGACCGTTGCAGATGTTCTGAAGGACATCGACAGGGAGGTCTTCTATCATCTCCTGTGTGAGTCCGAAACGTTCGAGCGTACCGTATGGTATCTCGCTTTCTTGAAAATGATTAATCATACTTTTCAGATTACATAATTTATACTTTTGCCCAACATGGACAGTTTTACGATGCAAATTTAGGACTTGTTTCTATATTAGGTTGTAAAAGCGATATTTGCAAGCATCTGATTTAAGAAGGTTTAATTTAATAGTATGGAAATTCCGCAAAAATCAGACTATAAACAAAAAGAAAGTTAGAGTTTAATTATTTGAAGAATCGTTTATCCGTTAGTATGAGATTATATCCTTACCTTTGCGGCATGAAAACAATCAAGCTCATCACCATAACGGCCTTTCTCTTTTGTCTGAACAAGCCCTTATTTGCTCAGTTCAACACAATCGGCTCGATAAACAACAAGCGTATATACACAATAAATCCGCCAAAGCCAAAAGATGCTCTGACGGATAGTATCGTAGTTGCAGACTCTGTTCCTGTTTCAACAACTACAGGTAATGATGGGGACGGACAAACCATTGTTACATCGTCGGATAATCACAATCTGATGTCGCTTGTTGCTATGCCATTGGAGAAGATTCACATCAATTCGGGATTCGGTATGCGACGGCATCCCATCTATCACAAACGGATCATGCACAATGGCATCGACCTTTCCGCTCGATACGAAAAGGTCTATTCGATGTTTCCTGGTACTGTCATCAAAGTGGGACAGGATAGCAGGTCGGGGAAGTTCGTAAC
>JAGAWQ010000003.1 GCA_017941345.1 Prevotella sp. | reverse complement strand
CATTCTGATAACAATTAACGGATGCTTACTTACTAAGTATCTACAGCCGATATGACAATTTCAAGAATGCTCATGGAATTGCACACTATTTCATAATCCGCTGTAGTGTCACTTTTCGCTCAAAAAGGTCACCTGAAGGTCGCCTAAAAAGAAAAAGCACTTGCGAGAAACTCGTAAGTGCTTGATTTTCTATGTGGACCAGCCAGGGCTTGAACCTGGGACCTCCAGATTATGAGTCTGTTGCTCTAACCAACTGAGCTACAAGTCCAGTGCTTTTTAAAAGCGGTTGCAAAGGTAATAAAAAAAAGTGAAAAGTGAAAAGTGAAAAATTTGCTGCCGCTCCTCTATTTTTATCTTTTTTTTGTAATTTTGCACCCATGAAAGTGGAAAAGAGACAAGGACTGACCACTATCGAGGTAGAACAGAGCAGACTGGAGCACGGGGAGAATGTGCTGACACCCCCGAAGCGCCAGTCGATGTGGCGTCTGTATCTGGAGAAATATGAGGACCCGATGGTGCGCATCCTATTGGTTGCTGCCGTCATCTCGCTGGTTCTGGCCTTCGTCAGACAGGATTTTGTGGAGACGATAGGCATCATAGCGGCTGTCGTTCTGGCCACAACGGTAGGGTTCTACTTTGAACGTGATGCCATAAGGCGCTTTAATGTGTTGACTCAGCTGGGCGAAGAGCAGCTTGTCAAGGTGGTGCGCGAGGGGCAAGTCATAGAGATTGCACGCCGTGAAGTGGTGGTAGGCGACATTGTACTGGTAGAGACCGGTGACGAGGTGCCTGCTGACGGGCAACTGCTGGAAGCTACCGACTTGCAGGTGGATGAGTCGAGCCTGACGGGGGAGCCGTTGGCGAATAAGGAGCAAGGGGCAAGGAGCAAGGAGCAAGAGAATACTGCTTATCCAAGGAATATGCTGCTGCGGTCGTCGATGGTGATGGGCGGCACGGGATGCTTTGTGGTGACGGCGGTGGGCGATGAGACGGAGATAGGGCATGTGGCGCGTCAGGCCACTGAGCTGACGGATGTGAAGACCCCGCTGAACCTGCAGCTGAGCCGTTTGGCGAAGATGATTAGCAAGGTGGGAGGCGCTGTGGCTACTGCCTGCTTCCTGCTTTTCCTGGGTCATGACATGCTGACGAACCCCTTGTGGCTCCACTCTACCGACTATCTGGCTATGCTGGAAATCGTGCTGCGCTACTTCATGATGGCGGTGACGCTGATAGTGATGGCGGTGCCTGAGGGTTTACCAATGGCTATCACACTGGCGCTGGCACTGAATATGCGACGTATGCTGAAGTCGAACAACCTGGTACGCAAGCTGCAAGCATCGGAAACGATGGGGGCGGTGACCGTAATCTGCACGGACAAGACTGGGACGCTGACCGAAAACCGGATGACGGTAAACGATGTCAGATGTTTGAAGGAAGAAGGAGGAGACTCAGCCCTCAACCCTCAGCCCTCAGCCCTCTATAAGGCCATAGCGGTGAATACGACGGCGACACACGATGTGGGTAATCCTACGGAACAGGCGCTGCTGAGATGGCTGATGGAGAGGGGTGTGGACTATCAGAAAATACGTGAGGAACATCCGTTTAGCGCACGACAGCCTTTCTCGACCGAACGGAAATACATGACCACAACGTGTGACGGCAGCGTGTATATCAAAGGCGCTCCGGAAGTCGTGATGGAATTAATAGGGGTGAGAGGTGAGAAGTTAGAGGAAAGAGAAATGTTGGACACGCTGCTGGACTGGCAGCAACACGCCATGCGAACGCTGGCCATTGCCAAAGACAAGACGCTGCTGGCTATCGTGGCTATCAGCGACCCGCTGCGAGAAGAGGTGCCTGGAGCCATCAGGCAATGTCACCAGGCGGGCATTGACGTGAAGATAGTGACGGGCGACACCAAGGAGACGGCTTTGGAGATAGCCCGACAGATAGGTATTGACGGCAGGTCGATTACGGGCAGCGAGTTTGCTGCACTCTCTGATGAAGAGGCTCTACAGATTGTTGGCGACTTAAGGGTGATGTCGAGGGCTCGTCCTACCGACAAGCAGCGACTGGTAGCTCTCTTGCAGCAACGTGGCGAGGTGGTGGCGGTGACAGGCGACGGCACCAACGATGCACCAGCCCTGAACCGTGCTCATGTAGGCCTGTCGTTAGGGTCGGGCACCAGTGTGGCTAAGCAAGCCAGCGACATCACGCTGATTGACGACTCGTTCCGCTCGATAGTACAGGCGGTGATGTGGGGACGTTCGCTCTACAAGAACATCCAGCGCTTCATCTTCTTCCAGTTGGTGGTCAACGTGACGGCACTGCTGCTGGTGCTCTTCGGGTCGTTTGTCGGAACGGAACTGCCGCTGACCATCACGCAGATACTCTGGATAAACCTCATCATGGACACCTTTGCGGCTATGGCGCTGGCCTCGCTGCCTCCCAGCCGTGAGGTCTTGCAGGAACAGCCACGCAGCCAACAGGCGTTTATCATCTCGCGGGCGATGCTGCGCGGCATCGCGGTGACGGGCGGCCTGTTCTTCATCGCATTGGGCGCCATTTGCTGGCTGATAGAAAAGCACCCCATCCTGATTGCCTTGCATTATGGGTTGTCGCCCATTGAGGCGCAGACGGTGTTCTTTACCATCTTCGTCATGCTGCAATGGTGGAACCTGTTCAATGCCCGCATGTTGGGCTCCTACCATTCTGCCTTCCGCCGGCTGTGGGCTTGCGAGGGTTTCCTGACGGTGCTGGCATTAGTACTCGTGGGTCAGTGGCTCATCGTCACCTTTGGCGGACAGATGTTCCGTACGGTGCCGCTGTCGTGGGAGACATGGGTTTATATCATTATCGGAACATCGCCTGTGCTGTGGATTGGTGAACTATACAGATGGATAAGATGGAGGAATATGTAGCAACCATTGGTATGTTTGATGGCGTACATCGGGGCCATCAGTTCGTGCTCCGACAAGTCATAGAGACGGCTCGTGAGCGCGGCCTGAAGTCGATGGCTATCACCTTCGACCACTCGCTACGCCGCGAACAGCTGCTGACAACACTGGACGAGAAGCTGGCGCTCATCAGCAGGACGGGCATCGAGCATACTGAGGTGCTGCAGTTTACTGACGCGCTGAAGCAGATGACCGCCCGCGAGTTTATGAAGCAGGTGCTGGGTGAGCAACTGGGCGTAAAGGTACTGCTGACGGGCTATGACAACCGATTCGGACACAACAGGGAGGAAGGGTTCGACGACTACGTGCGCTATGGCCAGGAACTGGGCATTGAGGTGCTGCAGTTGCCTGCTGAGGGTAATGTCAGTTCTTCACTGGTGCGCAGCCTGCTGAACGAGGGTCGCGTCGATGAGGCCACCCAAGCACTAGGACACCCTTACCAACTGACAGGACATGTGGAGCACGGAGAGCACATCGGTACACAACTGGGATTCCCTACGGCTAACCTCGTGGCCGACGAGCGCCAGCAACTGGTGCCCGCCGCTGGGGCCTACGCCGTGCAAGTGATGCTGGATGGCGACACCCGGCTCTACGCAGGTATGATGAACATCGGCAAGCGCCCCACCTTTGAAGGACATCGCACCACACTGGAGGTCCACGTGCTGCATCTGGACAAAGACCTCTATGGCCAGCGAGTGACCGTCAGCTTTATCCAACGCCTGCGCGACGAACAACGCTTCGACAGTGCGGAAGCCCTGAAGGGGCAGCTGCAACGCGACGCACAACAGGTGGAGAACCTATTCAAAAAAAAACAAGACTAAAAATAAAAGATGAAAAAAGCAATTCTTGACATCATCACATTTCTGGGTATTCAGGCCTTAGTCAGTCTCACAGTGCCTTTGGTCTGGGGAATGGTGACAGGCTCGCCCGACGTAACGACAGCTATGATGATAACCACAACGGTGATATTCAGTCTGCTGACCATCATCGTCTTCTTATGGGCGGGATGGACCAAGGTGTCGCCCACCTGGCTTCGTACGCGCCCCTGGATGGTACTGATATGGAGTGTGATAGCCGCCTTGGGGCTGGTCGTTCCCTCCGCATGGCTGCAAGAGCACATGCCCGAGCTGCCTAACTTCGTGGAACAGGAGTTCGACATGATTCTGAAAGACCGCTGGGGCTACCTGACCATCGGACTGCTGGCACCGCTGGCTGAGGAGATTGTGTTCCGGGGAGCAGCACTGCGTTCGCTATTAGCTTCGCGCCTCTCGCCACTCGCCGCTATTGTCATCTCAGCCCTGCTGTTTGCGGTAGCCCATCTGAATCCCGCGCAGATGCCTCATGCCTTCCTGGTGGGTCTGCTGTTAGGATGGATGTATTGGCGCACAGGCTCTATCCTGCCCGGTATGGCCTACCATTGGGCCAACAACTCAGCGGCCTACGTGCTCTATGCCTTCTATCCCAATCCGGACATCAAGCTGATAGACATCTTCAAAGGCTCTGAGCAGCATGTCTACATGGCCTTGGGCTTCTCGCTGCTCATCCTGTTGCCGGCACTCTACCAGCTGCATCTGTGGATGCGGCATGCTGACGAATAGAACAAATCGAAGGGGCTGCCTCTGAATCGTCAGTAGGCAGCCCTTCACCGTTAGTATGTTATGAAAAATTTGAGAGAAAAATTGAAACTTCACAGTTTCGTTGGTGTTTTAACTAAACATGATTTAATAAATATAGAGAAAGCATAGAAATAGTCTTCTGTGTCAATCCTTCGACTGTCCTGTCAGCATCACGCTGGTGCTGTCGGTGGACTTGTCGACGATGTTCTCAGCCTGGACGGGAATAGCCGCATCTACTGAGTCAGCCTGATAGCTGGCATATTCAGCTGGCGTGTTCCAGCTGCTGTCCCAGGGAGCCTGCAAGGCACCTCCCACCGTCAGGATGATGGCTATCACGGCAGCAGCCCTGAATAGCGGCATCAAGCGCTCGCTCAGCTTCACCTCGCGGGCCTTAACCGATGGAGTCTCCTCGCCAACTAGCTGGAGCATACGGGCATCGAAGTCGTCGCCCAGCGTCTGGCCGCAGGCCTCGTCGCTGAAGAGTGCGCGCCACTGCTCCATCTCAGCCGGAATGTCCTTCTGACTGAAGAAGGTACGCAGGATGCTCTCCTCTTCCAGAGTAGTCTCCGCGTTCCAATAGCGCTCCATGAGTTGTTCGATGTACTTGTAGTCCATAACCGTTTTTTTAGGGTTCTCTATATGGTAAGACGTTTGTAAAACACATTAGTTACAAACCAACACCAAAAAATTTCTCATTTTCTCATTTTCTCAATCTCAAAAAATCGTTCCTTGATGCTCTGGCGGGCGCGGAAGATATTGATTTTCACCTGTTGTTCGTTAATGCCCAGCACCTCAGCAATATCTTTATAGCTCATACCCTCGATGTCGCGCAGTTGCATGCAGCTACGCTGTTTTTCAGGCAGCTGGCTGATGAGTTGGCGCACCAACAGCACTCTGTCGCGTTGTACGGTCTGTTCCTCAGGATTTGCCGTATGGCTGTGGTCAGCAGGGTCGACGGCAGCATCCAGCGATTGCGTCTGGTTGTCCATACGACGCGCCTTGTCGAGCGACAGGTTACGGCAGATGGTCAGACAGAAGGCCTTGATGGAGTCCAGCTGTTCCCATTGCTCACGACGGCTCCACACCTTCATCATCGTTTCCTGCACGACGTCCTCAGCCTCCGCAGGATTCTGAGTGATGCGGAGCGCCATCCGGAAGAGTTCGTTCTTCAACGGTAATATGTCGGACTGGAAACTGACTGAAGCCATCTCTTTCTAAACAATCACCGTTCCGTGCTTCCCGTCGATAGCGGTGGCCAGCGTGATGATAACGCGGCTGACACCAGCATCGACAGCACTAAGGGCATTCTCTATCTTGGGCAACATACCACCCGAGATGGTGCCGTCAGCCTTGTAGCGTTCGAAATCATCGTGCGTAATGGTGGGTATCACACTCTCATCGTCGTCAGGATTGCTGAGCACCCCTTTCTTCTCGAACGAGAAGATGAGCGTCACATCGTAAAGATGAGCCAAGCCCTTGGCTGTCTCTGAGGCTATGGTGTCAGCATTGGTGTTCAGGATATGTCCCTCGCCATCGTGCGTCAGCGGAGCCATCACAGGTGTGATGCCCGCCTCGATGAGCTGTCCTAAAGTGTCGTAGGCTACGCTATCGACATCGCCCACCCAGCCATAGTCTACACCGTCCTTCAGAGGACGCTTGTGGCTACAGATGGCATTGGCATCAGCTCCTGTCAGTCCGATAGCGTTCACACCGTTAGCCTGCAGGCGAGCCACCAGGTTCTTATTCACCAGTCCGCCATAGACCATCGTCACGACCTCCAGCATGTCGGTATCCGTGATGCGACGTCCGTTGACCATCCTCGTCTCGATGCCCAGCCGCTCAGCCATCTTCGTAGCCTTACGACCTCCACCGTGAACCAGCACCTTGCGACCCTCAATGGCTGAGAAGTCGCGTAACAACTGAGAGAGCTGCAGTTCGTCCTCGACCACAGCTCCTCCCACCTTTACTATTGTAAGTTTTTCTTTCATCGTTTTATTCCAAATAGGTATATCCGTAAAGTCCTGAACGGTAGTTCGACAGGAACTCCTTGCCTTCTTCCAACGTAATCTTGCCTTGCTTGACACTCTTGGCGACCCAGATTTCCAACTGGCGAACCAGCTTCTTGGGGTCGTACTGCACGTAGTCGAGCACCTCAGCTACCGTCTCACCATCGATAATCTGGTCGATATGGTATTGACCATCCTTCACGCTGATGTGGACAGCGGTGGTATCGCCAAAGAGATTGTGCATATCGCCCAAGATTTCCTGATAGGCACCAACGAGGAAGACACCGAGATAGTATTTGTCATTCTTCTTCAAGGCGTGAACGGGCAAGGCGTGCGAGTTGTGGCGGTTGGTGACAAACTGGGCTATCTTACCGTCAGAGTCGCAGGTGATGTCCTGCAGCGTAGCGTTGCGGGTAGGACGCTCGTCGAGTCGCTGAATAGGCATGATGGGGAACAGCTGGTCGATGGCCCATGAGTCGGGCAGACTCTGGAACAGCGAGAAGTTGCAGAAATACTTGTCGGCCAACAGCTTGTCGATGTTCATCAGTTCCTCAGGAATATGCTTCAGCGTCTTGGCCAAGGCGTGTATCTCGTGACAGACGCTCCAGTACATCGCCTCCACCTCAGCACGTGTCTTGAGGTCGACAATACCGTGGGTAAAGAGGTCGAGCACCTCCTCGCGAATCTGCTCGGCATCGTGCCAGTCTTCCAGCACGTTGCGTGGCGACAGGTTGTCCCATATCTCGTAGAGGTCCTTCACCAGCTGGTGTGAGTTCTCGTCAGGCTCAAACTCCTCAGGCATCTCAGGCAGCGAGGCTGTCTCCAGCACGTCGATGACTAATACTGAGTGGTGAGCAGCCAGCGAGCGTCCGCTCTCGGTGATGATGTTAGGATGAGGAATATCGTTCTTATTGGCAGCATCAACGAAGGTATAAATGCAGTCGTTGACATACTCCTGGATGCTGTAGTTGACAGAGCTCTCTGACGAGGGCGAGCGGGTGCCGTCGTAGTCGACGCCTAAACCACCGCCGCAATCAACGAAATCGACATTGTAGCCCATCTTGTGCAGTTGGATGTAGAATTGTGAGGCTTCGCGCAGTGCCGTCTGGATGCGGCGAATCTTCGTTATCTGGCTGCCAATGTGGAAGTGGATGAGTCGCAAGCAGTCGCGCATGTCCTTCTTGTCCAACAGCTCCAAGGCCTCTAACAGCTCTGCACTGGTCAGTCCGAACTTCGAGGCATCTCCCCCACTCTCTTCCCACTTGCCGGAACCCGAGGAGGCCAGCTTGATGCGGATACCGATATTGGGGCGCACACCCAGTTTCTTCGCCTCGCGGGCTATAAGCTCCAGCTCGTTGGGCTTCTCCACGACGATGAATATCTGCTTGCCCATCTTCTGGGCCAGCAGGGCCAACTCGATGTACGACTGGTCCTTATAGCCATTACAGATGATGATGGAGTCGCTCTGACACTGTACGGCGATAACGGCATGCAGCTCAGGCTTCGAGCCTGCCTCAACACCCAGGTTGAACTTGCGGCCATGCGAGATAATCTCCTCGACGACGGGCTGCATCTGGTTCACCTTGATGGGGTAAACCACATAGTTCTCCCCTTTATATTCATACTCCTCAGCTGCTTTCTTGAAACAGCTCCAAGTCTTCTCGATACGATTATCCAGAATGTCGGGAAAACGCAGCAACACCGGCGACTGGACGTCGCGCAGCGATAACTCGTCCATCACTTCACGAAGGTCTACCTTTGTACCGTCCTTGCAGGGAGTCACAAAGACATCACCCTCGTCGTTGATTCCGAAATAGCTAGTACCCCAGCCATTGATGTTGTAGAGCTCCTTGGAGTCTTCAATCGTCCATTTCTTCATGTGCTGAATAGTAAGGTGTTAAAGGTTTAACAGGGTGCGCAGCTGGGCTACGCTATACTTGATTTTGTCATAGTCATCCATCAGACTGACATCTAACGTGTAGTGAGCTTTGGTATAGTAGGGCTCGCGCTCCTTCAGATGATTGGTGATGTAGGCTATCAGCTCGTCAGGTGTCTTGTTCTTCAGCAGGGGGCGCTCCACCTTGGCCATCAGCAGGTGCTTGTACAGCACCTCAGGTGTGGCTTTCAGGTAGACCACATCACCTTGCTGGTTCAGATAGTCCATATTGTCGAAGAAACAGGGCGTACCACCTCCGCAGCTGATGATGACATCCTCAAACTCAGCCACCTCGTGTAGCATGTTGTACTCCATCTTACGAAAGGCCTCCTCGCCTTTCTCAGCGAATATCTGGGACACCGACTTACGCATACGGCTCTCGATGTACCAGTCCATATCGTAGAACATCATGCCCGTCTCCTTGGAAAGGGCTTTGCCAATGGTGGTCTTGCCAGACCCCATATATCCTATGAGGATGATGCGTCTCATTTCTTCTTGGCGGGTGTGTTGACTATCTTCATGCACTCGTCGTAAGTCAGCTCAGCAGCACGGGCATGCATCGCTTTTGGCAGACGGTAGTTCTTGCCGTCGTAGACGATATAAGGTCCATAGCGGCCATTGAGCACTTCCAGATTGCTGTCTTCGGTGAAAGTTTTCAGGTGCTTCTGATTCTCCTGCTGGCGTTTCTCGTTAATCAGCTGTACAGCCTCATCGAGCGTGATGGTCATCGGGTCAGCATCCTTTGGAAGTGAGGTGTATTTCTTATTGTGAAGCACATAGGGACCAAAGCGACCTGCTCCGATGATGACTGCACTATCCTCAAAATTGCCTAAATTGCGGGGTAGCTTGAAGAGTTCCAGAGCCTCCTCCAGCGTGATACTCTCCATGCTCTTCTCGGCAGGCAACTGGGCAAACAGGGGCTTCTCAGCGTCTTCTGCTGAGCCTATCTGTACCACAGGACCAAAACGGCCTATCTTCACAAATACGGGCTTGCCGCTCTTGGGGTCCTTACCCAACTGGCGCTCACCGGCTTTACGCTCCTGACGGGCATTCATCGTCTTCTCTACCACAG
The DNA here is from genome assembly GCA_017941345.1 of Prevotella sp. Lineage (GTDB taxonomy): Bacteria > Bacteroidota > Bacteroidia > Bacteroidales > Bacteroidaceae > Prevotella. The sequence continues at coordinate 76,220 of JAGAWQ010000003.1, read as the reverse complement.
GTTCGAAGCTCTTATAGAAGGATTTCATCATGTCCTTCCACTGCTCCTTACCCTCAGCTATTCTGTCGAAGTCTTGCTCCACCTTTGCGGTAAAGTTATAGTCCATAATCGTCGGGAAGTACTTCATCAGGAAGTCGTTAACCACAATACCGATATCGGTAGGCAACAGCTTACCCTTGTCAGAGCCTACCATCTCCTTGCGCTGTGACTGCTTAATCTGCTTGCCTTTCAGCGTGTCGATAGTATAGAATCGCTCCTCGCCTTTCTTGTCGCCCTTATGGACGTAGTCACGCTGCTGGATAGTCGAAATGGTGGGTGCATAGGTTGAAGGACGACCGATGCCTAACTCCTCGAGCTTATGAACCAGCGAAGCTTCCGTATAACGCTGAGGACCCAAGCTGAAACGCTCGGTAGCCTGGATTTCACGACGGGTCAGCTCCATACCTTTCTTCAGCGGAGGGAGGATGTGGCTCTCCTCTTCCTGCAGCTCTTCATCGTCGACAGACTCACGGTAAACCTTGATGAAACCATCGAACTTGACTACCTCGCCCTGGGCTACAAAAGAAGTGGTGAGAGGTGAGGGGTTAGAGGTAAGAGGCTTGACAGCAATATCAACGGTGGTCTTCTCTATCTGCGCGTCAGCCATCTGGCTGGCGATGGTACGCTTCCAAATCAGCTCGTAAAGCTTACGCTCCTGAGCTGTACCCTCTATCTCGGCACGCTCCATATAGGTAGGACGGATAGCCTCGTGAGCCTCCTGAGCACCCTTCGAACTGGTGTGATACTGACGTACCTTGCTGTATTCCTGGCCATAGAGCTTGATAATCTCTTCCTTGCTGGCATTGATGCAGAGTCCCGACAGGTTGACGGAGTCGGTACGCATATAGGTAATATGTCCGTGTTCATACAAGTGCTGAGCCACCATCATCGTCTGGCTGACGGTAAAGCCTAACTTACGCGCAGCCTCCTGTTGCAGGGTTGAAGTGGTGAAGGGGGGAGCAGGAGTACGCTTCAGCGGCTTCTTGCTGACAGCATCTACGGTGTAGGTGGCGTCAATACACTGCTGAAGGAAATTCTCGACCTCCTCATGGGTCTTCAAGCGCTGAGCCAGCGTAGCTTTCACCTCGGTCTGAGAACCATCGGGGTTAGTAATGGCGAAGATACCATTAATGCTATAGAAGGGCTCGCTTTGGAAGTCTTGGATTTCACGCTCGCGTTCTACGATAAGACGTACGGCAACACTCTGTACACGACCTGCTGAGAGGGCGGGCTTCACCTTACGCCAAAGTACGGGTGACAGCTTGAAACCTACCAGACGGTCTAACACGCGACGAGCCTGCTGGGCGTTGACCAGATTCATGTCCAGATGGCGGGGCTCCTCAATAGCCTTCAGAATGGCGGGCTTGGTGATTTCGTGGAAGACGATACGGTTGGTCTTCTTCTCATCCAGACCTAACACCTCACACAGGTGCCAAGAGATGGCCTCTCCCTCGCGGTCCTCATCGGATGCGAGCCAGATGTTCTCTGCCTTCTGCGCGTTAGACTTCAGTTCCTTGACCAGTTTCTCTTTCTCTTCTGGAATCTCGTATTCTGGTTCGAGCGTCTTGTCGTTGATGCTCATCTCCTTCTTCTTCAGGTCACGAATATGACCATAGCTCGACATCACCTTGAAATCATTTCCGAGGAACTTCTCAATGGTCTTAGCCTTCGCTGGAGACTCTACTATCACTAAATTCTTTTGCATAATCTCGTACTATAATAACTATTTCGGGCTGCAAAAGTAGGCAAAAGATTTGGTTACACCTTATTTATATAGTAGATTTTTTATTTTCTTAACGTTTCGTGCAGAAAACGGATGACAGCATTTCGGATGCTGGTGAGTCCAAAATCGGCAGGATTAACTTCGTTAATAGGTATCCAAAAGGCCTCTGCAGCATCGTCAGCAGCCTGAATGGCCAGTCGACCACCCTTGACACGAACCAGATAGTCCATATCGAGCGTATGGATGCCCATACCGCTGTATTGATAGACATTGGGCGACGAGAAAAGATACTGGATGTCCTGCACCTCAAGTCCCGTCTCCTCTTGTATCTCACGACGCATACCTTCCTCCACCGTTTCACCCATATCGCAGAAGCCGCCAGGCAAGTCGTATGTCCCTTTGGCTGGCTCCTTGGCACGTCGCACCACCAGCATCTCGTCGTTCTCATTGACGATGAAGGCGGCTGTGGCGGAACAGGGGTTAGCGTAATACGTGAAGCCGCAGTCCTCACACTTCTTGCTCTTGAAGTTGTTGACGACGAAACGGGCACTGCCACATACCGGACAGTACTTGAATTTCTCTAACGGATGTTCCATGTGGGCTTACCAGTTGTCAGTACGGAATGGGAACAAGGGCAGACCGCCGGCATTGGCCAAATTGCCTAATTGCCAGTTGCGATAGCAGTAGCGGATGGCTACAGGCTGCTTCACCTTAGGACTCTTGATTGTGATGCACTCGTCCCAATAGCCACCACCAGGCTGCCAGAAGTGGTCTGCCTGAGCGGGATAGAACACCTTGTCGGCACCAGCCACCTCGAAGCCCTGAATATCCATAAACCGACTGATGGCACCACACTCGTCGTTCAGGTGAATCATCACCGTGTCGTTCTTAATCTGCATATCCTTGAACGAAGGACTCATACAGATGACAGAGCTCATGCCATAAGTCTTATTCAGCGCCAGGAAAGCCAGACGCTCGCCCACCTTCTGCTTCTGGGCTGGGTGTATCTGCGTGCCTTCGTAGGGGTAAACACAGTCGTTGGTACATACCAACCCGCTGTTGGGGATGATTTTCGAAGCCTTAAACTGCTCTTCCTGCAGCTCTGCATTCCACGTTCCGTTGGGGTCACCGCTGACAAAGGGAGCTATCTGCACGAAGTAAAAAGGCAGCTCGCCCAGCTTGAATTGGCTGCGCCACTGCTCTACCAACAGCTTCAGACGCTGTGAGTACTGGTCCTTGGGGTCACCCACGTTCGAACAGCCCTGATAGAAAAGAATGCCCTTCACCGTATAGTTCAGAATGGGGTTGAACGTGCCGTTGCCCCAGAGCATCGCACGGTGGTAGTCCCACTCTTTCTTGAAGTTGACGATACCCATCGAGTCGGTTGGCTCCTTGGTGTATTTCTCCAGGTTCTCCTTCGTCAGCCAGCTCTCTACGCGCGTACCGCCCTTGTTGGCCTCTATCAGTCCGATGGGGATGTCCAGCGCCTGATTCACCACTTTGGCGAAGAAATAACCTGTTGCAGAGAATTCACCGACCGTCGCTGGTGAGCACTCACGCCAGTTGGTCTCCGCATCTTCCTGCGGAGTCATTCGCATGATGCTGGGAATCTTGGCTGAGCGCACCTGACGCTTACCGGCAGCACCAAGCACCTCCTGGTTGTAGTTCAGCACAGGACAGTTGCCAAATCCCTTCACGGGCATCTCCATATTCGACTGACCGGCACATACCCAAACCTCACCTGCGAGTACATTATTAATAGTCACCTGACCGTCACCATCGTCGAAGGTGATGCTCAGCGGCTCGTACGATGCCTTGGGCGACTTTACCGTCAGCAGCCATCTGCCCTGCTTGTCAGCCTTAGCTTCTGCGCGTTGGTCGGACCACGATGTGGTAGCCACCACCTTACGTCCTGGCTTGGCCCATCCCCACAGACGCACATCCGTCTGTTGCTGGATAATCATATTGTCACTCACCAGATGGTGCAGTTTAACTTTGGCCTGCAGGCCAATGGTCAGCGCTGCGAGTGCAGCCAGAAAAAGCATTCTTTTTTTCATTGTTTTTGGTTATTGTAATTGTCTGCAAGATTTATAAGTTCGGTCTGTTCAACCTTCTGCAAAGGCGGCAGCCTCAGCTTCAGCGATGATTTCCTCGCGGGTCTTTTCGCGTGGAGTCGCCGTAATATCGTCGAGAGTGAACTCTTCAGCCTCAGGTTCAGCGGGCTTAGGTTGTGACTCAGCCTCAACGAATGAGGCTTCGCTAACCTGCTCGACAAAGATGGACTGCTGTTGCTCCTTCTCAGGATCAGGAACACTCATGACGGGTTCCTCTTCCATCTTGGTGCGGTCGCCCTTAGCTGCAAAGACGGCATCGATGAACTGAGGCTCACGACGCAGGCGCTGCAGGGTGTCTTTTGAGGCATTCTGCTGACTCTCCTTCTTGGAATAGCCCGTACCTATACAGCCCTCCAGTCCCTCGATAAACACTTGGGTAGTGAAAACAGGACTCTTGTTCTCGTCGCGCTCCTGCTTCACATCGCGGAACTCCATTTTTACACGGTTCTTCTGGCTCCACTCCAACAGCTTCGACTTGAAATTGACCTCCTTATAGGCCACCTTATCGATATTGATGAGCTGAGCCAGGATGCGTTTTTCCATAAAACGCATACAGGCATCGTAACCGCGGTCGAGATAGATGGCTCCCACAAGGGCTTCAAAGGCATTGCCACCAAGGTAGCTGTTGTGTGAGGTGTTATGACCTGAGGAAAGGACGAGCTGTGAGAGACCCATCTCCTTGGCCAGCTTGCCCAATGTATCACGACTGACGAGTTTGGAACGGGTGTTCGTCAGGAATCCTTCGCGTTTGCCCTCAAAATGACGGAACACGATATCACCTACTACAGCATCGAGTATCGCATCGCCCAAGAACTCCAATCGCTCGTTGTTGACGGGACGTCCCTTCTCGTTGCGTCTGGAAACACTCTTATGAAGCAATGCCTGCTTGTAGAAGGTGATATCGTGGGGATAGAAACCCAGGATATCATAAAGGGCAGAAAAAAGCTCCTTCTCCTTGCGGAAAGGGAGCTTGATTCTATCTATGATGTTCTTAACCCACATACTTACGGAAAACTACGCAGGCATTATGACCACCAAATCCGAAGGTGTTGGAGAGTCCGGCACGAACCTCGCGCTTCTGAGCCTTATTGAAGGTGAAGTTGAGGTTGTAGTCAATCTCCTCGTCCTTGTCGTCATCCACGTGGTTGATGGTGGGAGGAACGATATCGTTCTGGACAGCCAAGACGGTAGCCATAGCCTCGACGGCACCAGCAGCACCCAGCAAGTGACCAGTCATCGACTTGGTGCTGGAGATGTTCAGCTTGAAAGCTGCATCACCGAATACATCCTTGATGGCCTTAGCTTCAGAGATGTCACCCACGTGAGTTGATGTACCATGTACGTTGATATAGTCAATCTCGTCAGGATTCATACCAGCATCCTCGAGTGCATTCTGCATCACGAGCTTAGCACCAAGACCCTCGGGGTGAGAAGCGGTGATATGGTGAGCGTCAGCACTCATACCAGCACCAACCATCTCAGCGTAAATCTTAGCACCACGAGCCTTAGCATGCTCCAGCTCCTCAAGAATCAGACAGCCTGCACCCTCGCCCATGATGAAGCCATCACGGCTGGCGCTGAACGGACGGCTGGCCTTCTCGGGCTCGTCATTACGGGTAGACAGAGCCTTCATGGCATTGAACCCGCCTACACCTGTCTCACAGACAGCAGCCTCAGCACCACCGGCAACGATGGCGTTGGCCTTGCCCAGACGAATCAGGTTGAAGGCATCAGCCAATGCGTTCGATGAAGAAGCACAAGCAGAAGCGGTGATATAGTTGGGGCCGTGAAAACCGTACATGATAGAAATCTGGCCTGCTGCGATATCAGCAATCATCTTGGGGATGAAGAAAGGATTGAACTTGGGTCCGTCCTCACGATGAGCACCATAGTAGGTCACTTCTTCCTCGAAGGTCTTGATACCACCGATACCAACACCATAGACAACACCTATGCGGTTCTTGTCTTCAACCTCAAGATTCATGCCAGAGTCCTGAACGGCCTGCATGGCAGCAATGATAGCCAACTGGGTGTAGCGGTCCATCTTGCGAGCCTCTTTGCGGTCAATATATGCGTTGACATCCAAGTTCTTCACCTCACAAGCAAACTGAGTCTTGAACTTAGAAGCATCGAAAAGCGTAATAGGCGCAGCACCACTCTTACCTGCCAGCATGGCCTCCCACGTCTCCTGTGGGTTGTTTCCAAGTGGCGTAACGGCACCCATGCCTGTTACTACTACTCTTTTTAATTCCATAGATTAAGGGTATAGTGAAAAAGAAAAAGTGAAAAATTTGCTCCCGCACTTCCAAAGTGAAAGGATATAGCGGCAGCAAATTTTTCACTTTTCACTTTTCCTTTTTTACTTTATTTTGCGTTCTCCTCGATGTAAGCGATAGCATCGCCAACAGTACCAATCTTCTCAGCCTTGTCGTCGGGGATAGAGATACCGAACTCCTTCTCGAATTCCATGATGAGCTCTACGGTATCCAGTGAGTCAGCACCGAGATCGTTAGTGAAACTTGCTTCGGGCTTAACCTCTGCTTCATCAACACCGAGTTTGTCTACGATAATAGCCTTTACTTTGCTTTCAATTTCTGACATAATTTCTTTCTTTAAAATGTTAATAATTGATTTCTTTATTCTGAAAACTTCACAATATGTGTCGCTTAGCGGGTGCAAAGTAACACATTTTTATTGACTTACGCAAATTTTAAAGGTAAAAAAACACTTTTTCTTGCACAAACACCTATCAGTTGTGCAACTTTTCGCGCCTTAACGGGTAATTATTGCGAAGAAATTCGAACTTCGAAGGATTTTCTTTTAGCTTCTGGCTGTCCTCTATCGGGTTGTAGTAGTCGAGTGAGCTCCCTGTATCCTGAAAATCGGCAGGCAATGGTGGGGCTGAAATCTTTCCTGGATGAGGAAGACCGAAATGTTGACATAAAGCATCAATAACCATGTTGTCTGCATTTACCTTTCCATCAGCTGAATAGCCGGCAATGTGGGGCGTGCCAATGAAGACACGCTGTAACAACTCCAAATTGAGCTGAGGCTCATGTTCCCAAACATCAATGACAGCATCCTTCACCCTACCCTCTTGCAAGGCTGTCAGCAGAGCGTTGTTGTCGACCACCTCGCCACGACTGGTATTTATTATATAAGGTTCGCGCGTGAGACCTTGGAAGAATGCCTCGTCAGCCATGTGCCATGTGGCAAATTCTCCATAACGCGTCAAGGGTACGTGGAAAGTGATAACATCCGACTCGCGGGCTATCTGTTCCATACCGACAAAGTCGGCACAGCCCAATGGCGGGTCGCATACCAACACACGCATACCCAATCGCTGGGCGACAGTCTTTACCTTTGAACCCACATGTCCGCAACCCACAATGCCGAGGGTCGACGCCTCAAGCCTTAACCCCTGCTCGCAAGCCAACAAGAGCAGCGCACATTCCACATATTGTGCCACAGAGCCAGCATTACACCCCGGACAATTAATCCAGCTGATGCCCGCCTGCCCTAAATACTGCGTGTCAATATGGTCGTAGCCTATCGTCGCCGTAGCCACCAGTTGTACGCGGCTACCTTCCAGCAGTTGCCGGTCACAGCGTGTCCGGGTACGCACCACCAAGGCATCAGCATCACGAACGTCATCAGCCGTCATGTCGCCACCACCCATATACACCACGTCATCAGCCAAAAGCGCCAGCTTCTCGCGGATATAAGGTATCTTGTCGTCAACTACAATCTTCATAGCGGGCACAAAGCTACGAAAAAAAAACGTAACAAGCAACGCTTTTCGGAAGATTAACGCAGAAAGACCGTAAATGGCAAGGAAGAGGGGTTCAAAAAATAAATTCAGTTAAACCTTTGGGAATATCAGGACTTTATTGTACCTTTGCAAAATAAACGAAACAATATAACGCTATGACATTCACAAGAAAGGCCAACGACATCTTTCAGCAGGTCGTTCGCGACTACCACTTGAAAGACAATATTGATACGCCCATCAAGAATCCCTACGAGCGTGACACCATAGAGTACAACCTGTATCTGAAATGCTGGATTGATACGGTACAATGGCATCTGGAAGACATCATCCGCGATCCCCACATCAACCCTACTGAGGCCTTAGGACTGAAACGTCGCATAGACCGCTCCAATCAGGACCGTACCGACTTGGTGGAAGAGATTGACAGCTATTTCCGTCATCTATATGCTGAGGTAAAGATTCTGCCTGAGGCTCGCCTGAATACGGAGAGTCCTGCCTGGGCCATTGACCGTTTGAGTATTCTGGCCCTGAAGATATGGCACATGAGGGAACAGACCGAGCGCCAGGATGCTGATGCAGCACATATTGCTAAATGCAAAGACAAGCTGGACGTTCTGGTAGAACAGCAGAAAGACCTCTCGACAGCCATTGACCAGCTGTTAGAGGATATTGAGGCTGGTCGTAAATATATGAAGGTATATCGACAGATGAAGATGTACAACGACCCCGCCACCAATCCTATCTTGTATAAGAAGTGAGTGGTGAGAGGTGAGAAAAGAGAGGCATGAGAAAAGAGCATATACTCGTCATCCGTTTTTCCGCTATGGGCGATGTGGCTATGGTAGTACCTGTAGTGTATTCGTTGGCCATACAGTATCCTCATGTCCGCATCACGGTGCTGAGCCGTGCTTTTGCACGCCCGCTGTTTGAGGACTTGGCTCCTAACGTCAATTTCATGGTAGCTGATTTGAAACACGAGTATCATGGCATCAGGGGACTCAATGCCCTCTACCGCCGTCTGGCTGCCAAGCAGTTTACGGCAGTTGCTGACTTGCATAACGTGCTGCGCTCAGAATATCTCCGGCTCCGTTTTAACGTAGGCCATTATAAGGTCGCCCACATCAATAAGCATCGCAAAGGGCGTCGACGCATCACCAAATCATCGAAGAAACAGTTGCAACAACAGCCTACCTCATTCCAGAACTATGCAGAGGTGTTCCGTCGATTGGGCTATCCTGTGGACATTCATTTTAAGAGCATCTTTCCTGAGCAGGAAGGAGGTAACTTGAACATGCTACCCGCAGGCATTAACGTGAAAAATTCGTTTGAGCAATGGATTGGCATAGCGCCCTTCGCAGCTCATGAAGGCAAAGTTTATCCTCCCCATCTGATGCATCAGGTCATCGAGCAACTGATAGCCAAGCACCCCAGGGCTCGCATCTTCCTCTTTGGACGAGGCCAGCAGGAGGACTTGTACTTCAACGAGTGGTGCCAACAGCACTCCGAATGCGTCAATGTGGGCCATCACTTGGAGTCGCTACACCAAGAGCTCATCCTGATGAGCCATCTGAACCTCATGATTTCGATGGATTCGTCGAATATGCATCTGGCCTCGCTGACTAGTACTCCTGTCATCAGCATCTGGGGAGCCACACACCCCTATGCGGGATTCTTAGGATGGGGCCAGACGGAAGACAACATCATCCAGACAGACCTGGAGTGCCGTCCGTGCAGCATCTTCGGTCAGAAGCCCTGTCGTCGTGGCGACTATGCCTGCATGAACAACATTGCGCCAAAGACAATCATTGAAAAGGCAGAACATATCCTTTCTATTAATAACTAAATAATTTTTTGTGATTATGAAAAAGTACATTTGCGACACATGTGGTTATGTTTATGACCCAGAAGTAGGCGATCCAGATAGCGGTATCGCTCCTGGCACAGCCTTTGAAGACATCCCCGAGGATTGGGTATGCCCCATCTGCGGTGTTGGTAAGGACGACTTCTCTGTAGAAGAGTAAAGACAAGAAGAAAGCGGAACCTCAGCCATGAAGTTCCGCTTTCTTTTTGCATTCAGACTATTTCCTTCGAAACTTGTCGACCACTATAGCGATGGCTCCGTCGCCTGTCACGTTACAAGCCGTTCCAAACGAGTCAAGAGCGATGTAGAGAGCTATCATCAATGCCTGTTGTTCGCTGTCAAATCCCAGGATACTGGCTAATGGGGCAAGTGCTACCATGATGCTTCCACCAGGCACACCAGGAGCTGCTACCATCACGACACAAAGCATCAGGATGATATGCTATGGCTACTGTCATCAACAACAACCGACCCGCCTGACCACCTATCTCACCTATCGCTGAGGTGATTAGCCCCATGATGATAATACGTGGCTATAAACTCATCTTCAATGGTCTTTTCATCATCGTCATACGCTTCCAATTACAATTTATTTCTGTTCTGTTTGCAAAGATACGAAATATTTTGTACCTTTGTAGCCAAAATAAACGTTTATTTAGAAGAAATGTCATTAAAGTGTGGTATTGTGGGACTGCCTAACGTGGGTAAGTCTACGTTGTTTAACTGCCTGTCGAGTGCAAAGGCACAGGCAGCAAACTTCCCTTTCTGTACGATAGAGCCTAATGTGGGTGTGATTACCGTACCTGACGAGCGACTGACGAAGCTCGCAGAGTTGGTACACCCAGGTCGTATCGTACCTGCCACCTGCGAAATTGTAGATATCGCAGGACTGGTCAAGGGAGCATCAAAAGGTGAAGGATTGGGTAACAAGTTTTTGGGAAACATTCGTGAGACGGACGCCATCATCCATGTGTTGCGTTGTTTTGAAGATGAAAACATCACTCATGTGGATGGTACGATAGACCCCATCCGCGACAAGGAGATTATCGATACTGAGCTGCAGCTGAAAGACCTAGAGACCATCGAGAGCCGTTTGGCTAAGACGGAGAAAGCAGCAGCTGCCGGCAACAAAGATGCCAAGATAGAGGTTAGCGTGCTGAAGGCCTATAAGGAGGTGCTGGAGCAAGGTAAGAACGCTCGTATCGTGGAGTTCGAGTCGAAAGACGAGCAGGACTGCGCCCGCAACCTGTTCCTGCTGACAGCCAAGCCCGTGCTGTACGTCTGCAACGTGGGTGAGGCTGATGCCAAGAGTGGTAATGCCTTTACGCAGAAGGTGGAGGCGTTGGCTAAGGAAGAGGGTGCTGAGTCGATGGTGATAGCTGCCAAGACGGAAGAGGACATCGCAGAACTGGAGAGCTATGAAGACAAGCAACTGTTCTTAGAAGAGTTAGGCCTGGAGGAGAGTGGTGTGAACCGCCTCATCAAGAAAGCCTACGCTCTGCTGAACCTCGAGACCTTCATTACTGCTGGCGAGATGGAGGTGAAGGCGTGGACATATAAGAAAGGCTGGAAGGCTCCACAATGTGCTGGTGTTATCCATACCGACTTCGAAAAGGGTTTTATCCGTGCTGAGGTCATCAAGTACGACGACTACATCCAATATGGCTCTGAGGCCGCTGTCCGCGAGGCAGGCAAGATGGGTATTGAAGGTAAGGAATATGTTGTGCAGGATGGTGACATCATGCATTTTAGATTTAACGTATAATGAACATTCTCAACTATATTGTCTGGAACCCAAGTCTGACCTTCGGACCTTTCCGCTGGTACTCTATGTGTTGGCTGATAGGTCTGTTGCTGGCCTATCTGCTGGTCAAAAAGCTCTATAAGGAGCAGAAAATCAAGGATGAGCTCTTCGACCCCTTGTTCATCTATTGTTTCCTGGGCATCCTGATTGGAGCCCGTCTGGGTCATTGCATCTTCTATCAGCCAGACTACTTCCTGACCAGCGGTAAGGGTATCATAGAGATGTTCCTGCCTATCCACTTCATGGCAGATGGCGGATGGAAGTTTACAGGCTACGAAGGCCTGGCCTCGCATGGTGGCACATTGGGCTTGATGATTGCCCTCTGGCTCTATGTGAAGCACACGAAGCTGAGTCTTTGGCGCGTACTCGACAATATCGCTATTGCTACAGGAACGACGGCCTGCTTTATCCGTTTGGGCAACCTGATGAACTCAGAGATTATCGGTAAGGAAACGGATGTACCCTGGGCTTTCATCTTCGAGCGCGTTGATATGATGCCTCGCCACCCGGGACAGCTCTACGAGGCTATCGCCTACGCCATTCTGTTCTTTGTCATGTGGTATCTTCACAAGAAGATGCCTGAGAAGATTGGCACAGGCTGGTACTTTGGCTTCTGCCTGTTCTATATCTTCACCTTCCGTTTCTTCATCGAATACACGAAGGAGATACAGGAAGCCTTCGAGGCATCGCTCCCTCTCGATATGGGACAGATTCTCTCTATCCCCTTCATTATCCTTGGATTGTACTGCATGTTTAGAAAACAAAAAGCCTGATGCATAGACACCTTCTCATATTGATGCTGTTGTTATGCTGTCTGGGAGTGAATGCCCAGCAACAACAGGATACGGCTTTTAGAAAACTGTATAAGCAATATTTTAAGCTGTACAACGAGCCGGAGAAGGAGAAAGAATTCTGGGAAACCTCTAAGAAAGTAGAGGCATACTACAAAAAGCAAGGACGGCAGCGCTCTTATTACAAGATGCGCCAGAACGAAGTGCTGTATTTAGTAGATCACGGCAGAGCTTATCAGGCCATCAAGCGCTCCAATGAAATCCTGGAAGAGATGAAGTCTGAGGGCGCCAAGCACTACGACATCGTCTACACGTCGCTGGCTACGGTCTATGAGTCGCGAGGCAACTACCGCATGGCGAAACAGTATTTCATGGAATCGCTGAAGATTGTCAACCAGGCAGATAGCGGAGCCCTCATCAGCATCTACTCACGCATCGCCGCACTACAGTCGACACGCGAACCCAAGGAAGCTTGGGAATGGAACGAGAAGTTTGGCTCGCTCGCCATCGTTTATCCCGACTATTACAAGATGTATCTGTCCCAGAAAGGGCAAATCAGCTTCTTCATGAGTGACAAGGCCAAATTCACAAAGGCTAAGGCAGAGTTCGACAACTATCTGAAGCAGCACCATTTCGTCGACAGCGTGGGAATGGTATCCATGAGCATCTTCCAGAAGAGTTTCAACGGACAATATGACGAGGCTTTGGCATTATTAGACCAAAAGGAGGTGCCAGGACTGGACCTCATCACCATACATGACGTCAAGGGCCACATTTACGAGATGATGGGTCGCTACGACCTCTGTATGAAGGAGTCGGCTATCCGTCGCGACTTGCGCGACTCGCTGAACAGCGACTTGCTCTACGACAACATCAATGAGGTAAACGCAGAAACCGGCCTGACGCTGTTGACTGAGAAGGCGGAGAAAGACCATGAAGCCATGATTAGGGAAGCCGCCAAAGAACGGGAACACTGGTTTGCTGCTGTCATCGGACTGCTGGCTGTAGCCCTCGGACTAGTGGCTTCGCGTTATCTGCAGAAACGTCGTTATCAGAAGAAACTGCTGAAGCAGAACAAAGAGCTGGAGATAGCTCTGGACCATGCCCAAGAGTCTGACCGCATGAAGACCTCGTTCATTGAGCATGTAAGCCACGAGATACGCACCCCGTTGAACGTCATCACAGGCTTTGCTCAGGTGATTACGAATCCTGACTACGAGCTGGAGGAGGAAGAACGTAACAACATGATTAGCGACATCAGTAAGAACACCATTGAGATTACCAATCTCGTCAACGAACTGCTGGAGGTTGCTGAGGATGAGAGCAGGGAGCACTATGAGCGTAACGACAATGTCAACATCCACCAGTTGTGTCAGGAGGTTATCAAAAATGCGTCGGTCATCAACAACGCACACCTGCAACTTAACTATAAAAACATGCTCGCTCAAGACTTCACCCTGCGTACCAACAAGATAGCGCTAAAGAAAATCCTGAACCAGCTCATGAATAATGCGCTGAAGTTCACGAAGGAAGGTGAGATAGAGCTGAAGGTCAGGGAGCGTGCTGCTAATGGAGGCGTAGAGTTTACCGTTACGGATACGGGTATTGGTATCGACAAGAAATACCACGAGAAGATTTTCGAGCGTTTCTATAAGGTCGATAACTTCAAGCAGGGACTGGGCTTAGGACTCACCATGAGCCATAAGATAGCAGAGCTGCTGGGAGGCTCGCTCGACATCGACGATTCTTACAAGAAAGGCGCACGCTTTGTGCTGATTCTACCTTCCTGATACGATTTTCTTGATATCGTTGAGTTTGTTCAGGGCCTCGAGGGGTGTCAGGTTGTTGACATCGAGGCCTAAGATTTCGTCGCGTACCTGACAGAGTACGGGGTCGTCCAACTGGAAGAACGAGAGTTGCATACCCTCACGACTCTGGGCTATCTCCGCTGTTGGCTTACCCACGCTACCCACCTGAGCGTTGTCAGCCTCCAACTGCTTCAATATCACGTTGGCACGCTTCACAATCGACCTGGGCATGCCTGAAATCTCCGCCACATGAATACCAAACGAGTGTTCTGAGCCACCTTTCTCCAACTTACGCAGGAAGATGACCTTGCCTTCTACCTCACGTACGGAGACATTGTAGTTCTTGATGCGCTTGAAGTTCTTCTCCATCTCGTTCAGCTCATGATAGTGAGTGGCGAAGAGCGTACGAGCCTGAGCCTTAGGGTGTTCGTGCAGATATTCCACGATGGCCCACGCTATCGAGATACCGTCGTAAGTAGAGGTGCCTCGTCCCAACTCGTCGAAAAGAACCAGCGAGCGAGGCGTCACATTATTCAGGATGTTGGCAGCCTCCGTCATCTCTACCATAAAAGTCGACTCGCCCAACGAAATATTATCTGAAGCACCCACACGGGTGAAAATCTTGTCCACCAAACCGATTTTAGCACTCTCTGCAGGCACGAAACTACCTATCTGGGCCAACAGCACGATGAGGGCCGTCTGACGCAACAGCGCTGACTTACCCGCCATATTAGGTCCCGTAATGATGATAATCTGCTGGCGCTCAGAGTCCAAGAGGATGTCGTTAGGCACGTAATGCTCGCCAATAGGCAGCTGTGTCTCGATGACGGGATGGCGACCTTGCTTGATGTCTATCACGTCGCTGGCGTCGATGACAGGACGAACGTAGTGGTTCTCCTCTGCTGTCTTCGCTGCTGAGAGCAGACAGTCGAGATGGGCCACCACATTGGCGTTGATTTGTATCTGGGGGATAAACTCCTGAAGGGCCAGGATAAGGTCGTTGAAGAGTTGCTGTTCGAGGGAGAGGATTTTGTCCTCAGCACCCAGAATCTTCTCTTCGTACTCCTTCAGCTCCTGTGTGATATAACGTTCTGCCTGAGCCAGCGTCTGCTTGCGAACCCACTCCTGGGGTACCTTATCCTTATAAGTATTACGCACCTCCAGATAGTAGCCAAACACATTGTTATAGCCTACCTTCAGCGAGGCGATGCCTGTTTGCTGGGCTTCGCGCTCCTGAATCTGTAGCAGATAGTCCTTACCAGAATAGGCAATATGGCGTAACTCGTCGAGTTCAGCATTCACGCCATCGCGAATCACCCCACCCTTGGCTACCAGCTGAGGCGGGTCGTTCTGTATCTCACGTTCTATTCGGTCGCGAATCGACTCGCAGAGGTTCAGCTGCTCCCCTACCCTTTTCAGCGCCTCGTTGTTGGCATAGAGGCAAGCGGTCTTGATGGGTTGCAAAGCCTGCAGAGCCATCTTCAACTGTACCACCTCACGGGGTGACACACGACCGACAGCCACCTTCGAGATGATACGCTCCAAGTCACCAATACGATGCAGCTGGTCGTCGATACATTGCCGGAACTCTGGCTCGCGATAGTAATAGTCTACGATGTCGAGACGTTCGTTGATGGGCTTCTCGTCTTTCAAGGGGAAGACGAGCCAGCGACGCAACAGTCGGCCACCCATAGGCGTCACCGTTTTATCAATGATATTCAGCAGACTCTTACCATCTTCCTGCATCGGATAAATCAGCTCCAAAGAGCGAACGGTAAACTTGTCCAACCTGACGTATTTATCCTCCTCGATGCGCGAAATGCTGGTGATATGGGCTATCTGCGTATGCAGCGTCTGTTCCAGGTATTGCAGGATGGCACCAGAGGCAATGACTCCACTCTTCAGGTGGTCGATGCCAAAGCCCTTCAGCGACTTCACGTTGAAGTGCTTGAAGAGTTTCTGATGGGCGGTCTGCTCAGTAAACACCCAGTCGTCGAGTTCGAACGTCACCAGACGAGTACCAAAATAACGCTCGAAGTCGTGCTTGCGTCCTCTGTCGTAGAGCACCTCCTTAGGCTGGAAACTGCCAATAAGCTTCTCCACATAGTCGTAAGTGCCCTCGCCGGTCAGGAATTCGCCTGTCGAGATATCGAGGAAAGCTACACCACACGACGACTTACCAAAATGGACAGCACAAAGAAAGTTGTTCTCCTTGTAGTTCAGCACCGTATCCTGCATCGCCACACCAGGCGTCACCAACTCTGTGATGCCTCGTTTGACCAGTTTTTTGGTCAGCTTAGGGTCTTCCAGCTGGTCGCAGATGGCCACACGCTTGCCTGCCCGGATGAGTTTAGGCAGATAGGTGTCCAGCGCATGATGTGGAAATCCGGCCATCTCGTCGCCCCTCGCTCCTGCCCCATTGTTACGATGGGTCAGCGTGATGCCTAAGATGCGCGAGGCCGTGATGGCATCTTCGCAGTAAGTCTCGTAAAAGTCGCCACAACGAAACAGCAGAAGGGCTTCAGGGTATTTCGCCTTGAAGTCGAAGAATTGCTTCATCATCGGGGTCAGTTCCTTACCGTCTTTTTGTGCCATGACGATGCAAAGGTACGAAATAATTAAGAATTAAGAACGATAGATTAAGAAATATTTCGTATTTTTGCATCGTTATGGAGCAAAAAGATAATAGCCACAAAGCATGGGCTCTAGGCAAGAAGCCTTCGATGAAGCGACGCTGTGAAGAGAATAAGAACCCATGAAGCTCTGCATCATGCCAGACCATATTCATGGTATCCTCTTTGTGCGCACAAAGATAGAAAAGCACTTGGGGCATGTCATATGGGGCTTTAAGACGGGGACCAGGAAGGCTGCAAGGGAGCTTGGATTATTGCCTGCTGCGCAGTTAGCGCAGCCTACGGAACCTGGCCCCGTTCAATACGTTGCGCTAACTGCGCAACAAAAGCCTTCTCGCCACACAGCAGCAGGAAGAGCTCACGGCCTCATCTGGGAGCCCAACTACAACGACCGCATCCTGCTCAGAAAAGGCCAGCTACAACGCTGGCTATCCTATCTCGACGACAACCCTCGTCGCCTCTTGTTGAAACGCCAGCACCCAGAATACTTCACCCAGCTCTCCCCTATGCCCGTCTTGGACACCTCGATGCCGGCTATGGGCAATCGTTTCTTATTGGAACGCCCCGTCAAACTTCAAGTGCAATGCTCGCGCCATCTCTACCAAAACGAGATAGAAGAACGGAAACAGTATTTCCTCAAGGCTTGCGCTGAGGGACGCCTACTGATGCTGGCCCCCTACCCGTACCAAAATGAGAAACTGACGAACATGAGGGTCCTCTGTCTGCATCTGAACGAAATAGCCGCCCAAATCTGTCAAGGGGAATAAGAAAAAGGAGCGTTGCCGCTCCTTTTTCTGAATACATATTATTTATGATTACTTCTGGATCATCTTCCGTCCGTTCTTGATAATCAGACCCTTGTAGCTGTTGTCAACCTTCTGGCCTGCGAGGTTGTAGGCAGGAGCATTGGCCTCTGTATCAGCCTTGACGGCGTTGATTCCTGAGGTATTACCATTTAATGAGTAGATATAGCCACCTGAAGCTATACGTCCTTCGTTATTGTAAGTTTCAATCTTTCCATTAACTATGACTTCATCACCAAGTTTAATTTGGTTTTCATTTGTGAAATTGGCTTTCTCCAAATATTTTGCTCTGTATACCGATAGTTTATATTCTGCATCAACATTATAAGTCGTAGCAATCTTGAAAGTAGCATTGCCATACTGTGTGCTCACTTCGTCAATATTGGTAATATAACCCTTTACATAGACTGTTGTGCCTGAATTTAATTGCCCACCTTTGAAATCAGCAACCAGGTCCTCTATATTATACGGATTGTTCTTTCCACCCTTAGCATTATCGTCAATGACTCCATTTACAGTAATATCGATGGTAACGGTTTGAGCTTCGTACTCATCATTGCCTTCGAATACAGCAGAAATCTTTGTTGTACCAGCACCAACAACAGTAATAACACCAGCATTGCTGACGGTACATACAGCTTCATCTGAAGAGGTACAGGTAACTGGCAGATTATTACTATTTGACAAAGTGGGAATTGAGCCATAATCACCACCTAATGTAACTGTGGTAGAAGCTTTGCCCCATGAAAGGCCTGCTGGTTTCTTCGCCGTTCCTTGATAGAGCTTAATATCGTCTAAACGCGCATTGTTATTAATTGACGAAGGCATATATATCTTAATTGTCAGATTATCTGTTCCACCAGCTACAGTAAGAGTATATGTATCAGTATTTCCTGAGCGAACCTTTTCGCCAACAGTAGCACCTGTAACTTCAATAGCAAGGTCTGTCCTGTTGGTTTTATATGAAATATTCAGTTGTCCGCTTTTTCCTCCTAAGGGTACTACGGCAGTAAACGAACCTCCTTTTTTGGCAACCAATAACTCAGGTGAAGTACCACCTGCCAAACTTTCTGTCCAAATCTTGGTTGTTCCTCCTCCGTTCTCACAAGCATAATTATAAGTGCCACCTGATGGAACATCATTAGCAGAATAACTTGAAAAATCTTCCTGCCAGATGATGTCTTCAGCCTGAGCATTACAGAATACAATAGCCAGCAGGGCTACAAACGAATAGCGTAAAAATTGTTTCATAAGCGTTTTTGTTTTTTGTTAATAATGAATGTTTGATGTTGCAAAGATACGAAATAATTGGTAAGGATAGAAATAATTTGAAGGTTTTTTTGCAGAACGAGGATTTTTTTCTGTTTTGTATTGGTGATATTTTATGTTCGCAATTTGTAGACATAAGTTCTGAATTTGCGAACATGTGTTTTGAATTTGCGAACTTATGTTCTGAAATTGCGAACATAAAATTTATCTCGTAGAAAAAACTGTTTTCCTTGGGAAAAAATGATTCTCTTGTTCGAAAAAGCAAAAATCTTTTGGGGGTTTAATGGCTTATTTGTATCTTTGCAACAAAAAGTAAAACCAAAACATTACGCTTATGAAAAACTTCGTTACTTCAGCTATATTGATGCTGGTCTGCACTACTTCTTTTGCCCAAGGTCCTAACGATTCCGGAACTTATTATCAGGCTGCTGACGGGAAGAAAGGCGCTGAGTTGAAAACGGCCCTGTGTGGGATTATTTATAACCGGACAGAGGGTGGGTCGCTGAAAACTGCTTACGACGCACTTTGGACACATTTTCAGACAACAGACAAGAAAGAAAACGGCAAAGTATGGGACATGTATTCTAACAAACGAGAATTTACGTTTGTCACAGATCAGGCTGGCAATTATAAGCAAGAAGGCGATGTCTATAATCGCGAACATTCGTTTCCCAACAGCTGGTTTGGTGGTAAAGTCATGCCTATGTATACTGATCTACACCATCTCTACCCTACTGATGGTTATGTCAACGGAAGGCGCAGCAACTATCCTTTTGGTGAGACGAACGGTGGGACTTATAAATCAGCCAACAACTTCAGTAAGTTAGGGGCATGTACTTATTCAGGTTATACAGGTACTGTCTTCGAACCCAACGATGAGTATAAGGGCGACTTTGCCCGCACTTATTTCTACATGGTGACTTGCTATGAAGAAAAAATTCCTGACTGGTATACCAACTATGGTGTCAACAACAGCACAGACCAAAATACCAAAAACGCAGTCATGGCTACCCTCGATGGCTCTAAGTATCCTGGATTCACCTCTTGGCAACTGGAAATGCTGCTGAAATGGGCGAAGAACGACCCTGTGAGCGAGAAGGAGACCAATCGCAACAAAGCGGTTTATGGCATTCAGGCGAATCGTAATCCCTTTATCGACTATCCTGGTTTGGAGCAATACGTTTGGGGCGATTTGAAGGAACAGGCTTTCAGCTACAACAATTATGTTCAGCCTGCAGGTATTGGCATCGTCGATGTAGATGCCGACACTACGCCAGCGGCTATCTATACGATAGACGGCAGACGCCTCAACGAGCCGCAAAAAGGGGTGAACATCATGAAGATGAAGAGCGGAAAGGCCAAGAAGATAATAAAAAAGTAATTTCTCCGTTGGTTATCTAAAAGATAAATCGTATCTTTGAGCTTTGCTCGAAAGTACTTTCGTTCGAAAATCCAAAGAAAAACTAGTTTTCCTTTGGTATTTTGCTCACTTAATCGTATCTTTGCAGGCTAAATGTAGAAAACAAAAAAACGAAAAACGATATGGAATACAACTTTAGAGAGATTGAACAGAAATGGCAGAAGCGATGGGTGGAGATGCAGACCTATCGAGTGAAAGAGGATAAGACGAAGCAGAAGTTCTACGTGCTGAACATGTTCCCCTACCCTTCTGGGGCTGGTTTGCATGTGGGTCATCCTCTGGGCTACATCGCCTCAGACATCTATGCCCGTTATAAGCGTCAGAAAGGCTTCAACGTGCTGAACCCCATGGGTTACGACGCCTACGGACTGCCCGCTGAGCAGTATGCTATCCAGACGGGTCAGCATCCTGAGAAGACGACCTTCGAGAACATCGACCGCTATCGCTCGCAGCTGGACAAGATTGGTTTCTCGTTCGACTGGGACCGTGAGGTGCGCACCTGCGACCCCATCTATTACAAGTGGACACAATGGGCTTTCCAGCGTATGTTCAAGTCGTACTACAGCCTCAGCTCGCACAAGGCCCAGCCAACGATTAAGCTGATAGAACACTTCGAGCTGATGGGTACAGAGAATTGTAATGCTCTGGGTACTGAGGAGCTGCACTTCACCGCTTCCGACTGGGCCGCTTTCTCTGAGAAGAAGAAGCAGGAGGTGCTGATGAACTATCGTATTGCCTACCTGGCAGAAACGATGGTGAACTGGTGTCCTGCACTCGGCACCGTATTGGCCAACGACGAGGTGATTAATGGCGTTTCAGAGCGTGGCGGCTATCCTGTGGAGCAGAAGAAGATGCGCCAATGGTGTCTGCGTGTTAGCGCCTATGCCCAGCGTCTGCTCGACGGTCTCGAGGAGATTGATTGGACCGACTCGCTGAAGGAGACTCAGCGCAACTGGATTGGTCGCTCGGAAGGTACTGAGGTGGAGTTCAACGTAGCTGACTCCGACAAGCACTTCACCATCTTCACCACCCGTGCTGATACGATGTTTGGTGTCACCTTCATGGTGCTGGCGCCTGAATCAGAGCTCGTTGCAGAGCTGACCACTCCTGACCAGAAAGCTGAGGTAGAAAAATACCTCGACTACGTGAAGAAGCGCACAGAGCGTGAGCGCCAGATGGACCACAAGGTGACGGGTGTCTTCTCAGGAAGCTACGCCATCAATCCGTTTACAGACGAAAAGATTCCCATCTGGATTTCAGAATACGTGCTGGCTGGCTACGGTACTGGTGCCATTATGGCTGTACCTGCTCATGATAGTCGCGACTATGCCTTCGCCAAGCACTTCAACCTGCCGATTATTCCGCTGATTGAGGGTGCTGATGTCTCTGAGGAGAGCTATGATGCCAAGGAAGGTATCATGTGTAATTCTGCATCTGATAAGTTCTCGCTCAACGGACTGACTGTCAAGGAGGCCATTGCTGCTACGAAGAAATTCGTGACGGAGCAGGGCTTGGGCCGTGTGAAGGTGAACTATCGCCTGCGCGATGCCATCTTCTCACGTCAGCGCTACTGGGGCGAGCCGTTCCCCGTTTACTACAAGGACGATATGCCCTATATGATTCCAAAGGAGTGTCTGCCTTTGGAGCTTCCCGAGATTGATGAGTATAAGCCTACTGAGACGGGCGAGCCCCCATTGGGACGTGCAAAGATATGGGCTTGGGACACCAAGACCGATACTGTGGTCGATAAGTCGCTTATCGACAACAAAACCGTCTTCCCCCTCGAGCTGAACACGATGCCTGGTTTTGCAGGAAGCTCAGCTTACTATCTGCGTTATATGGACCCCAAGAACGAGAAGGCCCTTGTTAGTCGCGATGCTGACGAATACTGGCGCAACGTAGACCTCTATGTAGGTGGTACGGAGCACGCTACGGGACACCTGATTTACTCGCGTTTCTGGAACAAGTTCCTCTATGATTCTGGCTACTCTTGCGAGGACGAGCCCTTCAAGAAGCTGGTTAATCAGGGAATGATTCAGGGTCGCTCCAACTTCGTGTATCGCGTAGAGGAGGGGGCAGATAAGGGTAAGTTCGTCAGCTTCGGGCTGAAGGACAACTACGTCACCACACCCATCCACGTAGACGTGAATATCGTTTCTGCTGATGTGCTTGACATCGAGGCATTTAAGGCTTGGCGCCCTGAATACAACAACGCTGAATTTATCCTCGAAGACGGCAAGTACGTTTGTGGCTGGGCTGTAGAAAAGATGTCTAAGTCGATGTACAACGTCGTCAATCCGGATATGATTGTCGAGAAGTATGGTGCTGACACCCTGCGTCTGTACGAGATGTTCCTGGGTCCTGTGGAGCAGTCGAAGCCTTGGGATACAAACGGTATTGACGGTTGTCACCGCTTCCTGAAGAAGTTCTGGAGCCTGTTCTATGGCAATGCGCGCGACAACGCTGAGGGTAAGCTGTTGGTAGACGACTCTGAGCCCACGAAGGAGGCGCTGAAGAGTGTCCACAAGCTCATCAAGAAGGTGAGTCAGGACATCGAGGTATTCTCTTACAACACTTCCATCTCAGCCTTTATGATTTGTGTCAACGAGCTGGCTCAACAGAAGTGCAAGAGTCGTGAGGCCCTGAAGCAGCTCGTCATCCTCATCGCTCCGTTTGCGCCCCACATCGCTGAAGAGCTCTGGGAGGCGCTGGGCGAGCAGGGTAGTGTATGCGACTCGAAATGGCCTGAGTGGAACGAGGAGTATCTGGTAGAGAACAGCGTGAAGCTGGGCGTTGCCTTCAACGGTAAGACGCGCTTCGATATGGAATTCGCTGCCGATGCCGACAATGCTACTATCGAAGCTGCTGTCAAGGCTGACGAGCGCTCCCAGAAGTACATCGACGGCAAGCCCATTGTGAAGGTTATCATCGTCCCTAAGCGTATGGTGAACATTGTTTTAGGCAAATAAATGACAGCAAGACACAAAATGATTCTGAACGAGGTGAAGGACTATCTCTTCATAGCCCTTGGCCTCTTCATCTATACCATCGCGTTTACCGTCTTCCTGATGCCCTATCAGATAGTGGCTGGTGGTGTGACGGGTCTCTCCGCCATCATCTATTATGCCACAGGGTTCCACCTGGAGAACACCTACATCATCATCAACGGCGTGCTATTGATAGTAGCCCTGAAGATACTGGGTGTGAAGTTCCTGATGAAGACCATCTTCGCTATCTTCACCCTCTACATGATGCTGATGATAGCGCAAGACCTGATTCCCAAGCAGGAGAACGGACTGCCTTTCAAACTGATGGGCGAGGGACAGGACTTCATGTCGATGATTATAGGCTGTGTGCTGACAGGTATTGCGCTCGCTACCGTATTCACCAACAATGGTTCGACGGGAGGCACGGATGTCATCGCGGCTTCTGTGAACAAGTATCATCCTAATGTCTCGTTAGGCAACGTGCTGATAGCTGCCGACTTCTGCATCATCGGCTCGTGTATGTTCTTCCCACAGTTTGGCACTTATCTCGAAAGAGCCCATAAGGTGATGTTCGGCTTCTGTGTGATGGCGATGGAGAACTATACGCTCGACTACGTGATGAATGCTCGCCGCCAGTCGGTACAGTTCATGATATTCACCAAGAAATGGCAGGAGATAGCCAATGCCATTGGCACAGAGATGAATCATGGTGTCACCATCCTCGACGGACACGGATGGTATACTGGCCAGCAGATGAAGGTGCTCTGTATTCTGGCTAAGAAGAACGAGAGCGTCAACATGTTCCGACTCATCAAAATGATTGACCCTCAGGCCTTTGTCAGCCAGTCGAGTGTCATTGGTGTCTATGGCGAGGGCTTCGACGAGATGAAAGTGAAAATCAAGGAGAAAAAGAAAATGAAAATCGTCTTTGCTACCAACAATCAGCACAAACTGTCTGAGATAAGGAATATTCTGGGTAATCGTTTTGAGGTGGTATCACTCGAGGATATTGGCTGCCATAAGGATATTCCTGAGAATGGTCAGACGCTCAACGAAAATGCGCTCATCAAGGCTAAATACGTCTACGACACCTACCACCTGAACTGTTTCTCTGACGATACGGGACTCGAGGTAGAGGCCTTAGGAGGCGCTCCTGGCGTCTATAGCGCCCGCTATGCCGGAGGAGTGGGGCATGACTCGGATGCCAACATGAAGAAGCTGCTCCACGAGTTGGAGAACAAGGACAATCGCAAGGCTCGCTTCCGCACGGTTATCGCCCTCATCATCGATGGTAAGGTAAAGACCTTCGAAGGCATCGTGAATGGCGAGATTATCAAAGAGCGTAGGGGAGGAGAGGGCTTTGGCTACGACCCCATCTTCCAGCCTGAAGGCTACGACAAGACGTTTGCTGAACTGGGGGTTGATGTCAAGAACCAGATTAGTCATCGTGCACGAGCCAGCCAGAAGTTAGCTGATTATTTAAAGACCCTGTAAAGCTATGAAGAAAGTCATCATCGCCCTATTATTGTCAATTGTCAATTGTCAATTGTCAATTGCTCAAATCGGTACTTGGCGCAACTATCTGGCCTACTATGACGTGCAGCAGATACAGGCCGCTGGCGATGAACTCTTCGTCTTGGCTTCAAATGATCTCTATAAATACAATAAAAAGGACCAAAGCATCACTACCTACGATAAGGTGAATGGCCTCAGCGATACCTATATTTCGCATATCCGCTGGTGTCAACAGGCCAAGCGTCTGATTGCTGTCTATAGCAACACCAATATCGACCTGATAGACACCAAAGGCAATGTCACCAATATCAGCGACATATACACCAAGGTCATCACAGGCGACAAGACCATCAACAACGTCTACATCTACAACCAATATGCCTATCTGGCTTGTGGTTTTGGTATCGTTAAGGTGAATGTCAAAGATGCTGAAATCAGCGAGACCTATATGCTCAACTTCGCCGTCAAAGCCGTTGCGCTGTCAGGAAGCAATATCTACGCACTCTCCGCCGACGGCTCGGTATGGACGGGAAACACCTCCAACAACCTGATAGACAAAGCCAACTGGCAACAGACAACAACGCACCCCTCCTTCGACGAAGACAAAACCGACTGGGACACCTACTATCCCATCGTATCAACGCTCAGTCCTAGAGGGCCGAAATACAACTATTTCCATAGGATGACTGTTGTTAACAAAAAACTCTATACCGTTGGTGGTGGATGGTATCAAATGGGAAACTTCGACAGACCAGGTACCGTACAATTGCTCGATGCTGACAAGAATTGGACTATCTACCAAGATGATTTCCAACCAGCTTTTGCCAGTACTTACCTCAACGCAACAGACATTGCTGTAGACCCTTCGAACGACAATCACGTCATGGTGGCTTCATGCTCTGGAATCTTTGAGTTCTTAAATGGCAAATTCAAATATAACTACACGTTGGGCAACACAGACTATTTTTGTGCAGCTACAGGCGATACTAATCCTGACTATGTACGTACCGACGGAATAGTTTACGATAAAGAGGGAAACCTATACTGCCTGAACAGCTATTCCAATACTGCTATCATCATCAGAAATGCCAGCGGACAATGGAGTGGTTTTATGGATCAATCGCTGATAGACAAAAATAATAGGTCGATGCGAACAATGACAGGTTCTATTCTTGACAGAAAAGGACGTATCTGGTTTGTCAATGCCCATAGCGATCATCCGTCACTCTTTTGTTATGTTCCTCAAGAGAACACCGTCACGAAATATAATAAATTTGTCAATCAGGACGGCGTTCAATTAGTCTTTTCTTATACCTATTGTGTCTGCGAAGATCTGGAGGGAAATATCTGGTTAGGAACAGAGATAGGTCCTTTATATCTCTCTGAGGATGAAATCAACGACCCTTCAAAGGGTTTCATACAATACAAAGTACCCAGAAACGATGGCACTTCTTATGCTGACTATCTGATGTCAGGAGTCAGCATCTCGTGTATGGCTGTTGACAAAGCCGGACGAAAATGGTTTGGAACCAACAGCGATGGGGTATATCTCATTAGTGCTGATAATAACACACAACTGAAACACTTCACAGAAAGAAACAGCAAGCTACTGAACAACACCATCGAATCAATAGCTATCAACGATGATACTGGAGAGGTATATTTTGGTACTGCCAAAGGACTATGCTCCTACATGGGTGATGCAACGGCTACAAACAATGAAATGACTAAAGACAACGTGTATGCCTATCCAAATCCCGTCACTCCCGACTATACAGGACTGATCACCATTACTGGTCTGACGCTTGATGCTGATGTCAAGATACTCAATGCCAGCGGAAAGCTGATAGCTCAGGGACGCAGCAACGGCGGAACGTTCACTTGGGACGGATGCGACAGCGAAGGCAACCGCATGGCCAGCGGAGTCTATATGGTGGCTACAGCAACAAGTGAAGGTAAAAAGGGAACGGTATGCAAAATAGCTGTCGTCAGATAGACATATTTATTGTCTTATTGCTAAGCATACCAGGTTGGTTGTATTGCCTGACTGCCTATCCAGACTATCCGATAGTAAGAATGATATGCTGGCTGTTATTCATCACAGGTCTGCCGGCATTGATTTCATGGCTCGTCTGTTTCATAAACAATAAACTACTGACTATTTCTACATACATCATCAGTATATTTCTTTTCTCCCTCAATTTATTCTTGATATTTCATTTCGACTCCATGCTAAGCCCGTGGATTCTCTTACTATGCCACGAAACAAACAAAAGCGAATCGAGTGAATTTATCAATAACTACGCCTTTGACACATATAGCATCTTAACCTATTTACTGACTGCTCTTGCTATCATTGTCATTGTCGTCGTAAAACGGAAAAAATATAGCCTTCGCAATCTTTATCCTAAAACAACTGCTGCTCTGATGTCAGTATGGCTGATAGTAGGATTCATTCAATTGCTCTTGCTTGGTAATATGTTCACCAAGAAAACACAATATGAACTGCAGTTATGGTATCAAGGAAAGGCTTTTTATGCCATAGAGAACACGCTTTCAAATCTTATATATTCTATATATCATCTCAGTCTCACAACTGATGAAAACAACATAGCTATCAACACCTGCATAAAAGCATCGAAAACAGTTGCGAAATGTATTGATTCTGACTCGTTGGACATTGTGGTAATTATAGGAGAATCTTTTAGTAAACATCATGCGTCGCTGTATGGCTATGGTTTAGAAACAACACCAAACATGAAGAAAGAACAATTACAAGGAAACTTATTTGTCTTTACAGATGCTATCACTCCATATAACATGACTACGCTTGCTGTCAAAAACATGACATCAACAAATAGCATCAGTCTTGGACAATATTGGACGGATTATCCACCCTTTACCATTATCTTCAAACAAGCAGGCTTTAATGTTGCTATGTGGGACAATCAAAAGGCAATTGGTAATGTTTCTTTTCATGATTTCTCTATCAGCTCTTATTTACACAGCAAGAAAATGACGAAATTAGCATACGATGTTGTCAATGAAAAAGTATATGATGACGATTTGGAGTTTGTGAACTATACATTTCAACATAAAATAAACAAACGACATACACTTACAATATATCACCTGCTTGGTCAGCATTTACAGGCTAAATGTAGATATCCTAATAACAAAGAGAACACGGTGTTTACTGCGAATCATATCAATCGACCGGATTTAAACACTCAAGAGCGACAATCCATAGCTGAATATGATAACGCTACGAGATATAACGACTATACTATTAGTAAAATATTCAATTATTATAGAAACCGTTGTGCAGCAATTGTTTATCTTTCCGATCATGGTGAGGAGGTGTATGACTATAGACATGTAATAGGTCGTACTCATGAACCTGAGAAAAATAAACTTTCACTAACCTATCAATATCAAATCCCATTGATGATATGGTGTTCTGATAGCTATAAACAACGTTATCCTGATATTCTATCAAGAATTGAAAATGCCGTTGACAAGCCTTTTATTTCCGACAATCTACCTCATCTGCTTTTCACGCTCGGAAGCATCAATACACCCTATTATTACCCAGAAAAAGACTTATTAAACAAAAGATATCATTGTGGTAAGCGAATCGTTCAAAACTCGACAGATTATGATACGGTCATGAACGAATAGTATTTATGCTGTTTTAAGACCTAAGCATATTTTCAAAACTCGACAAGAGCTACGCTCCGCCAACTGGCTTATCAAAACAGGTAAATATATACCAGAAAGCACGTTCAGGACATAGAAAACAAGAAAGAGATTCTCCTGATAGAATAGCTTCTTCCAAAGTATCAGCTCTACAAATGGCTGAAAGATGAATGACATTAAGAATATCTGATAGATATACTCTCTAAAACTGATAAAAAGAGAAGGATAACGTACCGCTAACAACTGACAAAGGGAAATCATGAAAAGAATTCCAGAAACCTCTGTTATTAGGGGTATTTCCATGCTATATGAAATGGAATAGACAAGAACAGTTGCCAACAATGAATAGACGGTTCTAAAATATCTGTATAACTCGTATTTGAAGAAAAATATTCCAAAGAAAAAGTAGACCAAATACCGATTTAGACTGAATATATAAAAGTAGTTGTCTACACCATCTATCGACACGTCGCCATATAAATAGAAAAGGACGGTAAATGCAAGGAATAACATCATTCTTGTCTTTTCCTTGCACAACCACACAAATAACGGATATAGCAACATAAACCAAAACAATACAGCCAAGAACCATAAATGGGCGGAAGGATGATTGGGATATATACAGAAAGACTCTAAAAAATAAGTCAACGTCAACGGTACTTTTGTCTTAACAAAAGCGTTAAGCAATACCTTGAAGAAATAATAGAATGTCACAAAAAACAAGAATGGACATAATATCCTGTATATTTTATCAACATACAAATCTTTTATGCTCCATTCTTTCTTGATACGGCTA
Organism: Prevotella sp.; assembly: GCA_017941345.1. GTDB lineage: Bacteria > Bacteroidota > Bacteroidia > Bacteroidales > Bacteroidaceae > Prevotella. The sequence goes on along the minus strand of JAGAWQ010000003.1, from coordinate 47,186 downwards.
AGATACAGAAGCCCACCTGAACAAAAGATAAACAATGGCATCCGTATAGGATTAAAAGGCTCGGTAATTGCAGTACAAAATAGATGGTTTTCACCAGTAGTCATGTCTATCAACTGGACATGAAACATAACTACTAATACAATATTAAAACCTCTTAATACTGCTAACCATTGAATCCTTTGTTTTTCCATGAAACTTTTCTCAGCTCAACTCCAGCATGCGTTCGATAGGCTTGACGGCATCTTTGGCCATTTCAGGGTCTACCTCTACCGAGGGCCATTCGTACTTCAGACAGTTGTATATCTTCAGCAGCGAGTTCATCTTCATATATTGGCACTCGTTACAGCTGCATTCCAGGCCGCTCTCGCTGATTTCAGGAGGCACAGGAATAAATTCCTTGTCAGGACAAGTTCGTTGCATCTCGTGCAGAATACCGGCCTCTGTAGCCACAATATATTGTGTAGCACGATTCTGTCGTGCGAATTTCAGCATGTCTGCGGTTGAACCCTTCACATCAGCCAATGCCAAAACAGGACCTTTACACTCCAGATGAGCCATCACGACAGCATTAGGATACTGTTTCTTCAGTTCAGTAATTTTTGAAACAGAGAAGCGTTCATGCACATGACAGCCACCATTCCAAAGCAGCATCTGCCGGCCTGTCACCTCATTGATATAATTACCCAGATTATAGTCAGGACCGAAAATCAGTTTGGCATCCTTGGGCAGCTGGTCGACCACCTTCTTCGCATTACCGCTGGTGACTACGACGTCTGTAAGCGCCTTGACAGCTGCTGTGGTATTGACGTAAGAGATGACTTGATAGCCAGGATGCTCATCTTTATATTTCTTCAGGTCTTCAGCCTTGCAACTGTCAGCCAACGAACAACCGGCATTCAGGTCAGGACATAATACCGTTTTGTCAGGAGATAGCAGCTTACACGTCTCTGCCATAAAATGTACGCCACACATCACCATCACCTTAGCATCCGTCTCTGCAGCCTTACGAGCCAAAGCCAGCGAGTCGCCTACAAAGTCGGCTATCTCTTGAATATCGCCAATGGTATAGTAATGTGCCAGGATAATAGCATCTTTTTCCTTACACAAACGACGAATTTCAGCCTTCAAATCAATACCTTCTGCCACAGGTTCATCGATGAATCCCTGTTCTTTCCATTCTTTTTTCAACATCACAATAATATTTTATTTCTTTTTATTTTTTCTTTAAAAGAGAAATGAATAGGATGATATGATGTGGATAAGTGCAAAACTTTTAGTAGGTTTTCTTGCCAGATTGGTTATCCAACCGTAGTTTGCTGTTTTCAACATCCTGTGTGGATTCTTACTTCCTGATATTTCGCGCGTTAAGCAGTTTATCCACATTTCTCTATTTTGGTGCAAAATTAATAAGTTTATATCTTTTTTCAGTAAAAATCGGTGGAAAAGTTGCAAATAAACCCGTATTTTATGAATAATATCCACTTAAGTTATGCCAACAGATTTATTTATTGTGATTTATTTTGTAACTTTGCACACGTTATCCACATAGTTATCAACACTTATGCGCAAGATTAGAACCATAGAGATGCAGCGGCTTACGATAGACGAATATCGTGAGGCAGAGAAACTGCCGTTAATAGTGGTATTGGATGATGTCCGCTCGATGTATAACATAGGCAGCGTGTTTCGCACAGCTGACAGTTTCCGGGTGGAAGCGGTTTATCTTTGTGGCATTTGTCAGACTCCGCCATCAACCGAAATTCACAAGACTGCGCTTGGTGCAGAGGAGAGTGTCAGCTGGCGTTACTTCAATACGGCATTAGAGGCTGTAGAAGAACTCAAAAAAGAGGGCTACACGGTACTTTCGGTCGAGCAGGTGGAACATAGTACCAAACTGCAGACGTTCGTGCCTCTGCGGGCTCAGAAATACGCTGTAGTGCTGGGTAACGAAGTAAAAGGCGTCCACCAGGAAGTAGTAGATGCCTCAGATGGCTGTTTGGAGATTCCTCAGTTGGGAACCAAACACTCGATGAATGTCAGCGTTACAGCAGGTATTATCATCTATAAATTTGCAGAGTCGCTGATACTCCGTTAATTATTGATTAACCATTTCCATATAGGGATAATAGTCAAAACGAAGCACATGATATAGCAGAAATTTTTACCCTCACACTACGTAGCGTGGAACTGCGGACAGTATGTAGCTGTCAGTCCGACTATTACAAACTTTTAGTCCGTAGGGAGCGAACTCGCAGTACGTCGGCTTCGTACTGGCAGTCCGTCGGGACGGACTAAAATGTGTCAATGGGCTTCGAGCCAGTTGGTGCCGAAGCCGGAGTCGGCGACTAAGGGTACTTTCATCTGGAAGGCTTGCTGCATCTCTTCTAATACGATTTGCTCTACGCGTTCTTTCTCTTTAGGGAGGACGCTGAAGTTGAGTTCGTCGTGTACCTGGAGAATCATTTTGCTCTTGATGTTTTCTCTCTTGAAACGTTCGAAGATGTGAATCATCGCCACTTTGATGATGTCGGCAGCGGTGCCTTGAATAGGAGCATTGATGGCGTTACGCTCAGCAAAGCCTCGAACGGTAGCATTGGCGCTATTGATGTCGGGCAGATAGCGACGACGTCCGAATAGGGTAGTGACGTAACCCTTCTGGCGGGCTATCTCCTTCGACTGCTCCATATAGTCGTGCACCTGTGGGAAAGTCTCGAAGTAGCCGTCAATCAGCATCTTAGCTTCGTCTCGAGGAATATCCAGACGTTCTGCTAAACCAAAGACGGTGATGCCATAAATGATGCCGAAGTTGGCTCGCTTCGACTTGGTTCGCTCGTCGCGCGTCACCTCGTCGATAGGCTTCTTATAGATATTGGCAGCCGTAGCGGCATGCAGGTCTTTGCCTTCTTGAAATACTTCTATCATATTCTTGTCGCCAGACAGATGAGCCATCACGCGAAGTTCTATCTGGCTATAGTCGGCAGAGAAGAACAGGCAACCGGGTTCAGGAATGAATGCCTTGCGAATCTCCTTTCCGTCTTCACCCCGAATAGGAATGTTTTGCAGGTTGGGGTCTGATGACGACAACCGACCTGTAGCTGTAATCGTCTGATTGAACGAGGTATGGATATGGCCAGTATGTGGGTTAATCAGTTTGGGCAACGCGTCGATATAGGTGCCGATGAGTTTTTTCAGTCCTCGATGCTCCAGGATGTCAGCCACGATTTCATGCTTGTTTTTGAGCTGTTGCAGCACTTCCTCAGAGGTGACATACTGTCCTTTTTTGGTCTTCTTGGCCTTCTCGACAATCTTCAGCTTATCGAAGAGAATCTCGCCTACCTGTTTGGGTGAAGCAATATTAAACTGTTCACCAACCAACTCGTAGATGCGTTGTTCGATGTCGTTCATGCGGGTGGTAAACTGCTTGCTGGTTTCAGCCAACGACTGCGTATCCAGACAGACACCATTCATCTCCATCTCTGCCAAGACCGGCATCAGGGGCATCTCAATGTCGTAGAACAGCCGCTCGCAATCCAGTCGTTTCAGCTCCGGCTCCAACTTGTTTTTCAGCTGAAGGGTGATGTCGGCATCTTCGCAAGCATATTCGTAGACGAGGGTGGGGGAGAGGTCGCGCATGGAACGCTGAGTCTTTCCCTTAGGACCTATCAGCTCGTCGATATGGATAGTCTTGTAGTGCAGATACACCTCAGCCATATAGTCCATGTTGTGACGCAGTTCGGGTTGGATGAGGTAGTGGGCAATCATCGTGTCCCACATCTTTCCTTTCAGCTCGATGTCATAGTTGCGCAACACCTCGAGGTCGTACTTCAGATTCTGGCCAACTTTGAGAATTGAGGGGTCTTCATAGAGCGGTTTAAAGATATTAACAATTCGCAACGCTTCTTTACGATTGGCTGGAACGGGCACATAAAACGCCTTGTGTTCTTCAACGGAGAAGCTCAAACCCACCAATTCTGCGTCGATGGGCGACGTAGAAGTGGTTTCCGTATCTAGAACGAGAAAATCTTTTGTCCTAAAAAAATCATATAATTTTCTGATATCTCCTTCTTTTTCAACGAGTTGGTAATCGTGAGGCACCGATTTTAACGTCTCAAAACTCGAAAATTCGGGCTCGCTCGACCCCTCGGGCGCAAAATCGGCAAACAAATCGAGTTGTCCGTTAACGGGTTTTTGCTTTGCTTCAGGTTTTTTAAGAATCTTCGAAATCAGACTCTTGAACTCCAGTTCTTCGAAGAGTTTTGCCAATTCTGTCTCGTTGGGTTCCGTCATCTTCAGTTCGTCCATCCGGAGTTCGATGGGAACATCCGTCTTGATGGTTGCCAAGAATTTCGAAAGTCGGATGTCATCGACATGAGTTTCGACTTTGGTCTTCAGCGCACCTTTCAATTCGGAAGTTCGACTGATGAGGCTCTCTACTGTTCCAAACTCATTAATCAGTTTGACTGCTGTTTTCTCACCCACACCAGGACAACCAGGAAAGTTATCTGCCGAGTCGCCCATCAGCGCCAACAGGTCTATGACGGCTTCTGTCGATGGAATGGCATATTTTGCTTTCACCTCTTCAGGTCCCATCACCTCATAGCCCCCTCCATGACGAGGACGATAGATGAACACGTGGTCTGTCACCAGCTGGCCATAATCTTTATCGGGAGTCAGCATGTAAGTCTGGATACTTTGCTCGCCAGCTTTGGTGGCCAAAGTTCCGATGACGTCGTCGGCTTCGAAGCCTTCAACCTCCAGAATGGGAATGTTCCAAGCCTTCAGGATGTTTTTAATAATAGGTACACTCTGCTTGATATCCTCAGGCGTAGCTTCACGTTGTGCCTTATAGGCAGGGTAGGCCTCGCTGCGGAATGTAGGACCATGAGGGTCGAAAGCTACTCCGAGGTGAGTAGGCCGCTCTTTGGTCAGCACCTCCTGTAATGTATTGACAAAGCCCATCACGGCACTCGTATTGAGTCCTTTCGAGTTGATACGTGGATTCTTGATAAAGGCGTAATAAGCACGATAAATGAGTGCATAAGCATCCAAAAGGAACAGTTTTTCCATATAACAATGTTTATTTTCTGCGTAAAATTACTAAAAAATATGGTAATTAGAAAGTTTTTCACTAATTTTGTCACAAATTTAAGTGATAATGGACTATTTATCAATTATCAGACAACCGATTGAAGACGATTTGAACAACTTTACCAAGCTGTTCAATAGTAGCTTTTCTCATACGGATGCCTTGCTTTCTGAAGTGTTGGCTTACGTGCAGAAACGTGGGGGAAAGCACATGCGTCCCATGTTGCTGCTGCTCATGGCTAAGAACTATGGGAAGATTACTGATGTGACGCAGTATTCAGCCGTAAGTCTGGAATTGCTTCATACCTCGTCACTTATTCACGACGATGTGGTCGATGAGAGCAACGAACGTCGTGGACAGCCTTCAGTCAATGTCTCCTATAATAATAAGGTGGCAGTCTTGGTTGGCGACTATATTCTCTCTACCGTCTTGCTGAATGTTTCATTCACCAATAATCAACGTATCATCGGATATCTGGCTGAATTGGGTCAGGTTCTTTCTGCAGGCGAACTGCTCCAGTTGTCGAATATTAAGAATCAGGAAATCAGAGAGGATGTCTATTACGAAGTCATCAGGAAAAAGACCGCTGCCTTGTTTGAAGCTTGTGCTGCCATAGGAGCCTTGTCTGCCAACGCTTCTGATGACGAAGTAGCTAAGGCTAAGGAGTTTGGTCTGAACCTGGGTATGATGTTCCAGATTCGTGATGATATCTTCGATTATTTTGATTCGAAAGAGATAGGAAAGCCTACAGGAAACGATATGGCTGAAGGCAAGCTGACGCTGCCAGTTATCTACGCGCTGAACAATACCAATTTCGAGGCGATGCTGACTTTGGCCAAGAAAGTGAAGGCAGGAACTATCAATACTGATGAAATCGCTGTTTTGGTGGAGTTTACAAAGCAGAACGGAGGTATCGACTATGCAGAACAACAGATGGCTAAATTCAGCAAGCTCTGCATGGACTATATTCAGGACAACGTCAAAGAAAAGGCTGTCAAGGAAGCCCTGACAGCCTATGTCGATTACGTCGTTCAGCGTAACTACTAAATCAAAAGAATTTCGTATCTACGCCTGTAACCTCGCTCAGCAGCAGGTTAGCCAGACGTGAGGTTCCCATGCGGAACCACTTGTTGGTGAGCCATTTCTCGCCCAAAACTTCCTTGACGATAGTGTACATGATGACAGCATCCATCGGTGTGTTGAGTCCACCAGCAGGCTTGAATCCTATCTGAATGCCTGTCTTCTCGTAGTATTCCTTGATGGCCTGACACATCACGTAGGCAGCTTCTGGTGTGGCAGCGGGCTCCAGTTTACCGGTAGAGGTCTTGATGTAATCAGCGCCGGCATACATGGAGAGGATAGAGGCTTTCTTGATGTTCGCAGCGGTCTTCAAGCATCCCGTTTCCAGAATGACCTTCATCTTCTTTTCACCACAAACTGCCTTCAATTCAGCGATTTCATCGGCTACCTCTTCGTAGTTCCCACTCAGGAATTTACCTACTGACATCACGATGTCAATCTCCGTAGCACCATCCTTGACAGCAAGAGCAGTCTCAGCTACCTTTACTTCTATCAGCGCTTGTGATGACGGGAATGAACCGCTGACGCAGGCGATTTCAACGCCGTCAACCTCCAGCGTTTCAGCTACCGTCTTAGCGAAGCAGGGATAAACACATATTGTGGCAACGTGGGGCAGGTCAGGATACTGCTCGTCGAAGTCGTTGACGCGTTCTGTAAATGCCATCACGCTCTCTTCAGAGTCGGTAGTCTTCAGGGTAGTCAATTCTACCGACCCCATCAGGAATTTCTTCACTTCCTGGGTATCATTTTCAGGTACTTTCTCAGCAATGATTTTCTTCACCGCTGCTTTTACCTCTTCGTCTGAAATCTCGCAATTGTAAAGGCTCAAAGCCTTCTCATACTTGTTTTCTTCCATAGTCTTCATGATTTATTTGAGTTTAACGTTATTGATATGTCTGTCTTTGTCTCTTTGGGTCTTTTTCTCAAGATTCTTCTTCAGTTCTTCAGTCAGGTCTACACCTGTTTGGTTGGCCAGGCAAATCAGCACCCACAACACATCTGCCATTTCATCGCCCAGATTGTCTTTCTCGCCAGGTTTAAAGCTCTGGTCGCCATACTTACGAGCCATCACGCGAGCCAGTTCGCCAACCTCCTCAGTCAGTACTGCCATATTGGTCAGTTCTGAGAAATAGCGCACGCCATACGTCTTAATCCACTGATCTACAGCTTCTTGTGCTTCTTTGATGGTCATTGTCTAATCAACATTTGCAAGGTTAGTATAATGATAGTGATAATCAGAATGATGATATTCTGACGATTCTCGCGCTCGTATTCATTCCAGTTGAAAGCTTTATACAGAAAAGTAATGAGCCATAGAAACAGTCCTATCAAACAGGGCCACATGCCAAAAGAACTGCCCCATACCCAGGAACAGATAATACCAATAATGACTAATATCAGTCCTGAAACCTCAAGTTCTCTTAGATATTTCTTCATAGTTTTTATTCTTTGTTTTTAGTGTCCATACAAATGGTGACGGGACCGTCGTTGAGCAGCTCCACCTGCATATTTGCCCCAAATTCTCCTGTTCCAACTGGTTTTTCAAGTTGGTCACTTAACGTCTTACAAAATGCCTCGTAGAGTGGGATAGAGTGCTCGTGCGAGCCTGCCTTGAACCACGAAGGGCGGTTACCTTTTTTATAGCTGGCATAAAGCGTGAACTGACTTACTACCAAGGCCTCACCATTCATATCCAATATAGAGCGATTCATCACGCCTTTTTCGTCGTCGAAAACCCGTAGATTGGCAATTTTCCTGACTAGCCAGTCAACATCCTCCATCGAGTCATCGTCACAGATGCCCAACAGGATGAGGAAACCCTGTTGTATCTGGCTTTTTACCGTTCCTTCGATAGTTACGCTTGCCTTGCTAACTCGTTGTATTACTGCTCTCATGATTGCAAAGTTACAACATTAATTTTATTCCACCAAATTTTTCTAATTCTGATGGAAGTGTTGGTATACTATTTCGGCTTTTGCCGCTCCGATAATTCCTTCTAATACAGATAATTCCGTCTCACCTATCCGTTTTACTGATTTCAGGGCTTTTAGTAGTTCATCGCGCGTCCTGGGTCCGATGCCCTTGATATCATCCAGCTCAGAGTGTAATGCGTGTTTAGAACGTTTCTCTCGATGGAAAGTGATAGCAAAACGGTGTACTTCGTCTTGCAGATGGGTAAGCACCTTGAACAGTTCTGAGGTGTCCTTTATGCCAACGACTCTGGGAGGGAAGCCATACAAAAGTTCGTTCGTTCGATGACGGTCGTTTTTGGCTAATCCAGCTATCGGGATATCAAGTCCCAGTTCATCTTGAACTGCCTGGCGTATGACCTCCATCTGCCCCTTTCCACCATCAGCAACGATGAGGTCGGGTAGGGGCTGCTCTTCTTGTATGAGGCGATGATACCGCCTGTATACAACCTCTTTCATCGAGGCATAATCGTCAGGACCTACTACCGTCTTGATGTTATACTTGCGGTAATCCTGCTTTGAAGGTTTCATTTTCTTGAACACCACACAGGCTGCTACGGCATCCGTGCCGCTGATGTTTGAGTTGTCGAAACACTCCATCTGGTATGGCATCTTGGGAAGGTGCAGTAAGTCCTGCAATTCCTTCATCAGCCGTACCTGTTTCTGCTCAGGATTCAGTTTTTCGGCCTGCTTCAGGCGATCAAATTTATACTGTTTGCCATTCATCAGCGAGAGGTCGAGTAGGGTCTTCTTATCACCACGTTGTGGAACGGTAATCGTTACTCCTTCCAAGTCTAAATCGATTTCTTGAGGCAGAATAATCTCCTTGGCGTTACTCTGAAAACGCTCCCGCATCTCGACGATGGCTAACTGTAGCAACTCCTCGTTAGTTTCCGCCAGTTTCTTCTTATATTCGAAGGTGAACGACTGGTTAATCTGACCGTTCGACACATGGATATAGTTGACGAAAGCAACCTTTTCATCGTTGGTGATGGAGAGCACATCTACATTATCAATAGTATGACTAACCACCTCGCTCTTAGCTACAAATTGCTCTAACAACAGGTACTTGCGTTTCACTTCTTCAGCCTCTTCGAAACGAAGTTCTTCTGATAGTTTCATCATTTCTTCGCGTAGCTCGCGTTGTACTTCGCGTGTATTTCCTTTAAGGATTTCACGAGCTTGAGCAATGTTCTTCTGATAGTCCTCGAGCGATTGTCTACTAACACACGGGCCGCCACAATTCTTGATGTGATATTCCAGGCAAACCTGATATTTTCCCTGCTCCACACCTTCCTTGGTAAACGGCTGTTTGCATGTACGCGGATGGTACAAATTCTTGATGAGTTCGAGCACGCCATGCATGGCTCCTACATGTGAATAGGGACCATAATAGGTGCCCCATTTCTTATTGATGTTTCTAGTAGGAAAGATACGAGGAAGATATTCCTTTGTGATGCAGATGGAAGGGTATGTTTTACCGTCCTTAAGCAATACATTATATCGTGGATTATACTTCTTGATGAGTGCATTTTCCAGCAACAAGGCATCTTCTTCTGTATTCACTACGGTATAGCTGATATCATGTATCTTGCTGACGAGCACCTTCGTCTTGAAACGGTCCACCTCTGTATGAAAATAGGACGAAACGCGCGATTTCAGTTTCTTTGCCTTGCCTACATAGATAATGGTACCCTCAGCATCGTAATACTGATAGCTACCAGGTTTCTCAGGCATCGCTTTGACTATCCCTTTCAACCGCTCTAACCTTGCTTCGTTTTCTTCCTTCATCATTCGAATTGTTTCACGTGAAACATTAAACGGTAATCAACGTGGTTACCTCCGTGTCCTTGTCAAACACGTCTCGTCCGTGCAGTCCTTCGTCAGTAATTTCAATTAGGAAGTTGACGTATACGCCAAGCGGATTGAACTTCTTCACTAGATTGACTGCAGCTTTCATGGTTCCTCCCGTTGCTAAGAGGTCGTCGTGCAACAACACAATGTCTTTGTCGTTGATAGCATCCTCGTGGATTTCAATGGTGTCGGTTCCGTATTCTTTGGTGTAGCTCTCCTGAACGGCAGGTGCAGGCAACTTACCAGGTTTTCTGGCTAAGACTACACCGGCTCCCAACTTTACTGCCAAAGCGGAAGCCATCACAAACCCGCGACTTTCGATGCCTACAATCTTGGTGATACCTTTGTTTTTGTACATCTCGTAGAGTTCGTCGACCATAATCTGCAGACAGGCAGGATTCTTAAACAGGGTAGTCACGTCACGGAAGTTAATACCTTTCTGTGGGAAATCAGGTACGCAGCGAAGATTCGCCATCAATGTTTTGTTGTTCATAATCTTTGGTTTTATCGTTATTATATTTATGTTTTGTTCCACGTGAAACATTATCTGCCTAATAGTACTAACATGGCGTTGACGTCGCTCGGACTTACTCCTGGTATTCTACTGGCTTGTGCCAGCGTTTCCGGTTGAATCTTCTCTAATTTCTGTCGTGCCTCGGTTGAAATGGCAGTAAGGTTTGGATAGTCGAACTTTCCCTTAATCTTAATATTTTCCAGACGGTGCATCTTTTCTGCTACCAGACGTTCGCGTTCGATATAGCCCTTGTATTTGATATGAATTTCTGCGGCCTCTGCTATCTCTTCTTTGCGATTGGGCAGACGTTCAATCTGCGCTTTCAGCTCTGGCACTATCTGGTATAGCTTTTCGAAGTTCAACTCTGGGCGAGCCACGAGGTCTTCCAGTTTACAGCCATAGACGAGTGGGGTAGAGCCAAGAGCTTCCAAAGCGCTATTAACCACCTTGGGTTTAATGGCAAAAGAACTACAGAATGCTTCGATTTCTTCGATAGCTTTTTTCTTCTCCATCCACCAGTCGTAACGCTCTCTTTTGGCAATGCCTAATTGGTATGCCTTCTCCGTCAAGCGTGCATCAGCATCATCTTGTCGTAGCAGGATACGATATTCCGCACGCGAGGTAAACATACGGTAGGGCTCATCCACCCCTTTTGTGACCAGGTCGTCAATCAGCACACCGATGTAGGCCTCGTCGCGCTTCAGTTCGAATGTCTTGTCTGTTGCTGTGTCACAGCAACCTACTGAACCGGCTTTCAGTGCGGCATTGATGCCGGCCAACGTGCCTTGTCCGCCAGCCTCTTCATAGCCGGTAGTGCCATTCACCTGTCCTGCCATAAACAATCCGTCGATGATTTTCGATTCCAGCGAGTGTTTCAGTTGCGTGGGGTCGAAGAAATCGTATTCTATGGCATACCCGGGACGATATACTTTGATGTCTCTGAGGGCTGGAATTTTCTTGAGGGCTTCTATCTGCACATCCATAGGCAGCGAAGAAGAGAAGCCATTCAGATACATCTCGTTAGTATCCTCACCTTCAGGTTCCAAAAACAACAGGTGTTGTGGACGGTCAGGGAAGGTGACCAGTTTGGTTTCTATCGAAGGGCAATAGCGTGGACCTATCGACTGTATCTGACCATTGTAAAGAGGTGAGTCAGCTAATCCGCTACGTAATGTTTCGTGCACCTCAGGGTTGGTGTAGCAAACCCAACAGGGTAGTTGTTTCAGAGGTCGCTGTTGACCCATATACGAGAACTGGTAGTAGCCGTTTTCACCATCCTGTCGTTCCATATCTTCGAAGTGGATGCTACGCTTGTCGATGCGAACAGGTGTGCCCGTCTTCATTCGAGCAGAATGGATGCCGTGACGCGTGATGCTCTCAGTAAAGTGAGGTACGGCAGGCTCAGCAATACGTCCACCTGATACCATTCGCCTTCCGATGTGCATCAGTCCGTTCAAGAAAGTGCCGGCAGTCACGATGACACATTTGGCCCTCAGCTCGCAACCCCAGATGGTCTTTACACCAACAGCCTTACCGTCTTTTACCAACAGCTCATCGGCTTGGTCTTGCCAGATATTCAGGTTGGGAGTTTCGTCAAGAACGGAGCGCCATTTCCAGATGAATTTTCCTCTGTCGCATTGGGCACGAGGGCTCCAAACGGCAGGCCCTTTCGAACGGTTCAGCATTCGGAATTGGATGGCTGTGGCATCGGTGACGAGTGCCATCTGACCTCCTAAGGCATCTATCTCGCGCACTATCTGACCTTTGGCAATACCACCAATGGCAGGATTGCACGACATCTGCGCTATCTTGTTCATGTCCATAGTGACCAGACAGGTCTTCGCACCCATATTGGCTGAGGCTGTTGCAGCCTCGCATCCGGCATGTCCGCCACCAATAACTATCACGTCATATTTCTGAATCATGGGGCAAAGTTACGAAAAGTCGAGAGCAAAACAAAGAAAGTCGTTTCTTTTTTTTGCAGAGACGGAGTAACTTCACAACTTTTTGTCGTAAAGTTACGAAAAAACGAGGGCAATGCAAAAGAAAAGCCGGCTTCTCTTTTCATGCTCCTTGTTTAGTACAAAGGAAAGTCTATGATATGGTCAATCTTTGGTTGTTGTTGGGGAGTACCGACTATGCTGATGGCGTCCAGTCGGATTTCTTGTCGAATGCCCTTTGACTTGACATAGTGATTAATGGCAGCGCGCAGGTTACGCAGTTTCGTGTAGTCAATGGCTTCTTCTGGTTCACCAAAGAGCTGATTGCGACGTGTCTTTACCTCGACGAATACCACTACGTTGCCATCTTTTGCTATGATGTCAATATCGCGGTGACCAGACTTCCAGTCACGCTCCAGGATGATGTAACCCTTGCTTCTAAGGTAGTCTGTTGCAACGTTTTCACCCCATGTCCCAAGCTCATTGTGTGCAGCCATATACGATTGATTTTGGGTGCAAAGTTACCTAATATTTTGTATAAATAGCAAATTTTCTTACGAAAACGTTTGCGGGATTCATTATTTTATAGTATCTTTGTAGCCTAAAACGTACGCGTGTACCTAATAACAAGTATTTCAAGTTCAAATTATTAATAATTTAAATTCAATTTATGTGGTTATTTAATTCATCAATCGGTCGAAAAGTTGTAATGTCCGTAACGGGTATTGCGCTGATTCTGTTCCTGACATTCCACTGTTGCATGAACATTGTCGCGCTGTTCTCGGGTGAGGCTTACAACATGATTTGCGAATTGCTGGGTGCCAACTGGTATGCTGTAGTGGCAACAATAGGTTTGGCAGCCCTGGCTGTGATTCACATCGTTTATGCGTTCATCCTTACCGCACAGAACCGTACGGCTCGTGGCAACAATCGCTACGATGTCGCTACGACGGTGAATGCCGGCAAGGTAGAGTGGGCTTCTAAGAACATGCTGGTGCTGGGTATCATTATCTGCCTGGGCTTGTTGCTCCACCTGTTCAACTTCTGGTACAACATGATGTTTGCCGAGTTGCTGGGTACCAGCTTCGGTCATCTGCCTGGTGACGGCTTTGCCTTCATCATCGACACGTTCTCTAATCCTGTCTATGTAGTGCTCTACATCATCTGGCTTTGTGCTATCTGGTTCCACCTCACCCACGGCTTCTGGTCAGCTATGCAGACGCTGGGTATTAGTGGTAAGGTGTGGCTCTGCCGTTGGAAGATAATCGGCTTCATTTATGTAACGCTGCTCATGCTTGGTTTCCTCGTAGTTGTTCTGGCTTTTGCCTTCAAGTTGGCTCCAAGTCTCTACTGCTATGCTGGTAGCTGCTGTTAATTAATTGATAATTGAAAATTGATAATTGAAAATTATTATGGCAAAAGTAATTGATTCTAAGATTCCTGCAGGACCAGTGCCTGAGAAATGGAAGGAATATAAGGCTCATCAGCGTCTGGTAAACCCCAAGAACAAGCTGAAGCTTGACGTGATAGTGGTTGGTACCGGTCTGGCTGGTGCTTCTGCAGCTGCTTCACTGGGTGAGATGGGCTTCAACGTGATTAATCTCTGCATTCAGGACTCACCCCGCCGTGCACACTCTATCGCCGCACAGGGTGGTATCAATGCCGCCAAGAACTATCAGAACGATGGTGACTCGGTCTATCGTCTGTTCTACGACACCGTGAAGGGTGGTGACTATCGTGCCCGCGAGGCCAACGTATATCGTCTGGCTGAGGTGTCAAACAACATCATCGACCAGTGCGTGGCTCAGGGTGTTCCCTTTGCCCGTGAGTATGGCGGCATGCTGGCCAACCGTTCGTTCGGTGGTGCCCAGGTGAGCCGTACGTTCTATGCCAAGGGTCAGACGGGTCAGCAGCTGCTGCTCGGTGCTTACTCTTCGCTGAGTGCTCAGGTGCAGGCCAAGAAGGTGAAGCTCTATACGCGCTACGAGATGGAGGATGTGGTCATCGTCGACGGACGTGCCCGTGGTATCATTGCCAAGAACCTCGTAACCGGTAAGCTGGAGCGCTTCTCGGCAAACGCTGTGGTCATTGCCACTGGTGGATACGGAAATACCTACTTCCTCTCTACCAATGCTATGGGTTGCAACTGCACGGCAGCCGTTCAGTGCTATCGTAAGGGAGCTTACTTTGCTAATCCTTCTTACGTGCAGATTCACCCAACGTGTATCCCCGTTCATGGCGACAAGCAGTCTAAGCTGACGCTGATGTCTGAGTCGCTGCGTAACGATGGTCGTATCTGGGTACCGAAGAAGATAGAGGATGCCAAGGCTCTGCAGGCAGGTACCAAGCAGGGCTGGGAGATTCCTGAGGAGGATCGTGACTACTATCTGGAGCGCCGCTATCCGGCATTCGGTAACCTCGTACCTCGTGACGTTGCATCGCGTGCTGCCAAGGAGCGTTGCGACAAGGGCTTCGGTGTCAACAATACGGGTCTCGCCGTGTTCCTCGACTTCTCGGAGTCTATCAACCGTCTGGGCCTGGATGTCATCATGCAGCGCTACGGTAACCTCTTCGAGATGTACGAGGAAATCACCGATGTATTCCCTGGCGACGTAGCTAACGAGATCAACGGCGTGAAGTACTACAAGCCGATGATGATCTATCCTGCTATCCACTACACGATGGGTGGTATTTGGGTTGACTACGAGCTGCAGACTACTATCCCTGGTTTGTTCGCTATTGGTGAGTGCAACTTCTCTGATCACGGTGCTAACCGCCTTGGTGCTTCGGCTCTGATGCAGGGTCTGGCCGATGGTTACTTCGTGCTGCCTTACACCATCCAGAACTACCTGGCCGACCAGGCTGTTTGGCCGAAGGTTCCCACAGACCGTCCTGAGTTTGACGAGGCTGAGAAGAAGGTGGATGCAGAGCTTGATCGTCTGCTCAACATCAAGGGTAAGCGCTCTGTTGACTCTATCCACAAGGAGCTGGGTCACATCATGTGGGAGTATGTCGGCATGGGCCGCACCGCTGAGGGCCTGAAGACGGGTCTGAAGAAGATGCACGAGCTCGAGAAGGAGTTCGATACCAACCTCTTCGTGCCTGGCACTAAGGAGGGTCTGAACGTTGAGCTCGACAAGGCTATCCACCTCCGTGACTTCTTCACGATGGGTCAACTCGTGGCTTTCGATGCCCTCTCTCGTAATGAGAGCTGTGGCGGTCACTTCCGCGAGGAGTATCAGACGGAGGAAGGCGAAGCCAAGCGCGACGATGAGAACTACTTCTACGTAGGCTGCTGGGAGTACAAGGGCAAGGGTAACGAGCCCGAGCTCATCAAGGAGCCTCTGGAGTACGAAGCTATTAAGGTACAGACACGTAACTATAAGAACTAATAAGGTATGGCAAAGAATATTTCATTTACAATAAAGTTCTGGCGCCAGAATGGCCCCAAGGACCAGGGACATTTCGATACCCACGAAATGCATGACATCCCCGATGATACCTCATTCCTCGAGATGCTTGACATCCTGAACGAGGAACTCATCAACGAGGGCAAGGAGCCCTTCGTGTTCGACCACGACTGCCGCGAGGGTATCTGCGGTATGTGCTCACTCTACATCAACGGTACGCCCCACGGAAAGACAGAGCGTGGAGCTACCACCTGTCAGCTGTATATGCGTCGTTTCAACGATGGCGACGTTATCACCGTCGAGCCCTGGCGCTCAGCTGCCTTCCCTGTTATCAAGGACTGTATGGTAGACCGCAATGCCTTCGATAAGATTATCCAGGCAGGTGGCTACACCACCATCCGCACAGGCCAGGCTCAGGACGCCAATGCTATCCTCATTCCTAAGGAGGATGCCGACGAGGCTATGGACTGCGCCAGCTGCATCGGCTGTGGTGCTTGCGTAGCAGCTTGTAAGAACGGTTCTGCCATGCTCTTCGTTTCGTCTAAGGTTTCTCAGCTCGCTCTGCTTCCTCAGGGTCGCGTAGAGGCTGCCCGTCGTGTGAAGAACATGGTTGCCAAGATGGATGAGCTTGGCTTCGGTAACTGCACCAACACTCGCGCTTGCGAGGCTGTCTGCCCGAAGAACGAGACCATCGCCAACATCGCCCGCCTGAACCGCGAGATGATCAAGGCAAAGCTCGCCGACTAAGTTTTTTATATAATAAATAAAGGTAGGGATGGAGCACAATAGTTCCATCCTTATTTTATAGATAAAAAGTAAAATGGCTCTTTTTTTGCTGTTTCAAATTATATTTGTATCTTTGCAGGCATGAAATCGAAAGCATTATTATTTAAAAGGAACATTGCGCAAGTAATTGTCATTGTGCTATGTGTGTGTGTATTAGTCTCGTGTCGGAATGATGAGAAGGACAATCCCGTACGGACAGTAGTCATCAACTATCACTGCGCCACCCTGGGTGAAGGGCAGCAACTGCTGCTAGGTAATAGCGAGTATCATAACAGCCTGACGCAAAACGACATTGACTGGCGTATGAAGAAGACTGGAGCCACTCTCGACGAACTGAAGGCTATGGCGAAGGCTTCTGTGCGAGAGTTCAGTGAAGCGGAAAAAACTGCCATTGCGAAAGGCGTGGACTATGTGAAGCGGAGGCTGGAGACCATGGGTGTCTGCTCATTGCCGTTCCCCAGTGAGGATATCGTTTTTGTCAAGACAACAATGGAGGAAGAGGGCTATTCGGCTGCATATACACACAAGACAGAGATATATGTAGGTGAAAAGCTACTGAAGCTGGCAGAGAGTAATCCGTCCAGATTCTATCAGACTATTGCCCACGAGATGTTCCATTGTCTGACACGCAACTCTCCCTCCTTTCGCAGTAGGATGTACAGTTTGATAGGCTTTACGGTAACAGGTACTGACTATGTCTTCTCGCCAGCCATCGGGAAGATGATTATCACTAATCCCGACGTGGAGCACATCGACAACTATGCCACATTCACTATCGACGGCGTGAAGCGTAAGTGCGTACTGATTGTGCTATATACCAAGACATGGGCGGAGGCTTCAGCTGAAGAAGGAAAGGATGCCTCGTTTTTCAAATTCAACCAGAGTGTTCTTGTCCCTGTCGATGCCTTGGACACCTATTATCCTGTCAGCCAAGTGCCGGATTTCTGGGATGTGGTGGGCAGAAATACCGATTATGTCTTCGCTCCGGAAGAGTGTCTGGCCGACAATTTCGCTTTTGCTGTAGTTTACGGCATCGACGGTCGCGAGTATAAAACGCCACGACTCATTTCTGATATCACAGCTTTGCTAAAAGAATACAAATAATCTGCTCATTAAAAAAAAGGTCGCATCATAATAGACATGATGCGACCTTTTGTTTATAGGAATAACTCTTTACGCTTCCTTCACGTTGCCCACGATGTCGTCGATTGTGGCAACGGTGTGGCCGTCGCGATGGCGGAAGAGGTTGAGGATGTCGCGGACGGTCTTTTCCTCCTCAACCTGCTCGTCGATGAACTGGTCGACGAAGTTGATTGAGGCGCGGTCGTGCTCTGCGTCAGCTACATCAGCCAGTTCGTTGATTTTCTCTGTCACCCACTCCTCGTGCTTCAGCGTCTGTTCAAAGATGTCCTTGGGATCCTTGAAGTCTTGCGTTGGGGCATCGATGGCTGTAACAATGGCCTCGCCCCCACGGTTCAGCACGAAGTCGGCCATCTTCAGGGCATGCTCCTTCTCCTCGTTTGAGTGGTCGAACATCCAGGCAGCAAAGCCCTTCCAGCCCTCCTTGCGGAACCAGAAAGCCATCTGCAGGTAGAGGTTAGATGAATACAGTTCGGCTGTAATCTGTGCGTTGAACGCATCTTGCATTTTCTTTGAAATCTTCATAATTGCTATAGTTTTTTAATGTTATCGTTGTGCAAAGATACAAACTTTTCCGCGAACTTTGTTCGTTTATTCAGAAAAAATTCATATATTTGCACACAGAATAAACAGTTAATGTGAAGTTGAACCAAAAACAAGTCAGCCTATGACATAGAAACAGAACTGTCTCCCTCTCATCTCCATCGCTCTGACGGTGGTAGGATATACATTATTAATATTATTAACAACAGATAT
Organism: Prevotella sp.; assembly: GCA_017941345.1. GTDB lineage: Bacteria > Bacteroidota > Bacteroidia > Bacteroidales > Bacteroidaceae > Prevotella. The sequence continues at coordinate 28,650 of JAGAWQ010000003.1, read as the reverse complement.
TAAAGACAAAGGTGTCGAATTTACAGTCAGTGGAAGTTTGGAAAAGACGGTTATCCAATATTAGAATGGATTAATGAATAAATCAAAAATGTAACATTAGGTAATCAGGGGGCTCCTCTGATTACTTTTTCTTGTGCTGTTGTCAATTACGGTCCAGCTCACAAAGTGTCTCTTTTGTGGGGTTACTGGATTTTTCATTACTTTTGGAGTAATTTTCATTACTTTCGGAATATTTTTCATTACTATCGGAGTATTGAAGAATACTCCAAGGTTATTGCAGAATAAGGCAGGGTTAATCAGCATAGACTATATTCCTTGCAGCTGTCGGAAGCTGACTTTTGCAGAAAACAGCTCAAAAAGCTGGAAAGTATGACATTTTGAAATTCAATGTCATAGCATTTAACTTGTTAATAATCTGTATGTTAAAACCAATTATGACATTTAGGTAAAAAAATGGCAACTTCTATAAGAATAGCTTTTAATGCTAGGCTATTGTCTTGCTACAATTGTTTAATCCAAGCGACAATATCGTTCAGTGCCTCTTCTGAGAAGGTCTCTTCTATCATGCCGTATTCTGTGGGGAGCCCTGTGGTGCAGTGTTGGAAGAGGTGATTGAGGGCGTCGTATTCTCTAATCAGGTTGCGCTCGTTTTTAGGGAGAGTACGACGTAGGGCAGGAAGATTTTGGGTAGAAATAACCTGTAGGTCTTTGCTGCCATTCAGAGCCATCACAGGACACTTGATTTTTGCGATATCGGCTTGTGGATCGTACTGCATAAAGAAACGATACCATGCATTTTCGTCTATCGCCTTCTTGATGGCTGGCATGGCGTAAAGCTGTTCTATCGTAAGACCCGCTGCCAATGGCCCACCAAGTGCCTTGTTCTGTTCCAAAATAACACTGTCACCTTTAACGGCTGTGCCTGCAAGCGATACAATAAAGTCAACCTTCTTTTGTGCACCAAGCATAAAGGCGATGGTGCCGCCTTCGCTATGGCCAATAATGCCTATCTTCTTGAATCGCTTCTGCGAGCGAAGCCACTCGATGCCTGCTTTTGCATCTTCTGCGAAATCGAGTGTGGTAACATTAGGATCCATGCCGCCAACAGACTTTCCTGTGGCTCTATCGTCATACCGTAAAGTAGCGATACCGGCACGTGCCAATCTGTCTGCTAATACAGCAAATGGCTTATGGCCAAACACCTCTTCGTCGCGATTCTGAGCGCCACTGCCTGTAACCATCAGTAGCACATACTTTGAACCATTAGCAGGAATGGTTAGCGTACCTGCAAGTGTAGCTCCAGCTTTGGTGTTCTGGAATGTCACTTCCTCGGTCTCGTAGGGATATGGTGGTTGTGGGGTCTGAGGACGTTTCAACTCTACTTTCTCACTTGGCTTGAGGCTCAATGGCAACTTAAAACCGTTTTGAATGAATGTTCCCTTCAGCTCGCCATTCTGCAACTTAGCTGCATAAGATGCATTGAGCGATGCAACACTTACGTTGACAGAATCAGCAGAAACGAAGTTGGTGATTGCAAGTATGCCAAATGCACCTTGGTCTGGACTATCGAGTGTGCATTTGCCTTCGTCGCTCAAATTCAGCACCACCTTAATCTTCTGAAAACCAGCATTCAGTTCTCCACTCCAAGCGCCATTGATGTTCTGTGCTTGGGTGGTTATGCCTATGCAAGCTAAGGCTATGATGAATAATTGTTTTTTCATAATTACTTCGCTTTGCGTATAAGGATGGTGAATACTATGATTACTGCAAATAACAGACCTACTACAGTCAGAATGGGGATGGCGTTGGGACCACCATGATTGATAGAACCAAGTGATGTCCATCCAATTGCCAATGTAAGTACAAGAAAGATTAATCCCGTAATTCGAGTCATGCGGATGGTAAGTTCAACCTGACGAATGTTCGTAACCTTAAAAGGCATGTTGATGTGGCGAGGGAAATAGGCTATTACCATGAGACCAATGGCTGCTATTGTGACGATGATGCAGGGGATAACGATTCCCATTGGCGACCCATAGGCATTAGGTTTCCCAGATGCGTCGAAATGGGTAGGTACGATGTCGGGAGCCTGATTTAGCATCAAGATAATCAGTCCCCAAACTACAATGGCCATAATGGCGAAAACAGTCTCGAAGATTGTTCCTTCGAGCGTGCGATGCACTTTTACCTCTTTTATGTTGAATTGATTTTCCATAATCAATTACATGGGTGGGAATTTACGAATAGCTACAACGATTAGTGCTGAAAAGACAACACCAATGGTGACGACGCAAGCTACAAATGACGTCAGACCGATAGCTTTGTTTACGAATAGCACGACGAACATCGCCAATAGGACTGCTTGGATGAGTGACAATAATAAGAGGACTTTCTTCCTGTTCATAACTCTTCTGGCTTAGGTTCTTGTTGTTTCTTTTTAGGCAGACGCTTGGCTTTGCGCAGAGCCTCGGTGATGATCCATTGTAGCTGGCCGTTGGTGCTGCGGAACTCGTCCGCAGCCCAGGCCTCTATTGCGTCCATCGTCTCAGCGTCAACGCGCAGAATGAAATTCTTTGTTTCTTTCTTCGCCATGAATTAATGGTTCAATGTACCAGTATTTACTACAGGTTGAGCACTATCGTCACCACAGAGCACAACGAGCAGATTCGAGACCATAGCAGCCTTCTTGTCGTCGTCGAGTTCTACTATCTCCTCGCTTGAGAGCTTGTCGAGTGCCATCTTCACCATCGATACAGCACCCTCTACAATCTTCTCGCGGGCAGTGATGATGGCTGAAGCCTGTTGGCGACGAAGCATCACAGCGGCAATCTCAGGAGCGTAAGCCAGATAGTTGATGCGAGCCTCTACTACCTCAATACCAGCCAAAGCCAGACGTTCGTCAAGTTTCTGCTCCAGCTGCTCGTTTACCTCATCAGCATTTGAACGTAGCGTGGGCTCGCCTTCTTTTGTATCCTCATCGTCGTAGGCATACTGGCCTGCAACCTGACGGAGAGCTGCGTCGCTCTGAACGCGTACGAAGTTCTCCAGCGCATTCATCAGTCCCTTGGTGTCGCTACCAACGGAATTGGGGTTGGCAGCCATCGTCTGAGAGTCAACCTCAAACAGCGCCTTATACGTGTCCTTCAGTTTCCAAACCAGCACCAGTCCGATCATTACGGGATTACCAGTCTTGTCATTCACCTTGATAGGCTCTGCATCGAGGTTACGCGCACGCAGGGATACCTTTTTAGTACTATAGAAGGGGTTAATCCAATAGAATCCCGTCTGGGCAAAGGTGCCTGCATACTTACCAAACCAAGTGGTGACGCGAGCCTCGTTGGGCTCCAACTGCAACATGCCACACCACATGATGATATTGATAACGACCAATAGGATGCTACCACCTAGCAACCAACCACCTTGCGCGCCATTGCTGGCGTCGAGCATGATGATGCTATAGACGATTCCAACGATAGACAAAATCAGCATAGCCAAGTTGATAAACAGCATTAGAAAGCCGTTAAGTACTGTACCTTCAAATTTGAACTCTTGATTCTCCATTGTCCTTAAGTTTTTAATTGTTAATGTTTAAAGTGATATCAATTTGATATCGCAAAGATATGCACTGTTTTTGGAATGACAATGGAATCCGCCCAAAATTTAACATTATTTCAGTATAAGTCACGAAAAAAATAGGCCAATAAGGAAAAATAATCAGGAATATTTTGCGGTTTGCTCGTTTAATCGTACTTTTGCATGTCAAAAAAAAGATAGCCGTATGTTACAATCATTGCAGAGACTGAGCCAGTGGCTCGCTAAAAACGCCTCGTTGTTCATTATCGTCATTGCGTTGCTGACATTCTTCCTGCCCGACTTGTTCGTGTGGGTCAGGGGAACTACTCAGACAGTCATTTTGGGCATTATCATGCTGACGATGGGACTGACGCTGACCACAGACGATTTCCGAATCCTTGCTCGCAGGCCGCTTGACATCCTGATTGGTGCTTGTGCCCAGTTCTTCATCATGCCCTGTGTGGCTTACCTGTTAGTGCATGTTTTTCGTCTGGAGCCGGCTCTGGCATTGGGTATTCTGCTCGTAGGATGCTGTCCTGGCGGTGTGTCGAGCAATATCATGTCGTATCTCTGTCATGGCGATGTGGCTTTCTCTGTGGGAATGACATGTGCCTCCACCTTGTTGGCTCCTGTCATGACTCCGCTGCTGATGGAGCTGACGGCAGGCGAGATTATCGAGATAGATGCTATCGGCATGTTTCTGAACATCCTGATAGTGACGATTATTCCTGTTGGAATCGGCTGTTTTCTTAATTACACCTATTCTAACAGAAAGCAATTTCCTACCGTCCAGAGCCTGATGCCTGGCCTCAGTGTCATCTGTTTGGCGTGCATAGTTGGTGGTGTCATTTCAACTGTTCACGACGACTTGATAGCTCGTGGCCTGATGCTCTTCCTCTGGACATTCGCTGTGGTGTTCTGTCACAACACGTTGGGCTATATCCTTGGCTATTCGGCAGGTCGGGTAGCTGGCTTCAACAAGGCCAAAAAGCGCACCATCAGCATCGAGGTAGGCATGCAGAACGCAGGACTTGCCACCGTTCTTGCTGGCACCTTCTTCGCTGCCCAGCCCCTCGCCGTACTGCCCTGTGCCATCAGCTGCGCCTGGCATAGCATCAGCGGAACCATTCTTGCAGGTCTCTTCCTGCGCATCGATAAACATTAAGAATACAAAGAGAAATGATGCGATATAATGATAAAATAGTTCATTGTGTTGGTTGAGGGATGGTGAGCACGGCTTGGAGGTCGTTGGTCCGGCTTGACAATGTGGCATCGCTGGCCTGGTTGGTGTCGGTGAGCATGCTGGTCAGCGCAGGTTTGATGTATTTCATCAGTATCCCTTGCACAAGGGTGGCCTGTTCGTCGAGCTTCTCCGCGGCTACCTGCCCCTCAAGCTGTTTTAGGCAGAGTTTCTTCACGCCAGCCTCGAACTCGTCGATGACAGCCAGACTACGGGGATTATCGTTCTCGTTGCCGGCATTGTGTATCATATAAGCCTCCGCGAACGGTGTACTCAAGAACTCCATGAGTAAATCTGTCGCCTGCTGTGGTGTGTCTGGCAATAATTTTGACAGGCCAAGCAGCCAAAGCATGGTGCGGTAGGATTGTATCGTAGACCAGTACTCATTGACGTGCCATGCCAGGCCGTAGGCGATGTTCGATGAGCTGCGCTTGTAGCACTCCTGCTGAACGTCGGCGATAGAAGGTATCGACTTGATGTAACCCGTCGAGACGTTCCACCGGGTGAAGTCGCGGTTGACGGTGATGGTGCGCCACACATTGGGATAGCTGACGGTAGCACCCGTCGAAATGTCTATCAGACTGTCGGTCTTGGCTTCCGTCACCTTCCTGTATTGGGCGATGTCCTGGAGGTGCTGGTGACCGGTGAGTACCAGGTGGATGTCGTGTTGCATCATGCCCTCAGCCACTTTCTGGTAGTCTTTCACCACGTAGGGAGACTGTATTTTGGCCTGTCCGTCGTAGTGCTCCACAGCATTGTGGTGCATCATGGCCACCACCTGCTTGCCGGCAGCCCGTGCGGCATCAGCTCGCTGCCACATCCACTCCAGCGTGGCCTCGCGGATGCGCCCCGCCGTTTGGTTTTGGTTGGCCTTGGCACCGCGCTCCACATACTGGTTCTCCTCATAGAGATTGCTGTCGAGACAGATGAGCACCAGTCCTTCGAGTGGTTCGCAGGTGAACGAGAGCGATGCCGGGTCGCGGACGGTCTCAGGTCGTGCATATCCATAATTGGCATACAGTTGTGCAAACTGTTCGGTCGAGGTGCGCTCGGCAGGACGCGTCTGGTCGCCCTGATAATATACTCCCTCAGGATTGTCGATGTCGTGGTTGCCAGGAATGACAATGGTCGGAATGCCTGCTGTGCGTATACGCTCCAGAATGCTCACCACCAGCTTGTGACTCACCAGTTCGCCGTCTTTGGTCAAGTCACCGGGGATGAGCACCAGGTCGGGCTTCTTCTCCAGTACGACGTCGACCACGGTCTCCAGCACTTCGCCGCTCTCCTCTAACAGTTTGGGGTCGACCTTGGTATAGTTCTCAAAGGCTGTGCCTTTCTGCACGAGCAGTTCAGGAGCCATCACGTGGATGTCGCTCATGACGAAGATGTTGTACTCGGACTTTGGCTCTTCCGGCGAAAGTCCGCTGGCGTTATCTTCTACGCTGCATGCCGTCAGTATGAAGCCGCAGGTAAGGATGGCTGCCAGCTGTCTTAGGATAGTAGTTGTCTGTTTCATTTCGGAACCTCTTAAAGTTTAAACTCTTTCTTCAAGACCCCGCTGTAGGTCTGAATGCTCAGCTTCACGCTGTCAGGGCGGTCTTGGGGAATCAAAATACTAATATAGCGACGATTGGTATAATATTCTGGAGCGTTGCCCTGACTATGCAGCAAACGGTAGTAGGCCGTTCGTGTCTGGTCGGGGTTGACGAGTATGGTATCACGAGCCAATGCTACGACGTGTGTTCCTTCTTCGTCGTCAACGCGTCCGTTCTTCAGTAACAAGCCGAGGTTGATATACTTTCCATTCTTGGTCAACCACACACTCTCTACCCCAAGAGGGTCTTGGGGCTCTTCCTTGAAACGCCAATGTTCGATAGGGCGTAATACACCCATAGCCCCCAAGGAGAGTTTCTCAGCGAGTCCTTCTGCCACCTTATTATAATATATAATAGCACGATAGCTGGTGTCTGGTCGCTGTATCCATGAAGCTGTAGCAGGTGCTGTCAGCGTGTATTGCTCGCCTTCGTCAGTAAGAAAAGCAGTCGCTTGCTTTTGCGTATTGACGGTCAGCTCAGCAAAGTCAGCCTGCATGAGCGAGTATGTTCCTTCTCCTGTCTTGTAACTCTCTTTTTCGCACGAGGAAAACAGGAGCAGTGCAAAGGCAGAATATACCATGGTCTTCTTCATAGGACAGCAAGATAGTTACGGACAGGGTTGGCATACATGGTCAGCATACGCTCACGCAGGAAGGACTCGTCCTTGTTAGGAATATTGATTTTAGCCAGTTGTCCTTGCAGATATTGTTCGAATCGTGCGATATCCTCCTCTGTATATTTGCCTTCCTGCTTGGAGTGTTCCAAGAGGTCGTAGGCAATATAGTTGCAAGGATATAGGCGGTAGTTGCGATGCAGTTCCCGGTCAATACGCTGGCTCAGCTCGCTGAAGAATTCGTTCTTGGGCAGATTGGCCAGTTCGTCAATCCATGCGTCGATAGGCTGAGCGCACTGGTAGTGTACGCGTCCCTTATAACCCAGGATACCTGTCCGCATATTGTCCAGGTCGTCCTGTTTGCTCTTCTTGAAGCTGGGGTTGTCGCGCTTCTGCTGGAACTCCTGTGCCTTCAGGTAGTCGCACGGGTCGAACTCATAGCTGATGGTCAGCGGTACGATGTTCAGGTCGCGCAGCTTGTCTGCTGGATTGCCTTCACCTCCCATGGCCAGCATCTTCAGCACAGAGTCCTGCGTGTGGTCGCTGGAGTCCTTGGCGCGTCCCTCACGCTGGGCTATCCAGATGTTCTCGTGCTTCTGAGTAACGGCATAGTGGATGTAAGAACTCATCAGTTGGCTGGAGCGCATCATCTCATGGGCTGTCAAGCCACGACGAACGGTAAATGCCTTGTTCATACGCACCAGCCGCTTAATCCAGGGATAGATGAGCAGATTGTCGCCAATGCCTATCTCAACGGTAGTGGGATAGTCGTTATCGACCAGCATCACGTCGAGAAAGGCGGAATCGAGCACGATGTCGCGATGGTTGGAAAGGAAAGTGTAGCGATTGTCGAGATGAGAGGTGAGAGGTGAGAGGTTAGCGGTGTGATTACCTTTGAGGGCTGCATCGTCGAACGTACAGCCATCGGTATGCTTACGGATGATGTAGCGCACCACAGGCTTCATGAATCGTTTCTGGAAGTCGAGTGGTGTCTTCACTCCTGTGAAGGCCAGTCGAAGCAATCCGTTACGGAGCCCCTTGGGTAACCATGGAGCAAACCCTTTTAGCATCAACGAGAACTGACGGTCGTTCAATAGGTCTTCGAAGGCCTGCTTCATCTCGCCACTTTCATACGGCCTAATCTCATCAAACTCCTTAATATCGTACTCCATAGCGGTAGCAAATTATTCACTTTTCACTCTTCACTTTTCATTAGGGCTCTGCCCGCTTTTAGAACTGATTCTCCACGATATCAGTGAGCACATCCTTCATCTCCAGACCGGCAGCCTTCACCTGCTGAGGAATGAAACTGGTAGGCGTCATGCCTGGGGTCGTATTGACTTCCAGCATGTAAATCTTACCCTCCTTCGAGATGATGTAGTCGATGCGGATAATACCATTGCAATGCAGGATGTCGTAGATGTGACTGGTAATCTCACGCACTCGGCGTGCCCAGTCCTCACTGATGCGGGCTGGGGTAATCTCATCCACCTGTCCGTTGTACTTCGCATCGTAGTCGAAGAACTCGTTTTTCGTCACCACCTCAGTAATAGGCAGCAGCACCTCTTTCTCGCTGGTCTTGTAGCATCCAATGGTGATTTCTGTTCCCTCCAGATACTGCTCTACCATGATTTCGTCGCTCTCCAGCATGGCCTTGCGCAGGGCGGGAGCCAACTGGTCCTTGTTCTTTACCTTGCTGACACCGAAGCTGGAGCCGTCGGTGGCAGGTTTCACGAAGCAGGGCATACCGATGCGCTGCTCTATCTCGTCCTCGTTGACCAGATGCTCATAACCGCGACGAATCAGCAGCGAGTCAGCTACAGCCACACCATAGCCGCGCAGATACTGATTCAACACAAATTTGTCGAAGGTCATAGCCTCTACCAGTACACCACTCGTCGAATAAGGAATGTCCACCAGGTCGAAGTAGCCCTGCAGGATACCGTTCTCGCCTGGTGTGCCGTGAATGGTGATGTAGGCATAGTCGAACAGCTTGGCCTTACCGTTTTCGATGAATGAGAAATCGTTGCGGTCTATCTTGGCTGTGACGCCACCAGGCAGCTCCACGTGCCAGTCCTGTCCCTTCACATCCACGATATACACGTTGTATCGCTCTTTGTCAAACCATGAATAAAGACCCTGAGCAGAGCGGAGCGATACGTCGTGCTCAGAAGAGTCGCCACCACAGACGATGGCAATGTTGCGTTTCAATTGTTTCATTATTATTTATTTTTCGTTATGTCGTTATTTCGATATGTCGATATTTCGAGTGTAGTTTCGCCATTTTTCTATCAGCGCCTTCATGTCGTCAGCCAGCTCGCTGGTAAAGTCCATCTGCTCATGCGTCGTGGGGTGAATGAAGCCTAATGTCTTGGCATGCAACGCCTGACGGCTACATATCTTCATGCAGTTCTGGATATAAGCCTTGTACGATGCCGTCCGCTCGCCACGCAGAATCTCCATCCCCCCATACCGCTCGTCAGCAAACAGCGGGTGTCCGATGTGCTTCATGTGGGCACGTATCTGGTGGGTGCGTCCCGTCTCCAAGCGGCATTCCACCAGTGTGGTATATCCATAGCGCTCCAGCACCTGATAGTGGGTGATAGCCGACTTGCCTGTCTCGCTGCCTGGAGGGAAGACGGCCATCCGCTGGCGGTCTCGCGGGTCGCGCCCGATGTTGCCCTCAATGCGTCCTGAGTCCTCAGCGAAGTTACCCCACACCAATGCCTGATACGAGCGGTGGGTGTCGTGATTGAAGAACTGTGCTCCCAGCTCCGTCTTTGCCTCAGGTGTTTTTGCCACCACCAGCAGTCCGCTGGTGTCCTTGTCGATGCGGTGCACCAATCCGACGCTGGGGTCGTTGGGGTCATAGCTTGCCAGCCCTCGAAGATGCCACGCAATGGCATTGACCAGCGTACCGTGAAAATTGCCTACTCCAGGGTGTACCACCATGCCTGCCGGCTTATTGATGACCATCAGCTGGTCGTCCTCGTAAACAATATCCAGCGGGATGTCCTCAGGTTCAATAGTCGTATCGTAGTGTGGACGGTCGAGCATCAATGTGACCACATCACCTGGCCGTACCTTATAGTTGCTCTTAACAGGTTGTCCGTTGACCTGAATGAAACCCGCATCAGCAGCTTTCTGGATGCGATTGCGCGAAGAGTGAGGGATATGCTCCGACATATACTTGTCGATGCGAACGGGAACCTGGCCCCCGTCCACCTCCATGCGCATGTGTTCATAAAGCTCAATATCGTCCAGCTCTTCTGTCATATCAATGAATCGTGGGTGGCTCTTTTACTTCTTCAAAATCGTCCGTCTCGCTGGCAGCGTCGGGATAGGTGGGGTCGATATACTCTACGTCTTCCGAATCGTCAATGGTTCCCTTTCCTACCATCAGCGTCAGCGGATAGTCGATGGGAATACGGTCGCCATTCGACACCCGACGCCCTCGGCACAGGATGCCATAAACCCAATCTTTCTCGCCATCCACCAGCTGCGTCGGTGTCAGCTGGAAGCCCATAGCCATCAGACGAGCCTCGGCTTCACGAACGCTTGAGTTGTCTACAATATCGGGAATGGCAAAAGTGGGCGATGAAGGCGAATTGACGGTGACATAGACCACATGGCCTTCCTTCACCTTCTGTCCGTAACCAGGTGTCTGGGCCAGAATGCAGTCGGCAGGCAACTGCTTGTTATATCCGGAGTCGCTCACCACGATAGTCAGCTTGTTTTCTTCTAACAGCCTGTAGGCTTTCTCAAAACTCATACCTTTCAGCTCAGGCACCACGATACCTTGTCCGTGATGGGTGTAGATGTCAAGTCCGTAATGGACACCCACGCACAGCAGTATAACGACAACAGCCATAGCTATCAGGTTTAACACCAGGAAGCGGTTGAATATCTTCTTAAAAAGAGTCTTCATGTTCATTAAAACACTATAATGTACAATTAATGGAGCAAAAGTACAAAGAATTCTTGACACAGCAAAAAAATTGGGTATATTTCTTAAAAACATACCCAATTCTTATCGCTGAGACAACTCAGGATTACTTTCCGTGATGCTCGTCAGATACAGTTAACTTCTTACGGCCCTTAGCGCGGCGAGAAGCCAATACGCGACGACCATTCTTTGTTGCCATGCGCTCGCGGAAACCGTGCTTGTTCACGCGGCGGCGGTTGTGCGGCTGAAATGTTCTTTTCATTGTTCTATCGTTATTTTATTTGTTGTTATTCGACGACTAATACTCTGAAAACTAGAGTTTCGGGCTGCAAAATTACATAATTATTTCTAATTACGCAAGTTTTAAGTGAAATTTTTCACTTTTCACTTTTCACTTTTTTTCGTACCTTTGCACCCGCAAAAAGACAATTTACATATTATAATAGTACTATTTTTATGATTAATTCACAAGACATCAAGAAAGGAACCGCCATTCGCATGGACGGCGCCATTTGGGTTTGCATTGATTTCCAGCACCGTAAGCCCGGTAAGGGAAACACCATCATGAACATTAAGATGAAGAACGTTACTGACGGTCGTGTGCTGGAGCGTCGCTACAACATCGGTGAGAAGTTGGAGGACGTTGTTATCGAGCACCGCGACTACCAGTATCTTTATGAGGATCAGGAAGGCCGTATCTTCATGAACCAGGAGACCTTCGAGCAGATCCCCATCGCCAATGACCTCGTTATCGGTCATGAGTACATGAAGGAGGGTGACGTCGTATCTGTTGTAAGCGACACTACCGATGGTACTGTACTCTATGCCGAGATGCCCGTGAAGACCGTCCTTCGCGTGACCCACTCTGAGCCTGGCATCAAGGGCGATACCGCTACCAACACCCTGAAGCCTGCTACGCTGGAGACTGGTGTTGAGGTTCGCGTTCCTCTGTTCATCAACGAGGGCGACCTGATTCAGGTTGACACCCGCGACGGCTCTTATCTGGCTCGTGCTAAGGAGTAAGCGCTTCGCTAATTGATAATTGATAATTGACAATTGACAATTGAAATACTCAGTCATTGTACCAGTCTACAATCGACCTGACGAAGTCGACGAGTTGCTTGAGAGCCTCAGCTCCCAGACGTTCAAGGACTTTGAGGTTGTTATCGTAGAAGACGGTTCAAAAATCACATGCAAGGATGTTTGCGACAAGTACGCAAACATCCTTGATTTGCAATATTATTATAAGGAGAATAGCGGACCGGGCCAGAGCCGCAACTATGGTGTGGAGCGTGCAAAGGGCGACTACGTGCTTATTGTCGACTCCGATGCTGTGGCTCCTGCGGGTTATCTGCAAGCTATCGACGACGAGCTCAGTCGTCAGCCTTCTGATGCATGGGGAGGTCCTGATGCTGCCCACGACTCGTTTACCGATGTGCAGAAAGCCATCTCTTATGCGATGACAAGCTTCTTCACGACGGGTGGTATTCGTGGTGGCAAGAAGCAGCTGGATAAGTTCTATCCCCGTTCATTCAACCTGGGTATCCGCCGTGAGGCCTATCTTGCCTTAGGCGGTTTCTCGAAGACACGCTTCTCGAAGATGTCGCTGTATGGCGAGGATATCGACTTCTCCATCCGTATCTATAAGGCAGGCTATAGCTGTCGCCTCTTCCCTGAGGCCTGGGTGTGGCACAAGCGTCGTACCGACTTCCGCCGCTTCTGGCGTCAGGTGTACAACAGCGGCTATGCCCGTGTCAACCTGTGGCGTATGTATCCTGAGGCATTGAAGCCCGTTCATGCGCTGCCCTCGCTGTTCACCATCGGAGTGGCAGGTCTTGTGGTGCTGGCTCCGTTTACCTGTGGCTGGTCGCTCGTATTGCTGTTGCTCTATGCCCTGTTGATACTTATCGACTCCAGCATCCAGTCGAAGAGCCTTAAGGTAGGCTTCCTTGCTGTGGCTGCCGTCTTCGTACAGCTCATCGGCTATGGCGTCGGTTTCCTGGAGTCATTGTTCAGCGGAAAGTTGAGATAAGCGATGGATAAGCTCAACATCAATCAATGGGCCGAAGAAGACCGTCCGCGTGAGAAACTCATGCGACTGGGAGCTGAGGCGCTTTCCAACGCGGAGCTGTTAGCTATCCTGATAGGCTCCGGCTCGACGAAGGAGAGTGCTGTCGACCTGATGAAACGGGTGTTGGGCGATTGCAATAACAACCTGAACACGCTGGGCAAGCAAACTATTCGGGAGCTATGTCTGTATAATGGGGTGGGTGAGGCAAAGGCCATCACCATCCTCGCTGCCTGCGAACTGGGCAAGCGCCGACAGATGGAGACTCCCGAGGAACGTCCAGATGTGGGTACGGCAACCCTTATCTATAACCACATGCGTCCTGTGATGCAGGACCTTGACGTGGAGGAGTTCTGGCTCTTGCTGATGAACCAGAACCACCGTCTGATTAAGAAGATACGCATCTCGCATGGCGGCATTACTGAGGTCAGCGTCGACATCCGCATCATCATGCGCGAGGCCCTTGTGGCCAATGCCACCATCCTCGCCGTCTGTCACAATCACCCCTCAGGAAGTCTGCGTCCCAGCGAGCAGGACAACCTGCTGACCACCCAGTTACAACAGGCCTGCAACACGATGCGCATCCGTTTTCTGGACCATGTCATCGTGACTGATGGTGCCTACTTTAGTTACCACGAATCGGGACGTATTTAGAAATAATTGTGTATGATGAATTGTGGTTTGTGAATTATTTCGTATCTTTGCAGCCAAAACCAAAAACAAGAAAGACAATGAAGAAATATCTAATCATAGCAATGGCTGTGCTGGGCATAGCTTCGTGTAGCGAGAAAAAATTCCATGTAGAGGGCGCCATTACTGAGGCAAAAGACTCTGTGCTCTATCTGGAGAACGTGGGAATCAACGAGATTAATGTGGTCGACTCTGCCAAGCTCGGTGCTGATGGCGACTTCTCGTTCAGCGGCGAGGCTACCGACGCACCAGAGTTCTATCGTCTGCGCATCAGCGACCAGATTATCAATGTCGCTATCGATTCTACAGAGACGGTGACGGTGAAAGCTTCTTATCCGAAGATGGCGACGGACTATGAGGTGACGGGCTCTGAGAACTGCCAGAAAATCAAGGAACTGGCGCTGAAGCAGATGGACCTGCAACGCAAGGCCATTCTTATCAGCAGCAACGAGGCGCTGACCGTTGACGAGTCGAACGACAGCATATTGGGTATGATACGGCAGTATAAGAACGACGTGAAGACACAGTACATCTTCCCAGCCCCTGCCAAGTCGTATGCCTATTTTGCCTTGTTCCAGACCTTGGGCAATATGCTGCTCTTCAATCCCCGTACCGACAAGGATGACATCAAGGTGTTTGCTGCCGTTGCCACCAGTTGGGATACCTACTATCCCAATGCTGAGCGTGGTGCCAACCTGCACAATATCGCCATCGAGGGCATGAAGAACGTTCGTATCAGCGAGGCAAACAATGCCAAGACCATCGACGTTTCGAAGATTCAGTCTGCCGGTCTCATCGACATCACCCTGAACGACAATAAAGGTCGTCAGCGCTCGCTCAGTGAGCTGAAGGGTAAGGTAGTGCTGCTCGACTTCCATGTCTTTGCACAGAACGAGTCGCCTGCCCGTATCCTGATGTTGCGCGAATTGTATAATAAGTATCAGGCTCAAGGCTTTGAGATTTACCAGGTGTCACTCGATAGCGACGAGCACTTTTGGAAACAGCAGACCAACGCCCTGCCTTGGATTAGCGTTCGTGTCAATGACAACCCCACATTCCTCACTCTGTATAATGTACAGGCTGTGCCTGAGTTCTTCCTCATCGATCGCGGCAACAACCTCGTAGGTCGCTCGCAGACCATCAAGGATTTGGAACAAGCTATCAAGAATCTGCTTTAACCCTAAAAAAGATAACACGATGAAACAACTCCTCCTTTCCGTCATGATGCTCGTATCTTCTATCGCTTCCGCCCAGAAGGGTACAGAGATTAATCTGTGGCCCAACGGTCCTCGCACCAGTAATGGTGACCCTAACGATATGGCGAAGGTCACCGTCTTTCTGCCTGACGCCAAGAAGGCTACGGGACGTGCCGTTGTGTGCTGTCCTGGAGGCGGATACACCCATCTGGCCTGGGAGAAGGAAGGTACCTCATGGGCTCCCTTCTTCAACGGACAGGGCATAGCCCTCATCGTGCTGAAATATCGCATGCCTCACGGCAACTATACCGTACCTGCTGAGGACGCGGAGGAAGCCATGAAGCTGGTGCGTAGTCATGCTGAGGAGTGGCACATCAATCCGCAGGATGTCGGCATTATGGGCTTCTCGGCAGGAGGCCATCTGGCTTCCACCATAGCGACCCATTCGTCAGGAAAGGCAGCTCCTAACTTCCAGATTCTGTTCTATCCCGTCATCTCAATGGAGCATGGTATTACCCATCAGGGCTCGTGCGACAATCTGCTGGGCCAGAAGCCCAAGCGTAAGCTGATTAGCCATTACAGCAACGAGCAGCATGTGCGGAAGTCTACCCCTCGGGCTTTCATCGCATTGGCTAACGACGACAAGGCTGTTCCACCCATCAACAGTCTCAGCTACTTCGAAGAGCTGATGAATTACAAGGTGCCCGCCAGCATCTACGTCTATCCTTCAGGAGGTCACGGCTTTGGCATCCTCCAGTCGTTCCCCTACCACTTCGAGATGATGCTCGAGCTGAAGGCCTGGCTTCACAGCTTTTAATCCCCTATACAACGTCAAGTAAGCATAAACGATGAGTTTAACTGGTTTAGTAAGACATATCTTCGTGTCTCGAATGCACGAATTGGAGAAGCACCAGACGCAGGGCGAACAGCTACAGCGTAGGGTACTCCGTCATTTGTTGACGACAGCCAAGGACACAGAATATGGTCGCGAGCATGGTTTTGCGACCACCAAAGGCTACGAGGATTTTGTGAAATACAATCCCATTAACACCTATGAGGAATTGAAGGGAGCGATAGACCGTATGCGGCACGGCGAGCGTAATGTGCTGTGGCCAGGACGTGTGAAGTGGTATGCCAAGTCGTCAGGCACGACGAATGATAAGTCGAAGTTCATCCCTGTCAGCGACGAAGGCTTACAGAAGATACACTATGCCGGCGGCTACGACTCGGTGGCCCTCTATCTGCGTAACAATCCAAAGAGCCGTCTGTTCGACGGACGCGCCCTGATTTTAGGTGGCAGTCATGCTCCTAACTATAATCTGCCTGGTTCGTTAGTGGGCGACCTCTCGGCTATTCTGATAGAGAACATCAACCCATTGGCCAATCTGGTGCGTGTCCCAAAGAAGGCGACAGCCCTGTTGGCAGACTTTGAAATCAAGCGCGAGCGGATAGCCCGTGAGGCGATGAACAAGAATGTGACCAACATCAGTGGTGTGCCTTCGTGGATGCTCTCCGTGCTGAACTGCATGATGGAAATGACGGGCAAGACGCACCTGGAAGAGGTGTGGCCCAACTTGGAGGTCTTCTTCCACGGGGGAGTGGCCTTCACACCTTACCGCAAGCAGTACGAGCAGCTCATCACATCGCCCAACATGCATTATATGGAGACGTATAATGCCAGCGAGGGATTCTTTGGCTTGCAGGATGACCCACAGGACAAGTCGATGCTGCTGATGCTCGACTATGGGGTGTTCTATGAGTTTGAGGAGTTGTCCGGACAATCCGGAGATTCCGGAAAAATTGTTCCCCTGTGGGCCGTAGAGAAAGATAAGAATTACGCCATGCTGATTAGCACTTCCTGTGGCCTGTGGCGCTATAAGATAGGCGATACGGTGCGTTTCACCTCGACCAATCCCTATAAGTTTGTCATCTCAGGGCGTACCAAGAGCTTTATCAATGCCTTTGGTGAAGAGCTCATTGTCGATAACGCTGAGCAGGGACTGGCCTATGCCTGTGAGCAGACTGGCGCAGAGATCTTGGAATATACCGCTGCCCCTGTCTTTATGGATGCCAATGCGAAGTGTCGTCACCAGTGGCTCGTTGAGTTCTCCAAGTCGCCAAACGACTTGGCACAATTTGCCCGTCTGCTCGACCAGAAGCTACAGGAAATCAACAGCGACTACGAGGCTAAGCGATATAAGGACATCACGCTGCAACCGCTGGAAATCGTAGAGGCACGCAAGGGTCTCTTCAACGACTGGCTGAAACAGCGTGGCAAGCTGGGCGGCCAGCATAAGGTGCCGCGACTTAGTAATACGCGTGAACATATAGACCAATTGTTAGCATTGAACAAATGAAGAAAATCCTCTATATATTCCTGATAGCCGTTGTTGTCGCCTCGTGTGCCAGAATGGGTTCGCCCGATGGCGGATGGTATGACGACGACCCGCCACGCGTACTGTACAGCACTCCCGCTGAGCAGGCTATCAATGTGAAGGAGAAGAAGATGACCATCTATTTCGATGAGTATATCAAGCTGGCAGACCCCACGCAGAACGTCATCGTTTCGCCGCCACAACTGGAGATGCCTGAAATCAAGGCCACAGGCAAGAAGATTGTCATCGAGCTGCAGGACACGCTGATTCCGAATACCACTTATACGGTGGACTTTAGTGATGCCATCACCGACAACAACGAGGGCAACCCGCTGGGCAACTATACTTACACCTTCTCGACGGGCGAACAGATAGATACCTTCGAGGTGGCGGGATATGTGCTGGATGCCTCTAACCTGGAACCCGTCAAGGGTATCAGTGTAGGTCTGTATGCCGACTTGGCTGACTCTGCATTCCGCACCAAGCCACTTCAACGCATTGCCCGTACCGACGGTAGAGGACGTTTCTGTATCCGAGGGGTAGCCCCAGGTGAGTATCGTGTCTATGCCCTGCAAGATATGGACGCCAACTACATGTTCTCGCAGAAGAGCGAGATGATAGCCTTCTCGCATGAGACCTATAAGCCGACGGCAGGGCCCGACATCCGTCAAGATACCATTTGGCGCGACTCGTTGCATATCGACAACATCTTGCAGGTCCCCTTTACACACTTCTATCCCGACGATATCGTGATGCTGGCCTTCCAGGAGGTTCAGACAGACCGCTATCTGCTGAAGACGGAACGTAAGGAGCCCGACCGTATTGGCATCTATTTCAGCTATGGCAATAAGCAGTTGCCCATACTTCGTGGCTTGAATTTCGATGCCGACTCAGCCTTTATTTTAGAGTCTACCCCCAAACAAGACACGCTGACCTATTGGCTCCGCGACACGTTGCTCGTCAACAAGGACACGCTGGAACTGTCGATGGAATATCTGATGACGGATACATTGGGACAGCTTGTCACCCAGCTGGACACCCTGGAACTGGTGGCTAAGACACCCTATGCCAAGCGACTGAAGCAAAGGGCCAAGGAGTATGAAGAATGGCAAAAGGAACAGGAGAAGAAAAAGAAACGGGAGGAGCCTTACGACAGCATTTATCCTGTAAAGCCCCTCGAAATGAAATACGAGGTGTCCCAGTCGATGGACCCCAATAGGAGCGTGTTCTTTGAAACACCTACGCCTTTAGCCCGTCTTGATACCGCTGCCATCCACCTCTATTCTAAGATAGACACCTTGTGGTATCGGGCGCCCTTCGAGTTCCATCAATGTGACTCGATGCTGCGACGCTATGAAATGATAGTCGACTGGCATCCTGACAGGGAATATAGCCTTGAGATTGACTCCGCAGCCTTTGTTGATATCTACGGGCTGGCCTCCAAACCCCACAAGGAGGGTATTAAGGTCAAGTCGCTTGAGGAGTATGCTACCCTGCTGATGCAAATCAAGGGTACTGACCAGAAACGCGTGGTGGCTCAGCTGCTCGACGGCAACGACAAGGTTGTGGAGGAGGCCCGCATGGAGAGCGACGGCTCAGCGCAGTTCTATTACATCAAGCCTGGAACCTACTATTGTCGGGCCTATGTCGACCGTAATGGCAATGGGGAATGGGATACCGGCAACTATGACTCCGACCGTCAGGCTGAGGATGTGTACTACTATTCGCGCGAGATTGAGGCTAAGGCCAAGTTCGACCTGACCCTTCAGTGGAATATGACCGAGCGTAAGCGCAACCAGCAGAAGCCAGGCAAGATAACCAAGCAGCAGCCTGACAAGGAGAAGAAGCGTAAGCAAAACCGCAATGCCGAGCGAGCCCGTCAGTTAGGTATAGAATATGTGAAGAAACAAGAAATAAAATAACGACGATATGAAAAAGTTTTTATTCCTCATAGCACTGTTGCAATTGTCAATTGTCAATTGTCAACTGTCAACTGTCCGTGCCCAGTGTGGCATCGAGAATACGGCCTTTAAGTCGGGCGAGTTTCTGGCTTACGACCTCTATTTCAATTGGAAGTTCGTGTGGGTCAAGGTCGGCACAGCCTCTATGTCTACCGTCCAGTCGCGCTATCAAGGCAAGCCAGCCTTCCGCAGCAGTCTCATTACACGAGGCAATGACCAGCTGGACAATGTTTTCGTGATGCGCGACACCCTGCTCTGCTATACCGACCTCGACATCGCACCCCTTTATTACCGCAAGGGAGCGCGTGAAGGGAAGCGCTACTATGTCGACGAGCTGTGGTACAGCTATCCCAAGGGAAACTGTCATCTGAAGACCCATGAAATCAATAGCCGAGGAGAGCACTATTGGAAAGAGATGGAGTATAAGGACTGTATCTACGATATGATGACCGTCTATCTGCGAGCCCGCAATTTCGATGCCTCTACGCTGAAGGAAGGCGACAAGATACCCCTTCCGGTAGCCGATGCCAGCAATATTGCCAACTCGTGGCTGCGATTTGGAGGCAAGACCACGCTGAAGATGAAAAACTCCGACGAGAAATACCGTTGCCTGGTCTTCTCGTTTATCGAGCGTGAGAATGGCGAGAACCACGAGCTCATCCGCTTCTACATCACCGACGACAAGAACCACCTGCCCGTGCGCCTCGACATGTTCCTCAGCTTCGGTTCAGCCAAAGCCTACCTGACCGGCTATAAGGGACTGCGCAATCCTATGGAGTCGAAGGTGAAATAAAAGTTCGCATGAGTCGGTTCACCAGCTATCGCACCAGGAGCCTTGTAGCTGAGAGTGTGTTCTGTCAATTCCCGCAATTGCTACTATTAAGTCGTTCAAATTGCCAACACCTAACATGAGAAACTGAAAAAGTCCCTGTCTGTCGGGCTTTCAGGCGATTTTTGAGTCTTCAACACCTAACCTAACACCTAACAAAGACCTAACACACAGGTAACATTCTTGACTTCATTCCAGACGATAAATGTGAGGTTTTGTGTTAGGTCTTTGTTACCTCTATGTTAGGTCTCAAAACAACACCTAACATGCCTGAAATACCGATATACAAAGGGATTTGCAGCGATTGATGTTAGGTGTTAGGAATTTTTCGTGTGTTTACGTAAAAAAGTCAAAGCACTCGATGAGATTACAGCCCTGACGTAACCACGCTATTTATTCCCAACGCGGGAATGTTTTGTTCCCAGTGTGGGAATATTATGTTCCCAACGTGGGAATCAAAGTGCACACGAGGTACCCCAGGCTCAGATTATTCTGCAATACTCCGAAAGTAATGAAAAATGAGGGTGTGTCAAAATTGACACACCCTCGACTATCTTGTCATGCACCGTTACATTCCGGCGATGGCATCAAGAAGAAGAACCTCGCCATAGTATTCTGTCTCTATCTTCACTATCCCTATTTTTGGCGAGAACCAAAGGCAATAGTTGGTCATAACCAATGGTGTCTTTTGGAAGGTGCCATTCAGCGTTCCTTCGATTTTGAAGCAATGGAACACACCTGAAGGTGTTTCTATGTCCTCCTCGGAGCGTACATAAAAATCTTCATACTTGACCACATTCTCTATTTCCTTTGCCATTGGAAACTTTGCTTTTTCAACTACGGTGCCAGATTCGATTTTGTCACCAGTGTGCAAGGTGGCGGGAATCTTAAACGCAAAACCATCATGAGATGTCTTATAAGCACCTGCTGTCATAAGCGGGTCTGACTCAAAAGTCATAATACCGTTGTCAATGGAGATTTTCTGTGGAATATTTGTCTTTCCTCCCAGAGGTTTCTTTTTAAGGTTCAGTCCTTCGAAATTGTAAAGCACCGTTTGTTGAGCCTCATTGCCTCTGACGTCAGTAACCGTAAGACGTCCATAGCAAACAGGTTTAACCTTCTTACCGGTTTTTGCCGATATCAAATAGTCCACAACAACACCTTGCTTAGTCAAAGCAAAGACATTTGAACTCTCTTGTGCCACGATGTTTAAGGTAGACAGGCACACGACCACCATTGCAAAAAACTTCTTCATAGTGTGATAATTTATGATTAATATGTGATTTGTCCTGTTCCCCTGCAGGTAGTACATGTCCGGTGGGAATGGCCATAATAGACATCTTTCCCGCACTGGCTGCACCATTTCTTCTTTCCTGCTACGGCACTGCCCATATAGGTCTCGTGGGTTTCGCTGCCTGTGCCCTTGCAGACAGAGCAGGTGCGACTCTTCTTTTGTTCTGGGGCTGACGAATTGTTTGACGAGACGGTGGCACTGCTGCCAACTGGAGCCGCTGTTGCATTGACGTTCGCCTGAGTGTCTTGGCGGGAGGATGTCGCTGTGCCAGAGTTCATATTAGCAACACCACTGGCTACGCTGCTTGCAGCACTCAAGGCGGCCATGCCCAATAAAGCCCAGGTCTGTGCACGTTCTTGTCTGCGGATTTCCCTTTCCTTAAACAACTGAAACGAACTTGTATAGGTATCATTGATGTCGCTGACCAAATGGGCTATCTCATTCAACTCATCAGAGTCGTATGACGCTTCTGGGGAAAATTTTAACTGTCGCTCTGCAGGATTGAATTGAAGTCCTCTTGGGGTACGATGGTTAAGGTCGTTGCCTCTGACAATTGACACTACTGTGCCGTAGTCTTTCAACTCTTTCCGACATTTCAAGTCGAAAGCGAAGTGATAGAAGTTTGGTTTCGTCTCCTGACTCCTCAAAATCTGTTTTTCGTAGTCGTTGTAATATTCCAGACAGAAATGCGCCTCCTTGTATTTCCCCTTGCTATAATATTTCCGGAATTCAGACATCCACTTGTTGCGTTCATATTCTTTTGCATCAAACCGCTTGGCATCATCGATGGTAGTAACAACCATTGAAGGGTGGGGTTCACTGTCTTCGCCAACCATGATGCCATCTGGGTAGCAGACTATATTCTGGCGGTTTCCGTTATTGTCAGCAAATTGGATGAAGATTTGATTTGTCTTCACATCGTAACCAACTGCCAGGTCTTTAAAATCATCAAGAGTGTAAATCAAATACCCCAGTTGGCTGTAGACATCCACACCTCCAGTACTGATGGCATTATGCTTCGCAAAAATGACTCCTTGGTCTAAGCGTGAGAAGTCGAATCCCCAATAGTCAAACTTTGTCAGTTGCACACCACTACGTGTTACGACACCTTTCTTCCCATTGACCGTCATTACAAAAAAGCTGTCGCAATACTGCACCAGTCCAGTATAATTATAATGGGGGAACAATTCGTTTCCATCTAAATCTATAGAACGACCATGCAAATTCTCAATCCAGTCAGTATGGAGAATGCCTACTTTCCCTTCCCACTTTTTGGTCTTTTCCAAGACTTTGGAATTTATATCTTTACGATATTTGTAGGCTGTACTCAACACCTTGTTCCTTTGTATATCAACAGGAGTCTGTGCTATGACAGGCACAGAGGACAGAAGAGCCATTGCAAATAATAACATGGACAACGTAAATTTAATCTTTTTTTCCATACTTTTTCTTTTTCCGTTTGCAAAAATACATAAAATAATTCTAATTGCAACAACTTTTGATGAATAATTGCTAAAGATGATATCAAAGGCTGTCTGAGAATGAAGAAATCAGATTTTTTCCACCCAGTTCTCGCACTTTAACCTGGCATCAGACTAAAGTGCTTGATGTTATCTGTAACAACAATCAAACCATAGTGAAGGGCCGTGGCTCCAATCAGCATGTCGAACTGCCCGACTTCTTTGTCAAAGTCTTTCCTAATTCTCTTCAAGGCACAACGTATCTGGCCGTATTCTTCAAAAACGTCACTAATGGAGTAAATCTTGATATACTGTTTCAACCATTCTGGCTCTTTGATATGCCTCTCATAGTCACCACTATTTATTGCACCGTATGTCAACTCTGCAAGTGTTATTTCGGATGCAAAAACTTGGTCAGGATCCATTTCCTCTATGTGCTCTTTAACTCCATTCCGTTCATGGAAGAACTCAATCCACGTACAGGTATCAAGAATATACTTTTCCATCAGTCATCCAGATTGATTTCACGCATGTACTCATTCTTGCGACCATCCTTGATAGCCGCTTCCATACGGGCAGCGTCCTCAGGATTATCAGCCCAACAGCCAGCAAGCGACATCAGCCCCCGTTTGCGCTCTTCTTTTGACAATTTGAACTCTTGGCTATCCTCTTTACTGTCTGCTAAAGACTCGGTCAAAAACATAATGACGATTTTCTTTTCTTCACGACTCATCCCCTGTAGCAAACTCGAATATGGAGCCATAGGGGTATCCTGTAATTTTTTTGCTGCTATAGTCATAACTGTCTTTTTTACTATTCGGTTGCAAAGTTAAACATATTTTCTGAAATAACAAATAAACACAACAATAAAATGAACGAACAACCTGTAACAAGCATCAAACACAACGATGACTGGCAGAACCGCCTCATTTTTGGAGATAGCCTGATGGTGGAGGGTGTGTCAAAATAGGCACATCCTCATTGAATTTTGGATGGTTCTGTACATCTATAAACGGCTCAGTAGAGAGAGGTGGGGGTACAACTAATCATCCATAGAAACGTCTTAGCATTTGTTGCTCCAAAATTTGGAAGTATAAGAAAAAGTTTCCATAAAAAACTTGCCGGTATCGGCAAAAATTAGTATATTTGCAGCTGAAATCAGCAAAATAGCTTGCCGATAGGTGGAAATTATGGAATATATATCTGTAGGAGCATTTGCCGAGAAGTATGGTATCTCAGAGCGTACGGCTCGAAATTATTGTGCGAGTGGTAAGATAGAGGGAGCGTTTTTGACGGGAAAGACCTGGAACATTCCCGCTGATGCAGGATTGCCCCAACGCAAAACGGCAAAGGTTCGGATTTCTCCCCTTTTGGCCATACTGAAAGAGCAGAAAGGGATGAAACTGAAAGGCAGTATCTATCATCGGACACAGATAGACCTGACTTACAACTCGAACCATATCGAGGGCAGTAGACTGACTCACGACCAGACGCGATATATCTTTGAAACCAATACCATCGGGATAACCGACGAGGCTATCAGCGTAGATGATATCGTAGAGACGGTGAATCACTTTAGATGTATCGATTACATCATTGACCATGCTGAAGACAAGCTGTCGGAGAACATGCTCAAGCAGCTGCAACAGATGCTGAAAACAGGCACTTCGGACAGTATGAAGGACTGGTTTGCGGTAGGCGACTATAAACGGTTGGCCAACGAGGTTGGAGGAATGGATACGTGTCCGCCAAAGGAAGTTCATCAGCGGATGAAGGCACTATTGGCTGAATACAATGGGATGAAACGTAAGTCGTTCGAAGATATTCTGGATTTTCACGTACGCTTCGAAAGCATCCATCCCTTCCAAGATGGCAATGGGCGAGTGGGACGTCTTATCATGTTCAAAGAATGTTTGGCAAACGGTATCGTCCCTTTCATCATTACAGACGATTTGAAGATGTTCTATTACAGAGGTTTACGTGAATGGGGACATATTAACGGTTACCTGACTGATACCTGTCTTACCGCACAGGATATGTATAAGGAGTTATTGAGCCATTTTGACTTCTGATTTGCACTATGAAAGTTTCAGAACTGTTTGAAGGGTTGAGGGTCAGCGTGCTGGATGACGGGCTCGAGGTGGTGGAGCCTGACTTCCTGGTTGACATCTCTTCGCTGGCAGCCTGTTTTCAGGACTATGGACACCATCCGCTTTCCTATCTGATGAACAGGCTGAAGGCTTCGGCTAACACGCAGCCTATCCTTTTGGGAAACTTTGCGGGAACGGCGCTGGACAGCATCATCCATCAGGCGGATGCCGACTTTGGCGATATGCTGCGCGACTCGTTTCAAGAGCAGGCCCTGCAGTTCTGTACCTGCGACGATTTCCATGCTGACCAGTTCAAGCAGGATGCCCGGCAGCAGGTGGCTAACATTCGCGAGGCCGTTGGCATCCTGTTCTCGACGTACGACAGACGTAAGGCTTTGTTGGAGCCTTCGTTCGTCTGTCGCCACTTGGGACTTCGAGGCCGCGTCGACCTGATGACGGACGACTTGCGCCTGCTGGTGGAGCAGAAGTCTGGCAAGAAATGGGTGAGTTATCGCGAGGCCCATTACGTGCAGGTGTTGCTCTACTATGGTGTGTTGCACTATAATTTCCAGCAGCAGGCCGACGGGGTGGACATCCGTCTGTTGTATTCGAAATATCCTGCCAGTCAGGGCTTGCTGGATGTCAGGAATAACCAGGAGCTGTTTCGTGAGGCCATCCGTCTGCGTAACCAGATTGTGGCTTTGGAAATCCAGATAGCCCGCCGAGGGTTTGCCTCTGTGCTGCCTCTGTTGCAGGCCGATGTCTTGTTGCAGAATCCTCAGAAGTCGGACTTCTTCCATCGTTTCGTCGCTCCAGAAATAGAGCGTTTGCTCCAGCCGTTACGTGGGCTGCCGGCTCAGCAGTTAGACTATGTTGAGCGCATGATGACGTTTGTCTACCGGGAACAGCTGGCACAACAACTGGAGACGGAGGAAACGATAGGACTGAAAGAGCTGACCATCGACTTCACACAACGGGAAAGGGATGACATCGTGGTGCTGAAGGCTCCCTCGCTGGCTGAGGAGAGCGATGCCGACTTCCGTCGGGGCGATATGGTCTATCTGTTCCGCTATGAAGGTGAGCCCGACATTCATGCCAATATATTATATAAAGGTATAATAGACCGCCTGACAGACCGTGAGATAACCATCCGGCTGAACGACCCGCAACACCACTTCAGCGAGGGGACGTATGCCATTGAGCATGCTACGTCGGATGTGGGCAACACGTCGGCCATCCGCAGTCTGATGGCTTTCTGCAGGGCAAGCAAGTCAAGGCGTGACCTGTTGTCAGGCCAGCGCACGCCCCGTCGTGACGAGTCGCTGGAGCTGTCGCGCAGCTATCATCCTGCCTACGACGAGGTCCTGTTGCATGCCAAGCAGGCTCGCGACTACTTTCTGCTGCAAGGTCCTCCTGGTACGGGTAAGACCTCGACGGCCCTGCGCTTCCTCGTCGAGGAAGAGCTTAATTCTTCACTCTTCACTCCTCACTCTTCACTAGAGCAAAGCTCGCTCCTCCTGACCGCCTACACCCATCGTGCCGTCGACGAGATTTGTGCCATGTTGGAGGAGAGCGGGCAGGACTATCTGCGACTGGGCAATGAGGCTGCTTGTGACCCTCGCTTTGCCCACAGGCTGCTGAGGCGTGCCTTCAGCCCACAATCCAAGCTGGGCGATATCCGTCAACGATTGCTCGAGGTACCCATCTTGGTCAGCACGACGCTGACCTTGCAGAGTCGTCCTTATATCCTGAGTCTGAAGCATTTCTCACTTTGCATCGTCGATGAGGCTTCGCAGATATTGGAGCCTCACATCATCGGACTGTTGGCTTCCGACCATATCGACCGGTTCATCCTGATAGGCGACCATAAACAGCTGCCTGCCGTCATTCAGCAGGCGGATGACGAACCCCGCTTGCATGCGTGTCGACAGTCGTTGTTCGAGCGTCTGCTGCATCAAGAAGCCGAAACTAGGCGGACGGCCTTTACAGACGTATTGCGTCGACAGGGTCGTATGCATCCTGATATCGCAGCATTCCCCAACGAGATGTTCTATGCTCAGGAGCAGTTGCAAACCGTTCCGTTGCCCCATCAGTTGGAGGATCGGCTTGACTATGGGGAGCCATCGGAAGACGAGATGGACGATGTGTTGAAACAGCATCGTGTGTTGTTTCTTGATGCAGACGATAGCGAGGCACAGCTGGTTGCCGACCTCTTGCGCCGCATCTATCGCCAGATGGTCAGTCATCGTTTTGATGTCCATCGTTCCATCGGCGTCATCGTGACCTATCGTCACCAGATAGCACAGATTCGTCGTGAGATAGACCTGTTGGGAATCTCCCCGTTGCTCGACATCAGCATTGATACGGTAGAACGCTATCAGGGTTCGCAGCGTGATGTCATCATCTATGCGCTGGGCGTGAAAGACCAGGCAGACTTGGAATTCGTGACAGCGCAATGCTTCAGCGAGCAGGGACGCACCGTCGACCGCAAGCTGAACGTGGCGATGACGAGAGCCCGCAAACAGCTGCTGATGACCGGCAAGCAGGAAGTTTTGCAGCAGAACAACATTTTTAGGGAATTAATTCGCCGTTATTCCATCTAAAATATGTACCTTTGTAGCCAGCTATGGAGAACGTACAGTTACATAACCTCAGTATAGGATACCAGAACAAGGGTAACAGCAAGGTTGTTGCCAGCGGACTGAACGCCACCATCAACCGAGGCGAGCTGACCTGTCTGTTGGGACGTAATGGTATCGGCAAGTCAACCCTGTTGCGCACCTTGTCGGTCTTCCAGCCTGCGCTGGACGGTGAAGTCATGATGGACACGACACCGCTGGCCACGCTGACCGACAAGGAGCGAAGCCGACTTATCGGCATTGTGCTGACGGAGAAGCCCGACGTGCAGAATATGACCATCGAGGAACTGGTAGGCATGGGCCGTTCGCCCTATACCGGCTTCTGGGGAACGCTGGACAGCGACGACGAGGCGATAGTCAGCGAGGCCATCCGTCTGGTGGGTGTCGAGTCGCTGAAAGGTCGCATGATTCACACGCTGAGCGACGGTGAGCGCCAGAAGGTGATGATAGCCAAGGCGCTGGCCCAGCAGACACCGATTATCTATCTGGACGAGCCGACGGCTTTCCTCGACTTCCCCAGCAAGGTGGAAATGATGCAGCTGTTGCGCCGTCTGGCCGTCGAGGAACAGAAGACCGTCTTCCTCTCCACCCACGACGTGGAACTGTCGCTGCAACTGGCCGACTGCATCTGGCTGATGGAGCCCGACAGACTGAACGTAGGGACACCCCATCAGTTGGCTGAGGAAGGAGCGTTGAGCCGATTCATAGAGCATGACGGCATCACGTTTGACAGAGCGACACTAACCATTCACGTAACAAAATGACTAACGGGCACGGAGACGACATATACCGCTACGATGATATCGTGAAGATGAATTTCAGCTCCACGACTTGGCAGCATGCTGACCATTCGGCGCTGAAAGAGCATCTGATGGAGCGTTTCCAGCTCGTCAATAACTACCCTGAGCCACAGCCGCAGCAATTGGAGCGTCTGATAGCTAGCAAACTGGGTATTTCGCCCAATGCCGTGATGGTGACCAATGGGGCTACGGAAGCCATTCATCTGATAGCCCGTCTGTTTCATCACAGTGCCTCCATCATTCCACAGCCCACCTATTCGGAGTATGCCAATGCCTGTCGT
>JAGAWQ010000044.1 GCA_017941345.1 Prevotella sp. | reverse complement strand
TTGACTTAGACTAGAAAAAGTTGTCACTTTAGGAGGCAAAAAGAAGTGACGATGAAGCACAAGACAAGAACAGAACGCGTGTATAATGAGGCCACAGGGTGGTATGAGACACGCGAGGTTGAGTTGAAAGGTTACACGTTCACGGATGATGACCGTATTTTAATCGTTCGTGAGTACCTTGAAAGCGGTGTTCCCGCAGAGAAAATCATCAAGAAGTATCACATCAGCAGTCGTTCGGTGCTGTTTTCCTGGATGGACAAGCTCCTGAATGAAAAAGATTTGTTACCTTTGCAGCAGGAAACCATTCTTGACGAGGACATGGCAAAGACGAAGGATGAACGCCTAAAGGAGAAAGACGCTGAGATAAAGCGTCTTCGCAAGGCCCTGGAACTGGAGAAGCTCCGTTTCCACGCCTATTCTACCATGATTGATCTTGCAGAGCAGACCTTCAACATCCCTGTAAGAAAAAAATCTGGCACCAAACAGTAAGTCTGCTTCGCGAAGAGGGCACAGGGACAGCCCTGGGCACCCTTTGCGGGCTGTTTGGTTACAGCAGACAGGCATATAACAAGCGTGACGACAAGGACGGCTTTGCCGAGGACGCCATAGAACCCATCATCATGGAGAAGGCTCGTGAGTATCGCAAGGCCAATCCCGGACTGGGGGCGGCAAAACTGCATGCCATCCTGAAGAAGCTGTTCGACGACACAGGCTGCTTCCCGGGCCGTGACGCGTTTACGGAGCTGCTCCGCAAGCACGGGCTTATGGTACGTGTCAAGCGGCGCAGACGCTATAAGACGACGGACTCTGAGCACAACTACAGGAAGTATCCCAACCTCATCAAGGGGCTCGTCCCGACCCGCCCCAACCAGGTATGGGCCAGTGACATCACCTATGTGGAGACAACGGAAGGGGTATGCTATCTGTCACTCATCACAGACCTGTACTCACATAAGATTGTGGGCTGGTCCGTAGGCCCTACATTAGAGACAACCTATCCTATAGAGGCGCTCAACATGGCTTATAAGAGCATCGACGATGCGACGGCCCGGTGCCTGATACACCACTCAGACCGTGGCTGCCAGTATTGCAGCCAGATGTATGTGACAATCCTTAAGAGCCGCGGCACACGGATCAGCATGACACAGAGCGGCGACCCGCTGGAGAATGCAGTCGCAGAGAGGGCTAATGGCATACTGAAGACGGAATGGCTCTACAGGATGACCATCCCCACGCGCAAGGCTTGCAAGAGGGAACTCACGAGGATCATTGCCTTCTACAACGACGAGAGACCGCACATGAGCATCGGGAACCAGACACCATCAGTGGCGCATACCCAAAGCGGACCACAGCAGCGAATGTGGAAAAATCCGTGGGAAAATGCAAATTCTTGGAGAAAAGTTTGTACCTTTGCAGACGATTCTGAACGAGCGGGACGTAACCTAGTCAGTGAAACCGGCGCGAAAGGGTTAACCCTTTCAGTTGTAAGAGCAATAGGCAGACAACCTGTTCAGGCTAACTGACAACCAATATCGTTATAGGAATCAAAAGGGGTAAACGCTTTTAGTGAGACAGTAATTATTCAAATAACCAATTAAGTTTAACTCTCCAAAAAGTGACAACCTTTTTCAGTTGAGGTCA
>JAGAWQ010000043.1 GCA_017941345.1 Prevotella sp. | reverse complement strand
CCCGACGGTCTGCCCGGCAATGACGACAGCGGGGCGATGTCCTCGTGGCTTGCCTTTCACATGCTGGGGCTCTATCCCAATGCCGGACAGAGCTACTACCTGCTTCATGCACCGCTGATTCCTGGTTGGACGCTGCAGCTTGACAACGGCAAGACGCTTCGTGGCTCGCTGAAGGGCAAGGGCACGCATTTCGAGAAAGTGACCTTCAATGGCAAGGTGCTTGAGGACGCCCGTATCGAACATGCCGAACTGATGCAGGGAGGGGAACTTGTCTTCTACGTCTCGGCCCAAAAACAGGTGACGAAGAAAAAAGAGTCCTCCCCGGGCGGACTGTGGGTCCTCCCCGGGCGGACTAAGCGTCCGCTTGGGGAGGACTATCCGTCGCCCTGCGTTCAGACGCGAATTGCCTTTACACTGAACAAGCAGCATCGCACCTGGCCGCTGACATTCGTCTGGGATGCTGATACGCTCCACGTCACTTGTAAGGAGGCAACCTATCGAATCCCTAAGTCTGTTGTTGAAGGTGGAACACAATTCTGTTGGGATATTCCTGCCGACGGTGCCGTCTATCAGCCTCAGGGCACGTTTGCCTTTGTCTCTAGAAAGGCGATGCGTGACTTGCAGGAGAAAGGCTATTTCGTTTACGATGGCATCACCTGGCGTCTGGTGAGTCAGGGAGAGACCACGCTGGTGCGTGCAGATATCGATCGCACGGAGATGGTCATTGCCTATGCCAAGGAACCAGAACTTTATCTGGTTATCGAGATGAGGCACAATCCATTGGGTATAGACTGGCAGATAGCCGCCGACGGTGCGTTTTGAAAGTTTCTATGGAAAAATTTGGTACTATCGATAAAAATGGGTACTTTTGCATGCAGGTGTAAAAGTACCCCCTTTTTTAAGAATGAGACAGCTATTAATCACCTTTTGTTTTCTGATAGGATGCCTTTCATCGTTTGCTGGTCCGACAGGTAGCGAGGATGCCGCTGAGGCAGCTCTTGCAGCAGCTGACAGTCTGATAGGCTACGAACAGCAGCAAGGTGATGTCGGGAAGGAAGCACTTGCCCGCTGGCAGAAGATGGTTACGCTGAAGAATTACTCTTTGACTGAGCAACAGGCCGTTGAGTCCAAAATACAGATGGAGTGGTTTCGTAAACACAAACAGTGGGACTGCTATTATCGTACCTGGCAACTCAGGGCCAATGCCCTCTGTGCATTAGGTAAGCTACAGTTAGCCTTGCGGGAGACACAACAGATGCTGAACGACGCAAAGGAGCGTAACAATAAGTTGGGACGAGCTATGGCTTACAAGCAGATAGGCATTATCTATCTGAACATGAAACAGACGGAACCTGCCGTCGAGGCTCTGAGACACTATGAAGACCTGATGAAAGATGAGAAAGGTGACTATGCTTCGTTGAGCAATATCTACTATCGTATGGCTAAGGCCTATGATTATGATAAAGCGTATGACCAGGAGTTACAGGTGACAAAGGAATGGCTTAGCTTTATCCGTGACAAGGTTGCTAATGATCCTAAGGCAAAGACCCAAGAGTTTTATAATTCCTGCTATCTGGCAAGGGCAGCTGCCTATATCGGACTGAAGGATTATACGCAGGCCAGACAAGCTCTTGACGTGGCAGCCCATTACGCTCGTCAGAACAATACGGCACTCGGCTTGCATCACTACTATAAGATGGAGGCGCGCTACTATCTGGCTCAAGGCGATGCCTCTAACGCCCTGCTTTATACGGACAGTGTGCAACTGGTGACCAATGAGAAGGATGACCATACCGCGGAGATGCGGGCACAGGCACTTATGATGTTAGGGCAGGGAGCCGAGGCAGCACGTATCTATCAGCGGCTGTATCACGATAAAGACTCCGTCTTCGGGCGTGACGCTCGACATCACCTTGATGAACTCAATACATTGTTTCAGGTAGATGAACTCAAGACAGAACAGCAGCACACCAAGTTCAAATATACCGTCGTGGCAGCATTGGCTATCATGCTGGCACTTCTGATCCTCTTGCTCTTTGGTTGGCGTTCTGCCATCAGACAGAAGAAGGTGAACGAACAGTTGCGCATCGCCAATGAACGGGCTGCTGTCTCTTCGAAGATGAAGGCCGAGTTTATCCGCAATATCTCCCACGAGATACGTACGCCGCTGAATATCGTTTCTGGTTTTACACAGATACTGACGGCACCGGATATGGAACTGTCTAATGATGAGAAGAAGGATATGCGGGAGCGCGTTGCCGAGAATACGGATCGTATCACCAAGTTGGTGGATCGTATGCTTGGTCTGAGTGATGCCAACAGTGAGGCCCTTATCGAGTGCGATGATAAGACAAATGCTTTGGAGATTGTCACACATGCCGTAGAACGTTCTGGTATTGCCCTTCAGACTCGTCCAAAGAATGAAGAATCGGCAGTAGTCTTTGAATTTGCAGATAGCGAGACTGCTGCTTCAGTGGGCCTGCGTACGAATAGGTTGTATGCGGTTCGCATAGTGGGCCATCTATTGGAGAATGCGGTGAAGTTTACTGAGAAGGGCTGCATCACACTCCGTATAGAGACTACGGACGATCGGGTTCGTTTCATCGTTGAGGATACAGGTATCGGTGTTCCGGCAGACCAAGCAGAGCATATCTTTGATGAGTTTGTACAACTCAACAGTTTCGTGGATGGTACTGGCATCGGTCTGACGGTAGCACGTACTGTTGCCAGACGTTTGGGTGGTAACCTGTGGCTGGATCCCAATTATTCACAAGGTGCACGCTTTATCTTTGAACTACTCAAAGGGTAGGTGCCGATAATTATAATTATAACGATATGAATAGACTATCAAATAAAATCCTCCTGCTTGGATTGGCTCTGCTGATGGCAACTCCATTGTTCGCCCAGTATGAGAAGATGGGTGG
>JAGAWQ010000014.1 GCA_017941345.1 Prevotella sp. | reverse complement strand
CGTTTACTTATCAGCAATCTTACGGAAACTCTGCAATTTCTCACCATAGCACAAGTCGCCACAGTCGCCAAAGCCCGGTACGATGTATTTCTGCTCGTTCATGCCCTTGTCAATAGCGGCACACCAAATGGTAGAGTCCTCGGGCAGCGCCTGTTTCACCACCTCGATACCCTCGGGGGCAGCAATCACACAACACAGGTGAATCTTCTTGGGTTTTCCAGCCTGCAACAACGACTCGATAGCAGCAGCCAGACTACCACCTGTTGCCAGCATGGGGTCTACGATAAGCAGCGTCTTGTTCTTTACGCTCTGCGTAGCGATGTATTCGGTATGCACACCCACCTCAGTATGTTCACGATTGATATACATACGGAAAGCAGATACAAAGCCGTTGTCAGCCTTGTCGAAGACATTCAGGAAACCCTCGTGGAAAGGCAGTCCTGCACGCAGTACGGTAGCAATCACCATATCCTCTTCCTTGATGATGGGAATATCGAGTGTTCCCAGTGGTGTGGTCACTGTCTTAGGTTTATATTCCAATGTTTTCGAAAGTTCGTAAGCCATCATTTCACCTATACGACGCACGTTGTTACGGAACAGCAGACGGTTCTGCTGATACTTCCTGTCACGCAATTCAGCCATGTACATATTCATGACACTGTTTTGCTCTGAGAAATTAATTACTTTCATAGTCTTCTGTTTTTGATGTTGCAAAGTTAAGCATTTTGCGTGGATTTTTGCAAAGTCAACGTGACAAAAGTTTCTGGGTTACACCATATTTTGTATACTTTAACCTAAAAACACGTTCCCAAAAGCTAAAAATTATAAATTATAAATAACGAATTATGAATTATTTTGTAACTTTGCAGGCGATTTAAAAATAGGTAATAGTAAATTCACAATAAAAAACAATTTAAGGTATTATGGCAAAGTTAGATTTGACTCAGTATGGCATCACCGGTTCAACCGTGATTGCTCACAATCCGTCTTATGAGTACCTCTTCGCAGAGGAAACAAAGGCTGGTCTCGAGGGTTTCGACAAGGGCGTAAACACCGAGCTCAATGCTGTTAACGTGATGACTGGTATATACACCGGCCGTTCGCCTAAGGACAAGTACATCGTGAAGGATGCACAAAGCCAGGACAAGGTATGGTGGACTTCTGATGAGTACAAGAACGACAACCACCCCATGTCTGAGGAGGTTTGGGCAAAGGTGAAGGAGATTGCCATCAAGGAGCTCTGCAACAAGGACCTATATGTTATGGACGCTTTCTGCGGTGCCAACGAGGCTACCCGTCTGCGCGTTCGTTTCATCGTTGAGGTTGCTTGGCAGGCACACTTCGTAAAGAACATGTTCATCCAGCCAACAGCTGAGGAGCTGGAGAACTTCGAGCCTAACTTCGTTATCTATAACGCTTCAAAGGCAAAGGTTGAGAACTACAAGGAGCTGGGTCTGAACTCAGAGACCTGCGTAGCCTTCAACACCACAAGCCGCGAGCAGTGCATCATCAACACTTGGTACGGTGGTGAGATGAAGAAGGGTATGTTCTCAATGATGAACTACTATCTGCCTCTGCAGGGTATCGCTTCTATGCACTGTTCTGCCAACACCGACATGGAGGGTAAGAACACCGCTATCTTTTTCGGTCTGTCTGGTACAGGTAAGACCACTCTCTCTACCGATCCAAAGCGTCTGCTGATTGGTGACGACGAGCACGGATGGGACGACGAGGGTGTATTCAACTTCGAGGGTGGTTGCTACGCTAAGGTTATCAACCTCTCTAAGGAGAATGAGCCTGACATCTATGGTGCCATCAAGCGCAACGCTCTGCTCGAGAATGTCACTGTTGACGAGGCTGGCAAGATCGACTTCGCAGACAAGAGCGTAACTGAGAACACTCGTGTATCATATCCTATCAACCATATCGAGAAAATTGCTCAGAAGGTGAACAAGAAGAGTGCTGGTCCAGAGGCTAAGAACGTCATCTTCCTCTCTGCCGACGCATTCGGCGTACTGCCCCCAGTATCTATCCTGACTCCAGAACAGACCAAGTACTACTTCCTCTCTGGTTTCACAGCTAAGCTGGCTGGTACAGAGCGCGGCATCACAGAGCCCACTCCTACCTTCTCTGCTTGCTTCGGCCAAGCATTCCTCGAGCTGCACCCCACCAAGTATGCTGAGGAGCTGGTAAAGCGCATGGAGAAGAGCGGTGCCAAGGCTTACCTCGTTAACACTGGTTGGAACGGTACCGGCAAGCGCATCTCTATCCCCGATACACGTGGTATTATCGATGCCATTCTCGATGGCAGCATCCTGAAGGCTGAGACCAAGAAGATTCCTTTCTTCGACTTCGAGGTTCCCACAGCTCTGCCCAACGTAAATCCCGCCATTCTCGATCCTCGCGACACTTATGCTAACGCATCTGAGTGGGAGGAGAAGGCTAAGGACTTAGCTGCCCGCTTCATCAAGAACTTCGGTAAGTACACGACAAATGAGGCTGGTAAGGCACTTGTTGCTGCCGGTCCAAAGCTCTAAAAAGTGAAGAGTGAAGAGTGAAAAGTGAAAAGTGAAGAATTTGCTACCGTTCTTCTAAAGATAAAGAAAGGATTGGCTGTTCCGAAAGGTGCAGCCAATCTTTTTTTTGATGTAAGTCAAAAAACATTGTTGGCGGCAGCAAATTCTTCACTTTTCACTTTTCACTCTTCACTATTTTCCTTACCTTTGCACTCGGTAATCATGCGGATTACCTCGTTATTCATTAGGTTAGTAGTTATATTAAGGTAAAGATTATGTTATTAGATTTTCAAACAACGATGATGTTGGCAGGTGTGGCTTTAGCCACTATCTTAAGCGTCGTAACACTGACGCACACCAACATACGTTGAGAGGAAAGAGCGCGGAGTGAGTGAGTCATACCGCGCTCTTTTTTGCAAACTTTCCCTAAAATATCACCTTTTATAATATATTTAACTTAATAAAAGGTAGAAATTTGCTCAAATTTGGAGAATTGTGCGTAAATTTGCAGCCGAAATTGGATAAGACTATACTGATGAAACAGATAAAAGCAACATTCATGCTGTTGGCTGCCATGATTTTCGTGGCCTCATGCGCTGGCTCCAGCAGCAACGAGACAACACTCTATGGCGAGGCAGCCATTACTGCTTTCTCCGTGAGCAAAGCAAAGAGAACCACAACGACAGAAAGCAGCGACGGCACGATTACCACGACCACAAGTACGTATACTGCAACCAGCTATAAGTTTGTCATCGACCAACTGAATCACGAGATTTACAACCCCGACTCACTGCCTGAGGGTACTAATCCGTCACGTCTTCTATGTTCTCTCACCACCTATCACAACAGTGTTGCTTTGTTTAAGGACCTGGAGGAGGAAGACACCTGGTTCTATTATTCGTCTACTGACAGTATTGACTTCAGCAGTCCTCGTCAGGTCAGAGTCTTTTCCAGCGACGGCACGGGATATACCGACTATACCATCAAGGTTAACGTTCATCAGGAGACTGCCGACAAGTTCGTCTGGACTGACATGTCTTACGTGGATGGCTTTGCTGAGTTGGATGGTATCAAGGTCTTCTACGATGACGATAAATTCTACGTCTTTGGCAATTATCATGGCGTGACCACGATTACCTCGACAACAAACGGAAAAGACTTCAACTACGACATCTCCTCTATCAACTTCGGAGCCGATGCATGGAAGAACACAGCTCTCATGATGGGCGATTTCTACGTGCTCGACAACAACACCATCTACAGGAGTCCTGATGCCATTACATGGGAGACTTATACCATCAAGTCGGACAAGCCCATCAGTCGTCTCATTGGCGCCAGCACCTTTAAGCTTTACGCACTGAATTCAGACGGAGAACTGATTGCCTCCGACGGAGTTCTCGAAGGCAGCAAGGAGACGGTGTGGGAAAAAGAGGAATGTTCAGATCCCTCCGTCCCCATACCCACTGAAGACGTTGCCATGATATGCTATCCTGTCACCATGGCTGACTTTTCCGAACAGGTGCTTTTAGTAGGCAACACGGAGATTTCCTTTGGCG
Source organism: Prevotella sp. (assembly GCA_017941345.1). Taxonomy (GTDB): domain Bacteria; phylum Bacteroidota; class Bacteroidia; order Bacteroidales; family Bacteroidaceae; genus Prevotella. Next base: position 18,458 of record JAGAWQ010000014.1, on the reverse strand, counting down.
ACCACAACTACGCCTTCGTCTGGCGTAAGATTATCGACTTCAACCTCGACCTCTCATGGGGCCTCTGGACATACATGGACCGTGGCGATTCACCACAGTTAACCCTGCCCCGTGCTAAAGATATCACCTTGCTGCGCTACGACGACTCCATACTCGCCTTCTATGGCAAGACCAATGGAGAGAGCTCAACACAGCCATACGCTACCATGTTACAGAGCCGTGACAACGGTATCACGTGGAAGACGAGCAGTGCCTACACGATGCCGACTACCGACCTCGAACCCACTATGGTCAGCGGAGCAGTCGACAAGAACAACAACATCTGGCTCTTCTATGCTGGCGGAAGAGGTGAAGTCATCAAAGGCTACCTTCCCCGTGTTGCCTGGAAAAATAATTAAACTGGCTATTCATGCGAAAGGGCTTAGGTTCCATCATTCTGCTGCTGACACTGACCACTACAGTTAGCGCACAGACACAGCCTGAATACCATCTGGAGATAGGTGCAGGAGCAGGTCTGGTGACCTATTTGGGTGATTTCAATGGGAACATCCTCAAGAACCCGATGCCCATGTTCTCCGCGCTGGCCAAATATAAAATCAACCCACGCATGGCCCTGGCCTTCAACGTGAGTTACGGAAAGATAAAAGGTTCGTCGAAAGACGCCAACACATACCACCCTGCCCCATGGCAGGACTATAGTTTCAACCATGCACTCTGGGACACAGGCTTGAGGTATGAGTATAACTTCTGGCCTTATGGCACAGGCATGGAGTATCGCGGTGCCAAACGCGTCACACCTTATATATATATAGGTATAGGTATGACGATAGCTGCCCCACCCGACAAGACTGAGGTGGGCATGAATGTTCCCATTGGCGGGGGAGTGAAATACAAGGTGGCCGACCGTGTAAACATGGCATTGGAATGGACCATGCACTTCTCGAGCAGCGACCGGCTCGACGGAGTAAGCGACCCCTATGGCATTCCGAGTTCCGGATTGTTCAAGAATACCGACTGCTACAGCCACCTGCGCCTGTCGCTGACGTATGACATCTGGGCCAAGTGCAAAACATGCCATAATGACAGAGATTGAGAATATAAGAAATTGAGATATGAATACAGAACTGGATATGAAGCGCATCCCCCAGCACATTGCCATCATTATGGACGGCAATGGGCGCTGGGCCAACGAACGCGGTAAAGAGCGTAGTTTCGGCCATCAGGCAGGAGTCGAAGCCGTACATAAGGTGACGGCAGAATGTGTAAGACTGGGCGTGAAGTATCTCACGCTATACACCTTCTCCACTGAAAACTGGAATCGTCCTATTGAGGAGGTTTCAGCCTTGATGGGTCTTATCCTTACCTCACTGGAAGAGGAAATCTTCATGAAGAACAACGTACGTTTCCGTATGATTGGCGACATGAATCGTCTTCCAGCTAACGTTCAGGAGAAGATTAAGGAACTGGAGGAGCATACAGCAAAGAACGACTCCATGACAGCTGTCATTGCGCTGAGCTATTCCTCCCGCTGGGAGATTACCAAGGCCGTTCGCGACATCGTAGCCGATGCTCCACAGGAGATTACCGAGGAGACAGTGAGCCAGTATCTGGAGACCCGCTTTATGCCAGACCCCGAACTGCTTATCCGTACAGGTGGCGAGCTGCGCATCTCCAACTACCTGCTGTGGCAGATAGCCTATTCAGAGCTGTATTTCTGCGATACCTACTGGCCCGATTTCGACGAGGAGGCACTTCATCAGGCCATTGCCGACTATCAGAGCCGTCAACGTCGCTTTGGCAAGACTGAAGCACAAGTAGAGAGCGAGGCTTTGCCTCTAATGAATAAATAATAATGAATAATGTATAAAGAATCGTATTATAAAATGAACATGAACAGACGAATGGTGCTGACGGCAGCATTATTCATTATTCATTGTTCACTATTCATTAGCCGCGCAGCGGCGCAAGACGTCATCGTCAACCCTGATATCTCCTATGCCGGTACACCCCGTACCTGCGAGATTGGCGGATTGGCTGTTAAAGGTGTAGAAGGATATGAAGACTATGTTCTGACGGGACTGTCAGGACTGACTGTTGGTCAGACCATCTCCCTGCCCGGTACTGAGATTACCGAAGCTGTAAAACGCTATTGGAAGCACGGTCTGTTCTCGCGCGTCTCCATCACTGCCGACTCTATTGTAGGCCCGAAAGTATATCTGTGCATCAATCTGGCTACGCGTCCACGCGTCAGCACCATCAACTACTTCGGTCTGAAGAAGTCGGAGCGTGAAGACATGGAAGCTAAGCTCGGCATCATGAAGGGCAGCCAAATCACCCCTAACATGCTTGACCGCGCCAAAATCCTGGCCAAGAAATACTTCGACGACAAGGGTTACAAGAATGCTGAGATTGAGATTGTCCAGCGCGACGACGTCACCAGCAAGAACGAGGTGATTCTTGATGTCAACGTCGACAAGAAGTCGAAGATGAAGGTTCGCAAAATCATCTTCGAGGGCAACGAACAGCTGAAGGACAGCAAAATCAAGGGTAACATGTTCAAGAAGGGCTCCTTCGGTAAAATCAACGAGGCTGGCAAGCTGAGTAACATCTTCAAGGCCAAGAAGTTCACTCCCGAGCGCTACGACGAGGCTAAGAAAGCCCTTATCGACAAGTACAATGAGCTGGGTTACCGCGATGCAGCCATTATCGAAGACTCCGTATGGACTGTCGACGAAAAGCATGTCAACGTACTCGTCCGTTTGGATGAAGGTCAGCGTTACTACCTGCGTAACATCACGTGGGTGGGCAACACCGTAGTCACTACAGACTACCTGAACACCGCGCTGGGTATGAAGAAAGGCGACGTCTACAACCAGAAACTGATGAACAAGCGTCTTTCTGAAGATGACGATGCCATTGGTAACTACTATTGGAACAACGGTTACCTGTTCTATAACCTACAGCCCACCGAGGTCAATATCGTAGGCGACTCCATCGACCTCGAGATGCGTATCCAGGAAGGTACCCAGGCGCATATCAGCCACGTGCGCATCTATGGTAACGACCGTCTGTATGAAGAGGTCGTACGCCGTGAGCTGCGTACCAAGCCAGGCGACCTCTTCTCCAAGGAGGCCATCCAGCGTTCAGCCCGTGAAATCGCCTCAATGGGATTCTTCGACCCAGAGAAGGTAAATCCTGACATCAAGCCCAACTATGAAGACGGTACCGTCGACATCAACTGGGAGCTGGAGCAGAAATCCAACGACCAGCTCGAGTTCTCGCTCGGTTGGGGACAGACGGGTATCATCGGTCGCATAGGTATCAAGCTCAACAACTTCTCTATGCGTAACCTCTTTGGCAAGAACAAGATGCACCGCGGACTCATGCCTATTGGCGATGGTGAGCAGCTCTCGCTCTCCTATCAGTCCAACGGTAGCTATTACAACTCAGTATCGGCAGGTTACTCTACGGGATGGTTTGGTGGCAAGCGCCCCAACGCACTGAGCATCAATGCCTTCTTCTCGAAGCAGACCGACATCTCAAGCACCTACCGCAACTCCAGCTGGTATAACAACTACTACAGCTATGCCTACGGCTATGGCTCCTACAATAGCGGCTATTATGACTACACCTCTATGATGGACGATGACAAGTACATCAAGCTCTTCGGAGCCTCCATCGGATGGGGTAAGCGTCTGCGCTGGCCTGACGACTATTTCCAGCTGTCGCTGCAGTTAGCCTACACGCGTTATATGCTCCAAGACTGGAGTTACTTCATCATCTCCAATGGTAACTGTAACAACATCAACCTCGGAGTAACCCTCTCGCGTACCTCTACCGACAACCAGCTCTTCCCACGTCGCGGTTCTGAGTTCTCCGCTTCGCTCACCGTCACTCCACCTTGGTCGGTATTCGACGGCAAGAACTACGGGGCACTGGCTACGGCTGAGACCTACAAGACCGACGTCGACCGTTACAACGATGAGTTGCAGGAGAAGTACCGCTGGATTGAATACCACAAGTGGAAATTTAAGTCAAAGACCTATACCGCCCTCACCGGAGGTCAGAAGTGTTTCGTGCTGATGACCCGTGTTGAGTTTGGACTGCTGGGCTCCTTTAATAGCGACAAGCGCTCACCCTTCGAGACCTTCTACGTCGGTGGTGATGGCATGAGCGGCTATTCCTCCGGTTATGCTGAAGAGACCATCGGTCTGCGTGGTTATGAGAATGGTTCACTCACCCCATACCGTGCTACAGGTTACGCCTACGACCGCTTCAGTCTCGAGCTGCGCTATCCATTCCTATTGGGTAACACCACTATCTACGGACTGGGCTTCCTTGAAGGCGGTAATGCCTGGAACGAGACCAAGAACTTCAATCCCTTCGACATGAAGCGCTCAGCAGGTGTCGGCGTGCGCATCTTCCTGCCTATGGTGGGTCTGATGGGTATCGACTGGGCCTACGGTTTCGACAAGGCTTACTCCACATCGTCAAGCATCGGTGGCAGCCAGTTCCACTTCATCCTCGGACAAGAATTTTAAAAAAGTGAAGAGTGAAGAATGAAGAATTTGCTTCCGCACTTCAGCAGCTCTCTTCAAGATAGTATAAAATATAAGGAATATGAAAGTTGAAACAAAGAACATGACAAGACGTTTGATGACATTAGCTCTGCTAATGATTCTTCACTCTTCACTCTTCACTCCATGGCGCAAAAGTTCGCCTTAGTCGACATGGAGTACATCCTGAAAAACATTCCTGCCTACGAGCGCGCCAACGAACAGCTCAACCAAGTCTCCAAGAAGTGGCAGGCTGAGGTAGAAGCCGTACAGATAGAGGCCCAGACCCTCTATAAGAACTATCAGAACGAGGTCGTCTTCCTCTCTCAGGAGCAGAAGAAGACCCGTCAGGATGCTATCGTCAAGAAAGAGCAGGAAGCCGCCGAGCTCAAGAAAAAATACTTCGGTCCGCAGGGCGAGCTCTTCAAGAAGCGCACAGCCCTGATGACTCCTATTCAGGAGGAGATTTATGCTGCCGTTCGCGACATTGCCGACCTTCGTGGCTATCAGCTCGTGCTCGACCGTGCCAGCGACCAAGGCATCATCTTCGGCTCACCCAAGGTCGACATCTCCAACGAAGTACTCTCTAAACTGGGCTATGCCCAATAATCCCGAAATATCGAAACTGAATAATAATTATTAAATCAAGAAAACAATGAAAAAGCTATTATTTATGCTGATGATGCTCGCCCCTATGGCAGCATTCGCACAGAAGTTCGGTCATGTTAACTCACAGGAGATTATCCAGGCCATGCCCGAATTCACCAAGGCCCGCACCGATATCGAGGCACTTGCCAAGCAGTATGATGCCGACCTGAAGTCCATGCAGGAAGAGATTCAGAAGAAGGCTGAGTCGCTGGAGAAGGAGCAGGCCAACTTGCCCGCTAACATCAAGCAGCGTCGCGAACAGGAGCTTCAGGAGATGTACCAGAAGTACCAGCAGAGCGCTCAGGACAACCAGCAGGCACTTGCCAAGGAACAGTCAGAGAAGATGCAGGCCATCACCGCTAAGGTGCTTGAGGCTATCAAGAGTGTAGGCCAGGCTGGTGGTTATGTTTACATCATGGACATCTCAGGTGGTATCCCCTATATTAGCACTACGCTCTCTACCGATGTTACTGCACAGGTAAAGACCAAATTAGGACTGAAATAAAGTTTATCAGTACAAATCCAAAAGAAAATGGGCTGACTTCTTGGTTAGTCCATTTTTTATCGTACTTTTGCACCCGCAACAACCCTTAAGCCTAAACACGTTGAAAAGACTACTACGACACATCAACCCAAGACTGTCCACTAAGCTGAGCCTGATGGTTTCGCTGTCAACGGCTGTGCTTCTCATGGTGGCACTGTTGGTCATGCTGCACTATTCGCGAAATGCGGTGAAGGAAGAAGCCATGAAGAAAGCAGAGCAGACGCTGGAGGGCACGGTACAGCACATCGACAACATCCTACTCAACGTGGAGCAGTCGTCGGGCAATGTCTACTGGAACATGTTGGTACATCTGGACAAGCCAGAGAAGATGTTCGAATACAGCAGAAATCTGGTAGCGTCGAATCCGTACATCATAGGAGCAGCTATAGCACTGGAGCCTTATTATTATAAGGAACGCGGGAAGTACTTCATGGCCTACGCACATCGGTCAGAAGGGCAAGAGGCCGTCATGGAGACTGACACCCCTATCATACAGGCTGAGACCTTTGGCCATAAGCCCTACAACGAGCAGGAGTGGTATACCCAAGCTATGAATACGGGACATCCCTGCTGGATAGGACCGCTGAAGGATTCAGATACCGACAGAGGAGCCATCATCACATTCTGTCTGCCGCTATGGAACCGTACTGGACAACGCATTGGCGTGATCGGCGTCGACGTGGCTCTTAGCCAGCTGTCAAAGATAGTGATGGCCACCAAGCCTTCGCCCAACTCATACTGTACCTTGTTGCGCAGCGACGGCTCATACATTGTACACCCTGACAGCATCAAGCTACAACACCAGACTGTCTATTCTTATGCTGAGGCCAGCGGCAATCAGGGCATTCTCGATGCCGCCGTTCCCATGATGTCAGGACACACGGGATACAAAAAGTTCCAGCAGATGAACGATGACTGGTACGTGTTCTACAAACCCTTCCACCGCTCGGCAGTACCTGGACGCTCGATGGAGAAGTTGGAGTGGAGCGCAGGTATCATCTATCCTGAAGACGATATCTTCGGCGAATACAACAGGCTCAGCTACTATGTCATCGCTATTGCACTGATAGGACTGGTTCTGCTGTTAGTGCTGAGCTGGACCTTTACACACAAGCAATTGCTGCCTCTACGCATGTTGTCACTATGGGCGCAGCATGTTGCTGACGGACACTACGACGCCACCATACCCGACAGTCGGCAGGTCGATGAGATAGGACGTCTGCAGAACCATTTCCAACAGATGCAGCTCTCGCTGGCCCATCACGTCAGTGAACTGGAGCGTCTGAAGACCTCCTTGCAACAGCAGCGTCAGGACTTACAGGCAGCCTACGAGGAAGCACAAGAGGCTGACCAGTTGAAGACAGCCTTCCTGCATAACATGACCAACCAGATGATAGCACCTACCGAGGACATCATCAGGAATGTGACCACACTGTGCAACAACTGGAGCAGCATGAGTCAAGACGAAGCAGCCAAGGCCGTCGACGACATCCAAAAAAAGAGTAAGACTATCACCGAACTGCTGAACAGTCTGCTGAATGTGAAGACAGAAACGATGGGATAAAGGAGAAAGAGAGATGAAAAATATAATCACACATATCCGCCAATCGCTCTCGCTGAAGCTCAGCGTGGGCTTCCTGCTGACGGCCATTCTCATCTTCGTCGCATCGCTGGGATTGCTCTACATAGAATCAATTCATATCATCCAGCAGGAGGCCAAGGAACGTACCATGGCCGAGCTAACCACATCGCTGCAGCGCATACAACGCTACTTAGCAACCATTGAGACAGCCACCAATGCCAATACATGGATTGTAGAACAGAACCTACAACCTGACTCGCTGCTGGAGTTCTCGCGACGTGTGGTATTGTTGAACCGACATGTCAACGGCTGCTCCATCACCACCGAGCCCTTCTTCTTCCCACAGTATGGCCGTTATTTCTCTGCCTACAGCATTGTCAGAGGCGACAGTGTTGTGACAGAACGTGAGGGAGAATACGAATATTTCGAGAAAGATTGGTACAAGGCCCCTAAGACATTAGGAAAAGCCTGCTGGATAGAACCTTTCAACGACTACAACGAGGGTACGCTGTACACTCAGGAGCTTATCGCATCATACTGCAGACCACTCTACAAAGACAACCAGTTCGTAGGAGTCATCTCCACCGACCTGTCACTACGCCAATTGGCTAAAGCTGTTGAAGGTACAAGCCCCTACCCCAACTCCTACTATATGATGTTAGGCAAGGAAGGCCATTACTACATTCACCCCGACTCTGCCCGACTGTTCCACTCGACCATCTTCAACGATGTCGACCCCGGTGAACAACCCGAGCTCATCACGTTGGGATATGAGATGACGGCGGGGAAACAAGGCACCATAGCCGTCAAGGACAAAGGCGAGACGTATCAGGTGTGTTACCAGCCGATATCAGGGACTAACTGGAGCCTGGCATTGGTAGTGCCCGAAAGCGAAATCCTGCTCAGTTACCATAAACTGACACTGGTCATCATTCTGTTGGTCATCGTGGGACTTATTGCCATCGTGCTCCTCTGTCGGAGAGTCGTCAACCATGCCATCAAGCCGCTCAGCAAACTGCTGGAACTGTCGCAACAGATAAGTGTCGGACACTATGACATACAGATTGCTCATAGTAATCGAAGGGATGCTGTAGGAAGGCTGCAAAACAGCTTTGCTACCATGCAGGACTCCCTGAACCGTCATGTCAGTGACATTCAGCAGGCCAACGAAGCCACCTTGCACAGCAACGAAGAGTTGACGAAGGCTACGCAAATGGCAGAAGAAGCCAACCAGCAGAAGGCGATATTCATCCAGAACATGAGTCACCAGTTGCGCACCCCGCTGAATATCATCATGGGCTTTGCACAGGTGATTCGCGACAGCATCGGACAGTTGACCGAAGACGATGCCAAGAACGTCACAGAGATGATGGACCACAACGCCAAGACCCTGAACCGCATGGTGCTGATGCTCTATGACAGCTCTGACATGGGCCGTAACGATGAGCTGACGTACAGCCGACAGCGTGAGATGGTCTCTTGTAACGAGATGGCTCGCGAGAGCATTATTTTCGCCTGTGACCACTTTCCCACACTGGACATCAAGTTCAAGACCGACATCCCCGACAATCTCTGTATCAACACCAATCGACTATACATGATGCGCAGCCTCCGTGAAATCCTGTATAACTCCGCCAAATACTCTGACGGTCAGAACATTACACTGACGGTCACTGAGACCGAGCATACCATTCGCTTTGTCATCGAAGACACGGGTAATGGCATGCCCGAAACCTATCTGGATAAGATATACACCCCCTTCACCAAAGCCAACGACCTGAGTGAAGGACTGGGACTCGGACTGCCGTTGACCATGCGCCATATCAGCCACTTAGGAGGACATATGACACTGGACACCGACTACAAAGGCGGATGCCGTTTTATCATAGAGATGCCTAAGGACATCCAATAAAAAATGGTAAAAAAACGCAGAATTTTCACAATTCGTTCGTTTCTTTATATAATAATGTGTAACTTTGCGCAGTTTTTTTGCGCTAAGTCGCACATTATTATTTTTTAGATGTTTTAAATTCAAGATGAACGTAATTACAAAGACCATTCAATTGCTTGATGGAAGAACCATCACAATTGAGACCGGGAAAGTGGCAAAGCAGGCCGACGGCAGTGTGATGCTCCGCATGAACAACACCGTACTGCTGGCTACTGTTTGTGCCGCAAAAGATGCAGTTCCCGGAACAGATTTCATGCCTCTGCAGGTAGACTACAGAGAGCAGTACGCCGCAGCAGGACGTTTTCCTGGCGGCTTCACCAAGCGCGAGGGTAAAGCCTCGGACAACGAGATTCTGACCAGTCGTCTGGTCGACCGTGTGCTCCGTCCGCTGTTCCCCTCTAATTATCATGCAGAAGTATTTGTCAACGTGATGCTGCTCAGTGCCGATGGTGTTGACCAGCCCGATGCTTTGGCAGGTTTTGCTGCCTCAGCCGCGTTGGCATGTTCAGATATCCCCTTCGAATGCCCCATCTCTGAGGTCCGCGTAGCTCGTGTGAACGGTGAGTATGTCATCGACCCCACCTTCGAGCAGATGAAGGAGGCCGACATGGACATCATGGTCGGTGCCTCAGCAGAGAACATCATGATGGTAGAAGGTGAGATGAAGGAAGTCAGCGAGCAGGACATGATTGGTGCCTTGAAGGCCGCTATGGCTGCCATCAAGCCCATGTGTGAGCTGCAGACCGAGCTCTCTAAGGAGCTGGGCAAGGACGTAAAGCGCGAGTACGACCACGAGATTAACGACGAGGCCTTGCGCGAGCGTATGAACAAGGAGCTCTACCAGCCCGCCTACGACGTCACCAAGCAGGCTTTGGAGAAGCACCAGCGTGCCGAAGCCTTCGAGAAGATTCTCGAAGACTTCAAGGAGAAGTTCCTGGCTGAAGTTCCTGAGGATTCAGAAATCTCTAAGGAGGACTATGAGACCATGATGGACCGCTACTACCACGATGTAGAGCGCGACGCCATGCGCCGTTGCATCCTCGACGAGGGCATCCGTCTCGATGGTCGTAAGACCGACGAGATTCGTCCTATCTGGTGCGAGGTTTCTCCCCTGCCCATGCCTCACGGAAGTTCTATCTTCACTCGTGGTGAGACCCAGTCGCTGACCACTGTTACGCTGGGTACCAAACTCGACGAGAAACTGGTTGACGACGTGCTCGACAAGAGCTATCAGCGTTTCCTCCTGCACTATAACTTCCCCCCATTCTGTACGGGTGAGGCTAAGGCACAGCGTGGCGTAGGCCGTCGTGAGATTGGTCACGGACACCTCGCTTGGCGCGGCCTGAAGGACATGATTCCTGCCGACTTCCCCTACACCGTACGTGTCGTTTCTCAGATTCTCGAGTCTAACGGTTCTTCCAGCATGGCTACCGTCTGCGCTGGTACGCTGGCTCTGATGGACGCTGGTGTTCCCATGAAGAAGCCCGTCAGCGGTATCGCTATGGGTCTCATCAAGAACCCCGGAGAAGACAAGTATGCTGTATTGAGCGATATCCTCGGCGACGAGGACCACTTGGGCGACATGGACTTCAAGACCACCGGTACCAAAGATGGTCTGACCGCCACCCAGATGGATATCAAGTGCGACGGTCTGTCGTTCGACATTCTGGAGAAGGCTCTGATGCAGGCTAAGGCCGGTCGTGAGCACATCCTGAAGTGCATCACCGACACCATCGCCGAGCCACGTCCCGAGCTGAAGCCCCATGTACCCCGCATCGAGGCTTTCGAGATTCCGAAGGAGTTCATCGGTGCTGTCATCGGCCCTGGTGGCAAGATTATCCAGCAGATGCAGGAGGACACCGGTGCCACCATCACGATTGATGAGGAAGACGGCGTTGGTAAGATTCAGGTCAGCGGTCCTAACAAGGAGTCGATTGACGCTGCCATCGCTAAGATTAAAGCTATCGTAGCTATCCCTGAGATTGGCGAAGTTTACGAGGGTACCGTTCGTAGCATCATGCCTTACGGCTGCTTCGTAGAGTTCATGCCTGGCAAGGATGGTCTGCTCCACATCTCTGAGATTGACTGGAAGCGCCTCGAGACCGTCGAGGAGGCTGGCATCAAGGAGGGTGACAAGATTCAGGTGAAGCTCCTGGAGATTGACCCCAAGACCGGTAAGTTCAAGCTCTCTCACCGTGTACTCATCGAGAAGCCCGAGGGCTATCAGGAGCGTCCTGCCCGTCGTGAGCGTCCTGAGCGTGGTGAGCGCCGTCCTCGTCCTGAGCGTGGCGAACGTGGCGAGCGTCGCCCTCGTCCTGAGCGTGGCGAGCGTCGTGAGCGCACTGAGGAAGTTCATGAGCCATCCAATGAGCCCAAGGACTTCACCGACGAACTCGACAAGATGGATTTCTAAGAAAGTTTCAACGAGTAATAAAATTGCTGGGCACTGATGCAACTCAAAGCATCGGTGCCCAGCGTTTTTTAATTAGGCCTTATACCTATTATACAATAAGGTAAGCAGATAGTATAGCATGATGCCCGTGAAGAGTCCTGCTATCGCATCGATAACGTAGTGGGCATAGATGTATACCGTAGAGAAACACATCAGAACATAGAAAGGCAACATACTCAGCACCAGCCTGCGGCTACGCGTATGCAGCGCCAGCATCATCAAGACGGTGGTGCAACCGACATGACTGCTGGGGAAAGCTGCTGTGGGGCGTTCACCGGCATCGTGGGTCATCTCCAGCAGATGGTAGAAGAAACCATCGCTCCATCCAGGAGCTGCCAAGCGTTCACTATGAGTCAGGAACCAGTCGCCCACATCAGAGAAGATGCCTGCGGCAATGTTCTCTGTGCCTACTGCCAGGTAGTAAAACTGAGGTCCCGTGACAGGCAACAGCACAAAGATGACGTAGTAGATGAAAAAAGAGGCGAGGATGACGAAGGTAGCCTTCTGGAACTCCTCGTAGCGTTTCAAGAAATAGTAGATGGTGACGGTAGCTATCAGCGGGAAGTAGCTGACGTAGCCCATGCACATCAGTTCCGAGAACCAGCCATAGGGTACTGCCTGCGAGAAGAGCAGCGAGGGATGGCATCCGAAGAGACTCTGCTCCAGCGAGGCAAAGACATGGTCGAGATTAGGCAGCAGGCGGTTCATCTCATAGGTGTCCGGATACCACCAGCCCAAGAAACCCAGCTGCGCACCGATGCGTGCCAGCATGGTGGCTCGACAAGGCTTGTAGCGATAGACACCCCACATCAGCAGCGTAACGCCGACATAGCGGAGGCGTCCCATCAGCATCGGTTCCACATTGACCAGCCGAGGCCACAGGAAAGCCATCACAATCAGGGTGAACACCATATAACCCATGATGACCCATTCGGCAGCCAACAGTCCACGCTGGGGCTTTTCGTCTGTTATGAAATACTGCTTTATAGCCATCCGTTCTCCTTATACCACTGGACACTACGACGCACACCTTCCTCCAGCTTGACCTGAGGCTCATAGCCCAACTCCTTGCGGGCAGGCTCGATGTCGCATCGCCAGTTACGTTGGCGCATGATGTTATACTTGTCGTTATTCAGGGCGGTCACCTTACCCGTCAGGTGAGCGATATACTCGCCACAGAAAGTGATGATGCGCAACAGCCACAGCGGGGCGGTGATGCGAATCCACCAAGGCTTGCCCAACTCGCGATGTATCAGGTCGCTGAACGTAGACGACTGGTACACCTCGCCGTCACTCAGGAAATAGCGACGTCCCGTCTGTCCTTTCTCCAATGCCAGGAAAACGGCCTGCACCACATCGGTGACATAGACGAAGGTGATGTCCTGCTGCTTGAAGCCCACCGCAAAGTCGGTGTGCGACTTAATGCTCTTGGCTATCATGAAGTAGTCGCGCTCACGAGGACCATAGACACCCGTCGGTCTTAATATGACGTATGGGAACTTTTCACTTACCGTGTCGAGCCATTGCTCGGCTTCCAGTTTGCTTAAGCCATAAGCGGTATTAGGCTTCGCCTCGTCGCTCTCTCGAATCTCCGTATAAGGCTGCTCTTCACGGATAGCTCCCATGATGCTCAGCGAACTGATGTAGACGAAGCGGCGGAGCGGCATCTTCAGTGCCATCAGCGCACGCACCAGATTCTTCGTTCCCTCGGTATTGATGCGGAAGAAGTCTTCCTTGTGCAGACATTTGGTCACACCGGCAGCATGTACCACATAGTCAAACTGGTGGTCGCGGAGTTGGTCTTTCAGCTGTTCCTCTGATGCGAAGTTCAGCTCGATAAAGTGGATGCGTGCATCTTGCAGGAAAGCCCTCGAACTCGACTTCCTGATGGCAGCCCATGTCTCGAAACCTCTCTTGAGTGCTTCTTCTACGATAAATGAGCCGATGAAACCGCTGGCTCCAGTCACTAATATCTTCATTGTTTAAGAAAATTTTGCTGCAAAGGTAATCATTTTATTTGTATTTTTTGTATCTTTGTGACGAAATAACGAAGAAACTAAATCTACTATATTATGAGTAAAGGCAAAGGACGAAAAAGACTGAGCAAGAAACAGATTGCGGAACAGCTGCAGACGCTGTTTCAGCAGAACCCGAACGAGACCTTCTCGTTCAAGCAGATATTCAAGGCACTGAAGCTGGACACCCACCCCACCAAGATGATGGCTATCGACCTGATGGAGGAGATGGCGTGGGACGACTATCTGTCAAAGGTGAGTGATAACTCGTACCGTCTGAACCTGAAGACTCAGGTGCAGGAGGGTACCTTTATCCGCAAGCCCAACGGCAAGAACTCGTTTATGCCCGACGATGGCGGCAAGCCCATCTTCGTCAGCGAGCGTAACTCGATGTATGCGCTGAACGGCGACCGTGTGAAGGTGGCCATGATGGCGCGTCGCCAGAACCACATCAAGGAGGCGATGGTGGTCGAGATTATCTCGCATAAGATGGACCAGGCCGTAGGTCGTCTGAAGGTGGAGAAAGACTATGCTTTCCTCATCACTGAAGGCAACATCTTCATTCAGGACATCCTGATACCGAAGAAGAAGCTGAAGGGCGGCAAGACGGGTGACAAGGCCGTCGTCAGGATTACCCAGTGGCCTTCGAAGGACTCGAAGAATATGGTTGGCGAGGTCATCGACGTGCTGGGTAAGGAGGGCGACAACAACGTAGAGATGCACGCCATCCTGGCACAATACGGGCTGCCCTACAAATATCCGAAGAATGTCGAAGAGGCTGCCGAGAAAATCGAGCCGGGCATCACACCGCAGGAAATCAGTCGCCGACTGGACATGCGCGACGTCTGGACCTGTACCATCGACCCGAAGGACGCCAAAGACTTCGATGATGCGTTGTCCATCAGGAGGTTAGAGGGAAAAGGTAAGAAGTCAGAGAATACTTGGGAGGTCGGTGTACATATTGCCGATGTGAGCCATTACGTCAAGGAAGGCTCCATCATCGACAAGGAGGCGACGAAGCGTGCCACCAGCGTCTATCTGGTCGACCGCACCATCCCCATGTTGCCTGAGCGTCTGTGCAACTTCATCTGCTCGCTGCGTCCTGACGAGGAGAAGCTTTGCTATAGCGTGGTCTTCGTTTTAGACGACGAAGCCAACGTGAAGAGCTTCCGCATAGCACATACCGTCATCAAGAGCAACCGGCGCTATGCATACGAAGAAGTGCAGGCACTTCTTCAAATGAGAAATGAGAAAGGAGAAATGAGAAATGAAAACTCCGACCCTGCTGAATACGCAGAATATTTGCGCACGCTGGATAAGTTGGCTAAGAAGCTGCGTGAGCGTCGCTTCAAAGGCGGAGCCGTGAAGTTCGACCGCGAGGAGCTGCACTTCGACATCGACGAGCAGGGGAAACCCGTCAGCGCCTATTTCAAGAAGTCGAACGATGCCACCCAGCTCATCGAGGAGTTCATGCTGCTGGCTAACCGTACTGTAGCTGAGAGCATCGGCAAGGTGAAGAAAGCGGGTCCGAAGGGTCAGCAGCCGAAGGCCAAGACCTTCGTCTATCGTGTTCACGACCAGCCAGACCCCACCAAGCTGGAAACGCTGCGCGAATTTGTGGTGAAGTTCGGTTATAAGATGAAGACCGCAGGCACCAAGGGAGCCATCTCAAAGAGCCTGAATGCACTCATGGAGAGCTGTCAGGGCAAGAAGGAGCAGAAGCTCATCGAGACGGTAGCCCTCAGAGCCATGATGAAAGCGAAGTACTCGACGCATAACATCGGACACTACGGATTGGCCTTCGAGTACTACACCCACTTCACTTCGCCCATCCGTCGCTATCCCGACACGATGGTTCACCGTCTGCTGACGAAATATCAGGATGGCGGTCGCTCGGCTAATCAGGAGAAGTACGAGGAACTGTGTGAACACTGCTCCGACATGGAGGTGGTAGCCCAGCAGGCTGAGCGCGACTCCATCAAATACAAGATGGTGGAGTTCATGGTTGATAAGATTGGTGAGACCTACGACGCCCACATCTCAGGCATCCAGTCGTATGGCATCTACTGCGAGATTGACGAGAACCACTGCGAGGGTATGGTACCCATGCGCGACCTCGACGACGACTACTACGACTTCGACGAGCGCAACTACTGCCTCGTAGGTCGCCGCCACCACAACAAATACCAGCTGGGCGACCCCATCCGCATCCGTGTGGCACGCGCCAACATGGAGAAGCGCCAGCTTGACTTTGCATTGGAAAAATAAAGAAACAGACTTCAAGAGATATGGATAAGAAAGACTTGATGGCAACGCGTTATCTGGCTGACGAGACGCGTTATGAGAATGGCATGCAGTATCAGCGCTGCGGACGCAGCGGCGTGTTGCTGCCCAAGGTGTCGCTGGGCATGTGGCATAACTTTGGCAGCGTAGACCCCTACGAACGTTGTCGTGAGATAGTGCGCTTCGCCTTCGACCATGGGGTGACCCATCTGGATTTGGCCAACAACTACGGCCCGGTGTACGGCTCAGCTGAAGAAACGTTAGGCAGACTGATGGACGACGACCTGCGTCCCTATCGTGACGAACTGTTCATATCGACCAAGGCGGGCTATGATATGTGGCCCGGGCCTTATGGCAACTGGGGCTCACGGAAATACCTGATGGCTTCGCTCGACCAGAGTCTGAAGCGGATGCACCTCGACTATGTCGACCTGTTCTACAGCCACCGCTACGACCCAGACACTCCGTTGGAGGAGACGCTGCAGGCATTGGTAGACATCGTGCGCAGCGGCAAGGCGCTATACGTCGGCATCTCACGCTGGCCACTGGAGGCTACCCGCTTCGCCATCGACTATCTGCGCCGGCGCGACACACCGCTGCTTATCTATCAGGGTAAGCTGAACATGCTGAACCGCGAACCGATAGACGAGGGTATTTTGAAACTGTGTCACGACGAGGGGGTAGGATTTATCGCCTTCTCACCATTGGCTCAGGGACTGCTTACGGGACGCTATCTGAACGGCATTCCGGAGGATTCGCGCATGTCGAAGGCGCAATTCCTCAGACCCGACATGCTGACTGACGCGCTGCTGGAACAGCTGCGCCAATGGAACAGTGAGGCAGAAGCCAAGGGACAGAGTCTGGCCGAACGTGCGCTACGCTGGATATTGGAACAGCAGGGCGTCACATCAGTACTGGTAGGAGCCAGTTCGACGAAACAGCTGGAACAGAACCTGCGTTGTGTGTAGCACCGTAAGCTACATCAACGTGATGCTGTCAACCTCCACGGGTTCGTGGAGGAATATCAGGGCTTGCTCCTTGAATTTCTCAGGATTCTCGGTGGTCAGATAGTGCACGCTGCCCCCTTTCGTGCAGCGCTGCTCCATCTGCGGATGGCGCTCGAAATAGTTTTGCAGCGAGTGGGCCACATATTCGCCCTGTGCGACGATGCGGATACCACGGGGCATATACTTCTGAATCTTGGGCAGCAGCAAAGGATAGTGGGTGCAACCCAAGATGACAGTATCGATGTCAGCGTCCAAGTTCATCAGCTGGTCAATGCGCTTCTTGACGAAGTAGTCGGCTCCTGGCGAGTCGGCTTCGTTGTATTCTACCAGCGGAACCCAGAAGGGGCAAGCCACACCGCTGACCTTGATATCAGGGAAGAACTTATGAATCTCCAGATTGTACGACTCGCTCTTGATGGTACCCTCAGTAGCGAAGACACCCACATGGCGCGAACGGGTCAGCGAGCCGATAATCTCAGCCGTAGGACGGATGATGCCTAACACCCGTCGCTCAGGGTCCAGCTTGGGCAGGTCGTTCTGCTGAATGGTACGCAGCGCTTTGGCTGATGCGGTGTTACACCCAAGGATGACCAGATGACACCCCATCTCAAACAGACGCGTAACAGCCTGGCGCGTAAACTCATAGACCACTTCGAACGAGCGGGTGCCATAGGGCGCACGAGCATTATCGCCCAAGTACAGATAGTCGTACTGGGGAAGCAGCTGGCGGATGCCATTCAGAATGGTCAATCCCCCATACCCGCTGTCAAAAATGCCTATCGGCCCCGCCCCATTTCTCATTTCTCACTTCTCATTTAGAAGTTGTTTAACAACTTCTGTCAACTCCTCTCCCATTGCCGGATTAATAAACGTCACCGCCTGCTTGTCGCTGTTCAGCACAAAGGCGTAGCCTCGCTCCTGGGCAATGGTGCTGACGATGACATCTATCGACGTCCTCATCGCAGCAATCATCTGAGCCTCTGCGTCGTCGAGCAACTTGGTGCTCTCCTTCTTGAAGGCGATGTTCTTGTCCAGCAACTCCTGGAGCTCACTCTGGCGCTTCTGCAGAATGGTTTTGGGAAACGAAGCCTGTCCGTCGAGGAAATCCTCGTACTTCTTGTTGAAATCGTCCTCCACACGCTTCTGCTCAGCGGCATACTGCTCACGGAGCTGAGCCATATTGGTCTGCATCTCGGCATACTCGGGCATGGCGAACATCACGGAGTCATAGCTCAGATATCCAAACTTGATGACTGTCGAGTCTGACTGGGCATGAGCCGTCAGTCCCATCACGCACAGCGTGAGTAAAAAGAATATTTTCTTCATCATGTTATAACGTTATAAATGGCCTTTTACACTATTTTGCCTGCAAATTTACGACAAAAAAGCGAATTTTCTACCCATTTAAGCCACATTTTTT
>JAGAWQ010000042.1 GCA_017941345.1 Prevotella sp. | reverse complement strand
CTATTGCTGTCCGATAAAACTTCGGTGTAATGTAGAATCCATAAAAATAGGGGGCCAGACATGAGCCTTTCCCCCAAGATTTTGTAATTTTGCAGCTGCGAAACAACAAAACTTACAAAATCATGGGCAAAGGTACAACAAATTCTGGAATTCCCGTCTTCGGAGAGGTAATAAAAATGCTCGACAAGGAAGAAATCATGCAAATTGCCGTAAAATTGCAGGCAGACAGGTATACCAAACGTTTGGATGCCTACCAGCATCTTATCATTATGCTGTTTGCGACGCTTGGCGAGTTTGTGTCGTTGCGCGAACTGGAGATTGGCTTTCTGTCGGCAGCGAGCCGCATGAACCATTTCGGCATGGACTACATGGTTCGCCGCAGTACGCTGTCTGATGCCAATGCCCGCCGAACCCCGGCTTTCTTCGAGGCGGTCTACAACGTGCTTTATGCCCGCTACAGGAGCCGTTTGTCGGACAGCAGGCCCGTAAAAGGGCTAAAAAGGCCGTTATTTATCATGGACAGCACCACGATAAGCCTATTCTCACAGGTGTTCCGCGGCACTGGCCGCAATTCGATTAATGGTCAGAAAAAAGGCGGTGCCAAGGCTCACACGGTCATTCGTGCCGATGAGGACGTGCCCGTTTTCGTGGTCATATCCGACGCTGCCACGAGCGACCATGTGCTGCTCTCCCAGATGCCCATACCGTCCGGTTCCTGCATTACCTTCGATATGGGTTACGTGGACTACGAGGCATGGCAGAAGTTCGCTGATGACGACATCACATACGTCACGAGGGAGAAGAAGAAATGCCGCTACAAAGTGCTTGAGACACGTGAAATTCCCGAAGAGTCAAAGGACATCATTGTCAGTGACGAGGTCGTGGAACTATCGTGGACTCGCAGGTGGGAGCGCCCCATGACAGAGGAGGAGCTGAGCCACAGACGTGGCCGCAGGCCGAAAAGCGGGGTGGTAATGGTCAAGGAGAAACGGTCCGGCAAGCACAAGTGCCGCAGGATCACCAAATGGAAGGACAACAAGGAGGAAGGCACTATCACCTTCATTACCAATGACTTTGAAACGCCAGCGGACATCTTGTGCGAGGTCTACCGGCGTCGCTGGCAAATCGAGACACTTTTCAAACGTCTGAAGCAGAACTTCCCGCTGAAGTATTTCCTTGGAGACAACCAGAATGCCATACAAATCCAGATATGGGTATGCCTCATTGCATGGTTGCTGATGCAGGTCATAAAGAGCAAGACCACACGTAAGTGGAGTCTGTCGAACCTGATGGTCGCCGTGAGGATTCTGCTCACCTCATACATAGGATTGTACGACTTCCTTGACAATCCGGAGGCTCAGTGGATGAAGATCATTAGGGCCAGACAGCTGGAGCAGACGCAGGGAATGCAGCTCTCACTATTCGAGAGGGGGCCTGTTTTTGAAAACCAAAAGACACTTGCCTATTTATCGGCAGTTTCAGAGGGTGATTGAGCTAACTCACATTTTTATCGGACAGCAATAGTT
>JAGAWQ010000041.1 GCA_017941345.1 Prevotella sp. | reverse complement strand
GGAGGAGTAGGCTATGAAGAAGTACATTGAGATTCCTATGGAGGTGTTGGAGCGCCTTGTAGATGACAAATGTGTGGAAGGCTCTCTTCGTCGTGACAGGTGGACGGGCAAGATCTCGTTCAAGGCGTACAACCGCCAGTCGCGGATACGGGAGAAGGACCGCCTGGTGAAGAAGCTGCCGTGGGGCTGGGTGAAGGAGTCGCTGCTGCGTGTCAAGGTGTACGGCTCGTTCCCCAAGGACTTAGGTACGGCGCGCGTGATGGGGTTGCTGGAAGACCACACCCGTGATGCGAAGAACGCCCTGATAGATCGTGAAATCATTGACTTTATCTAACGTAAGGAGGTGTATAATGGGATTCTGTTATCAGAAAGACACTAAGAGCCTTTTTGCCGTGGAATGCGGCAAAAAGGACTTCTGGAGGGAAATCAGGAAGTCATCGACAGCCTTTAACATCGACACGCGCAGGGCTATCCTGCATGCCATCGATGCCCAAGACGAGGCTGAACTGCAGAAATGGGCTGCGCACACGGACTACCAGAAGTTCGCACTCAAGACACTGCGAAGCCTGAAGACCAAAGCCGGCAAGGAGAAGTGGCAGAAGAAACCGCTCGACAAGAAGCTGCTCGCATGGGCTGACGATCTGAAGAAGTCGCTCACAGCCTTCCAGTTCAGCTGCTACCAGTTTGATGAGACAACGGTGAAGACGAAGGACGGCAAGAGCAAGAAAGGTCCGAGGCGTAAGCTGGTGGGCTGTCATCTGAACGGTCTGGTGATGCTCGACATCGACCATGTGGAGAACCCCATGGAGGTGTGGGAGAAGCTACGGCAGAACGAGGAACTGATGAAGCGTGTGGTGCTGGTGCATATCACCAGTAGCGGTCATGGCATCCGTATCATCTTCACGGCTGACATCAAGGAGGGCAACCTGGCGGACAATATCATCGTCTTTGCCGCTGCCCTCGGCTATCAGGCTGACTCCAGCTGCATTGATGCCACTCGGAATTCATTCGCCCCCAGGGAGGATGAGATACTGTTTATCGACGAAGAAAAACTGTTTACCTATTATGACAAAGATTTTGACAACAAGTACACGTCCCAATATCGGGACAAAAAGACTCAGCCGCTGCATCATCAATTCGATGATGATGGCAGGACTGATAGTGATCATCGCACTAAGGCTGTTGCTGTGGCCGACAAGGCTGCTGTGGTTGGGAATGGGCCAGTCGGCTCGCTGGATGCTGACCAGGTATCGGACTCTGTAATGTGGCGCGGGTATGATATTCAGTCTATTATTGACGCTCGCTATGGCGACAAGCTGCCCTGCGCAGCAGACTCAAACCGTCACACTGAATCACTCAAACTGGCAACTGACCTGCTGCTTATGCTCGACGGCGACAAGGGGCTGGTGCAGCGCATCGTGGAGGCGCAGCCGTGGGTCAAGGAGATCATCGAGGAGAGGGATGAGAACGTCGAGCAGACGGTATCCTCTGCCGCTGACTGCGTGGCGCAG
>JAGAWQ010000040.1 GCA_017941345.1 Prevotella sp. | reverse complement strand
TTGATTCTCTGCTCAGGAGTCATATCCATCATCAACTCATAGAAGCCGTTGATAGGCGGATTCTCTTCCCAATTGATGTCAGCATAGATGTCATCAGGATTGTCGGGCTTTGCTTCTTTCTCTTTCTTCCTGCCTTTGTCCATGTTGAGGGTTGCCGAGAAGTCGAGTGCTAACGTCTGCTGGACTGCTGTGACCTCCTTCTTTTTCCGAGGCTTGGATTCCGATGCTTTCTTTGTCTTCTGCTTCGGCTTTTCCTGTTCCGGGGTTTTCTCAAACTCCATCCCGTCCTCTTCCCAAAGGTCGAATAGACTGAGCATCGGGGACGAGGATGCCGCTTCCTTTGGCTTCTCTTCCTTGGCGGACTTAGTTTCCTCAACAGGCTTTTTTTCCTCTATGACTGCATTGTGTTGTTCCGCTTCCTTTGGCTCACTTTTCTCTTCAATGATTTCCGCATCCTCAACGGCTATGCCTTTATACAGTGAATAGTTGAAGTTGGTACTGATGTCTGCCATTACCACCTTTTCCATATCCGCAGCGATGCCGTTCACACCGCCCTCATGGATATACTCCATTGCAGGCTTGCCGTATGGATCGGTGTCACGTTTGGCAGAGGTGTGGATGATATGGTCACCATGCGCTATGAAATAGGCACTTGTCCCGATACCATCCATATCCTCCACGTTGATGAAAAGGTTGTCGGTCTCTGTCAGTTCCTGCTTGGCAGTGTTCTTCTGCAGGATGATGAGGTCACTGCCCACTTCCGTATTGGCATTCTCCGTAAAGAGGTTATTGGGCAGACGGACGGCACTCACGAGGTCTGCATGGCGCAGCATTTCCTCACGGATGGGCGCAGATGTCGGCGAGTCCATGACACCCTGTGAGGTGATGAAGGCTACCACGCCTCCGTCATGCACCGCATCCAGTGCTTTCAGGAAAAAATAGTTATGCACCATCTTTGCCGCCTGTCGCCTGACTGGTTCCTTGCTGTTGGTGTAGGCAGGGTCGAAGACGGCAATGTCGCCAAACGGAATGTTGGATACCGCCATGTCGAAGTAGTTCTCAAACGGCTTTGCCAGTTTCTCGAATCCTTCAATGCGCACGATGGAGTCCTGATGCAGTGCCTTAAGCACCTTGCCAGTCATGAGGTCTTTCTCGTAGGCCATGACATAAGCGTCCTTGTTTTTCTGCTTCACCGCATCCACGAACACACCAATACCCGATGACGGCTCCAGCACCTTTTGGGGAACAACGCCGAAATAGTTGAACGAGCCAATGAGGGTGTTCACGAATACGCCTGGTGTATAGAATGCCGTCAACACAGATGATTTCAGACTGTCCACATAGCGCTTGTATTCCTGTTCAGACTGTGCGTTTTCACGGAGTACCTTGTGCAGTTCCATTGTCTTGGTGAACAGGGGCATTTCCGACTTGGGCCACTTGGTGGAGTCGGACAAGGCAGAGGCTGGATAGAGGACGCACTTCAATCCGCCGAAACCGCTGTAGCCACGTAG
>JAGAWQ010000039.1 GCA_017941345.1 Prevotella sp. | reverse complement strand
CAGTCCCCTTGGCTTAAAGTAAGGATAGAAAGGCTTTTGGGTTTCCCGATTGCTACCCTCGAACTTGTGTAAGGTGTAGTCATCGATACTGAAGTCTGGCAGCTGCTGACGTTCGGTTACAATTTTTGCTTCCCTGTCTTCAATAGGATTATTGAGGAGTCGGTTGCAAACAAGGTTGACGAGTCGGTCTTTGTCCATGCCAGGAGTATAGTCGGAAAACATTTCGGGATGGGACTTGATGAATCCGATGACATTGTAGTTCTTCTGTGTAGGCGGCTGGAAACAGCACTGGCCGTTGGCCGTGACGATGAACTTGTCACCGTGGATGCGTCTGCCGTCACTGCCCAGACGTACATACGACGGGTAGCGCAAGCCATCACGCCTGTTGAGCGTATAGCCTGCATCTACCAACACGTCCTGAATGCTCAGACGTTGCTTGAAATCGTCGTAAGTTAGCTTTGCCATGTTATCCTGAATCTTTTTACCTTAAACTATCGTCCTAAGCCCACACCGTGCATTCCTGCATTGACACCAGCATCAAAAGCCCTTGATGCGATGTCCTGTGGGGAATCGACACCAGGTTTGAAATAGATGTGGGGACGTGGGTCATGGTCATGATGATGTTCCATGAAGACGGAAGGCCCGCTATGGTTCATGCGTCCAAGTTCTCCCATCACGGCGAGACCGGCAAGCAAGGCTCCACCAATCTTCGCACCAATTCCTGTGTGTTCACCAGGAATGTTCTTCATATCCACTTCCTTGAAGATGTGGCTGAAGAGCTTCATGCGATGGTAGTCATCGATGGCCATGAACTTGTCATACTGCTTCTGGTTGATTTCATGGGAAATGGATTCTCCATTGATGACAGCGGTCATACGGTAGAGTGCATTGCCCTTTGTGTCCTTCTGTTGTTCGCCCTGTTCATTGCGGACTGGCTCCACCTTAATGTCATCCACCATGACTTCACGGCCATGCTTGCCTTCACGGAACCAACCCTTACCCTCGTTCATCTCATAGAGGCTCTGACCATCGACATGGGCAACGGCTCTGTCTTCCGGCTCTCGCTGAACCGAGAGTGAAGGGTCAAGCGACTGTTGCATATTCGTCTGTTCAAGCAGAATGCTTTGTCTCTGGTCGAGTTCAGCGGCCACTTCGGGCTTCAGCGCAATGGCAATATGCTCCTTGCTGTTGAGCATATCCATCGTCACCTTATCCGCAAAGTCGTTCTTGACCACATCATTGATGATGTCAAGACGTGCCTGAACGGGGACTTCCTTGACGCTGTTGCTGTTGAGCTTCTTCAGCTCTTCATCCGTGAGGTCATAGACAAAGTCCTGCTTGGCTCCAGTAGATTGGATGGTGAGGGTCTTCTTCTCAGGGTCAATGATAATGCCGTGACTGTCGAGACATTCACGGAACTTCTCATTTGTGAAATACACCTTACTCGTAATAAGTTCATTGTAAGGCTTGGCTGGCTCGACTGGTCTGGGCTTGACCTCTACGGGCTTGATGACCGTCTGGAGGTCTGCCAACACGTCCTGCGACGGCTGCTGAACCTGAGTCTGCTGACCTTTGTAATAGAAGCCATAGGCTCCGTTCTGGAGTTCGCCTGGTTTCATTCGGCCATCAGGACGGTCGGGAACCATTGGCGCACCTTGCATGAACAAGGCTCCACCGACTCTGCGCATGTGCCAGCCTTCCTGCTGACGTGGTGTCCAGCCAAGGAACCGACCATGATAAGGATCCATCATCGGATGAAGCCCACGTCTGTCCCAAGGCAAGCGTCCATATTCACCGACTCCAATACGGTAGCCATGCAATCCCATGGCAACACGGCCATTTGCATTGCGGGCATGAACGAAGCTTCGGGGCAGATAGAAGTCATTGGAGAGGATTGCGGCAAAGGTGTTGTAGGCTTTCTTGTTGGCAGAATTGGTACCCCAATCTACCATTGCCCGCATCTGCTGCTGATTGATGGGGTACGTCAGCAAAGGACTGTCATGTCCCTGCACGGCAAGGGCAAAGCCATCCTCCTGACGAATGATATGCCCCTGCATACCGTTACGCCGGAGGATGTCCTGTAGCTCTGGTGCCAAGTCGCGCCCCATTGGTAATGTGTTTGATCTGATAGACATACTG
>JAGAWQ010000191.1 GCA_017941345.1 Prevotella sp. | reverse complement strand
TAAACAGTTTCATAGCCATCAATAGTCAAGATCCTTGTTCTCCAATGTACGCCAGTTGGTCACGAGCAAGCCATGTGGATTGTTCTGTGTCCTTGGCACGGTCTCAATGCCACCCACCGTAACGATGGAGCGTTTGACATCGCGGGAACGGCGTTTGATGATCTGCGTACCGTAATACTTGAACTTGCGTTCATGCTCGTCCAGATTGATGGAGTCACAGATGATGGTACAGACAGCAGATGACGAAATGATGTCGGAATAGAAGCCGTTTTCGTCCATGGCCTGCTTCTGCTTCATAGCCGTACCGTCTGCCATGTAAAGTGCCTTGCCTACCGTCCACTTGATATAGTCATCATCCGGGGGCAGGTTGAAGAAATACTGATGGAAGAGCTGGATATGTGCCTTGGCTTCCATCACGAAGTTGGCCTCCTGCTTGGCGCGTTCGGCCAGAAAGGGAATGTCACCGTCGATGACATAGATCTGTTCCCTCTCATCAGTGACCAGCTTGGCACAGTAGAACACGGTGAAGGCACATATCACCGTGCATCCCGCAATGGTGGCAAAGACTGTCATCAGCGCCAGCCTGGTCTTTTGTTCTAAACTCTGTATTAACATAATGTGAATCGTAGAAATAAAATGTTTATATTCTGTTGAAAGCCTCCTTCGCAGACTCATCACGGACAGTTACCCGTCCGCTCGCATGCTGCTCATAGACCTTGCCTCCCTCAGTCTTGCTGTTGATGACAGGGCCATTCAGTCCTCTCTCGCCCAGACTTCCTACTACTCCTGCAGCAGCTGCACCGCCGGACAGAACCATAGCACCACCAGCAATACCACCATAGATACCACCTGCAACACCTGCCGTAGCCACTGAGCCTGCTGCGCTGCCTGCACTGGAGCTGACACCACCGGGAATCAACCATGAGGCAACCTCTGGCACAAAGCGAAGGATAAAGGCACCAACGAGCATACCCATTGCATACATGCAGTTAGATCCGATGCCCTGAAGGCCAAGTGCTCCTATCTGACTCCATGTGTTCACCTGACCCTGCAACAACTTGGAATAGGCGGTAATATCCTCCTGTAAGTTATAGAGCAGGATGAAGTCAATATAGTACAGGCACATATAGGTCACAAATCCCCATAAGGATAGAGACAGGTACTTTGAAATCCATTGTGACCAGGCATTACTCCAAGGCGGCACGATGGAAAGTGCAAACATAATGGGTGCGAACATGGCGAGTATCGTCATGAAGATACGCTGCGCCACCAAAATCCCGTAATAGGTCATCTGGAAGATAAGCTCACCGATAAACCTAATGACATCATTGATCCATTCCGAAACCTTGGTCTCTGCTGCCACCGCTGCCTGTTGGGCATACTTGTTGATGGTAGAACCGAGGTTTTCCATGCTGTAGATAAGCTTGTCCCACCAGTGGGCATCCTGTCCTATCTCCTGAATCTGCTTGGCCGTCTCTACGCTATCCTGCACCTCACGGAGTCGTTTCAGATACTCTGCCTGCTTCTGGGCAACCTTCAATTCCATCGCGGCAACCTGTTTGTTCTTTGCCTTGGCCATTGCCTTGGTGGTGTTCTCCAGAGCCTTGCCAGGCACCTGAAGCTCAGAGCATATCCAACTACTCGACGTGATACACATCGACAATGCTATGATTCGGGCCAGTTTCATGACATCCATCGCCCTGCGTCCAAGCATCATCATCCAGCATTCGTAGGAGCCGACACACAGGGCCAGTAACAAGCCGAGGACACGGGCATAGCCAACAGTGTCACCAAGGATGGCTGACTTCGGGAATGACTCCATCGCCACGAGCAGCTTGTCAAGGCTCTCATCGATGGACGGCAGTCCCATGGTGAGGAACAAGTCCGATACGCTTAATAATAAATCCGTTGTCATCTTCCGTCCCTCCTTACTTGTAATAGTTCTGTGCCATGCCTACCAGATGGGCGGTACGGCTCACCAGTTCCTCCATCTGTTTCTTGGCATCAATGTAACCCTTCTGACGCTTGGCATTCTCCAATTCATAGCCTATGCCCGTCTTATGCAGATAGGCAATGTTCTGGCAGATGATATTGTTCTGGCGTGACAGTTCATCGACCTGCGTTTTCATCTTGCCCTTGCTCTTGGTCATGCAGAATACCAAACCCTCAGAAATGCTGTTCTGCATACGGTTGAAGTCATCCTTGAAGGACTTATAGACCAGATCGACGTTGCGGTCAGCCTGACGAAGCACGTCCTCCTTGTGAAGTTCCTCGATGTACTGTCGTTCGTCCTCGACCTTCTTCATCTTCTGCCGTTGCGTCTCTTCCGAGATAACACGCACAGGCATGATACGCTTTACATTGGAGTCCTCCTCTTCAAATTCGACATAAAGTCCACTATGGAAACCCCTCCATCTCCAGTGGAGCGATGCACCGCTGTAGTTCTTGTGAAACAGATAATAATACCAGTCGGGAGCAAAGTCCCAGGGGCCGTTCTCCATTGACTTCCATTGTTTCTCCTTCTGGTCATCGTGAGAAATCTGTACCCACTGTGCTGACATTCCCATCGGCAATAGTGCCAAAAGGGAAAAGATTAATAGTTTCTTTCTCATACTTTATTCCATTGATTGATTAGTCCTGTTGCAATCTCATCCGTGACCTCGCTGTTCAGGATGTCCCAGATATAATCATAGTGAAAGCCTCCGACAGCCACGATACTTGCCCAGCAATAGGCACTGTCTATGATGCCTCGCATGGTGTCTATACTTGTCTTGATGGAGTTCACAAGATTCAGTTTCTCGTCCATGGAAGCCTTCATCACGTTCAGGCCGCTGGCAGTCATCGTCAGGTAAAG
>JAGAWQ010000190.1 GCA_017941345.1 Prevotella sp. | reverse complement strand
GAGGATATCATTATGATGATGTATGACGATGTAGTGATCCGTCGCAAGAGCGAATTGTTGTCTGCTGATTTCCCTTTGTTGTAAAAAATTACAAAACAATATAATGTCTGAAAGAAAGAAGATTTATCTGTGTCTGGCGCACATGAGTGAGGCCGGACTGGAACAGAAGTATATCAATGAGGCGTTCGAGACGAACTGGGTGGTGCCTTTGGGACCGAATGTGGATGGTTTTGAGAAGGCATTGGAAGATTTTGTAAATGAAAATGGACGCCTTTCCAAGCGCGTGGTGGCGTTGTCATCAGGCACGGCAGCCGTACACTTAGGACTGGTGGCTGCTGGTGTGAAGGCTGGCGACGAGGTGCTGGTGCAGAGCTTCACGTTCTGTGCCTCGACCCATCCGGTCACCTATCTGGGGGCTACGCCGGTGATGATCGACTCCGAACCTGACACCTGGAACATAGACCCCGACCTGCTCGAGGAGGCTATCCGCGACCGTATCGCCAAGACTGGCAGGCAACCCGCTGCCATTGTGCCCGTCGCCCTCTATGGCATGCCCTACCGGATAGACCGCATCATGGAGATTGCCAACCGCTATGGGATTCCCGTGGTGGAGGATGCGGCTGAGGGCTTTGGTTCGCGCTACCAGGGCCAGGTGCTGGGCACGTTCGGACTGAATGGTGTCCTCTCGTTCAATGGCAACAAGATGATCACAACCTCCGGTGGCGGTGCCCTGATCACGGCTGACGACGCAGCGTGGCGCGAGGTGATGATGTATGCCACCCAGTACCGTGAGAGTTATCCGTATTACCAGCACGAGAAGATCGGCTACAACTACCGTATGTCGAACATCTGCGCAGGCATCGGTCGTGGACAGATGTCGGTGCTCGAGTCCCATCTCGCCCATCATAGGCATGTGCAACAACTGTATGAGCAGCTGTTTGCCGATGTCCCCGGCATCGAGGTTCACGCACAGCCTGCCGGTGGTGCCTTCGACTCCAACTACTGGCTCACGGCGATCACCCTCGACCCGGATCTGCGGGTGAAGGGCCAGGAGAACGCCTACAAGACGATGGTGACCGAGGCTGTAGGCGGTGTGGCCGGTGTCATCCATACAGCCAGGTCGGTCGTGACCGACTGCCAACCAAACGACAATGTCGAGGCCCTGCGCGTCGCCCTCGACAAGGCCGACATCGAGTCGCGTCCTGTCTGGAAGCCCATGCACAAGCAACCAGTTTATGCTTCCGTGCCGGCCTATGTCAATGGTGTCAGCGAGGCCATCTTCAAGGTAGGCATGTGTCTGCCGACGGGACCTTGTGTCTCCGACGACGACGTGCGCTATATCGTCGATGTCATCAAGTCAACTATCGAATCGTAATTTTCCGACCGATTCTTTGGCTATGTCGGGATTTCTTTGTACTTTTGTCCCCCGAAATGATGTAATATAAATATGAAAAGATTCTTTTTGTCAATTTTATTGATGTTGTCGTTCATGCTGCAGGTCAATGCCCAGAGCATGACCGACG
>JAGAWQ010000189.1 GCA_017941345.1 Prevotella sp. | reverse complement strand
GACATGGGATGAAGTGACGACGATGTTCCATGAGTTTGGTCATGCTCTGCATGGTATCCTCTCTGACTGCCAGTACAATAGCCTGAGTGGTACCAGCGTGGCGCGCGACTTTGTGGAGATGCCTTCGCAGTTTAATGAGTCATTTGCTTCTATCCCAGAGATCTTCGACCACTATGCCCTCCACTACAAGACGGGTGAGCCGATGCCTGCCGACCTGAAGGCGCGTATGCTGAAGAGCATCAATTTCCAGCCCTGCTATGCTTTAGGCGAGAATCTCGCTGCCACCTGTCTTGATATGGCTTGGCACATGCTGCCCGCCGATAAGATCCCAACAGCAGAGAAGGCTGCTCAGTTTGAGACGGACGCACTTGCAGAGATTGGTCTCTTGGATGCACAGATCCCGCCACGTTACTCGACGAGTTATTTCAATCACGTCTGGGGTAGTGGCTATGCCACTGGTTACTACAGTTATCTGTGGACTGAGGTGCTGGCTGTGAATATCGCCGATGTCTTTGCCCAGCGCGGTGCCTTGAAGCCAGAGACGGGTCAGGCTATGCGTGACAAGATCCTGAGCCGAGGTAATACTGGTGACTTGATGCAGATGTTTACAGACTTCACAGGTATGCAACAGCCTGATGCCTCGAGTCTGCTGAAAGCCCGTGGACTTTGATACTTAACTCAAAAAAAGAGGCTCCAGACGATTCGTCCGGAGCCTCTTTTTGATTGTACTAACCTTATTATTTCTTAATCTTATAGAGGCGGAAGCTCATAGGCTGTAGTTCGTCGTTGAGGAAGGTGTTGCTCTTTCCGGCCTCACACTGCAGTGTGCCCTGCTTCGGGGTGATCTTCTCAGGATTGTCGAGGGTGTTCTCGTCGTCCATACCGTTGTGGCAGAGGGTGATCGTCTGAGCCGTGCGCTCGCCCTTGATGCCCAGGAGGTTCAGGGTGACAGCCTGTTTCTGCTTGGAGGTATTGATCACCTTAACGATGATCTCGCCCGTATTCTTGTCGAATACTGAAGAGGCAAACAGACCGTCCTGACCATCCTGACCTGCAACGGGCTTCTTGTCCATTGTCAAGGTCATCATATTGGTACCCTTGTTCTGGGCATACATCTGCTGCACATAGTAGCTGACGCTCTTGAACATACGGGTGTTGTCGAACCAGATGAGGTCAGGGCGCCACTGCCAACCCTCGATGTGAGCAAACAGTGGGGCATAGGCCGTCATATAGACGACATCGGCATTGCGCTCGAAATCTGTCATGAATCCAGCCTCAAGGATGCTGGCCTCGTAGTGGTTCCACTTCTTGCCCTTGCCGTGACAAGCGTATTCACCAGCAAACACCTTCGGACCCTTGCGGTCGTAGCTCTCGTAGCGCAGACCACCACACTTGTCGCCGTACTTGGCCTTTGCTTCTGGAGTACCCAGGAACCATGCCTCTGGACGGTAGAAGTGCTCATCGACGAGGTCGGCCTTCTGCTTCGTCATAGCAGCCCAGCCTTTGTCGAACATCTTACCCTCAGAGTCGGGTCCACTGGTACCGACAATCTTGATATTGGGATACTTGGCGCGAATGGCTGCCACAAACGGCTCCAAACGCTTGTAATAAAGATTGTCCCACTGTTCGTTGCCGACGCCGATATACTTCATGTTGAAGGGCTCGGGGTGTCCCATCTCAGCGCGAATCTTACCCCACTCAGAGTCTGCAGGACCGTTGGCGAACTCAATCAGATCGAGACAGTCTTGGATATAGGGCTGCAACTGGTCGTATGGTACGTGGGCATCCTCTGTCTCCCAGTTTTGGAACTGGCAGGCCATACCGACATTGAGTACGGGCAGTGGCTCAGCACCGATATCCTCAGAGAGTTGGAAGAACTCAAAGAAACCGAGGCCGTAGCTCTGGAAATAGTCAGGATAGAAACGGTAAGGGAAGGTGTATTCCCAGCGATTCTCGTTGAGTGGACGGTTCTCTACCGGTCCAATGGTGTTTTTCCATTGGTAACGGGTAGCTAAGTCAACGCCCTCCACGATACAACCACCAGGGAAGCGGAGCAAGCCGGGGTGAACGTCGGCCAAGGCCTGAGCCAGGTCTGCACGCATACCGTTCTTACGGTTCTTGAACGTATTGACAGGGAAGAGACTGACATGCTCCAGATCGACGGTCTGGTCACCATCGAGGTAGATGCGGAGCTGTGCCTTCTGGATGGTGCGAGGTGATTTCATCACGACCTCATACTGCTTCCAGTCACTAGAGGTGATGTTGAGCTTGGCTTCGGCAAACTGCTGCTTTTCCTCCATCGTGGCGCGGTCGATGAACTGCACGATAATCTTTCCCTTGCCTTGAGGAGCCTTGGCCCAGACGGAGAACCGATAGTCCTCACCCTGTTTCAGGCCGATGCCAAAGAATCCGTCATTCGAGAGACCTG
>JAGAWQ010000038.1 GCA_017941345.1 Prevotella sp. | reverse complement strand
GGCGGAGGCGGCGGCGGTGGCGGCGGCGGAAAAGCCAGCAACATAGGTACAGGCGGTCCCGGCGGCGGTGGCGGTGGCGGCGGTGCCGGTGGCAGTACCGGATCGAACTATAAACAAATATACAATGCAGGAGCCAAAGGAGGCAAAGGCGGTTACGATGGTGGTTTGATGTCTCGTGGCGGCGATGGTGCGCAATGTCTGCTGGAAAACGCTAATGACGCTGAACGGAAAAATCGTGATGATATCGGCAGCAAAACTTTTGATCAAGAAGGATGGGAATCTCGTAACGAAAGGTGGCGTGACGGTGGCTCTGGTGGTAATGGCGGCTACGGGAGCCGGGAAAGCGATTTGAACCATAATTATGCTGTCAACTATCATGTAAAGGACAGGTTCAATGGCTCAGATGTAAAGACCGTCCGCTCCGGATATATTTCCAATGCCAATTCAGGCAGTATCACCATCACGATTCCGTCGCATTATACGCTCGGCTTGATAGAACAAGACAGATATTTACAACAATGGAATACTCGAAGCGATGGTCAAGGTTCTTGGAAAGCGGTCGGTGACGATTTCACGCTATCTGCTGGAACCAACGGAACCAACGACCTTTATGCGGTGTGGAAAAACTATAAAGACATCTTCCCCGAGGGCTATGGCTCGAAGAGCAACCCGTTCGTTATCAAGGATGCCCTGCTGATAGAGCTTGCCGACTATGTAAATAGCGGTGCCAATACGCGCGGTGTCTACTTCAAGCAGGAGAACGACGTGCTCGTTTCGAATATCCTGTCAAGCCAGAATCGAGGCAGTCAATGGACTCCCATCGGCTATAACTACCCCTTCGAGGGTGACTACGACGGTGGTGGCTACCGCATCCGCAATGGCGAGATAGCCAGCAAGGTCGGCGGCAACAGCCTTGCAGCCGTAGGTATCTTCGGAAAGGTGTTGGGTTCCGTCCATAACTTAGGCGTCGAGTCATTAACTATCCCAAAGCCCGATAACAATGATGCACGCTGTGGCGGCATTGCCGGTATGCTGGTGAGCGACATCATAGAAAAGAGGGGGGGACAGCTGCGCAACTGCTATGCCTTCAACAACAACATCAATGTTTATTACGCTGGCGGCCTGGTGGGCGAGATGCAGAATTACACCAGCATGAGCCATTGCCATGAAACCGGTTGTTATCTCGGTACTAACAAATGGGGAGGCATGGCCAGCATCATTCATGGCAATGCGAAGGTAGACGTGTGTTTCACCGCCAGCAGACACTCTGGCAATGGTTACAGCGGTGCTACCAACAGTCCTATCGTGAATGAAGACCAGAAGAGAAGCGGCGAACTGACCTGGCTGCTGAATGACAGGTCGTCTTTCGACGTTGCCTGGTATCAGGACATCAACGTTGAAAGTGGCCACCGCGATGCCTATCCTGTGCTCACCACCGCAAGTAATAGGGTGTATTCCGACGGAACAACATACTCCAATAATGTCATTGGCCCCCTTAAGGGGTTCACTGGAAAGGGAACGGCCAAGGAGCCTTTCCTCGTCAACAATAAAGAGGACTTGGAGAAGGTGGCAAAATACTGTAATGACGGCAATAAGAGCGTCGGCATCCATTTTCTACAGACAGCAGATATAGACTTGCAGGGCGGTAGGTTGAGGCCGATTGCCAATGGAGGCGACACCCGTTTCGAAGGTGTCTACGACGGCGGCGGACACACCATCAGTAGCGGTGTAATAGATGCGAATGTCTTTGTCGGTATCTTCGGTCAGGTCACAGGTACGGTGACACGTCTCGCCGTCGAGAAAATGACCATCAAGTACAATAGTGATGCTACCGCACGAGTGGGTGGTATCGCCGGACGTTTGCGTGGCAATGCTGAAATCTCCAACTGTTTCGTCAAGGAATGTACGGTGACCGCTAACAAAGACAACGGTGTTGGGGGTGCTATCGTAGCTGATATGTACGATAATGCTGTCGTTCGTAACTGCCTGGGTTATAAGAACGAAGTCACTGGTGTCTCCAAGGGATCTATCTGTGGCGAAATGGCAGCGAGTGGCACTCGGATGAGCCGCTGCTATAGCGACGGTGAAAAACTGGTAAGTTTACAGGTATCCGGAGCTACTGTAACACAGGATTGCCACCCGGGCTTGACTATAGCCAGTCTCAAGGACGGTTCGACCACATACGACTTGAATAATGCCACCAGCAATACGGAGCCCGCATGGTTCCAGAACATCAACCGGGGCAGCGAACTCGATGATACACCTGTGCTGTCAAGCGACCACGCCAAGGTGTACAAGATAGACGACATCTACACCAACGACGGCCAGCAATTAGGCAAGTTAGGCAAAGGCACGGAGGCAGATCCTTATAAGATAGGTTCGCCTGAAGATATGAGGAAACTCATCATCACCATCGGAGAGTTGAAGCGCAGCAATTTCTATGTGCGGCAGACGGCCGACATCGACTTGAGAGACTCCGTGATGGTTCCCATCGGAAGCGGTACGCAGGGCTTTGAGGGCCACTACGACGGCGGCGGTTATGTCATCAAGAACGTGACGATGGACAAATACGAAGGTGAGACCGTAGGACTCTTCAACAATATCACCGGCACCGTGGAGCGCCTCGGTATCGAGAACAGCACGTTCACGGCTGCGGGCTCTGCCACCCGTGTGGGAGCAATAGCCGGAAAGCTGAGCGGCAACGGCGTGGTGCGCAACTGCTTTGTCAAAGGCAGTACGGTCGACTTCCATAACACCCCGGGAGTCGTCGTGGGTGCCTTGGTGGGCGAGCAGACCGGCCAATCGCGCATGGAAGCCTGCTACGGCTATAAGAATACCGTCATCGGACAGGACGACGGACAGAAACACTACGGATATATCTTGGGCTATATAGGAAATGATGTCACTGCCAGCCTTCTCTTCACCGACGGAGTCTCCTTGTGTGCGGACAAGCAGAGTGGCGCCCAGAAAATCGTCTCCTCTGAAACCGAAGTCTCTGACTTCCGCTTCAAGGGTGGCGAGGTATGCTATCTGCTCAGCGGCTCGAAGAACAACGGCACGATATGGCGCCAGACCTTCCGTTCGGACAATACACCCGTGCCTAACCCCGGTCATCTGTCGGTTTACCAGCATACGCAGGGTTATCAGACCATGTACACCAACTCCAACGACGTGCCTTACGACGTTTGGGTTACGCTCAATCCTAATCATGACCAGCTCGAGGGCCAGTCTGTTCAGGCGTTCAAGGCTGACGAAACCTTCTACGCACCAGGCTTCAAACTGAAATCGTATGCTGTGGAGCGCGAGAATTATGATTTTGTAGGCTGGGACACACAGGCTGACGGAAAGGGCGAGTTCTATGCCACCGACGGTGAGGTGGTGCCTGCCGCAAATCTCACGCTCTATGCCATGTGGGGACTGAAAGTGCCTGCCGAGAAGGCGGAAACAACACCCGTCGAGGTGCTTAAGGCGGGTACGGTCTACGCAGTCTGCGACGGCGGCGGTACGCATAGCCCGTACGGTTATAACTACAACGGAAAACTGACGCTGAGGGCTCCTGAAGATCATATCATCCTCCTGACTGGCACCGTCGCTACGGAGACAGCAGATGCCGACGGCAAGCCGCGCGACTACATGACGGTGTACGACGGTGATGGACTTTCGGACAAAAAGCTGGCCAATGAGAAAGGCATCAACGTCTTCTACAGCAAGACAAACGGTGAAAAGGAGGATGTTGGCAAAGTGCTGAGCAGCGATACGGAGATGACTATCGAGTTCGTGACCGATGGCGATAAGTGCTTTGATGGATTGGAACTCCTGGTAACTACTATGCCTGATCTGGGAGGATCCGGCACCAAGGAAGCACCCTTCCAGGTAGAAAGTGTGAAAGACCTGAGGACTGTTGGTGACTATATCAAAACGACTGGTGACAGCCAGATTTATATCCAGCAGGTTGCCGACATCGACATGAATGGCGAGGAATTTGAACCGTTGGCATCGACGGTTGAGAATTTCAAAGGTCACTACGACGGTGGCGGACACGTCATCCGCAATGGTAAGATCAAAGCCCCGCAATATGCCGGTTTCTTCTCTGTTGTCACGGGTAAGGTGACCCGTCTCGGCATGGAGGATATGACCGTCAACTACGAAAACCGCGACGGCCGTTCGGGTGCTATCGCTGCCCGTCTCATCGGCAACGGCGAAATCTCCTACTGCTACGTCAAGGGAAGCACGGTGACGAACAATGGTATTGAAGGTTATGAGGGACAAGGTGTTGTCGGTGCTATTGTTGCCGACATGTTCGACCAGGCTATCATCAAGAATTGCTTCAGTATCCAAAACAAGGTCACTGCTACCCGTGCCGCCCATATCTGTGCCGATACGAAGGTGGGCACTCAAATCATCAACTGCTACACCGACGGCGACAATCTGTATAGCGAGTCAGGTGCCACCATCATGGCATCAGAAGCAGGCATAAAGGCTGAGCGCTTTGCCTCGGGTGAGGTGTGCTATCTGCTCAACGGTTCTAAGAGCGATGATGTCGTCTGGCGGCAGACCATCGGCACCGACAACCTGCCGACGTCTGACGAAAGCCATGGGGTAGTGTATTGCCACGACATCTTTGATAAGAACGAATATACCAACTCGCCCAGGGCCAGGTATGAGGTGCGTACCGTGGAACAGTTCAAGGCTATCAACTTCAAGGAGGGCGACATTTATTTGATGAATGATCTCGACCTTGGAGAATTAAAGTCGAATCGAAAGTTCCAACTCAAAGGCAACTTTGACGGTGGTGGACACACCATCACCTACAGAGCAAAAACTGGCTTCGACGGACTCTTCAATACGGTTCAGGCGGGGGCTTCGGTGAAACATCTGCGTGTGAAAGCAAAGATATTCGCCATAAGCAGTTGCGCAGGCATCGCCTATAAAAACCATGGCATTATTAGCGACTGTACCTTCAGTGAAGAAGTCATCTTGAATGTAGATGTATATACACCCAAGGCAAATACCCCCTTCTTTGCAGGCATTGCCCTCTTCCTCGACGGTACGGGTAGCGTCGACCACTGCTCTGCCACGGGAATGCTTACGGTGATGGCCGGCAATAAAATCAAGAAAAGTGGGATACCTATCGTCCATTCTTCTTTGGGAAAGACTCCTAACTACTGGACGTCTGTCAGTCCCACCGACAGGAAACTGTATGCTGCTCAGGCCGACACCGCACTGAGTGTACAGACAGACTATCCCGTCTATGCCCAGGGTATCCTCGATGTGACGAAACCGAAAATTGTCCATGGTGATCTAACCTATCTTCTCACTAGCAGCCATCTAACAGAAACACTAACCTTTACCGACGGAGTACCCTTCAGTTGTCCCGCGCAGGTGACGGTAGATAGGATTACCTATAAGCGTCGTGGTACCAACGGAGCCTACGAGCCTTGGATACTGCCCTTCGACTACACGATAGATGCCGGCATGCTCAGTAGGGGAGAATTCTGTCGGTTCGAGAAAGACAGCACCGGCAATATAGTGACGAAGCAAATAGAAAACGGAACGACATATCAGTTGGCTGCCAACGAGCCCTTGGCTTTCCGTTCACCCAATAGTTCCGAGATCAATTTCGAGATGAGGTTGATCAAGAATGGGCAAAACCAACCGATGACCATCAAGATGCCGATAGGCGGTGAGGCTGCATCGTTGGAAAGCACGAAAGATATTGCACGCATAATGGTCACCTACGACAACATCGCTGCCGACCGCATGAAGAAGGAACTGATGTACGTCTGGGACAACAGCAAGGAGGACTTCGTGCTCAGCGACGGCCAGAACGGTCTGAAGCCCTTCCGCTACTATCTGCAGTACGTAGACCAGGCCACGAAAAACCTTGAACAGTATGAGCAGACCGACTGGGCGCGTAAGGAGCGTAAGCAGCAGGCACAACAGTCGCTTCCCCAGAGGCGGGCAGCACGGCGCAGCGACTTCTCTACGCTGACGGCCGAGGGATGGCAGCCCATCGTCATGGAGTATGATGAGGTGGAGGTCA
Source organism: Prevotella sp. (assembly GCA_017941345.1). Classification (GTDB taxonomy): domain Bacteria; phylum Bacteroidota; class Bacteroidia; order Bacteroidales; family Bacteroidaceae; genus Prevotella. Next base: position 16,798 of record JAGAWQ010000038.1, on the reverse strand, counting down.
CATCAGCCATGCTCGACGACTACGAGATACTGGTGCTCAGTGACATCTATGATACCGATGCCGAGGATGGACGCTATGCCGTGACGGCTATCTATGAGCCGGTAGAAGCGGACATGACACTCCCTGTGGCTGTTCCGCTGCTGGTGCGTGCCAAGCGTGCCGATGCCGAGCCGTTGGTGACGGATGAACTGGCCAGCGAGATTGATACGCGGCTGAAGTGGGTTGAAGAGAATGTGGGCGAGGAAGCCATGATGGAAATCTTCGCAGAGATTCACTACTCGTGCAGCACCTTCAAAGGCCGCTACGACGTATGGCAGATTCCATTGCCGGAGAGAAACAACGTGCTGAGCGAGGCTGGTGCGCTGATATTCAATGATACCGGCAAAAACCCGTACTTCTCTCGTATTGCAGCCGACGACAACAGCATAGTCCTGCATCCGATGAGCTACTTCTTTACGGCCTTTGATGCCAATACCTTCGAAAATCTGCCGCTGGACAACGACCGCATCGAGATTGTGGTCTATGGCTACACAGACCCGTCGGAGACAACGGGCATTGAGGATGTAAGAGGTACGATGGATGATGAAAGAGGTAAGATGGATGATGCTTATAACCTTCAGGGACAGAAGGTGGACGACAGCTATCGCGGCATCTTCATCAAGAACGGTCGCAAGGTAGTAAGGAAATAAAACGATTAACGAGGAATGAATCATAAAAGAATATACCAAAAGCCCACCGTCCAGATAGTGGAAATAAAAAAGAGCGGGGTACTGCTGATGAATAGTGGTACGCTTGAGGGATACCAGTATCAAGATAATACAAACGAAGAAGGATGGGGGAACTAAAGAAATGAAAGTGAAAACAACAAAGATTCTTTGCGGAGTGTTAGCGATGCTGGCATTCACCGCATGTTCAAGTAATATAGATGATGCTGACGGTAACCGCCCTCAGGTCTGGCACGTTACCCTACAAGCATCGATGGGCGATGAAATAACTCGTGCGCTTAGCGAGGGAACAGGCAATGCTATAATAGCCAGCTTTGCCGAAAATGATGAGGTAGTAGTTGTGGATGCCGACGGTAGTACTATCGTCGGCACGCTTAAAGCCCAGAGCGCTGGAGCGAGCACCACGCTGACAGGAACGTTGGATGCAAAGAGCCTTATTGAGGGCGAGGTTGTCACGCTGCGCTATCGCAGTGCGACGGCGAACTATGACAGCCAAGCAGGTACACTGGCGGGTATCGCTGCCAGCCAGGACTATGAAGAGGGAACGCTTACGGTAAAAACAACCAGCCCGGAACTAACCTTTACATCCAACCATGTCACGCTTCGTGCGAAGCAGTCCATCACGAAGTTCACTTTTAAAGACGCTTCTACTAATGCTATCATTAGCGTGAAAACCTTCGGCATTGCTGCTGCCGGTTTGGTGCAGAGCATCGCAGCCGATGCTACTTCCACCGAGACCATAGGAGCGGTTACTGGCACCCTCGCCTCTGCATCTTCTGAAGTTTATGTAGCCTTGCGTAACAATGTTTCCGGTAAGCAACAATATTTCTTCACTATCAAGGACGATGCTGACAATTGGTACAAGGGTACGAAATGGGCTCCATTGGTTAATGGCAGGAACTACACGGCAACCGTGACGCTGACGAAGTTGGAGACACTCACTAAAAGTTCTGCTGTTGGTGACATCGGCGTTGTGAGCGGACTTCCTGCCATCGCTATTAGTGGCAATAAAGCCGTCGCCCTGATGAATGCGGGTGCGCTCTGCCCCGAACACTACGGAACATATTATACTTTCGACAAAAGGGCTTTAGGACTCAGTAATGACTGGTATGTTCCCACGCAGGATGAACTTGTGAGTTTTAAAGACACTTACACGAGTAGTTCATGGGGTGCTCCGAATGGTGTAAATGGCCGTACATTTACCATTGGAAGTAATACGCTCTTCCTTCCAGCAGCAGGATATTACGATAATGATACTGCTAATGATAGTGATCCTAATCGGATGTTGTTCGATGTTTCCACCCATGGCTACTATTGGAGTCAAACGCCTTACTCCGATGGAATGGCATATAAACTCCTTTTCTACAATTCAAATATTCAAATCTATTCAGAATATACAGTAAACGAACTTACCGTCCGTCCTTTCCACGCATTAAATTAAATGAATAATTTACTTAAATATATGTTTATGAAAAAACAAATGAGATTATTGGGCTATACAGTTCTCGTGCTGTCTTTGGTGTTGTTTACTGGTTGTAAAGAAGTAATGGGCTTCCTGGACAACCCGGTGAATGCTTACATGGAAATGGATGAAACGGAAGTCACTCTCCATGTGGGTGAATCGATTACCCGTACGGCAAAGACCATTTCCGACGGTCAGGTTATCTATACCTCTTCCGATGAGTCCGTTGCTACAGTAGACCCTATGACGGGTCAGGTTACTGCCATTGACGGTGGTACGGCAATCATCACTGCCCGAGTAGAAGCTAACGAGTTTTACAATGCAGATTCCAAGTCTTATAAGGTGACTTGCAACAAGGGTCTGATTGTTGCCAATGCTGAAGACATAGGTCGTATGATTTGTACGAATGGCCATATCCACAAGCTGGAGGACGAAATGTACTGTCAGGCTCAGCGCGTGGCAATGATAGCTTACGTGGGCGACAAGTCGGATTGTGCTCATGGCCTGGCCATCGCCTTCAAGGATATCAACGACGAAGCTGGTAAACAGACATGGGAGGGCGCAAAGGCTTATCTCACGACCTGGGAGGCGAATTATCCCGTTGCTGGTGGTACATGGCGCATGCCCACCACTGACGATTTCCAGTACATGGCTATCGGATGTGGCGGTAGCACATCCTACATCTCTCAGTTGAGCTTTGGCGACAGGATAGATATAGCAGGTTTGTATTCGAAAATGACTGAAGCAGGTATAGCTGACTTCAGCGGTTTTCACTGGACGGCTACAGAAAACGAGTACATCAAATCAAGGGTATGGGAAGTCATCTTGCGAATTGACGAGAAGAAAAAGACGACCCAGCTCGAGTTCGTCAATTATCCTAATAGTAACTATGATGGCGACGCTACCCGTTACTGTCTCGCCTTCTAATTTCAATTACTCCGTATAGAAATTAAAATACTCCGAAAGTAATTTTTGTTACTTTCGGAGTATTTTTAGTTACTATTAATGACAGCCTTTCATGCTGAGCGAAATGCGCTGGCGACGGAGGTCGACGCCGATGACGCGTACCTGGACATGCTGATGCAGACGGACGACCTGTGTGGGGTCGCTGACATAGTGGTCGGCGAGTTGGGAGACGTGGACGAGGCCGTCTTGATGAACGCCAATGTCGACGAAGGCTCCGAAGTTGGTGATGTTGGTGACGATGCCAGGCAGCAGCATGCCTTCCTGCAGGTCGTCGATGGTCTGGACGTTAGCGTCGAACTCGAATGCTTCAATCTGTTCGCGGGGGTCGCGGCCTGGCTTCTCCAATTCGCGCATGATATCGGTGAGGGTAGGGAGTCCTACTTCGTCGGTGACGTATCGGCGGATGTCTATCTTCTCGCGCGTCTCCTTATTGTTGATGAGGTCGCTGACGGTGCAATGCTGGTCTTTCGCCATCTGTTCGACGACATGATAGCTCTCCGGATGGACGGCGCTGTTGTCGAGTGGGTTCTTGGCATCGGGGATGCGCAGGAAGCCGGCACATTGCTGAAAGGCAGCAGGGCCGAGGCGGGGTACTTTCTTGAGTTGGGCACGTGAGGTGAAGACACCGTTCTCCTTTCTGTAATCCACAATGTTCTGCGCCAGCGTAGGGCCTAAGCCGCTGACGTAAGTGAGCAGGTGCTGCGAGGCCGTGTTGAGGTTGACCCCCACGAGGTTGACGCAGTTCTCTACGGTCTGGTTGAGGGAGTGCTTCAGCAGGGTCTGGTCGACATCGTGCTGATACTGGCCCACACCGATGCTCTTCGGGTCAATCTTTACTAATTCGGCCAGCGGGTCCATCAGTCGGCGTCCGATGCTGACGGCTCCGCGGACGGTGACATCCTCGTCGGGGAACTCGTCTCGGGCCACCTTGGAGGCGGAATAGACGGAGGCGCCGTCTTCGCTGACGACATAGATGGCCGGGGCGGCAGAACCGCCCCGCACCGTGGCCTTCTCTGGACCGGCGGCTAAGCAGTCGGTGATGAAGTCCTTGGTCTCGCGGCTGGCGGTGCCGTTGCCGATGGCGATGGCTTCGATGTGATAGTCGCTGACCATCTGTAGGATATGCATGGTGGCTTGGGCACGGTGGTTGACAGGCGGGTGGGGGAAGATGGCTTCGTGGTGCAGCAGGTTGCCTTGGCTGTCGAGACAGACTACCTTACAACCTGTGCGGAAGCCCGGGTCGATGCCCATGACGCGCTTCTGGCCGAGTGGGGCAGAGAGCAGCAGCTGACGCAGGTTCTCGGCAAAGACGCGGATGGCTTCTTCGTCGGCACGCTCCTTGCTGATGTTCATGAATTCGGTCTCGATGGAAGGGAGCAGCAGGCGCTTGTAGCCATCCTCGACGGCTTCTGATACCAAACGCTGGCAGGCGGTGCTCGGGGCGGCTGAACCGCCCCGCACATAGTTGCGCTGGAGGCGACGGATAGTCTCGTCGTCGTCGATGGTGATGGTGAGACGCAGGATGCCCTCGCTCTCACCACGGCGCATGGCCAGCAGGCGATGGGAGGAACAGCGCTTCAGCGGCTCTTCCCACTCGAAGTAGTCGGCGTATTTCTGGGCTTCGTCGGAGTCTTTCTTGGCTTTTATCACCTTAGATTCTATGAAGGCCTCGCGACGGAAGGCGGCGCGGACCTGATTGCGGGAGCGTTCGTCTTCGCTGACTTGTTCGGCGATGATGTCCTGGGCGCCCTTTATAGCGTCTTCGACGCTTAATGGAGAATTGATAATGGATAATTGATAATTGGCTGCGCGTTTGGGATTTTGCTCCCGTTGTTGCAGAATGATTTTGGCCAGGGGCTCCAGGCCTTGTTCGCGAGCTACTTGGGCACGGGTGCGACGCTTGGGCTTATAGGGGAGGTAGATGTCTTCGAGAGTGGTCAGCTCCCAACAGTCGTCGATGCGGTGCTGGAGGTCGGGTGTCATCTTGCCGAGTTCGGTGATGGTCTTGACGATGGTCTCCTTGCGTTTGGCAATCTCCTGCAAACGCTCTTTGCGGTCGCTGATGGCGGTAATCTGTACCTCGTCGAGTCCGCCGGTACGTTCCTTACGGTAGCGGGAGATGAAGGGTATGGTACATCCCTCGTCGAGCAACTTCAGCGTGTTCTCGACGGCATGGTCGGAGAGGTGCAGTTCGCTGGAAATCAGTTGGGTAAATATCTTCAGGTTTTCCATAATTTGAGGAGTGTGGAGTGTTAATATTTGCTGCCGTGTTTGATGCTGTGGATATGCAGCCAGATGCCTGCCACGATGAGCAGGAAGCCACTGAGGAGCAGCGTATTGCTGTTGGCGAGGGACGCCAAACGGGTGCAAATGAGTGCTATTGTACCTATTATAATAAGGATAATACCTAAATAATGCTTGAAAAACTTCATAAAATCGTTAAATTTGCTGCAAAAATAGAAAAAAATTCTCATTTCTCATCCCTCATTTCTCATTTTTTTCGTACCTTTAACTTCGTTGAAGGTACTCACATTCGAAAAAATCCAAATTAAATTTGGTTTTTTGCTCATTTATTCGTACCTTTGCACCCGCTTTAAGCAAATTTATTAATTTATTTTATTTATTATTAGTATGAATCAATACGAAACCGTTTTCATTTTGACTCCCGTTTTGTCTGATGAACAGACAAAGGAAACGGTCGCTAAATTCAGGAAGGTTCTGACCGATAAGGGTGCAGAGATCGTGAACGAAGAGGCCTGGGGACTGAAGAAGATGGCTTATGCTATTCAGAAGAAATCTACAGGTTTCTATTTCCTGGTAGAGTTCAAGGCTGAGCCATCAGTGATTAAGACACTGGAGACTGCTTTCCGTCGTGACGAGAAAGTCATCCGTTTCCAGACTGTAAAGCTTGAGAAGTATGCTATCGAGTATGCTGAGAAGCGTCGTAACAAATTTGGTAAAAAAGAGGAGGCTTAAACTATGGCACAGCAAGACACTGAAATCCGTTATTTGAACGCTCCTTCTATTGACACAAAGAAGAAGAAGTACTGCCGTTTCAAGAAGAGTGGCATTAAGTACGTAGACTACAAGGACCCCGAGTTCCTGAAGAAGTTCCTTAACGAACAGGGTAAGATTCTGCCCCGTCGTATCACCGGTACCTCTCTGAAGTATCAGCGTCGCGTGGCTCAGGCCGTTAAGCGTGCCCGCCAGATTGCGCTGCTGCCTTACGTAACTGACATGATGAAATAAAAGAAGGAGGACGTAAGAAATGGAAATTATACTGAAAGAAGATATTATCGGTCTGGGATTTAAGAACGATATCGTGAACGTCAAGTCAGGCTATGGCCGTAACTACCTGATTCCTCAAGGTAAGGGTGTTATCGCTTCGCCTATGGCAAAGAAGATTCTCGCTGAGAACCTGAAGCAGCAGGCTCACAAGTTGGCTGCCCAGAAGGCCGAGGCTGAGAAGAAGGCCGACGCTATCAAGGACGTTGCTCTGACCATTGCTGCCAAGGTAAGCACTACTGGTCAGCTGTATGGTTCTGTTGGTGTTAACCAGATAGCTGAGGAGCTGAAGAAGCTGGGTCATGAGATTGATCGCAAGATTATCACCATGAAGGAAGCTAAGACTATTGGTGACTTTGTAGCTCTGGTTCACTTCCACAAGGAGGTAACAGTTGAGATTCCTGTGAAGGTGGTTGCTGAGAATGCTCCCGCCGAGAAGAAGGCCGAGGCTCCTGTTGAGGCTGCTCCCGTAGAGGCTCCCGCTCAGGAAGAGGCTGAAGCAGTAGAAGAATAATCCGCTGTAAAGCAAATCATAGTTATTATACGCAATGAATCCCGATTGTCATCAAAGGCAGTCGGGATTTTTTTTGTGCAAGCTCCGTTTGCGAAAGTTGAATGAACAAAAAAAGAACCGCCGGATTCACATCCGACGGTTTGTTTCTCTCAATTTCTTTAGAGTTCGTTAATTACTTAACGCTGTCAGCAGCAACAGTGTCAGCAGCAACGGTGTCAACAACCTCTGCGCTATCAACAACTGCGATAGAGTCTGAATCAACAGCCTCAGCCTGAGCAGTCTTGTTACCACATGATGCGAAAGAAATAGCTGCAACAGCTACGAACATAAATACTAATTTTTTCATTTTTCTAAGCTTTTTAAATCTGTAAAACAATCATTTGTTTATTAAAACGCTGCAAAGTTAGGCATTTTTTTGTTACGTTGTACTTTTTTTTGTGATTTTTTTTAGGTCATTTTTGTAACTTTTTTGCAAGAGATTAATAATCAGAGACTTACGAAATGTTAAAATTCGTGAGTTTTTTACACTTATTCGAATATTTGCTAAAAAAGGGCATTTTTACGATAAAAATGACTACCTTTGCACGTACTAAGATACACCTTTATTATATATATGATAGATACCTCGATATTCCAAGGCAAGAAAGCCGCCTATTTCACGTTAGGATGCAAACTGAACTTCTCAGAGACGTCGACCTTTGGCAAGATGCTCAGCGAGATGGGTGTTCAGACAGCCGAAAAGGGTGAACAGGCTGATATCTGTCTGATTAATACCTGTTCGGTGACTGAGGTGGCCGACCATAAGTGCAGGCAGGCTATCCACCGCTTGGTGCGCGAACATCCGGGTGCCTTCGTGGTGGTGACGGGATGCTATGCCCAGCTGGAGCCGGAGAAGGTGGCCCATATTGAAGGTGTAGACCTGGTGCTTGGCTCTAATGAGAAGGCTAACCTCATTCAGTTTCTTTCTGAGGGGTTTGTAGGACGCGGTAATACCGCGTCGTACTTGACCCAAAGGACGAAGGATATCAAGAGCTTTGCGCCGTCGTGTTCTAGGGGGAATCGTACGCGCTACTTCCTGAAGGTGCAGGACGGGTGTGACTATTTCTGTACCTATTGCACCATTCCATACGCCCGTGGGTTCAGTCGTAACCCAACCATCGCATCGCTGGTGGCGCAGGCAGAACAGGCAGCCCAAGAGGGAGGTAAGGAGATTGTGCTGACCGGTGTGAACATTGGTGACTTCGGGAAAACGACGGGCGAGAGTTTCCTCGAACTGGTGAAGGCACTGGATGCGGTGGATGGCATCAAACGCTACCGCATCAGCAGTCTGGAGCCCGACCTGCTGAGTGACGAGCTCATCCGGTATTGTGCGCAGAGCAGGGCTTTCATGCCGCATTTCCACATCCCTTTGCAGAGTGGCAGCGACACGGTGCTGAAGTTGATGCACCGCCACTACGACAGCAGGCTGTTTGCGGACAAGATACAACGTGTCAAGGAACTGATGCCTGATGCCTTCATCGGTGTTGATGTGATGGTGGGCTGTAGGGGCGAGACTCCTGAATGTTTTGAAGAGACCTATAAGCTGTTGGATACGTTGGATGTCAGCCAGCTGCATGTGTTCCCTTACTCCGAACGTCCTGGCACGTCGGCACTGAATATCCCCTACGTGGTGAGCGATGCAGACAAGCGTCAGCGCAGTCAGCGGTTGCTAGACCTGTCGGACCGGAAGACACAGACCTTTTACGCGCGTTATATTAATAAGGTGGAAGAGGTGCTGTTCGAGAAAGCCACCCGTGGACGTGCTATGCATGGTTTTACCCGTAACTATATCCGCGTGGAACTGTCGGCTGCCGAGGCCCGTGAAGAATACGACAATCAACTGATGACAGGTCGCTTAGGTGACTTCAATCATGATAAAACTGCATTGAAATGGATAGGGTAGCAATTGTTATATTGAACTGGAACGGCGAGAAGATGCTGGCCAAGTATCTGCCTACCGTGTTGAGCTACTCGCGCGACGAGGCTACGGTCTATGTGGCTGACAACGCATCGACCGACGACTCGCTGGGCTTGCTGCAACGAGAGTTTCCTGAGTGTAAGCTCATCGTGCTGGACAAGAACTGGGGTTTTGCCGAGGGTTATAACAAGGCGCTGGCGCAGATTGACGCCGAGTACTACCTCTTGCTGAACAGCGATATCGAGGTGACGCACCACTGGCTGACACCCCTCATCGAGTTTATGGATGTACACCACGAGGTAGCCGCTTGTCAGCCGAAGCTGCTCTCCATCTTCGACCGTGACATGTTTGAGTATGCAGGGGCGAGTGGGGGATTCCTCGACCGCTTTGGCTATCCCTTCTGCAGGGGGCGTATCTTCGATACCGTAGAGGAGGATAACGGTCAGTACGACTATGCTACGGAGGTTCTCTGGGCCACAGGTGCGGCGCTGATGATTCGTTCGAAGGACTATTGGGACGCTGGAGGACTGGACGGTCGCTTCTTTGCTCATAATGAGGAGATAGACCTCTGCTGGCGTTTGCGAATCAGAGGACGTAAGATATACTGTCTGCCCGAGAGCTACGTCTATCATGTAGGTGGTGGCACGCTGCCGAAGTCGAACCCCATGAAGACCTTCCTCAATTTCCGCAACAACCTGACGATGATCTATAAGTGTTTGCCAGACAGTGAGTTGCACTATGTGATGCGCTGGCGCTGGTTTCTGGATTACCTGGCAGCATGGCAGACGCTCATTCTGCAACGTCACTGGGGCGACTTCCTGGCTATCTACCGTGCGCGGCGCGCCTTCAAGCGCTGGCGCAACGATTTCAAGGCAGACCGTGAGGCGATACAGCAGCATCGGGTGGCGCAGGAGATACCCCAGCAGATGCCTATTTCCATTCTTTGGAACTACTACGTCAAAGGCAAGAAACGCTTTTCTGATTTAAAATAGGCTAAATTTTTGGCGTTTTGATAACAAATGATTATCTTTGCAGGCGATTTGTAAATAAGATCCCTTGTCGGTGCTTCGTGTAAGCATGGAGTGAATCAGAAAGAAGACGGTGGTGAACACCTAACGTCCGGCTCTCGGGATAGGGCTGGCATGGTACACAGGGATATGTATAACAATTTAAAAATAAAAATTAAAATGGCAGAAATGAATTTTGGTGGCGTTATCGAGACTGTAGTCACCAGCAAAGAGTTCTCACTCGAGAAAGCACGTGAAGTATTAAAGGACGAGGTCATCGCCGTTATCGGTTATGGCGTACAGGGCCCTGGACAGGCTTGTAACCTGCGTGACAACGGTTTCAACGTCATCGTTGGTCAGCGTCAGGGTAAGACCTACGACAAGGCTGTTGCTGACGGATGGGTTCCCGGCAAGACCCTCTTCTCTATCGAGGAGGCTGCTGAGAAGGGTACTATCCTCTGTATGTTGCTCTCTGATGCTGGTCAGATGCAGCAGTGGCCCACTATCAAGCAATATCTGAAGCCCGGTAAGACGCTGTACTACTCTCATGGCTTCGCTATCAACTGGAGCGACCGCACTGGTGTTGTTCCTCCCAAGGATGTTGACGTCATCATGGTTGCTCCTAAGGGTTCTGGTACGTCACTTCGCACCATGTTCTGCGAGGGTCGTGGCCTGAACTGCTCATACGCTGTTTACCAGGATGCTACGGGCAAGGCTAAGGAGAAGACGCTGGCCTTCGGTATCGGTATCGGTGCCGGTTATATGTTTGAGACGACCTTCCAGCGTGAGGCTACCAGTGACCTGACTGGTGAGCGCGGAAGTCTGATGGGTGCTATCCAGGGTCTGCTGCTGGCTCAGTATGAGGTGCTCCGTGAGAACGGTCACTCTCCTTCGGAGGCCTTCAACGAGACCGTTGAGGAGCTGACCCAGAGCCTTGGCCCGCTCTTCGGTGCTAAGGGTATGGACTGGATGTACGCTAACTGCTCGACTACTGCTCAGCGTGGTGCTCTTGACTGGGCTCCCCGTTTCCACGACGCTATCAAGCCCGTGATGGAGTGGCTCTACTACTCAGTAAAGACTGGTAATGAGGCTCAGATTACCATCGATGCCAACTCGAAGCCCGACTATCGTGCCGGACTGGAGAAGGAGCTCGAGGCTATGCGCAACCAGGAGATGTGGCGTGCTGGCGAGACCGTGCGCAAGTTGCGTCCTGAATATCAGGAAGACTGATATTAATTGATAATTGACAATTGATAATTGATAATTATTGATTAATGCAAAATCTTGAACAACTGACCCGTCTTGTGTGCCAAGTGGCTCGCGAGGCGGGTTTTTATATTAAAAAGGAACGCGCGAGTTTCTCTGTCGAGAAGGTGGAGCGGAAGCATGCCCACGACTATGTGTCGTATGTCGACAAGGGTTCGGAGCAGATGATTGTCAAGGCCCTACGCGAGCTGTTGCCTGAGGCTGGATTCATCACAGAGGAAGGACTGGCAACACATACCGACGAACAGATGCTCTGGGTCGTTGATCCGTTGGATGGAACGACGAATTTCATTCATGACTTCCCACCTTATGCCGTATCTATAGCCCTGATACGTGGCAAGGAAATTTTGCTGGGTGTGGTATATGAGATTTGTGCTGACGAGTGTTTCTATGCATGGCAAGGCGGTGGTGCATACGTAGAAATGAGAAAGGAGATAGGAGAAATGAGAAATGTAGCATTGCATGTGGGGTCGAGTGAAATTAACGATGCGCTGATTTGTCTGCAATACCCTTATAACAGCGATGCCTACAAACCCGTCATCAAACACCTTGTTGAACTATTCTATGGTCATGTGGGCAGCATTCGCAGCATGGGCTCTGCGGCTATTGCCCTGTGCTATGTGGCAGCAGGTAGACTGGACGCTTACGTCGAGCGTTATATCGGACAGTGGGACTATATGGCTGGTGCGCTGATTGTCATGGAGGCTGGTGGACGTGTTACCAACTATGCTGGCGATACCTATTTCATGCAGGGTGACAGTATTGTGGCTACCAATGGTGTCGTGCATCAGGATATGCTCGACGGGGTGAAGGAATAAAAAAAGCAGCCTATGAAAGGCTGCTGTAGTTGCGGAGGCAGGACTCGAACATGCGACCTCCAGGTTATGAGCCTGGCGAGCTACCAACTGCTCCACTCCGCGATATTATTATTATTTTGCGGGTGCAAAGGTACGACTTTTTTCTGTAACATCCAAATGTTTTACGTAAAAATCGCAAAAAATAGGTATTTTCGAACATTTTAGGGAAAAAAATTTGGCAGAGTGGGAAGTATTTCCTAATTTTGCACACTGTATCAGCCATGTGCAATATATAGAATTTGGGAGTATATAAAATCATGTCAATATCAAAAACACGTCAATTGTTAGTGGATGTAGCTCGCCAGCTGTTCGCCAAGAACGGACTGGAGAATACGACGATGAACGATATTGCGACTGCATCGAAGAAAGGCCGTCGTACGCTGTATACCTATTTTAAGTCGAAGGAAGACATTTACTACGCTGTCATTGAGAGCGAGTTGGAACGTTTGTCCGACCAGCTGGACGAGGTGGCTGCCAAGCGTATCCCCCCTCAGGAGAAGATTATCGAGTTGATATACCTTCATCTGAGTATGATTCGTGAGACGGTGGTGCGCAATGGTAATCTGCGTGCTGAGTTCTTCCGTAATATCTGGATGGTAGAGAAGGTGCGCCGTAATTTTGACGATGCCGAGATAGAGCTGTTCCGTAAGGTGTTCCGTGAGGGCAAGGAGGATGGCGAGTTCGATATCGACAACGTTGACCTGGTGGCCGACATCACGCACTATTGTATCAAGGGCCTTGAGGTACCTTATATCTATGGTCGCATTGCCCACGGAATGACTGCCGAGGCCACCAAGCCCCAGGTTGCCAAGATTGTGTATAGTGCACTGGGGAAGCGGGCGAAGCCCTAGTTAAAAGTGAAAAGATAAAAGTGAAATAACGAAAAATATTAAACATTAAAAGAAAATTATGGGATTATTAAGTGGTAAGACAGCGCTGATTACGGGTGCTGCACGCGGTATCGGAAAGGCTATCGCACTGAAGTATGCCTCAGAAGGCTGTAACATCGCATTCACCGACCTCCAGGTAAACGAGGAGACGGAGCAGGAGATTGCTGCTCTGGGTGTCAAGGCCAAGAGCTATGCCAGTAACGCTGCCGACTTTGCTCAGACTGAGGAAGTAGTCAAGGCCGTGAAGGAAGAGTTTGGGTCAATCGATATTCTGGTTAACAATGCTGGTATCACCAAGGACGGTCTGATGCTGCGTATGACTGAGCAGCAGTGGGACGCTGTGATTGCTGTTAACTTGAAGTCGGCCTTCAACTTCATCCACGCTTGTGTACCTGTCATGATGCGTCAGCGTGGTGGTTCTATCATCAATATGGCCTCCGTAGTAGGTGTTCATGGTAACGCCGGACAGGCTAACTACGCTGCCTCAAAGGCTGGTCTGATAGCCCTCGCCAAGAGTATCGCTCAGGAGATGGGTCCTAAGGGTATCCGTGCCAACGCCATTGCCCCTGGATTTATCGAGACCGCTATGACTGCCCAGTTGCCTGATGAGGTTCGTGAGGAGTGGAAGAAGAAGATTCCTCTTCGTCGTGGTGGACAAGTTGAGGATATTGCCAACGTGGCTACCTTCCTGGCTTCCGACATGTCGAGCTACGTCAGCGGACAGGTCATTCAGGTTGACGGTGGTATGAATATGTAATCAATTGATAATTGACAATTGATAATTGATAATTATGGAGGTAATCTACGAGGACAACCATATTATCATTGTTAATAAACAGAGTGGGGAGATCGTACAGGGCGATAAGACTGGCGATTGCCCCCTCTCTGATATTGTAAAGGACTACATCAAAGAGAAGTATGCGAAGCCCGGAGCGGTGTTCCTTGGTGTGGTGCACCGTTTGGACCGTCCTGTCTCAGGACTGGTGGTCTTTGCCCGTACTTCAAAAGCCCTCGCACGATTGAACAAGATGTTTGCTGAGGGTGAGGTGCATAAAACCTATTGGGCCATTGTGAAGAATGCCCCTCATGAAGCCGAAGGGACGTTGGAACACTGGCTCGTACGCAATGAAAAACAAAACAAGTCGTATGCCTATCATACGGAGAAGCCCAATGCGAAGAAGGCTATCCTCAAATATAAAGTGATAGGACAGAGCGAACATTACACCCTCTTAGAAGTGCAGCTGATGACCGGACGACATCATCAGATTCGATGTCAGTTGGCAGCGATGGGTTGTCCGATAAAGGGTGACCTGAAATACGGGGCTCCAAGAAGTAACCCAGATGGCAGTATCTCGTTGATGTCACGTCGTGTGGAGTTTATACATCCCGTATCAAAAGAACGGATCACCATAGAGGCTCCCCTCCCTGATGATCCGTTATGGCATGCTTTTAAGTTATTTATTTAATCGCAATCTTATCCACGCGCTTCTGATGGCGGCCACCTTCGAAGGTGGCGGTAAAGAACTCATCCATAATCTTACGAGCCATGTTGTTGTCGATGAAACGACCTGGCATCACCAACACGTTGGCATCGTTGTGCTGACGGATGAGATGGGCAATCTCAGGAATCCAGCAAAGACCGGCACGCACCTGCTGATGCTTGTTCAACGTGATTGAGATACCCTCACCACTGCCACAGATGGCTATACCAGGATAAACTTCGCCGCTCTCAATACCCTCGGCCAGCGCATGACCGAAGTCGGGATAGTCTACTGGGGCGTCGCTCCATGTACCATAGTCCTTATAGGGATAACCCTTCTCTTCCAAATACTGGAGCACAAATTTCTTTAAAGGGTAGCCTGCGTGATCGCAGGCTACACCAACTGTCTTAACTTCCATTAGGCAAGCAATTTTTTTACTTGTTCGTAAACATTCTGACCTGTGAAGCCGAGCTTCTCGTCGAGCACCTTGTAAGGAGCAGAGAAACCGAAGCTCTCCAGTCCCCAAACGGTACCGTCGGCACCTACCAGACCCTCGAGGTTTACAGGCAGACCAGCTGTGAGACCGAACTTCTTCTTACCAGCGGGCAGAACGCTCTGCTGATACTCCTTCGACTGGCTGCGGAACAGACCCTCAGAAGGAACGCTTACCACGCGAGTCTTGATACCGTCGGCTGCCAGCAGCTTGGCACCAGCCTCGAGAGTGGAAACCTCTGAACCGGAAGCTAACAGGATTACATCGTAGTCCTCGTCTGAGCCGGCTACAACATAGGCACCCTTTGTTGCCTGGGTGTAGTCGTTGCCCTCGGGCAGCATCTCGATGTTCTGACGAGAGAAGATAAGAGCTGTCGGAGTATCGATGTTCTCCATAGCCATGCGCCAGCAAACGGTGGTCTCCTCAGCATCGGCAGGACGAACTACCAATACAGAGTTCTTGCCGTGGTGGTTCTTCAGCTTCTCCATCAAGCGGATCTGTGCCTCCTGCTCAACAGGCTCATGGGTAGGACCGTCCTCGCCAACACGGAATGCGTCGTGAGTCCAGATGAACTTAACCGGGAGCTCCATCAGGGCAGCCATGCGAACGGCGGGCTTCATGTAGTCAGAGAATACGAAGAAGGTACCGCAAGCAGGGATGACACCACCATGCAGGGCCATACCGATACAGCAGCAAGCCATGGTGAGCTCAGCCACACCAGCCTGGAAGAATGCACCGCTGAAGTCGCCACGAACGAGGTCGTGAGTCTTCTTCAGGAAGCCGTTGGTATTGTCGGAGTTGCTCAGGTCGGCAGAAGCGCAAATCATGTTGGGCACCTGCTCGGCCAGCTGACCAAGAACAGCTGCAGAAGCACTACGAGTAGCGCTGCCAGCCTTCTGCTCAACCTTGCTCCAGTCAATCTTTGGGGCCTTGCCGCTGAACCACTCCTCGAGCTGCTTAGCCTGTACGGGATGTCCCTTGGCCCACTCAGCCTTCTCAGCATAACGCTTAGCGCAGATCTTCTTCAGTTCTTCAGCACGCTTTGCATAGAGCTCCTGAACCTCTGGGAAGATCTGGAATGGGTTCTCAGGATCAGCACCCAGGTTCTTCATGGTGTTGATGTAAGCATCGCCACCAAGCGGAGCACCGTGGGTAGCGCAGTTGCTCTCGTAAGAGCTGTTGTCAGCCTTGCGGGCACCCTTACCCATGACACAATGACCGATGATGAGACTGGGACGGTTCTGCTCCTTCTGAGCATTCTTGATGGCCTCACGAATCTGGTCGACATCGTTGCCGTCGATTTTCTGAACATACCAGCCCCAAGCCTCGTACTTCTTGGCAGTGTCCTCACTGGTCACAACCTCAGTCTTGGTAGAGAGTTGGATGTCGTTGGCGTCGTAGAACATGATGAGGTTGTCGAGCCCCAGGTTACCGGCAATACGGCCAGCACCCTGTGAAATCTCCTCCTGCACACCACCGTCAGAAATGTACGCATAGATGGTCTGATTCATCACGTTGCCTAGACGAGCCTTCAGGAACTTTGCGGCGATGGCAGCGCCAACGGCATAGCAGTGACCCTGACCAAGAGGACCAGAGGTGTTCTCGATACCGCGCTCAATCTCGCGCTCGGGGTGACCAGGAGTTACTGAACCCCACTGACGCAGGTTCTTCAGGTCCTCGAGGGTGTACTTACCAATCAGACAGAGCTGGCTGTAGAGCATAGGAGCCATGTGACCTGGATCGAGGAAGAAACGGTCGCGTCCCTCCCATGCGGGATTCTCAGGATCGTAAACGAGGAATTCTGAGTACAGAGTGTTAATGAAATCTGCTCCGCCCATAGCACCTCCTGGGTGACCAGACTTAGCCTTCTCAACCATTGAAGCAGCAAGGATACG
>JAGAWQ010000037.1 GCA_017941345.1 Prevotella sp. | reverse complement strand
TGTCGATTCACTCATCGCCAAGAGCGTCAGCTTCAGCCGTTCTTTCTGCAATGGCCGCAAGAGCATCGATGGCATGCCGAGCATCCTGTCGAGCATCCCGATGTTCGTAGAGCCTTTCTTCCTCACACCTGCCTCGATGAACAACGTCAGCGGCATTGCCCGTCTATTGGCAGGTGAAGGCTACAAGACGGCCTTCTTCCACGGAGCGCAACGAGGCTCGATGGGTTTCCAGGCATTCGCACGCGCAACAGGTTTCCAAGAGTATTACGGTCGTGAGGACTATAACGAAGACAAGCGCTTCGGTGGCGATCGTGATTTCGACGGCATGTGGGCCATCTGGGACGAGCCGTTCCTGCAATACTATGCCACGAAGATGTCGGAGATGAAGGAGCCGTTCATGACGGCCGTTTTCACCGCCAGCAGCCATCACCCCTATGTCGTTCCCGAGGAATACCAGGATATCTACCCCGAGGAAGGCATCATCATCCACAAGTGTATCCGCTATACGGATATGGCCATCGGCAAGTTCTTCGAGAAAGTCAGCCACGAGCCTTGGTTCAACAACACCATCTTCGTGCTGACCAGCGACCACACGAACCTCTCCGACCACGCCTACTACCAGACGGACCTTGGCGGATTCTGCTCACCGATCATCATCTATGAGCCAGGCAATACGGAGCGGAAACCTGAGATACAGAACAAGATTGCCCAGCAGATTGATATCCTGCCTACAGTGATGGGCATGCTCCACTACAAGAAACCCTACTTCGGCTTCGGCATCGACCTCTTCAACACACCAGAAGAGGATACCTGGGCCGTGAACTATCTGAACGGCATCTACCAATACGTGCATAATGGCTACGTGCTCCAGTTTGACGGTCAGAAGACTACTGGCATGTATGCACTCACCGACTCGCTGATGGAGCGCAACCAGGTAAACAAACTCAAGAATATCCAGCAGCCCATGGAACAAGAACTGAAGGCCATCATACAACAATACATGGAGCGCATGACGCAAGACCGACTGCAGCCTTAGCCAAACGTTCCTCAGGCCACGCGGCCTGAGAGAAGATCATTCCTTGTCGTCATCGCGGATGATACTGTTCCCATGACCGTCCATAGAGCGGCTCACGTCGCGTGTGTTCACCTTCAGCCACTCGCCCCAGCCGCTCTGCTTGTGGAATTCCGAGGCCTCGTAAGCCTGCTGGAAGGTGTAGTCCCCGTAGCGCTTGGCATAGGTCGTGTTCTTCACCAATGCCACCGACAGTCCGTACTGCGGCAGCTTTAAGAATGCATCGTAGTTTACCATCATGCGCTTCAGAAGGGCGTTGTCCAGGGCCTGCTTCAGTTCTGCGGCGATAGCTTTCATCTGGTCATCGCCCGTATTGGCCGCCAGCAGATCGGCATAGTTCTGCATATCCATCTGGCTTGTGCGCTTCTGTATCACGTATGTATAGACCTTGTCCGAAGCCAGGTGTATCGCCTCCTTCTGGGTAGGATAGAGTGCCAGGATGCGCGCTCTGAGTTTCCCCATCACAGCCATCACCTGCGGCAGCTCAGCCGACTTGATGAGGTTCATGTCACCGTTCATGCCCAGGTTCATAGAGGGGTCCAGGAGGTGGGCCGCCTGCCATTCGTTATAGCATCCCTCAAACATCTGCGCAACGGTCTTCTCTGCATCGTTCTGCTGATAGAGCGCCTTGATGTATTCCGCCATGATGCAATCTACACCGGCCAGCACGTGAGCCGAACTGACGATATAGTCGGCACAGGTATAGACATTCGACAGACACTCGATGTTGCCCATCAGACAACTGTGGAAGAAGAGCGTGTTGAAGTGCTTGACGGTGGAGTTGTTGATGGCATTTGCCAGGTTATACATACTGATGGCGCCCGTGCCGCCCTTCGTCTGGTCCCAGGCGTCGTAGAGCGTGGCACGGGTAGAGCTTTTGCGATAGTTGTCCGGACAATCTACCTCAATGTCGAATCCGCCGCCGTGGCCGTAGATCACGAGACTGTAGTTCTCGGCAGGCGCTGCCTTGGCCACGTCGTTGATGACCGCTGTCAGGTTTGCCGGGTCAGTGATCTTCCACTCGCTGCCCGACTTGGCCGTCAGTTTACTGAGGTCGGTATCTTTGGTCAGCTCAAAGAAGAGCACGTCGCCCTCCTTGGCATACTTGGCCTTGAAGGTGTGCTCGCCGTGCTTCACCTCGTCCTTGCCATACTGGTAGCAGAAGAAGAGCCTCACGTCGCTGCTCGCCATCAGCGGCTTGCATCTTTCATAGACACCCTCCATGAGGGCGTCCATCTGGGCACCCGTCTGTCCATACACAATCACTGTCCACTTCGCCTTCTGCGCTGTAGGCTCAGGCACTGCCGGGCCGCTGCCGCTGTCGTTGTCGATGTTGTCATTGCTGCACGCTGCAAGCCCGAGGCCGCTGAACACAAAAACAGCAGCCATCATCCATAAAAAAAACTTTTTCATTTTTAGATACTTTCGTTGATGTTTTGGGCGCAAAATTACTAATTAATTCAGAGAAAAGTAAAATATTCGCCTGAAATTACCAAAATTTAATGGTACTCCACCATAACTGGTAACTTTTTTCAACTCGCAAAGGTACTCATTTTTATCGAAAGTCGAGCATTTATTTAGTGCTTCGCGAGTAATTTAAGCAAATTTTGTCTAAAACACTTCTGCAGTCTTTACTTTAGAAACTATATACGAAAAATGCGGCAGAAACGGAAAACTTTGCCATAACTGCCACATTATCCTTGCAAGGCTCGCCCGCCGCACCTTCCTCCCCGTGGAGGTGTCTGCGATTTACGATTCGCTCGGCAGGCTTTGAAATTAACTTACATCGCAAGATGTCCACAAAGCCCTCTTCCGTCCTCCGGAGGAGGGTTTCTTATAGTCCGCCTGTACCTCTCTCCCCCTCCGCCCCAAGCAGGCTTCGGGTGGCATGCTTGACCATCCTGGTGCGTATGTGGAAAATATTTTACTATGCCTAGTTTGACTATAGAAAGTCTCAGTCTCAAAGTCACTAGTCCACTAAAAATTTTTAGCAACTTGCACCCCCGATGACACTGACAACGATGACACCGCTACCCTATTTATCTGGCATTTTCTTGGCACATTCAGATTTTCTTCTTATATTTGCACGCAGAATGAGAACCTTATGAGAATGGAAAGAGAATACGACCTCTTGGTGGTTGGCGCTGGACTCTTCGGGGCGACCTATGCCTGCATGGCACATAGGCAAGGCAAGAAGTGCCTGGTGATCGACAAGCGCCCCCATCTGGGAGGCAACATCTATTGCGAACAGCGTGAGGGCATCAACGTACACAAGTACGGCGCACATATCTTCCACACTTCCAACAAGCAGGTATGGGAGTTTGTCAACTCGTTTGTGCCCTTCAACCGATACACGAACTCTCCTCTGGCCAATTACAAGGGCAAGCTTTACAACCTTCCCTTCAATATGAACACGTTCCATCAGATGTGGGGTATCACCAGCCCTGCCGAAGCTGCCGCCATCATCGAGGAACAGCGCGAGAAAGCCCGACTTCAGATGATCAGCCACAAGGGCAACGACACGCCAGAGAACCTCGAAGAACAGGCTCTGCTCCTCATCGGATCGGACATCTACGAACGGCTCATCAAGGAATATACC
>JAGAWQ010000188.1 GCA_017941345.1 Prevotella sp. | reverse complement strand
TCGCTGGCTGTGCAATTATCCTATAGCCAGCAATGCTTTCTGTGATAAGGTGAATAAACTGCCTCACCATGCAGAATGGGAATTTGAATGTAACTATAATAATATAAGGCCTTTGACCACCTTGTCGTTTATGAATTATGACCCTCAGGAAATGGATAAGGTGAAATACAGCCCCAATGATGAGAATGCCTATCTGCAATGCAGAGAAGTAGTACAGGCATTAACCCAAGAACTGAAGAAATTCATCAGATGACGCCCTTGCTTTAGCAAAACGTTAGCAAGACGTTAGCAATATTTTAGCATTTCGTTGCATCGCAACGGGATGCTTTTTTTTGTGCCTACATTTGCACCAGAAAAATTTAGTATTCACAATTTAAACATTTCAAAAAATGAAGAAAACAAATTACACAACGGTGCGAAAGAAGGCAAAGGGTGTTCACATGATTCACCAGAACCTCTTAAAGAAACATCAACTCGATCCTATTGCTGAAAAGGTGATGGCATGCCTTGAAGGCAAGGTGAGCCCTATGCTCTACGGACACCTGATGATGGTGGTGCGTGGCTTCGACGAGGAGATGCAGCTGGAGATGGCTGAAGACATCGTTAGCTTTGCCAATGAGCATATCGCCCACACGACGGGCGTGATCTCTGCTGACTTTACCCTCGACGTCTGCTATCTGATGATTGCATACGACCATAACATCCTGAAGAAACGGGTGCGTAGTAAGATTATTAATAGGATGCACGCATGAAATACAAGTTTATTCTACAGGAGATGAAGGAGGCAAGTGATCCTAATGTGAAGGCCTTTCTGAAAGACGTGGAGCGGATGAAACGGCTGACGAAACAGGAGAAGGATTTCTATCTGAAGACGCGATATTTGTCAAGCTCTGTCAAGAGACTGGTAGAGGATTTCATACCCTACGTTATCTATGTGGCATACGGCTATAGCCAAAAGACGAAGACGCTTCAGATGCTCGACCTGATCAACGAAGGAATCCTCGGTGCTTATGCTGCCTTTGACTATAGTGCCAAGTATGGCATACTGACAAAGAGAAGGGTGCAGAACTCCATCAAGAACTACATCAGGAGAGCCGTCAACAAGGATATGTGTCAGAGTATTGCGGATTACACCTTTGATACATGCATGCATGAAAGGCCGATGAACGATGAAGGTGTCATCACGGAGATAGACCGTGGCTACGTGAAGCGGGTACTGAACGACATGCTTGAGGATAGCCTTGGGGAAAGAGATACCAACATCATCTTCGACTATTATTGGGGAAAGGCAGAAAACATCAAAGAGCTTAGCATCAAGTATGGTATCACCTCTGAGAGATGTCGGCAAATCATCAGGAGTGTGGAATTCCTAAGCTATTCTGATATCCACAAACTGAAAATCGACTTAATGTGATGACTGTCTAATTCTTGAACACAATAAAAGCAATATAATGAACGAAAGAAAACTGAATTTTGCCGAGAAGCCAGTGCAAGTGCTGACGCTCGACGAGCTCGAAAAGAGCTATCATGAGAATTTGCCCACGGGCGACCCTGTAGGCGGTATCTATCACTTCGCCCTGATACAACAGGTGCTGGCATTGTTTGAGAGTCGCGGGCTGAAGCCCGTGGTGCAGGAGATCTTCGCTGCCGCCAATCGCGACTCGAAGCGCCCGGGCGTCACCATCCTGCCACAGCTGGAAGAGAAGTTTGGCGAAAAGGCCATCGAGGCCCATCTGCTCCGCCGTGTGTATGCGAACATCGAGATTCGATGTGACGAGACCGACGAGTTAGTGACCTGTCTGGCAGTGGCCTATCATCAGAAGGGTATCCAACTCGGTATCGGCCCCATGGTGAAGGTGTGCCATAACCAGACTATCCTCGGAGCGCAGGACGTAGCCTCTAACTACACTTGTTACAATGGTCAGAGCCGCAAGGACAGATTTAACTTGGATATGGTGCTCAACCGTGCGGAGCAGTGGGCTAACGACTATGAGCCGTATCAGAAGATTCGCCATGAGCGCATCAGTACGCTGAAGAATCATGGTTTTAAGCGTGAGGATATGCTTCAGCTGATAGGTATCCTTGTGGAAAAGCGCATCGTTCACGACTCGCAGAATGAAGCTCTGCATGACGCTACACCATACCCTCTAAATTCTTCGCAGATCAACGAGACAGCAGAGAATATGCTGGCGATGATGAGTCAGAACAAGACCATGACATACTGGGATGCGTATCAGTCGCTGAACACGGTGCTGAAACCTAGTCGTATGGATATTCCTCAAGTGCTGCCACAGTCGCTGGCGCTCTTCGAGACGATGTTTGAACAAATCAATAATAACAAATAAGAAGATGACAGAAGAAAATTACATTGAGAAGCCGGAAGGAAAGCCGGTGAAGGCCTATAGGGCCAGAGTGAAATTGTACGGCAATGATGTCTTTGTGGTGAACCCGATGGAGCCCCGTGAGAGTAATCGCAAGATGATCAAGCAGAAGGGCAAATCCTCTTTCTACAAGAGCGAGGGCGAGAAGGACAGTTCTTACTCCATCCACATCAACGTGGATGCGAATGATCCCGACCCCGTGGCCACCATGCAGGAGCGTTTCGCAGAGCTCACCAAGGGAGAGCTGAAGAGTGAGCTGAAACTGAAGGTGAAAGGCAAGATGCTCTTCGAGAGCCCGAAGCTGAAGCTCTATCTGAACAAGACCACCAAGCAAGTGGTGATCCAGACAACACTGGACTGCTCGCCTACGGTGGAAAGAGAGCTATTGCAATTGCAAAGCGAGATGGGGCGCGTCATCGGTGCCAACTACTCGGAGATCCTTAAAGTGTTTAACTCCAAGTCTGAGAAGAAGGCAGAAGCCGCTCTCACAGACCAAGAAATCATAGACCGCGTATAGCCGATGTTCACATTCCAAGAGAATACTCACTTTTCTCAGGCGCTTCCTTGCACAAAGGAAGCGTTCTGGGAGCAAGTTAAGAAACAGACTACAGCATGGCGCATCAATGCCCGCAGGGCTATCCTTGCAGCCGTAGAAGCCTCAAAGACTGAGGGCGCTCCCGCCCTGCAGTCATGGCTCAGCAGCTCGGAATATCAGAAGTTCGACCTGAAACGGCAGAACCTAAAGAAGAAATCCGCAAAGGAAGCCTGGGCCAAAAAGACGGATGCCGAAAAGCTGAAAGCTTACGCCCAGGATCTCAAGGAGAACCTGCCTGCTTTCATCTTTAGCTGTTATAAGTTTGACGCTACAGAGTCTGCCAAGGGGCAGCCCTTCTGCCATCGTCGCTTGAAGGACTGTCATCTGAATGGTCTTGTGATGCTCGACATCGATCATGTGGAGAATCCGATGCAGATATGGTGGCAGCTCAGGGATAACGCAGAGCTGATGACTCGCACAAAGCTGGTGTATATTACCAGCAGTGGTAATGGCCTCCGCATCATCTTCACAGCAGACAGCAGTCTGGGTAATCTGGCAGACAATCAGATTGTCTTTGCG
>JAGAWQ010000187.1 GCA_017941345.1 Prevotella sp. | reverse complement strand
CTTACCCTACTCTGTCAAACAGCGCAAGGCATCCCTTGTGATGACGAGCCAAGTGCCTCGCACACATCAGTATCGCATCACCAAGGAATTTTCTGTTGACCCTACCGATACTGCCTTTGTTGTCAGCTATACTATCACCAATATGTCACCTTTGGAGCGTAAAGTAGCTCCATGGGAAATCACTCGTGTAGTCAATGACGGTGGATGTATTTTCTTCGATGCAGACTTGGAAGACATTATGCCTGCCGGTCTGATGGATTTCAAGGAAAAAGGTGACATCGTATATTACCGACCAGACGCCAAGCCCACCAACCGCAAAATCAATGCTGACGGCGAGGGATGGTTGGCTTACCAAAATCATGGACTGCTACTCATGAAGCGTTTCCAGAATCTTGACACCCATCAACCAGCTCCCAACGAAGCAGAGATTCAAGTCTATGTCAATCGTGGTAAGACGTACATAGAATTAGAGAGTCAGGGAGCCTACACTTCGCTAAAGCCAGGCAAATCCCTCACCTGGACCGTCCGTTGGTATCTCCGTCCAACGAAAGACTGTTTTCAATAATAACCTAAAAAACAAAAAGAAATGAGTATAATGAATTTCAAACGAATCTTATTGGTAACTATGACACTCCTTACTATGACAAGTACTGCCGTAGCAGGAAAGTACAAAAACTTCAAGGTATCAACCTATATCCGTGCACAGGATGTGGCACGCATGGAGGACGACAAATTCATGAATCAGACTTGGGAAACGGTGAGTAGTCAGGTGGATTTGGACAAGATCTATCTGGAGACGCATCGTGATGCTTTTATCGTACCAGAGAAGACGCTGCTCAAGGTGAAGAAATTTTTCCAAAGCAAGGGATTGGAAATTGGCGGCGGTATTACCTTCACCCGTTCTGAACCTTCTGATTTCGAGACGTACAGCTATGCCCGTCCTGAAGAGCGCGAGCAGGTGAAACACATCTCGGAATATACGGCAAAATTCTTCGATGATTTTATCCTTGACGACTTTTTCTTCATAGACCTGAAGAATGATGACGAGATTGCTGCCAAGGGTAATAAGAGTTGGACGGAATATCGCCTAAGGCTGATGGCTGATGCTGGCCGCGAACTAGTGGTAGGTCCTGCCAAAAAGGTGAACCCGAAGGTGAAGGTGATTATCAAATACCCCAACTGGTACGACCATTTCCACGGACTGGGGTTCAATCTGGAAGAAGAACCTGTCTATTTCGACGGTTTATGGACGGGTACAGAGACACGCGACCCAGGGTCGGCTCAACACCTACAGAACTATCTGAGCTATAACATTATCCGCTACTTCGACAATATTGCTCCTGGCAAGAACGGAGGCGGATGGGTAGATGCCGGCGGCATCCACATGAGCATGGACCGTTATGCCGAACAGTTGCATCTCACCATGCTGGCACGTACACCTGAAATCATTCTTTGGAACTATATGCAACTGAACGATGTGAAGATTGATGCTCGCATGAGGGCACCTTGGCAAGATGCAGGCGGCAACAGCTTCCGCTACGACGACATGGTGGCTCCTTTCCAGAAGAACGGCAAGACCGTCACCCCTACTACTATGGCGCGCTTTGCAGATGTCACACTTCACGAAACCGACAAACTCATTGGTCTGCTGGGCAATCCCATCGGACTGGCTTCCTATAAGCCCTACCACTCTTCCGGTGAGGATTTTCTACAGAACTACTTAGGCATGATTGGTTTACCAATGGATATGTATCCACAATGGAAGGAAGGTCAGCAACAGATATTGTTGACGCAACAGGCAGCCAAGGATCCACAGATTGTGGAGAAAATCAAGCAGCAGTTGAAAAAGGGTGGCGATGTCATCATTACTACGGGATTGTTGAAAGCGATTAAGGAGCCCCTTGGCGACGTGGCAGAACTGTATTGTGGCGATCTGAAGGCGATTGTCAACGACTTCGGATTCTTGGGTAAGTCGGAACGCGAATTCATCATTCCACAGGTGAAGTATTTTACGAATGATGCCTGGGAGGTGGTCAGTGCCGGTCGTCCCTTGACGGGTGGCGTGTCGGGTTATCCCATCCTCCTGCGCGACACTTATTCGAAGGGAATGCTCTTCGTCCTGACCATTCCCGATGATTTCGGCAATCTCTACGACTATCCTGCTCCTGCACTCAATGTGATTCGTCGTGCCATGAGCAAGGATGTAGGTGCCTACATCGAAGGGCCTTCTAAGGTCGCTCTCTTCCCCTACGACAACAAAACGATGGTGGTTGAAAACTTTAATGATGCATCCGTCAGTCTGCGTGTGGTAGTGAATACAAAAGTAAACAGCCTCCGCAACCTGTTGACAGGCGAAACCTACAAGCCTGCCACACTGCCTCAGGTGGTTTCAGGTTGGGGACGCAACCGCTTCTTTGGCTATGCTGACGGTGCAACAGTATTTGACATCACATTGCCTGCACACAGCTATATCGGACTGGGATAT
>JAGAWQ010000186.1 GCA_017941345.1 Prevotella sp. | reverse complement strand
GGTTCTCGCCCATCGGCTTGCGGTATATTGTAGTTTTCTGCATGATTCTGTATGATTTCTACTACAAAGGAACGACTTTTTACTGAAATATCAAAGTAAATCTCTAATTGTTAACAAGTTAATTTATAGAACATCCCTTAAAATAAACTAAAGACTATGTACAAGATTCAAACCAACTCCAGCGGTACTCGCAGTATCGACATCAGTGAAGAACATCTACAGACCATCGAGGACTACCAGCTCTTCCGCGACCTCATCGACTCGAACGGCTATGTGGACGAAGACGTGTTAGACAAGTTGAAGCTGAACACCCGTTCTCTGCTCGCATCAGATGCGGGGAAGGACAAGCGCCTGCTCGACCTGTGTCTCGACGTCATCTATCATCAGAACATGAAGGCTTTCGGACTGCAACAGCTCGTGCTGCTCTTCATCAATTGGAAGGACCGTACCAACGAGGATTTGGGGTCGACCAGACGGGCGTTCCAGGGTACACCGTTTAATTGAGTGGCTAGAGGTTAGAGAGTGGAATATAGGCTGACAGATTTTCTGCCCACGACGAAAAAGGAGATGGAATTGCGGGGCTGGGAGGAGGTTGACATCATCCTCTTCTCGGGCGATGCGTATGTCGACCACCCGTCGTTTGGCGCGGCGGTCATCGGGCGGACGTTGGAGGCGGCAGGCTATCGCGTGGCCATCGTACCGCAGCCCGACTGGCACGGCGACTACCGCGACTTCAAGAAGCTTGGGCGGCCACGCCTGTTCTTCGGCATCGCGCCAGGGTGCATGGACTCGATGGTGAACAAATACACCGCGAACCGCCGACTGCGCTCGGAGGACGCCTATAGTCCCGACGGACGTCATGACCTGCGTCCGGAATATCCCACCATCGTGTATTCCAAGATTCTGCGCCAGCTATTCCCTGACGTGCCAGTGGTCCTGGGCGGCATCGAGGCGTCGCTGCGCAGGCTGACGCACTACGACTACTGGCAAGATAGGTTGCGCCCCTGCATCCTATGCGATGCGGATGCCGACCTTATTATCTATGGCATGGGCGAGAAACCTATCGTCGAGCTGGCGAACCGGCTGGCGGCTGGCGAGCGCATCGGCGAGATTCATGACATTCCACAGACGGTCTATCTGATGCGCAACGTAGCGGCGACGGAGAGCGACATCGTACTGCACAGCCACGAGGAGTGTCTGAGCAACAAGCGTGCGCAGGCGGAGAATTTCCGGCACATCGAGGAGCAGTCGAACATGATGCATGCGCGACGATTGATTCAGCCGCTAACCTCTAACCCCTCACCACAAACCTCTTATGTCATTGTGAATCCCCCCTATCCACCGATGACCACGCAGGAAATCGATGCGTCGTACGACCTGCCCTACACGCGCGTACCTCATATTAAATATAAGGACAAGCGCATCCCCGCCTACGAGATGATTAAGTTCTCCGTCAACATCCACCGCGGATGCTTCGGGGGCTGCGCGTTCTGCACCATCTCGGCGCACCAGGGCAAGTTCATCTCGTGTCGCTCGAAGGAGAGCATCATAGGCGAGGTGAAGAAGGTGATGCAGATGGACGGCTTCAAGGGCTATCTGTCCGACCTAGGCGGGCCGTCGGCCAACATGTACGGCATGCACGGCAACAACCTGAACATCTGCGAAAAGTGTCGCCGGCCCAGTTGCATCCATCCGCAGATTTGTCCGAATCTGAACACCGACCACTCGCGACTGTTAGAGGTTTACCATGCCGTAGACGGGCTGCCGGGCATCAAGAAGAGCTTCATCGGCAGCGGTGTGCGTTACGACCTACTGCTGCACAAGAGCAAGGACGAGGCCTCGAACAAGGCGGCGATCGAGTACACGCGCGAACTAATTTGCCGACACGTCAGCGGACGCCTGAAAGTGGCGCCTGAGCACACCAGTGACCATGTGCTCCGACTGATGCGCAAGCCGTCGTTCCAGCAGTTCTACGAGTTTAAGCGCATCTTCGACCGCATCAACAGCGAGGAGGGCCTGCGCCAGCAAATTATCCCCTACTTCATCTCCAGCCACCCCGGATGCACCGAGGCCGATATGGCCGACCTGGCTACCATCACACGCAAGATGGGCTACAAACTGGAGCAGGTGCAGGACTTCACGCCGACGCCGATGACGGTGGCCACTGAGATGTTCTACACGGGCTACGACCCCTACACGCTGGAGCCCGTCTTCACGGCGCATTCGCAGGCCGAGAAGTTGGCGCAGCGGCAGTATTTCTTCTGGTACAAAGAGCAAAACGAACATGGAAATAATCGAGCAAAACCTCGTCGCGAAGAACCCAAGGAAGAAAAGCGAGGACGGCGTCGTCGTCGCAAATGACTTCATCGCCGTGATTGACGGCAGCACGTCGAAGAGCCAGTATCGCCACAGCATGTTTCGGTCGAACGGGTGCTACGCTATGCAGCTGACCGCGCGGTTTATCCGCCACATGCCGAAGACGACCACGTGCGAGGAGTTCCTGACGGGCGTCACCGCCTACATCCGCAAACACTACAAGAAATCGATGCTGCCCAGGCTAGCCGAGCACCCCGAGGACCGGCTGACGTGCTCCGCCGTTGTCTACAGCCGTGTCAGCCGCGAGATATGGATGGTGGGCGACTGCCAGTGTCTCATTGGCGGTAAACTGTACGACAACCCCAAGCCCTACGAAGCCGAGCTTGCGGCCATACGAGCCGACGAGGTGAAGCGACAATTGGCCGCGGGCGTCAAGACTGAGTCGCTGCTCAAGAACGACACAGCGCGAAGCTTCATCATCCCCCGCATGATTGAGACGATGCGCCAGCAGAACATCGCGTACAGCGTCATCGACGGCTTCCACATCCCCCGCCAGCACGTCCGCATCATCACCCTCGATTTTCGTCCCTGGGAAATCGTTCTCGCCTCCGACGGCTATCCATTCCTTTATCCTACGCTGGCCGAGAGCGAGCGCCGACTGCAAGAGCAACGCTCCGCGGACCCTCTGAACATCGGCGCGTTCCAAGCCACGAAAGCCTTCCACCCCGACTTCAATTCCTTCGATGACCGCGCGTACATCCGATTCAAGGCATAAGGTTTTTTCGGTAATTATTTCAAAAAATTCCGCAAGGAGTGAATAGATTACCGGATTTTTTGATATCTTTGCATTCGGAATGGTGCTGACGTCAGTCAGCGGCGGCTCCAGCGGAGACTCCGACGACGAGAACCCGGGCGGCCAGTAATCAATCAAATGGAATGATGAAAAAGAAAATATTCACACTAATCGCAACAACGATAATTGGCATGACAACGATGGCTCAAAACATAACGCTCGCAACACCACACATCTCGGCATACCAGGGCGCCTTTGCCAAGACGGTGCTGATGCCCGGCGACCCCCTGAGGGCAAAATTCATTGCTGAAAATTTCCTGGAGGACGCCGAGCTCGTCACGTCGGTTCGCAACATGCTGGGCTACACCGGCACGTACAAAGGAAAGCGCGTTTCAGTGATGGGCAGCGGCATGGGCATGCCCAGCATAGGCATCTACTCGTGGGAACTCTACACGGTATTCGGCGTCGATAACATCATCCGCATAGGGTCAGCCGGCAGCTACAAGGACTGGCTGAATGTGCTGGACGTAACGCTGGCCGAGCGCGCCGTGTCGGAGTCGACCTACGCGCTGACGCAGGGCGGCGAGACGGAGACGGAGCTGCTGCCCGACGAGACGCTGAACGAGGCCATCAAGCAGCAGGCTACCAAGCTAGGCATCGACCTGAAGATGAGCCGCGTGAATAGCTCCGACGCGTTCTATACCAAGGCCACGTGGCAGGAAATAGCCGCGCGCACGGGCGCCGACTGCGTGGAGATGGAGAGCTTCGCGCTGTTCCACAATGCGGCGACATTGGGCAAGCGCGCAGCCTGTCTGCTGACCATCAGCGACTCGTTTGTCACCAACAAGGAGCTGACGGCGGAGGAGCGTGCCAACTCGTTCAACGAAATGATTCGTCTGGCCTTGGAGACAGCCATCAGCGATACCTTTACCGGCATCAACGAAACGCCCGCCAAGCTCGCCGATGCCGCCGTCGAGAGCTGCAAGTTCGTGGAGAACGGCGAGGTGGCCATCGTCAAGAACGGCAAGAAATACAATACCGAGGGCGTAGCGAAATAATCACTGCCTCTGACGCTATCAAGAAAGAGCGCAACTCCCAGTCGGGAATTGCGCTCTTACTTATTGCGATAAGGTTCATCAGACAAATGACGTGATAGTAAACCATTATGCAAAGAAATAGCTGGAAAAATCGTATCTTTGTAGCGACCAAACTATAAATGATATGATTAGTTCCAGCTTCCTGTTTTTCGCATTTGGTATCCTAGGATTCCAATGCAACAGTTTCGGCTACAAAGATAGCCAAATAGTTTTGAATATCCAAAAGCGTAGCGATAAAATGTGCTGTCCGCACTGCAAAAGCCGTCATATAGTCCGTAACGGTTATGTGTGGCGTGACTTCAAGACGGTTCCTATAGGCCATACTCCTGTTGTTCTTCATACCAAGATACAGCGTGTCAAATGCAAGAGATGCGGCTGTGATCAGCAGGAGGCCATACACTTTCCCATGGAAAGCGTACATACACAGCTCGTCTTGAGAATCTTGTCATGGATTTGTTGGACATTGCCACCATCAAGTCCGTGGCAGAGTACCTTCATCTGACCTGGGATACTGTGAAGGATATCCATAAGCGAAGACTTAGAGCAAGATATAAGAATCCGGACATAAGGGGAGTAAGGAACATCGGCATCGATGAATTTGCAGTCCGCAAAGGTCATGTGTACAAGACGATTGTCGTTGACTTGGATACTGGCAGGATTATCCACGTGGGTGAAGGGAAGGGGGCAGACGCCCTTAAAGGATTCTGGCTGAAGGTGAATCACTATGGAGTGGTAATAGAGCATATTGCGACGGATCTGTCAAAGGCATTCATTGCCTCTGTGATGGAGAATGCTCCTGTGGCTGTACATGTGTTCGATCATTTCCATGTCGTCAAGCTTATGAATGAGGCTATAGACAAACTCAGAAGCAGGATGTACCACGATGAGAAGGATGTCAACAGGCGCAAGGTTATCAAAGGGATGCGCTGGCTCCTGCTGTGTAATGGGAAAGATATCTATGACGATAAGCATAGGGAAAGGCTTGAAAATGCACTGTCAATGAATAAGCCGCTGGCACAGGCCTATTATCTCAAGGAAAGCATGAGAGAAATATGGATGCAGGTTTCTAAAAGCAAAGCTGCCATTGTCATTGACGACTGGATTTGCCAGGCCGGAAGCACTAAAGTGCCACTTATTGAGAAAGTTGCAAACACAATCGCTGCATACCGCTATGGAATACTTGCATGGTATGACTGCCATATATCGACTGCCAAGGTCGAGGGCATCAACAATAAGATAAAGGTGCTCAAAAGAAATGCATATGGATTTAGGGATGAACAGTACTTTAATCTTAGACTTTACGCCTTGCACGAAAGGAACGTCACGTCATTTGTCTGATGAACCGGTTTTTATCATTTAGAGTTAGAGAGTCCATTTTCCGCTTCTGGAATTTGGACTCTCTTTCTTTTTTACTGAGATAACCTTTATAGACTGAATTCTATGTGCCCTCGTATATAAATTCGGCAACAAATGGAATTCATTGCCGAATTTATATGCCTTACCAAAACTAGCAGATTATTCTGCTAATATCTTCTGTGAATGCTAAGAAACTCTTGACTCCTTGTAATGACGGATGTGGATAGTCTCGGTTAAAGCGAACGAGAGTAGCATCTGGAAATTGTGATGCCATCTGCTCGAAGGGGAAGCGGATGATGACGGGAGTGTTGAAGCCCACGCCAAATTCTAAGAGCAGGAGCCGCCGGTCGGATGCCGTGCGCACGAAGTCGCTGTAGCGTTGGGCTTGCTGGTGCCAGTGGCTATCCTCC
>JAGAWQ010000185.1 GCA_017941345.1 Prevotella sp. | reverse complement strand
TATTATATATATAGTAATACTTATTTTCTAATTTTACCCCTGTCGCCAAAAAAACTGTCAACTGAAGAAACTGAAGAAACTGAAGACAACTTATCAACAATCTTAGATTATCTTATTCTATCAGCGGCACGAACCAGACGCTCGTCAGCGAGTATGGCCTTGCGCGCCATAAAGCAGAGGATGGCGGCAATCAGCGGGAAGCAGGCCGTGATGGGCAATTGTTCTGACTGCTTGCCTTGGTGGATGAGCACAGCCAGCACGACGTACCACGCCAAGTTGACCAGCACGCACAGCAGGGCGCAGGTGGCTTGACGTGGACGGTTCTTGTAGAGGAATATGGTGACCACACAACATACAGCAGCCACCAACTGTACTGCCATGAGTATCCAATCGAGCATGAACAGCAGGCAGAAGACGCCCGCCAGAAAGAGAAACAGGGTTTGCTTACGCTGAATCATAACCCGCAATTAGATAGTGGTCTCTTGCTGGACAGCCTCACGCTGGGGGTCGCGCCAGTAGATTTTCCCCTCAATAAATTCCTGGGTTGCCAACAGCGATGGCTTTGGCAGTTTCTCGTAATAGCGTGAGATTTCAATCTGCTCGCGATTCTCGAAGACTTCCTCCAGCGAGTCGTTGTAGGAAGCGAACTCAGCCAGCTTCTTCGACAGGTCGTCCTTAATCTGAAGGCTGATTTGGTTAGCGCGCTTCGAGATGATAGCAACGCTCTCGTAGATGTTACCTGTCTCTTCGCAGAGATCCATAATGTTACGTGTTACGGTATTAACCGGTGCTTTTGATTTCTTGTAATCCATATCTTAACTTTTAATTTTTCACTTTTCACTTTTCACTTTTCACTCTTAATCTCCCGTTATGCGCTTGCACTTGGTGATGTATTTCTGAGCCGTCTTACACTCCTCAGACTCAGGAAATTCGTTGATGAAGGCATAGCACTCGTCCTCAGCTTCGCGATAGCGGTCGATGCGCTTCTCCTCCGAACTGTTCTCAGCCAGCTGATACTTGCTCTTCATAATCAGGATGCTGAACTTCTCGCGCAAGTCGGAGAAGGGATAAGACTTCAGCGCATTCTGAGCCGTTATGATGCACGACTCGTAGTTCGACTCGGTGTTGGCGTTGATATTGCCAAAATATCCACCCAGATTGTAATACAGCTTAGCAGAGAGGTACTCCTTCTGCACCAGATTGTCCTGCAGACGGAACAAGGACTGCTGAGCCTCGTCGCGATGGGGCGAATCGGGATAGTTGTCGAGGAAGGTCTGATAGGCGTTGATGGCAGCTATCGTAGGACTCTGGTCCAGGCGCGGTTCAGGAGCACTCTCATAGAGCGAACGTCCGATGAAATAGCAAGCCTGTTCAGCAAAAGTGCCTTTCGGATAGGTGCTATAATATTTACGGAACGTAGTGCTGGCCGCATCGTAATCGCGATTGCAGTATTGCGACATCGCCAACAGGTAGAGGCTCTCCTGAGCATTGGTGCGCCCCTTCTGCGTGGTAATCAAGTCTTGTAGCAAAGACGAAGCCTGCTGAAACTTGCCCATAGCAAAACACTCCTTGGCGTATTCATATTTATAGGCATTGTCTTGCGACTTGTAAACGCGGTTGAACTGCGTAGTACAACTCGAAAACAGGGCCGACAGGCACAATATAATGATGTATTTCTTGTTCATATCATCAATTTTGACGTGCAAAATTACGCATTTTCCACCAAAAAGCAAAGGTTTTTTGATAAAAATTAGGGAATTGAGGTCGAAATTATGATTTATTTCGTACCTTTGCAGGATATGAACTTCAAATTAACATCAAAATACAAGCCAACAGGCGACCAACCTGAGGCCATCCGCCAGCTGACCGATGGGATAGAACGTGGCGACAAGGCACAGGTGCTGTTGGGTGTGACGGGTTCGGGCAAGACCTTCACCGTAGCCAACGTGATAGCCAACGTGAACAAGCCCACCCTCATCCTGTCGCACAACAAGACGCTGGCGGCTCAGCTGTATGAGGAGATGCGTGCCTTCTTCCCTGAAAATGCCGTTGAGTATTATGTCAGCTATTATGACTACTACCAGCCAGAAGCCTATCTGCCTACTACAGACACCTACATCGAAAAAGACTTAGCCATCAACGAAGAGATAGACCGGCTCAGACTTCGTGCGGTAAGTAGCTTAATGTCAGGTCGAAAGGATGTTATCGTTGTATCTTCTATTTCATGTATCTACGGTATGGGCAGTCCTGTGGCGCTGAACGAGAATATCATCGAGATTCATCGCGGACAGATACTCGACCGCAATGCTTTGTTAAGAAAATTGGTGGCCGCTCTGTATGTCCGCAACGACATCGAACTGAAGCGTGGCAACTTCCGTGTGAAGGGTGACACCATCGACATTGCAATGGCCTACTCGGAGGTCGTGCTGCGTGTCACCTTCTGGGACGATGAGATAGACAGCATCGAGGAGCTGGATGCCGTCACGATGCAGCGTATGGCCACATTCGAAGAGTATAAGCTCTACCCTGCCAACCTCTTCATGACCACTGAAGAACAGACCAACATAGCCATCCGGCACATCCAAGACGACCTGGTGAAGCAGGTGGCCTTCTTTGAAGAACTGGGCGACACCATGAAGGCGCAGCGCATCAAGGAACGCGTGGAGTACGATATGGAGATGATTAAGGAGCTGGGCCACTGCTCAGGCATTGAGAACTACTCGCGCTACTTCGACGGACGACAGGCTGGCGAGCGCCCTTACTGTCTCCTGGACTTCTTCCCTGACGACTTCCTGATGGTCATCGACGAGAGCCACGTCAGCGTACCTCAGATTGGTGCGATGTATGGTGGCGACCGTGCCCGCAAGACCAATCTGGTGGAGTATGGCTTCCGTCTGCCTGCTGCTTTCGACAACCGTCCGCTGACCTTCGACGAGTTCAAGCAGATGACCAACCAGACCATCTATGTCTCAGCGACCCCTGCTGACTACGAGTTGCAAGAAGCTGAGGGTGTGGTGGTCGAACAGGTGATTCGTCCTACGGGTCTGCTTGACCCGGAGATTGAGGTGCGTCCCACGGAGAACCAGATAGACGACCTGATGGAGGAAATCCAGCAACGTATCAGTCGAAAGGAGCGTGTACTGGTCACCACGCTGACCAAACGTATGGCAGAAGAGCTGAGCCAGTTCCTGCTGAACCACGATATCCAGACGGCATACATCCATAGCGAGGTGTCCACGCTGGACCGCGTGAAAATACTGGAGAACCTGCGCAATGGCACCTACGACGTGCTGGTGGGCGTCAACCTGTTGCGCGAAGGACTCGACCTGCCTGAGGTGTCGCTCGTAGCCATTCTCGATGCAGACAAAGAGGGATTCCTCCGTTCGCATCGCAGCCTGACGCAGACGGCAGGACGTGCTGCACGCAATATCAACGGTAAGGTCATCATGTATGGCGACCACATCACCGCCTCGATGCAACTGACCATCGACGAGACCCTGCGCCGTCGCACCAAGCAGCTGAAATACAACGAGGAGCACGGCATCACGCCCAAGCAGATAGAGAAAGCCCTGACCTCGACGCTGGTAGAACTGGAGCACGCAGCCAACACCCCACAGACAGACGATGTCCAACAGCCTGTAGCTGCCTTTGCCGCTGACCCTGTCATTGAGCGCATGACACGTCCGCAACTGGAGAAGAGCATTGCCCAGACCACCCGTCTGATGAAGGAAGCCGCCAAGAAACTCGACTTCCTGCAAGCTGCCCAATATCGCGACGAAATCATCCGTTTGCAAAAGGAACTGGAGTTGAAGTAAAATTAAAAAAAATGAAAAAGTTGCGCCTGATAGCAGGTTTATAGAATAATATTCGTACATTTGCACGATTAATAACGAAAAAAACATCAAAACGCTATGAGAAAATTCATCATAACTATCCTGGCCTTAGCTCCTCTGGCCATGTGGGCACAAGACAACACTTGGGAACGCCCAGAAGTTGAAGAACAGGAAGAAGTGGCAAAAAAAGAGAACCCCAATGCCAAGTACCTGAGAGGCGCAGTGCCTGTAGTGAACGGCAAGGTGACCTTTAGCAAGCACATCGATGCTCCAGGCAAGTCAGCTGCTGAAATCTTTGGCATACTGAAAAACTACTTGGAGAAAATGACCAAGGCGAAGAACCAGCTGGAGAACAGCAAGGTCATCGAAGCTGACAACGACACCATTACAGCCTACTACGAGGAATGGCTCGTCTTCAAGAAAAGTGCCATCGTGCTTGACCGCACACGCTTCTACTTCGCCTTGCAGGTGGTTTGCAACGACGGTAGTGCTGATGTCACGATGAGTCACATACGCTATCTCTACGAAGAAGAGCGCAATCCACAGCGATATACAGCAGAGGAATGGATTACCGACGAGGAGGCCGTCAACAAGAAGAATACCAAGCTCTATCCCGGCTCGGGCAAGTTCCGTCGGAAGACCATCGACCGCAAGGACTTCCTGTTTAACAAATTCGAGTCCCTGCTGAAATGAGCATCAAGGTACTGCGCAACTGGTTGAACCTTATCTTCATCGTAGGTGCTGTGGCGGGAATGCTTATATATATAAGGTACTCGCGAGAAACAGGCATTTACATTATACTGGGCTCCATGATGATTAAGTTTACGGAGTCAGCACTCAGAATGATTCATAGAAATGATTAAGAAACGACACCTGCTTTTCACACTCATAGCCTGCACCGCATTGTCTCTGCAGGCTCAAGTGTATAATGAAATGGATGCCTATGGCAACATCATACAGCGTGACGAGTTCGGTAACCAGACCAACAACAACTTCAACCCCAACCGCCGTGACTCCACAAAGGCCGGCAACAAGGAGGTGCCTAAGGGCGTGTGGGCGTGGACGGTAGACCGTCGTTTTGGCGACATCCAGCGCACAGAGCTTGACACGATGCCCCATCTCTACCAGAACAGCATCTACAATACCGGTGTCTATGGCGAATACAACTCCATAGGCAACAACTACAGTGCCCGTCAGAATCGTATCTTTATCGACCGCAAGCCCTTTGGAGAGTTCTTCTTCACCGACGCCTACGACTACACCACCAAGCAGCCTGAAGACTTCCTGTTTCTCAACACGCTGTCGCCCTATACCAATATCAGCTACGACAACTGCGGCGACAAGCAACATGGTGAAGACCATATCGATGCCAAGTTTGGCATCAATGCCGGCAAACGTCTGGGAATGGGATTCGACCTGGACTACCATTATGCACGCGGATACTATCAGAACCAAGCCGTCTCGCACTTCCGCTCGTCATTCTACGCTACGTATGTGGGCGACCGCTATCACTTGCACTTCCTGGGTTCGCTCTACCATCGTAAGACGGGTGAGAACGGCGGTATCACTAACGACAACTACGTGACCCATCCGGAACTGGAGACCACCCAGTACTCTGAGGAGGAGATACCTACTGTGCTGAGCCATAACTTCAACCGCAACAACTCGCAACACCTCTTCCTGACGCATCGCTATAATATCGGTTTCTATCGTAAGGTGAAGATGACGGACGAGGAAATCAAGGCCCGACAGTTTGCACAAGCCTCTGCCAAAGAACGGGAACAGAAGGAAGCTCTCGAGAAGACAGGAAAGAAAGAAGCGCCCAAGGGACGTCAGAAAAACGCCCCCGTCGTCGATGCACCTAAAGGGCGCCCTGACAACGCTAAGATTATGGGCGACGAGCCTGGCAGAGACGAACCCAAAGAGCAGGCAGACACCACACGCATCAAAGTGGAGTCGCAAGAGCAGATGGACAGTCTGATGGCTGAGAAAGCCCGACAGGACTCCATCGATGCCACAATGAAGAAGGAATACGTGCCCGTGACGAGCATTATCCATACGCTGGATATCAACAATTACGACCGTATCTATCAAGCCAACGCCACGCCAACGAACTATTACGCCAACACTTACTACGATAAAGACCTTAACGGTGAGTCTGGTGGGGAAGGCATCTACGACAAGTTCCAATACCTGAGCATCAAGAACACCTTCGGTCTGGCTCTGCTCGAAGGTTTCAACAAGTATATGAAGGCTGGCTTGAAAGGCTTCGTGTCTTATGATATGCGCACCTATAAGATGCCAGCTGTACTGGAGGGTGCAGACAACTATTATCTGGCCAAATATTCAGAGCATTGTCTGAACGTGGGTGGGCAGCTCTCGAAGACTCAGGGCCAGACGTTCCACTTCAATCTGGCCGCTGAGCTGGGCGTCACGGGATTGCAGTCAGGAGCACTGGCCATTGACTTCAACACCGACCTGAACTTCAAGCTCTGGGGCGACACCTTACGACTGGCCGCCAAAGCATTCTTCCATCGCACCAAGCCCAGCTTCTTCCATCAAAAATACATGTCGAAGCACCTGATGTGGGACCAGAGCCTGAGTGCTCAGACACAGACCCACATTGAGGGATTGTTCACCTACGACAAGACCAATACCCAGCTGCGCGTAGCTGTCGATGAGTTGCAGAACTACATCTACTATGGCATGAGTTACCAAAACACCACAGGAACCACAGGAACGGTGAACGGACGTGAAGCCGTGACGGGTGGCGTCTATCAGGAGAGTGGCAACATCAATGTGCTGACTGCCCAGTTGCGCCACACATTCACGCTGGGTGTCCTGAACTGGGAGAACATTGTGACCTACCAGAACTCAAGCAATAAGGACGTGCTCCCCCTACCCGACCTGAATGTGTTTACCAACCTCTTCCTGAAGTTCAAGATTGCGAAGGTGCTGTCCGTCGAATTTGGCGGTTGTGCGACTTACTTCACGAAGTATGAGGCTCCTGACTATCTGCCTATGATTGGCCAGTTTGCCATCCAGCAGAATGCGGACAGCAAAGTGGAGATAGGTGGCTATCCGTTTATCGACGTCTATGCCAACTTCCACCTAAAACGTACACGCTTCTTCGTTTCGATGAGTCACGTCAATGCAGGACAAGGGTCGAAGGAGTATTTCCTCGCTCCACACTATCCTACCAACCTCCGTGTGCTGCGATTCGGAGTAAGCTGGAACTTCTATAATTAGAGGTTAGAGGTTAGACTCTTCTGCAAAGATACGGTCGAAGATGTCGCGCATTTTTGCAGGATTGACGATTAGCGAGCGCAACTCATTCAGTTTGCGCTCGTTTTCTGACCCCTGAATCCAGAGGCGCAGATAGCCGTTGACGGAGTATTTCTCGTCCATGTGCTTCATGAAACGACGCCAATGACCCTCCTTGTCGAGCTCTCGGTAGTTGGACAATCCATACTGGATGGTACGACGAATCACCAGCTCGGGTTCGATATCCCTATCAGCCTCTGCCACTATCTTGCCATAGATGCTACGGGGTGAGCGTGAGGCTGACGCACGATGGTCCTCGACGGCTTCCTGCATCATCTTGAGCTGGTCAGCAGAGAACCAACGCTTCAGACGAGCATCAGCTATCAAGATTTTACCGCTGGTAATGTGATGGATAGCACGCGGACCGGAGAGTCCCAAGTCGTGATAGGCTGCTATGGCATACGCCATATCGAGGTCAGCGCCAGTCCGTCTGGCCAAGTCTAATGACGAACGGATGACACGTGTCACATGCTCCATATTGTGGGCCTTATCGAAGGCTGCATACTGGGGTAAAATCTGAGTCTCTATGAACTCTACCAGGTCGAGTGAGGGATTTTTTGTTGTCATATCGCTTGCAAAGTTAATAAAAGTTTTGTAATTTTGCAGTCGTATGGACGAAAATAATGTAAAACAAGACTCTTTCAAGGCTTGGGTGCTGGCAGCACGTCCGAAGACGCTGACGGGTGCCTTGGTGCCTGTTATGATAGGACTGTCGCTGGCGTGGACGGATGCCAGCGAGTATGGCGACGATGTGTTCAGCCCGCTGGCTGCCGTGCTTTGTGCGCTATTTGCGATGATAATGCAGATTGACGCCAACTTCGTCAACGACTTCTTCGACTATGCTCGTGGTAACGACACGACAGCCACCCGACTGGGACCGCTCCGTGCCTGCACGCAGGGATGGGTAAAAATAGAATCCATGAAGAAAGCCATCGCCACAACCACCATCGTAGCCTGCTTGGTAGGCTTGCCGCTGATATGGTACGGAGGATTGGAGATGCTGCTGATAGGCATGCTCTGCGTGGCTTTCTGCTTCCTCTATACCACCCACCTCTCTTATATAGGCATGGGCGATGTGCTGGTGCTGGTGTTCTTTGGCATCGTACCCGTCTGCATGACCTATTACGTACAGCTACACACCGTCACGTGGCAGGTTTTCCTGTCCTCCATAGCTTGCGGAATGGTCATCGACGGACTGCTTATCGTCAACAACTATCGTGATAGGGACAATGACAAGCGCGACGGCAAGCAGACACTGGTAGTGCAAATTGGCGAGAAGGCTACCGAGCGTTTCTATCTGACGTTAGGCATCACGGCCACGCTGATAGGCATCGTCTTCTGGCTCAACGGTCATGTACTGGCATTCGTATTGCCCTTCATCTACCTGATATTCCACATCTTCACATGGCTGAAGATGCGCAGCATCAATCACGGACGCGAGCTGAATGTCTGTCTGGAAGAGACAGCCCGTAACATCTTGATTTACGGACTCTGCGTGTCAGTAGGCCTGCTGCTTATCTGAGGTAGTAATAGTAGATGGCTGCGGCAATGACGATGAGCACGATAGTAAAAATGCTCTTCACCAGACACGAAGCAACCTTCTTGACTACCACAACGCCAATGATAATCAGCACCAACAGGGCAATATAATAAGTGATATTTGATTCCATATTTCTTTATTTAAACAGATGTCTGAATGTTGAGGGAACGGGGGTCTCAAACTCCATAGGCTGGCGTGTCACAGGGTGATAGAAACACAACAGCCAGGCATGCAGACAAAGGCGATGCAGGGGGTCGTCGCCATTCCCATATTTGGTGTCGCCACAGACGGGATGTCCCATATCAGCGGCATGTACACGAATCTGGTTCTTACGACCAGTCTCCAACTTGAATTCTACCAGCGAGTGGTCTGTAGTACGGTCCATCACGTAGAAGTGAGTGATGGCCAGCTTGCCGCCATTGTCCACAGGCGATGAATAGGTGACGTAGGCTTTGTTGTCCTTCAGCCAGTTCTGGATGGTGCCCTCGTCCTGTTCCATCTCACCGCTGAGCACGGCGACATAACGACGGTCGTAGACTATCTGATGCCAGTTGTGTTCCAGCGTCTGCTCCGTATCCATATCCTTGGCGTAGACCATTAGTCCTGACGTGTCACGATCCAATCGATGGACCACATGAGCGGTGCAGTTTTGTCGGCTTTTCTTGAAGTAATCATCCAATATGGATTTGACATTCAGCGTGGAGTGACCTGCAGCCATAGAGAGGATGCCAGGCTGTTTTTCGACCACAATCAGCCAGCGGTCTTCGTAAACAATCTTCACATAACGACTACGAAAGGGTTGCTGGTTGCGTTTGGTCTTGCTGACAGCTACCTTCATACCAGGCCGCAACGGGAAGTCAAACTGGGTTACCGTCTTGCCATTCACACGAATACCCTGCCCTTGCAGCGTCTGCTTGATTTTTGTCTTTGTTTGCTTGACATGGGTCAGCAGAAACTCCAAAAGCGGTTGTTCCTCAGAAACATCGTAGTGGTCGTATTCTCCCTGTGTGTTTGCGTTGTATCTCATAATTGCGTGCAAAAGTACGAAAAAAAAAGCAGTTTTCTATCAAATCTCAATAAAATTTATTATCTTTGCGGCCAATTATTATGATAGAGAAGCATATAGTATTAGAAGACATTGACCCAGTGGTGTTCTATGGGACAGGAAACCAACACCTGCAGATGCTTCGTGCGCTTTATCCCAAACTGCGCATCGTAGCCCGCGACAATGTGATTCGCATCCTGGGCGACGAAGAACAGATGGCAGCCTTCGAAGAAGCGTCTGAGAAGATGCGCAAGCATGTGATGAAGTTCAACGCCCTCAAGGAGGAAGACATATTGGACATTGTGAAAGGTCATCGCACCAAAGACGAGATTCCTGAGGGAGTGGTGTGCTACTCGATGTCAGGGCGAGCCATCAAGGCGCGTTCAGAGAATCAGCAGCGACTGATTGACGCCTACAACGACAACGACATGGTGTTTGCCGTAGGACCCGCCGGAACGGGTAAGACCTACCTCTCCATCGCGCTGGGCGTGAAAGCCCTAAAGGAGAAGACAGCCAAGAAGATTATCCTCTCCCGCCCTGCCGTAGAGGCTGGCGAGAAATTAGGCTTCCTGCCTGGCGACATGAAGGACAAGATAGACCCCTATCTGCAACCCCTCTACGATGCGTTGGAGGACATGCTGCCACAGGTCAAACTGCAAGAGATGATGGAGCACCACATCATCCAGATAGCCCCGCTGGCCTTTATGCGCGGACGCACGCTGAGTGATGCGGTAGTGATATTAGACGAGGCGCAGAACACGACACCCCAACAAATCCGCATGTTCCTGACGCGTATGGGTTGGAACACCAAAATGATTATCACGGGCGATATGACGCAAATAGACCTGCCACGCAGCCAGAAGTCAGGACTCGTTGAAGCCCTCGAAATACTGAGCGATGTGGAAGGCATCGGTGTCGTAGAGCTGAATCGCAAGGACATCGTGCGCCACAAGCTGGTGACCCGCATCGTCAACGCTTATGAGAAATTCGATAAAAACAACAATAAAAATGAAAGCATTAACAAAGACTAACTTCAACTTTGAAGGACAAAAGAGTGTTTATCACGGCAAGGTTCGTGACGTGTATAACATCAACGACGACCTGATGGTGATGGTTGCCACAGACCGCATCTCCGCATTCGACGTGGTGTTGCCCAAGGGTATTCCCTTCAAGGGCCAGGTACTGAACCAGATTGCTGCCAAGTTCCTCGATGCCACTACTGACATCTGCCCCAACTGGAAGCTGGCAACCCCCGACCCTATGGTAACCGTAGGTCTGAAGTGTGAGGGTTTCCGCGTGGAGATGATTATCCGCAGTATTCTGACGGGTTCTGCATGGCGCGAATACAAGAACGGTTGCCGCGAACTGTGTGGCGTGAAGCTGCCCGACGGCATGAAAGAGAACGAGCGTTTCCCCGAGCCTATCATCACCCCGACCACCAAGGCTGACGAGGGTCACGACATGAATATCTCGAAGGAAGAGATTATCGCTCAGGGCATCGTGTCAGCAGAGGACTACGCCATCATGGAAGACTACACCCGCAAGATTTTTGCCCGTGGTCAGGAGATTGCCGCCAAGCGCGGACTCATCCTCGTCGACACGAAGTACGAGTTTGGCAAGCGCGATGGTAAGGTATATCTCATCGACGAGATACATACTCCAGACTCCAGTCGTTATTTCTATGCTGATGGCTATGAGGAGAAACTGGCCAAGGGCGAGCCCCAGCGCCAGCTTTCTAAGGAGTTCGTACGCCAGTGGCTCATCGAGCATAACTTCATGAACGAGCCCGGACAGGTGATGCCCGAGATTACCGACGAATATGCTGAGAGTGTCAGCGAACGCTACATCGAGCTCTACGAGCACATCGTAGGCGAGAAGTTTGACAAGGCTACCGAGGCTGGCGACATTGCAGCAAGAATAGAAGAGAACGTGAGCAAATGGCTTACCAGCAGGAAAAAATAATCCCGTATCACGAAGGCGGTGACAAAGCCCAACAGGTGGAGCTGATGTTCGACAACATCGCCCCCGCCTACGACACGCTGAACCATCGTCTCTCGTTGAACATCGACAGAGGTTGGCGCAAGAAGGCGATAAGACAGCTGAAGCCCTACCAGCCCCAGGCGATATTGGATATCGCTACAGGCACCGGCGACTTTGCCATCATGGCAGCCCAGATGCTGAAACCCCAGCGACTGACGGGTGCCGACATCTCTGAAGGTATGATGGATATAGGACGTAAGAAGGTGGCTGCCAAGGGATTGTCCGACATCATCACGTTCGACAAGGAGGACTGCACACACCTCTCCTATCCTGACGCCTCGTACGATGCTGTAATGGCAGCCTTTGGCATTCGCAACTTTGCCGACCTCGACAAGGGATTAGCTGAGATGTATCGCGTGCTGCGTCCCGGGGGGCATCTAAGCATTGTCGAGCTGACCACACCTGTGTCGTTCCCTATGAAACAGCTGTTCCACATCTACAGCCATACGGTGCTGCCCGTCTACGGACGACTCGTTTCGAAAGACGCTTCTGCCTACAGCTACCTGACGAAGACCATCGAGGCCTTTCCTCAAGGCGAGCGCATGGTAGACATCCTGAAAAAGGCAGGCTTTGCCGACGCTC
Source organism: Prevotella sp. (assembly GCA_017941345.1). GTDB lineage: Bacteria > Bacteroidota > Bacteroidia > Bacteroidales > Bacteroidaceae > Prevotella. Next base: position 5,775 of record JAGAWQ010000185.1, on the reverse strand, counting down.
AGTTTAAGCGACTCACTTTTGGCATCTGCACGATGTATTTTGCAACAAAATAAAACTTAACCATTATGGACAAGTACGGATTAATAGGTTACCCTTTAGGACACTCGTTCTCCATCAGCTACTTCAACCAGAAGTTTCACGATGAGGGAATCAATGCGGTGTATGAGAACTTTGAGATTCCTGAGATTGACGCGCTGAACGAAGTGCTTGACTCGAATCCCAACCTGAAAGGACTCAATGTCACCATTCCTTATAAGGAGAAGGTGATGCAGTATCTGGACACCATCTCACCTGAGGCACGCGCCATAGGAGCCGTCAATGTTATTCGTGTCACACATGAGGGCAGTAAAATCAAGTTGAAAGGATACAACTCTGATGTCATTGGCTTTACCAAGAGTATAGAGCCTATGCTCGACAAGAAATGGCACAAGAAAGCCCTGATTTTAGGAACTGGTGGCGCTTCAAAAGCGGTAGACTTCGGATTGCGCAACCTCGGACTGGAAACCGTTTTTGTCAGCCGCTATGAACGTCCAGGCACTATCCAGTATGAAAAGATAAGACCCGAAGATATTAAGGAATACAACGTTATCGTCAATTGTACGCCTTTGGGCATGTATCCCAAAACGGAAGAGTGCCCCCAGCTGCCTTATGAGGCAATGGATTCGCACACCATCCTCTACGACCTCATCTACAATCCTGACGAGACGCTCTTCATGAAGCGTGGTGCCCAATATGGTGCACAGACCAAGAACGGACTTGAAATGTTGCTCCTGCAAGCCTTTGCTTCATGGGACTTTTGGCATGAGAAATAAGAACTGATGAACTACCTCCAGCAACTCACCCAGCTCACCCGCCAGTACAACGATGCTATTCGTGCTCTGGAGAATGCCTACGACATGGAGTTTTCGCAGCGAAACTTCATACAGCGCATGCTGGCTTCTTCGTTGAAGGAGCAATATTCCGACAAGTACGACGCGCTGGCTCAGGAGTACAAGCAGAAACGAAGTCAGCTGTTTGCAGCCTACAGCAAGGCCAACCCCGCGTGGGCCACATGGCGCAGACGCTGGGGTCTCCTCTTCTGCGCGGGCATCCTGTTCCTGTTTGTTGGCTGTTTAGGCCATCTGGGTGCTACCGTTGAGGACGAGCCTGCACCCGCAACGAGTCAGACCATCAGCGAGACCGCTGAGAAATACTGGAATGCTGACAACATCCCCATTCCCTACTTGAAAGACTCGACGCAGTATGTGTCCAACCCCGACTACGTATTGAAACAGCAGACGGTAGACCGCATGAATGTCACCTTGAAGCGTCTGGAGAACGAGCTGGGCATCCAGTCGGTTGTCATTGTGGTGAACCACATCGAGAACGACGACCCCTTCCGCATGGCTCAAGACGTAGGTAACAAATACGGTGTGGGCCATCAAGACATGGGACTCATCATCGTTTGTGGCTATCAGGACCATAGCATCAACATGTCGCCAGGCAGAAAGCTGGAGGCCGACTTGACAGATGCCGAGTGTCATCGTCTGGAGCAGACGTATGTCATCCCCGCCATGCGTAAGGAGTTGCCCGACAGCGCTATGCTCTATCTGACAGAGGCGGTATACAGCACTTTGCAGAAGAAGCAGATGCCCGTCATGTCGCTCAAGAGTCAGACTGACGATGACGACAGCGAGATTGCCGTCATCCTGGGCATTTGGCTGCTGCTCTTCGTAGCCTGGTGTGTCTTCTACCTCAAGCTCAACGACAAATACCACTGGGTCGCTATGTCAGGAGCTACAGCCCTGCTGGGTAATCCTTTCTTCGAGAGCGGCGTCGTATTCGGTAGTGGCGGAGGCGGCGGTGGTGGCTTCCACAGCGGCGGAGGCGGAGGAGGCTTCGGTGGCGGACACTTTGGAGGAGGCTCCTTTGGCGGAGGCGGGGCAACGTCGAGGTGGTAGTTAAAAGTAAAAAGGTAAAAGATAAAAGTTAAAAGGTAAATTTAAAATAGTAAGATTATGAAAATCAACAAGACACTTATCGGAGTTATCGTAGCAGTTGTAGTCGTTGCACTCTGGGCCTCAAGTGCTTACAACGGCATGGTTAGTGAACAGGAGAAGGCCACTACGGCTTTGGCTAACGTACAGTCAACCTATCAGCGTCGTGCTGACCTCATCCCCAACCTGGTAGAGACCGTCAAGGGCTATGCTGCCCATGAGAAGCAGACCCTCGAGGATGTGGTTGCAGCCCGCTCAAAGGCTACCAGCATCACACTCGACCCCTCAAACATGACACCTGAGAAACTGAAGGAGTTCCAGCAGGCTCAGGGTGAGCTGGGCTCTGCGCTGGGTCGTCTGATAGCCATCCAGGAGAACTATCCCGACCTGAAAGCCAACGAGAACTTCCGCGACCTGCAGGTGCAGCTGGAGGGTACTGAGAACCGCATCAACGAGGCCCGCAACGCCTATAATGCTGCCGTTCAGCAGTATAACGTGGTCATCCGCTCATTCCCCAAGAATATGCTCGCTGGTATGTTCGGTTTCGACAAGATGGATAAGTTCGAAGCAGAAGCAGGAGCGGAAAAAGCGCCAAAAGTCGCTTTTTAATTGATAATTGACAATTGATAATTGACAATTAAATGGCTGATAACAGATATATGATGCGTGGCGTGAGTGCGGCGAAAGAAGACGTACACAACGCTATCAAGAACATTGACAAAGGCATCTTCCCGCAGGCCTTCTGTAAGATTATCCCCGACATCCTTGGGGGCGACCCGGAGTATTGTAACATCATGCATGCTGACGGTGCTGGCACTAAGTCGAGCCTCGCCTACATGTATTGGAAGGAGACGGGCGACCTCTCCGTATGGAAGGGTATTGCGCAGGATGCCATCGTGATGAATACCGACGACCTGCTCTGTGTGGGAGCTGTCGACAACATCCTTGTCTCTTCGACCATCGGACGCAACAAGATGTTGGTACCTGGTGAGGTCATCTCTGCCATCATCAACGGAACAGACGAACTGCTGGCAGAACTCCGCGAAATGGGTATCGGCATCTGGCCTACTGGTGGTGAGACTGCCGACGTGGGCGACCTGGTGCGCACCATCATCGTCGACTCTACCGTCACTTGCCGCATGCGTCGCAGCGATGTCATCGACAATGCCAACATCCGTCCGGGCGATGTAATCGTAGGACTTTCGTCAACTGGTCAGGCCACCTACGAGAAACACTATAACGGAGGTATGGGCTCTAACGGACTGACCTCTGCCCGCCATGATGTCTTTGCCAAATATCTGGCAGAGAAATACCCCGAGAGCTATGACCACGCTGTTCCCGACGAACTGGTATATAGCGGCAAATATAAGCTGACTGATGCCGTAGAGGGTTCACCCGTCGATGCCGGTCAGCTGGTGCTCTCGCCTACCCGCACCTACGCTCCTGTCATCAAGAAGCTTTTGGACCAGCTGCGTCCTGAGATTCACGGTATGGTGCATTGCACAGGCGGAGCCCAGACGAAGGTGCTCCATTTTGTCAACGACAACTGTCGCGTGGTCAAGGACAATATGTTCCCTGTTCCCCCACTCTTCCGTGCTATCCACGAGTGCTCCGGAACCGATTGGCGCGAGATGTATCAGGTGTTCAATATGGGGCATCGCATGGAGATTTACATCCGTCCAGAGGTTGCTGAGCAGGTCATCGCACTCTCGAAGTCGTTTAACATCGATGCCCAGATTGTCGGGCATATCGAAGAAGGCAAGAAGAGTCTGACCATTCAGTCAGAGTTTGGCACCTTCGAATACTAAGTCTCATTGGCCTCCTACTTCGATGAAGAAACTCTGTCACTACATATCGGAATATATGGCCGTGCTGGTGCTGGCGGCTGCGCTGCTGGCACTGGCATTTCCTGATACGCTCCGACAGATTCGCCCTACGACGATTAACTATCTGCTCGGAGTGGTGATGTTCGGTATGGGTCTGACGCTGAACCTTCAAGACTTCAAGATTGTGTTCAGCCGTCCAAAGGATGTCGTCACGGGCTGTCTGGCGCAGTTCACCGTCATGCCATTGCTGGCGTATGCACTCGTCAAGGCGTTCCAACTCGACGAGGCGCTGGCCCTGGGTGTGGTGCTGGTAGGCTGTTGCCCGGGTGGTACAGCCTCCAACGTAATCACCTTTCTGGCTAAGGGCGACTTAGCTCTTTCCGTAGGTATGACGGGTGTTTCCACGTTGCTGGCTCCATTCTTAACACCGCTGCTGACGTGGGCGCTGGCTGGCAAGAGCATCCATGTGGATGTGGCCAGCATGTTTCTGAGCATCCTCTGGGTAGTGATACTGCCTATCGTAGCAGGACTCATCGTGACGAGGCTTTGGCCAAAGTTCACCGAGCGCGCCACCGACTACCTGCCGGCATTCTCGTCTGTAGCCATCGCCTTCATCGTAGCCATCATCATCGCTGCCAATGCCGACAAGCTTCTGGCTGGCGGACTCATCATCATTCTGGTAGTGATGCTGCATAACATCTGCGGACTCAGCCTGGGCTATTTGATAGGACGGCTGCTTAGACTCTCAGACCCCAAGAAGCGAGCCATATCCATCGAGGTGGGCATGCAGAACTCAGGATTGGCCAGCAGTCTGGCAACCATCCATTTCGCAGCCTACCCCTTGGCCACCATCCCCGGCGCCATCTTCAGCGTGTGGCACAATCTGTCGGGGGCTGCAGTGGCTTATCTTTATAGAAAATGGAATGGAGAATGATGAAAGTAATCGTTTCACAAGAGATAGAGCAAGTTTGTCCTGAGTTTGTCGGGGCTTGTGTCGATGCTATGGTGGTCAATAGCCCTTATAGCGAAGCGCTTTGGCAGGAGATTGACACCCTTTGCAATAGGTTCCGTGAAGAACTGACTACGGAGTCGCTGAAGGAGATAACCAGCATAGCCGCCACACGTCGCGTTTATAAAGCTTGTGGCAAAGACCCCTCCAGATACCGTCCTGCCTCTGAGGCACTTATTCGTCGCGTCCTTCAGGGGAAAGAGCTCTATCAACTCAACACTTTGGTTGACTTGGTGAATCTGGCTTCCATTGCCTATGGCTATAGCATCGGTGGCTTTGATGCTGAGAAATTCGTGGGCGACACGCTGACACTCGGCATCGGACGTGAGGGTGAGCCATACGAGGGGATAGGCCGTGGGATGCTCAACATACAGGGATTGCCCGTCTATCGTGATGCAAAGGGAGGTGTAGGAACGCCTACCAGCGACAATGAGCGGACAAAAATTTCGGATAACACCAGCCATCTCGTCGTACTTATCAACGGTTACGACGGCAATGAACAGCGCGTTAGGGAGAATGCAGAATACATCCAGGACCTGCTCCGCAAGTATTGCCAAAGCGACGGTGGGACTTTGAAGATTTATTAGCTTCCATAAAACCGTTTTGATTTCAATTGCCATAATGTCATAATAATTCGAAAATTTAAGATTTAAGGTTGGTGAACTCTTTGTCTTCCGTAAGGCTTCCATTTTTTGCGCTCTGGGCAGGCCGCAAATTTTATCAGGCCTGAAAACAATTTTTGGCTGCTCTCGCCGCAGATTTCCATCTCACTTCTGACGGCGCAAAGGTACGAATATTTCATCAGCCCTAAAAACTTTTTGCTGCAAACATTTAGTTAACGGATTGTCTTGCCCTGAAAAACGTTGAATAAAAAACAACGTTTAAAATGGAGAAAACAGAAGATTTTAATGTATCAGAGTTACAAGAACTTGTGATTAAACACAATTGCGGTAAGAAACACACT
>JAGAWQ010000184.1 GCA_017941345.1 Prevotella sp. | reverse complement strand
TAAATTCTGATTTAGCGGTCAACGCATTCATTGATATAATCACGTTCCTCACACTATCCAATGAAAGTAAACCCAGAAGGATAGGTATATCACCCAAGCGAATATGGAGAATAGGGCTATCGGTGCTATGATGTAGAAGACACGCAACGACATCCAGACACCTTCGCCTCTGCTTATAATCTCCGCCATTCGTTGTGACTGCTTGCGGAATATGGCTTCCTGCTCCTTCCTATGTTCTGCCAGAACCACACCTTCTTGTTCTATCGCCTTGCGGTTGGTCTCCTGCACCTGAGTCACGCTGCCCTCGTCCAGCTGGGCGGTGAAGCGCATGTTCTCCACACGGACGATTTGCGCCACAATACCTGTGACGATATTGTCAGCAGAATCCTTGGCGGCATAGAAGGCTTTCATAGTCTCATCAAGCTCATCTTTGGCAGAATTCTGTGACTTGGTAGCCTCGTTCAATGAGGTGCGCGAGAGTTCCATTTCCTGGATCTCCTTGCGCAACAAGCCCAGCTTCTCCTGAATTGCGTTTTCGGCTTCTGCCACTTGCAGGACATCCTCCAGTCCTGCACTCTCGCCAGCATTGGCGGTGAGTACCGCCTTCGGTTCTTCCGTTGGGCGGTACTCCTGTATTGGTTTCTGTCTCAGTCCCATATTAACGTCCTCGTTTATATCCGTATTTCGGTTTTGGTGTACTCATACGAGTGGCCATCTGTGCACATCGGCGTGCCCACTCCTCGTCATCGTCCTTGTCACGTCCCCAGCCGCTATCTGGTGCGCTGCCACCCCCGCCGCTGCTCTCGCTCATGGCGGTGGCTGCGTCGATGTAGCCAGCAAACAGGAGCATGGCGACCTTCACGACATCCTCATGTGTGGCAGTCTCATTGTCTGGATGCACGGACACCTCACGGTCTATCAGGTCGTGAATGGTCTGTGGTATATCAATGTGACAGTTCTCGTCCTTATAAGGTATGTCTTTGATATATCGGGGCGGTTCGGCTGTCCGCTGTTGCTCTGCCATCCGTTCCGCATAACGCTCCACTACGGACTTTGGCTTAGTGGCATCAGGTGTGGCACTGACAGGTTGGGACAACTGGCTATCAGGCTTCAGTCCTGTGCCAGAAGGAGCCACTATGTGCTGTCCATCGTGCTGATGGAGTTTCTGCCAGGTATGCTCAATCTTCGACACAGTGAGGTTACGGGCTACGCCCAGTTCCGAAGCCTTGAAGTGGCTGTTTCCCATCCAGACGGTATAACCCACGAGTTTTCCCTGCTTGTCATGACGTAGCATGACGGAATAGCCTTTGTCCTTCATCTTGTTACAGTAACCCTCCCAAGTGAACTTATCAAGCTCACGGAGTGCGGCTTTGCAAGCATCGTTTATCTGGTGTCTGTGTCGGTCGCGTATTTCCTTTGGCAGTTTCCATCTGCGGCGTTGGTTGATGATGTCTGCGGCCATCCAGCCACGCTCACGAATCTTGTGGTCGTTGTTCACATGACCGTTCATATCGACACGGTTCACCACGATATGCAGATGAGGAATGCCGGATTCACTATCGACGTGGAGCGATGCCACATATTGGCTGTGCGCCAGATTGGTGTGCGCGTCCTTCGGTCGGCCATGGTAAGGGGTCATGTCGATAGAGTCAAACTCGTTGATGAACTCATCGACGAGTTGCTGCCAGTCTGCCATCGTCCAGCCTTCGGTTTCTTCCTTGGAAGGGGACAGCTCTATGCGGATGGCAAACTTCTTGAACTCGTTGTTGCCCTTACGCTGCCTTTCCGTCTCTCGGATATGTAGCATCATCCGTCCCCAGATGGCAGACGGTGAAAGGTCTTCCGGCAGGAAATTTAACTTCACTGTCTCGGCATCGAGCTTGTCCATGGCATAAGTTGTCATGGCGGCTCCGTGTGAAATGGTGTGTACTTGTGCTATCATAGGCAAAGTGGCATTTATCTGGACAGATTTTCAATGATGTTGTTCCACCGTTCCATGAGGATGTCCACTTTCTGGAGCCAGTAGCGCATGAAGTCATCACTGCGGAAGAGCCTCCTGCGCTCTTCCTGGTTTCGGGTTTTGAGTGCATTCTTCACATGCACCAATTCGCCCCTAGCATCGTTGAGTGTGGCGATGGCTTCTGCCTCTCGCTCCGTCATTCGTGCCTTGGGATGGTGGCCGGTTATGACCTTGCGGACATAGCGGCTCATGGTCAGTCCGCACTTCTCGGCTATGCCGTCGGCGGTCTTGTACTCTGCTTCTGTCAGCCGTACCTGAATGCGTCGGGTACGGTTCTCTTTAGGGTTGTTATCTGTCATTTCGGTTGTAAACTATAAAGGGTTAGGAAAACCAGTGCGAGCCTGCGAGTAGTGGCAAGAGGCACTTGTCGGCACGGATGCAGCGGAGCGCATTTGTGTGACATGGGCAACTCTTGCTATAACTGGTCGTAATTCGACCACGACTGACTGGGGCTTCACGGCTGTAAAGTCGCTGTCTGTCGGCATAGTC
>JAGAWQ010000183.1 GCA_017941345.1 Prevotella sp. | reverse complement strand
TCGCTTCGCTCGATGTTTGAATTTAGAATTCTCAATTCTTCATTGACAATCGCCGCAGGCGACCATTCCTCATTCCTCATTCCACATTCCTCATTTAATCACAATCTTCTTTCCGTTCTTGATATAGACACCCTTCTGGCTGGGCTTGCCCTGCAGGCGTCGTCCGTTCAGGTCGTACCATCCGTCATTATCAATTATCAATTTTCCATTATCAATTAGGTCAACGCCCGTTGTGCCTTCGCCACCGTCGATGCTGCGACGGAATGGGATAGAGGCGGGAGCGTTGCCGGTGACTTTCAGGTATGCCTTGTTGGCAGCCAGTGTGCCAGCGCCGCGAACCTTGATGAACTCCTTGCCGTTGCATACGTAGAAGTCGCCAGCGCCCATCTCCTGGTCGTTGAAGGTCTTCTCGGTCAGTGTGCCGATGAACTCCTTGGCAACCGTTACGGCCAGGTTAGGCTCGTTGCATGGGATGAGCAGGATGGTCTTCTCCTCGGTGGTAGTGTTCTTCAGCAGGAACGGTGTGTTCGCCGTCATGGCGTCGAAGTTGTCGCTGAGCACGGCCTTTCCGTCCTCTACAGCGGTGATGGTGCAGAGTTCGATGTCGTTCATGTCCTTCTCATCCAGTCTCACTGCCTCGTCCTTATAGTAGGTCACGTACTCGCCGGCTGGGATGACCACCTCGTAGCCCTCGAAGAGCACGAAGGTGTTGGAGAGGGCGGTCTCGCCGTCGTAGTTGCTGCCGTCCGTGGCGAAGGCCTTGAGGGCGTAGAGTCCGGGGGCGAAGTCGAAGTCGGCGAGTTCTACGCCGTCGCCATCGGGCTGCTGTGTCTGCTCGTTGAGCTTATAGATGCGGCAGAAGTAGTCCTGATTCAGTGTGAGGTCATAGTTCTCGATGGCGTCGTGCACCTTCACCAGTGTCAGCACCTGCATCATGTCCATCTCGGCGGGTTCGTACTTACCGGGATTCTGCTCGTTCTTCTTCACGCGGTAGCGCTCGCCGTCGGTGCCGTCGCCCATGGTGGCGGTCATCTGCACGCTCATGTCGCGCACCAGCTCGTAGTTCACGTTCACGTCGTAGGTCGGCATTTCGAACGATGCCTCGGTCTTCGCCTCATTGACGACTACTGTGCCGGGAGTGGCAGCTGCTACGTACATAACACTATAGAACCAGTCTGGGTTACCATCTACGTTAGGACGGAAGTAAACGGTGTACTTACCGGCTCCTGACAGTTCACCGTTTTCACCATAGGCATTTCCCATACCGTCGGGATACCAGGTCTGCCCTTGGCCATCATCCTTTACCACCTTAAACTGTGCATCAGCGGGTAAGTTGAGTGTCAGCATATACTCGGTGGTAGATGTGCATTCCGTGTTCAGCGTCATCTTGTAGGCGTCATTGGTGCTCCAATTGGTAAAGTTGCCCACAACATAATAGGCTGCGTCGGCCCATGCGCCCGTGGCTGCGGTGATGAGCAGTGCGAGCGTCATGATATATCTTGATATTGTTTTCATATATTGTATTCTTTTTATGTTATACCTTTTATATTATATACGCGCGAGAGGGGCGAGTTACGATAACGGGAAAGAGTAGCCAGCATTCGGGTCGATGGTATCGGTGCTTTTTACAAAATTACCACCTGCATACGGAACATACCCTTGGAAATATATAGCCCCACTTATGTCAATCTTCCAGGCCGAATTCTCGGTGGGATGGTTCAGAAGGGCCTCTCCCCACGTCTCACCTTCAACGTAGTAGATGGTAGCCGTAGTAGCTCCGCCGATTTCGATCGACAGCAGACCGCCCTTCTTGGCCTCCACCTTGCGGAACTTGTAGCCATCCTTGGCCTTGACCTTCACCTCGCTGCCCATCTTCACGCCCTCGAGCTTACCCTCGGTGACGGTGGCGGCTGAGCCACCTACAGTAACGGTAGCCTTGCCGGTCTCGATGGTGTTGTCGTTGGCGGCCTTGAAGGTGATGTCGAACTTGTTGCTGAGCACGGTGACCGTGATAGGTGTGGCGCAGATTTCCGAGTCGTTGAAGGTGTTCTCGGCAGTGGCCTTCTCGTCCTTGGGGGTGTCGGCACCCTTGATGTAGTACCATACCAGGACTTCGCTACCGACCTTGATGTCCTTGGCTGTGGGCACGTCGGCGCTAAAGGCGGTGGGTGCGGGGGCCGTAGCCTGGTTGGTGCTGGTGACGGCGTACATCACGGTGCCCTGCGGGTTCTCGGTCTCGCCAATATTAGCTACGGTACCGGCCTTGACGATAGCATCGGTGCTCTCGGCGTAGATGCCCTCAATGGCTGTCGGCAGCTGATCCACATTCTCGACTTTGGCCCACTGAGCCACAGGAGCGTAGATGGGAGCTATCTCCACGTCGAAGGCGGGCATCTCGAAGGTCCATGTGTTAGCGGCCTCGCCGGGGGTGACTTCGATGGGATCTTCGGCTGATCCGTAGACTTCGATCTTGCCTATTCTATATACACCTACAGAATTTGAAAGGTCACTGCTAAGAGACCTCACTCTACCCTCAGCATTTGCATAGCATACGTAGGGGGCCTCTGTGTCTTCGAGAGGATAGACAAAGTCATTACCATCATATCCGTAGAAGACCACCTTCGAGACGTCTTTACCAGTTGCAACATCAACCGTAGCAACCATCGTTTCAGTTGGACTAATGGGCGCAATGCAGTAAATGCCAGCATTAGTTATACCGGACCCGGTGCTCGACAGCGTGACAATGCCGCTTTCGGAATAGACGGGACCATTGGCGTCGAAAGTAATCGTAGTGAGCAGCTGAGGCTCTTCGCCCGCCCACGCGCCCGTGACTGCCGTGAGTAGCAGTGCGAGCGTCATTAATATTTTATGTTTGGCTTTCAGCCGAAAATTCTTCCGTTCGGCAAAGTTCAAGCAAGCTTGACTTTGCGCTCTCTTAATCGAATTTTTCATATTGTTCATATCTTTATGTTGTTTATACCTTTTATATTATATACGTGCGCATGGGGGTTAGAACTCGAGGCAGGCGCGAACATGGTTGTCGATGGCCTTATCGCCGAAGCCCCAGTCGTGGATGAAGTTGAAGAAGTAGACCCACGCTTGCGAATCGCCCGAATCGCGCTCCGTAGACGACCAGTAGACGCCCGACTGCATATTCGTGCCGCCGACGCTGCTGAAGCCGTCGCGCAGGTCATCGTAGCTGCCGGCAGCGGAAATCATGTTGCTCCACTCGTCCTTGCTGGCCAGCTTCCACGTGCCGCCGGTGAAGGCCGGCGTGTGGGCGGCGCAGGTAGTCTGGGCCGTGCTCCAGTTCATCTGGCCCTCATCGGTCAGCGCCAGTGCCAGGCCGTTGCTGCCGCTGACGTAGCAAATCTTGGCCACGGCGGTCACGCCCGTGGGCAGGGTGCCGGAGACGTAGTTCTTGCCGTCGCTGCCGATGACCTGTCCCACGCTGGGGCTGGTGATGTTGAGCGAAGGAGCTGCCGCCTTCTTCTCCACCTTCATGCCGAGGAGTTTCTTCGTGCCGTTGTAGGTGACGGTCATCGGGGTGCCCTCGGTGACGGTGTTGGCAGACTTGCCGTCGTCGCCGAACTGTACGCCTAAGTCGCCAGCTTTCACGGCGATGTTAGTCTTGTCGGCCAGTGCGTCCTTGCTGAGGAAGAGGTTGCTCTCGGCGAAGTACTCCACCTGCAGCTCGACGTTGCTGGCGGGCATCTTGTAGAGCGTCCATACCTTCTTGTCGGCGTCGGGGGTCAGCAACCACTCGGTGGGATCGGCAGGCTCGACGGTGTAGTAGATCTTAGTCATGAAAAGGACTGAAGCTTTCGTAAACGTAAACTTATAATCTTTATCTTCAGGTGTTCCGTTATCGAAGTAAACATAATGAGCGTCGTCACCTTCGAATGCATAGATGAGCATAGCCGCGCCGTCTGTGGGTGCGCCCTTCCATGCCTTGGCCTCAGCCTTGGTTGAGGTATAGAAGCCAGGCAGGTCGGCAGGGGTCAAATTGCTTTCGTCGGTTTCCCATTCTGCGGGTGCCTTTAATTCCACTACGTTGAGCGAACTTTGCGCCCACGCTCCGCCGACTGCCGTGATGAGCAGTGCGAGCGTCATTGTTAATCGATTTAATTTTCTCATAATGTTATAGTTTTTATTGTTTATATTGTTTTTTTCTTCTTTCTTCGCCTCGGCGATTCAGTGACGATACGTGAGACAAAACGGAAACCGCCGGGCCCATCCTGTTGCGGATGTCTCGGCGGAAATTTTCTTCTGAAGTGATGGCAGCAGTACTGCTATTCTGTCTGTGCGGCCTGGTTTGTTGGTTCTCGGCGGGTGTCCCAGAAGTCTACGATGTAGATGATGTCGCCCTCGATGCGGTAGACCATCTTGTTCAGACCGCTTCTAACTTCAGGTCTTCCTGTTCCCAGCGTTCGATTTCCTCGTCCATTTCGCGCATCACCTCTTCATGAGGTGTTCCCAAGCCTGCGGCAATCTCTGCCTCGGCCTGGTCGATTCGTGCGTTCAGTTCCTCCATGGTGAAGGGGCGCAGGGAGTATTCCTCGTCGTCGGCAGCCGTCTGTCTGACTTGTTTCCTCACGCTGTCGATGATGATGCTCACCAACTCCAGCTTCTGGCTGTTGCTCAGATTCTTCGCTTCATTCCATGCCGTGGCAATGGAGTGCTCTGCTGTTGTCGTTCTTGCTTCCATAATCTCCTTGTTTATATGATTACGGCTGCAAAGATACGATTTAGCGAGCAGAAAACCAAATTTTATTTGAGTTTTCTCGAGCGTGAGTATCTTCGAGGCGGAGCCTCAGAGATACGATAATTATCGCAACGCTCCAAGGGTTTCCCTCAGAAAAATTTCCGTTTGTCTCAGTATGTCAAAGAACACGTTGAGCGAGTAAAGAGCTTGAAGCTCGCTTACAGGCTCTTTCGAGCGGAGTGTTCTTCGAGGCAAAGCCTCAAAGATCGACGAGCCGAGTGCAATGGAGCTTGCTCCGATTGCTGAGGCGAGGATGATCTTCGGGCGAAGCCCAAAGATCGCGTTGAGCGAGCAAAGCTCGAGCGGTTTATTGGTCGCCCGGGTCGTCGTCGTTATTGCCACCACCGCCGCCGGTGCCCGGGGTGTCGGTGCCCGGGGTGTCGGTGCCCGGAGTGTCGGAACCGCCGTTACTGTCGGAACCGCCGCTGCCGGAACCGCCGTCGACTGCGCTGCCGCTGCCTGCGAAGACCACCTTTTCGTAGTAGTTCACGTCCTCAATAATCTGTTGCAGCAGGGTGTTGTAGCGCTGCTGTTCGTCGGTCAGTGCGTAGGCATTGGTAATCATCAGCAGGTGGGCGTACTCGTTGTCGGTAGCCCGGCGCAGGTTGATCATCTTCTCTTGCGAGGCTGCTGCACGGTCGGCATTGCGCTGGTCGATGAAGGCGCGGCAGTGCTCGTTGGCATCCTTCAGTGCGGTGTAGAACGCGGTGGCGCCGACGGCTGCTATGGCCTGCTGGGCAGTGCTGTCGGCATCTACGGCCTGGCAGAACTGCAGCGTCCTGGAGCCTTGCAGCTCGTAGTTGTCGTTGATGTTCAGCTTGTAGTGGCGCATCATGTCAATCACCTTCTTTCCGGCCTGCTGCTTGGCGGCATCGCTGGGGTTCATGGCATAGGCCTCGGCCATGGCGCGCAGCGACGAGGTGTTGTTGTCGCGCTTCACGTCCCATTCCTTGATGGTGCCCGTCAGCTCGCTGGCCGTGGTGACCTTGAAGAAGTCGTCCTCGGCAGCAATAGCGTTGTTGAAGCATGTCAGCTGCCCTTGCAGCAGCGTCGGAAATGTGCCGAAAGAGGTTGCAAAGCTCTCGAAACGGCCTTTCACACGCAGATAGAAGTTAACGTGGTAATCGTTACCTTTTTCCCTGATATTGTAGTAGGGTTTTGCTTGCAAAGTGTTAGATAGCATATCCTTATTATTTTTTAATTAGTTATTTATTTCTTTTTTTTCGACCACTCGGCGCACCGAGTAGTCAGAAAACGACTTTGTGGCCATCACTCGGTGCACCGAGTGGTCGTGCCAACGACTTTTTTGCGGGTACTCGGCCTACCGAGTGGTCGTGCCAACGACTTTTTTGCGGGTACTCGGCTTACCGAGTGGTCGTGCCAACGACTTTTTTGCGGTACTCGGCGCACCGAGTGGGGAGCGTTCAGTTCGTCGGCTCAATGGTGAACACAAACTTGATATGAAGTGAACCCAGAAAGTTGGACACAACTGAAAGGTTCAAATGAAAAAAGAATTTAGTTTAGAAGAAAAGATGTCCGCAATTGGGTTTGTGTTCCAAGGCGAGTCAGCCCGTTCCGTGTCCCGTAGACTCCACTTAGGCC
>JAGAWQ010000182.1 GCA_017941345.1 Prevotella sp. | reverse complement strand
GGGCGCTTAGCTCAGCTGGTTTAGAGCATCTGCCTTACAAGCAGAGGGTCGGGGGTTCGAATCCCTCAGCGCCCACAAAAAAGAAGTTCCGAAGAAATTCGGAACTTTTTTTTGTTAAATAGAAAATATTACTTACCTTTGCATCAACACAACAACTAATCAAAACAAAAAGCGAAAAGAAAAATGATTTGGAATGAGACAGTAGAATGCATGGACCGCGAACAGTTGCGTGAAATCCAGAGCATCCGTTTAGTGAAGATGGCGGAGTATGTGTATCATAATACCCCGTTCTATCGTAAGAAATTCCAGGAGATGGGCCTGGAACCCGGTGATATCAAGTCGATTGACGATATCACTAAACTGCCGTTTACCAACAAGCTCGACCTGCGCGACAACTATCCCTTTGGACTGGCTGCCGTACCGATGTCGCAGATTGTACGCATCCATGCGTCGAGTGGTACAACCGGCAAGCCCGTTGTTGTGTTGCACACCCGCAAGGACCTTGCTATGTGGGCAGAGAGCATCTCACGTGCCTTTACCGCATACGGTGCGACGAAGGACGACATCTTCCAGGTGTCGTATGGCTATGGCTTGTTTACTGGTGGACTGGGTGCCCATGATGGTGCACAAAACATCGGAGCCAGCGTGATACCTATGTCGAGTGGTAATACCCAGAAGCAGATTACGCTGATGCACGACTTCGGTGCCAGCGTGCTGTGCTGCACACCTTCCTACGCCATGTTCTTAGGTGAGGCGATGCGTGACAGCGAGTGGCCGCGCGACGAGTTCAAGCTGAAGATAGGTGCCTTTGGTGCTGAGCCTTGGACGGAGGAGATGCGCCAGAAGTTGGAAGCCCTGTTGAGCATCAAGGCTTACGACATCTACGGACTCTCGGAGATTGCCGGTCCTGGCGTGGGCTATGAGTGCAGCTATCAGTGTGGCACCCACCTGAACGAAGACTATTTCTATCCGGAAATTCTGAATCCTGAGACGGGCGAACCGATGCCTGAAGGACAGTTGGGCGAGTTGACCTTTACCCATCTGACGAAAGAGGGTATGCCGCTGTTGCGTTACCGTACGCACGACCTGACCGCGCTGCACTATGAGAAATGTCAGTGTGGACGTACGCTGGTTCGTATGGACCGCATTCTGGGCCGTTGCGACGATATGCTGATTATTCGTGGCGTCAACGTCTTCCCGTCGCAGATTGAGGCTGTCATCCTGTCGCTGCCGGAATACGAGCCTCACTTCCTGCTGACCGTTGACCGCGTGAACAACACAGATACCTCGGAGTTGAAGGTAGAGGTGAAGGAAGACTATTTCACTGACGATATGGCTACGCTGGTAGGTCTGCAGAAGAAGCTGGAGGCTGAGTTGCGCAGTGTTATCGGACTGGGCTTCAAGGTAAAACTGGTGGAGCCCAGGGGTATTGAGCGCTCTACAGGTAAGGCAAAACGTGTAATTGACAACAGAAAACTATAAACAAATTATGTTAGCAAAACAATTATCTATTTTCCTGGAGAATAAGTCGGGTCGTCTCACTGAGGTGACCGACGTGTTAGGCGAGGCAGGTGTCAACCTCTCCGCCATGAGTATTGCAGATAACTCGGACTTTGGTATTCTGCGCTGTATCGTGAGCGACCCAGACAAGGCCTATCAGGTGCTGAAGGCTGCCCACTTTGCCGTCAAGATTACCGATGTCATTGGTTTCGTATGTCCTAACACCAGCGGTTCGCTGGCTAAGGTGCTGAGGCATCTGTCAGAGAACGGTGTGTTCATTGAGTATATGTACTCTTTTGCCAATGGCGATGTGGCTCATGTCATCATCCGGCCTACCGACCTGGAGAACTGTGAGCGTATCCTGGCAGAGAAGAAAGTGGACCTGCTGGCAGCAAGCGACCTTTATAGGCTGTAGCCAAATGAGAAATGAGCAATGGGGAATGAGAAATGAAGAAATGCGGTGAGTTCTTAAAAAACGTTAAGTGACGGAAATTTCTCATTTCTCATTTCTCACTTATTCTCTGTACCTTTGCATTCGATTTTAGAAATCGTATGCAAAGGGGCGCTTAGCTCAGCTGGTTTAGAGCATCTGCCTTACAAGCAGAGGGTCGGGGGTTCGAATCCCTCAGCGCCCACACAAGAGAGAGTCCCGCGAGGGACTTTT
>JAGAWQ010000181.1 GCA_017941345.1 Prevotella sp. | reverse complement strand
GCATGCTGACCTTGTGACAGCCTTCCGTCTGCCTGACAATCTCTTCAAGGAGAATGCCAATACGGAGGCTGGTAGTGACCTGATCATCGTGCAGAAGAATGAGCATAAGGAGTGGATGACTGAGGATGAGAAGCAAATCAGCCTCACATACAGTCAGGACGGGGATGACATTCTCTACAACGAGTACTTCCAACGGCATCCCGACAACGTGCTGGCAACCGCTACCCTCAGAGGCACAGACCAATACGGGAAACCAGCCTTGGAATATCAGCACGCAGGAGGTGTGAAAGGCATTGCCGCTGACATTAAGGAAAGGTTGAAAGACGAGCTTGTTCAGCATCTTGACTTCAAGATGTTCACAGGGATGGATAGTCCTGCTGTTGCTCAACAGGTTGATGTCCAGGTAGTGACAATCCAACCTGAACCTGCCATTGATGAAGCAGAAGCCGAGGAAATCAAGGAGGATGATGGTGTAGAGGAAGAAAAGGTGGAATCTGCTAAAATGGTAGGTATGCCTGTCTCTAATGCTTCTTCAGATAACGGGCCAAAGCCAGAACCGAAGCCTGTTCAGGAGATAAAGCCCGAAGCCAACCAGCAGCTATCACTCTTTGACCTCTGGGGTATGACTGCCCAGGAACAACCGAAGCCCAAGGCAGAACCTAAGAAGGAGAAGAAAGAGCGCAAGAAGGAACGGATTGCCCGTGAGAAGCAAGAGGCAAAGGCAGAAATGGCAAAGAAAAGCTACGTTGAGCAGCAACTGGCCGTCTATGACTCACTGGATTGGGAAGAGAATCCACCCATCAATGGCTTCTATGAGATGATGATGGACTTGTCGCCGGAACGTCGCAGGGAACTTCTTGAAAGGGGACAGCAGAAAATTGAGTCCAATGCTGAACAACGAAACGAAGTTGCCAAAAAGGAACAGCAGCGAAAGTCCGATGCAGAGCGCAGGGAGGCTGAACAGAAGCGCCAGGAGGAACTGATGAAACCCCGGAAGTTCGAGGGTACGATGTTTCAGCACCTACGTGACGGCTCTGTGGTCGTGGACTATCACCAACAGTTAGGTGTACTGTCTGAGGTCAGGGATGGCTCTGCCATTTTCAATCCCCTGACGCTCCCTGCCACACAGATTCCCAAGATGCGTCTCTATGTGACCGTCCGCGACTATTACGAACAGCTCTACAACTATGAGGCAGACAAGCGTCAGCCCAATGATCTGCTGCGTGCCAACCTCAATTCCTACTACGACGAGTTCGTCATGCGCTTTGGTTGTCTGAACGAAAAAGCCAATGCCAAGATGATTATGATGGATGCCGGAGGCAGGGATATGCTGTCGCTGGAGCGCAGTGAGGACGGGCAGTTTGTCAAGGCAGACATCTTTGAGCGTCCTGTATCTTTCTCTGTCGGGGAAGTCACCCATGTGGACACGGCACAGGAAGCGGTATCTGCCTCGCTCAACAAGTACGGAGAGATTGACCTGGGCTATATGTCGGAACTGACAGACAAGACACGGGATGAACTTATCCAGGAGTTGGACGGACAGATTTTCCTCAACCCGATGACGGGTGACTATGAGGTACGCGACAAGTTCATTGCCGGAAATGTGGTGGAGAAAATCAAGGCCATAGAAAGAGGCATTGAGGCCAACGGTGGTGAAATCAACGACCAGACAGAGAAGTCGATGAAAGCCCTGAAGGATGCCGTACCTACGCCAATTCCCTTCGAGGAATTGGACTTCAACTTCGGTGAGCGATGGATTCCCGCTACAGTCTATTCGTCCTATATGTCAAACCTCTTCGAGACGGGTGTGGATATTGTCTATTCGCCCAACATCGACGAGTATGACGTGAGTTGTGAGCGGAAGAACATGAAGATATGGCGGGAGTTCTTCGTGCAGGGCGAGTATCGTGGCTATGACGGTATGGCCCTGCTGCGTCATGCCCTGCACAACACAGTGCCGAACATCATGAAGTGCGTCGGTGAGGACGAGAACGGCAACGACATCAAGGCACGTGATGCAGAGGCCATCCAACTGGCAAACTCGAAGATTGACGAAATCCGCAACGGCTTCACTGAATGGCTCGACGGACAGAGCCAGGAGTTCAAGGACAGGCTGACGCAGATGTACAACGAGAAGTTCAACTGCTTCGTGCGTCCGAAGTACG
>JAGAWQ010000180.1 GCA_017941345.1 Prevotella sp. | reverse complement strand
GGAAGGAAAGAAAGACGAGGCTGAAGCCATCAAGGCTCAAGTTTCGCAGATGAAGGAGACGAACAAGCAGTTGGAGCAGCAGATGAACGATGCTCAGGACGAGATGACGCGTCTGCTCTGCCAGATTCCTAATATCCCCTATGACGAGGTTCCCGAAGGTGCTGCCGCTGAGGACAACCACGTGGTGAAGTCGAACCTGAAGGAGTGTGGCCCCAACGACACCGTAGGCAACTGGGACGTCAATCCCTCGCTGGGCATTGCCAATCCCCTGCCCCACTGGGAGCTCGCCAAGAAATACAACCTCATCGATTTCGACTTGGGTGTGAAGATTACTGGAGCTGGTTTCCCCGTATATATCGGCAAGGGTGCCCAGTTGCAGCGTGCACTCATCAACTTCTTCCTGGCAGAGGCCAACAAGAGCGGCTATACGGAGATTATGCCTCCTACGGTAGTGAATGCGGCATCTGGTTATGGAACGGGTCAGCTGCCCGACAAGGAAGGTCAGATGTATCACTGCGAGGTAGACGACTTCTATCTTATCCCTACCGCCGAGGTTCCTGTCACGAATATCTATCGTGACGTGATTCTCGACGAGGCTCAACTGCCTATCAAAAATTGTGCCTATACGGAGTGTTTCCGTCGTGAGGCAGGCTCTTATGGCAAGGACGTTCGCGGTCTGAACCGTCTGCACGAGTTCTCGAAGATTGAGATTGTGCGCATCGACAAGCCCGAACACTCGAAGGAGAGCCACAAGGAGATGCTGGAGCACGTAGAGGGTCTTCTGAAGAAACTCGAACTGCCTTACCGCATTCTGTTGCTCTGTGGTGGCGACCAGTCGTTCACCTCTTCTATTTGCTACGACTTCGAGGTATACTCTGAGGCTCAGGGTCGCTGGCTTGAAGTATCGTCAGTTTCTAATTTCGACACCTATCAGGCTAACCGTCTGAAGTGCCGCTATCGCCGTGCTGACAATAAGAAGACCGAACTCTGCCACACGCTGAATGGCTCAGCACTGGCTCTGCCTCGTATCGTGGCTGCACTGCTGGAGAACAACCAGACGGAACAGGGCATCCGCATTCCTCGTGCACTCGTGCCTTATACCGGATTTGAAATCATCGACTAAACTAAACCACAAATGAATAAAATCGTAAGAAAAGAACAATTCTCTGAAAAGGTTTTCCTTTTCGAGATGGAAGCACCGCTGATTGCCAAGAGCCGTAAGGCAGGCAACTTCGTCATCGTACGTGTCGACAAGAAAGGAGAGCGTATGCCGCTGACCATTGCAGGTGCTGACATTGAGAAAGGTACTATCACGCTGGTTGTCCAGATGGTAGGCCTCTCGTCAAAGAAACTGTGTGCTCTTAACGAGGGCGACTATGTTGCCGACATCGTGGGTCCGCTTGGCAACCCCACCCGCATCGAGAACTACGGTACAGTGGTTTGTGCCGGTGGTGGACTGGGCGTTGCTCCCATGCTGCCTATCATACAGGCGTTGAAAGCCAAAGGCAACCGTGTACTCTCCGTCATGGCTGGCCGTTCGAAAGACCTTATCATTCTTGAAGACAAGGTTCGCGAAAGTTCCGATGAAGTTATCATCATGACTGACGATGGTAGTTATGGCGAGAAAGGCGTGGTAACCGTTGGTATCGAGAAGTTCATCGAACAGGAGCACGTAGACCAGATTTTTGCCATCGGTCCTCCCATCATGATGAAGTTCTCTAACCTCACCGCTCAGAAGCACAACATTCCTTGCGAAGTATCGCTGAACACCATCATGGTTGATGGTACTGGCATGTGTGGTGCTTGCCGTCTGACCATAGGTGGCAAGACGAAATTCGTCTGCATCGATGGTCCTGAGTTTGATGGCGCGCTGGTCGACTGGGACGAGATGTTCAAGCGCATGAACACCTTCAAGCGCGAGGAGCAGGAAGAGCTGGCCCACTACGAAGAGCACCTGGACAGCAGTAATGTGCTCGACGGTTCTTCCGTCGAGAATAGCACTGATATCGTGATGGACGACGACCCCACCAACGATACCATCGAGATTTTGACCGACCGCAATGCCACTTGGCGTGAGGAACTCCGCAAGAGCATGAAACCCAAGGAGCGCACAGCTATCGAGCGTGTAAAGATGCCGGAACTCGACCCCGTCTATCGTGCTACCACGCGTACTGAGGAGGTGAACATCGGTCTGACCAAGGAGATGGCGATGACAGAGGCCAAGCGTTGTCTTGACTGCGCCAAACCGACCTGTGTGGAGGGTTGTCCCGTCAACATTAATATTCCTTCGTTCATCAAGAACATCGAGCGTGGACAGTTCCTGGCTGCCGCCAAGGTACTGAAAGACACCTCTGCCCTGCCCGCTGTCTGCGGACGTGTTTGTCCTCAGGAGAAGCAGTGTGAAAGCAAGTGTATCCATCTGAAGATGAATGAACCCGCTGTTGCAATAGGTTATCTGGAGCGATTCGCTGCCGACTTCGAGCGCGAGTCTGGCAACATCTCGCTGCCTGAGATTGCACCTGCCAACGGCATTAAGATTGCTGTCGTAGGTTCTGGTCCTGCCGGACTGTCATTCGCAGGCGATATGGTGAAGAAGGGCTACGACGTCTATGTCTTCGAGGCACTGCACGAGATTGGTGGTGTGCTGAAGTATGGTATCCCT
>JAGAWQ010000179.1 GCA_017941345.1 Prevotella sp. | reverse complement strand
CTCGGCATACTGCTCAGCATCCTCGACGGTGGTCAGCACCATGTTCTTATTCTGATAGGCAGGGTCCTTGAACTGCGACGACTGGATGGGTGAGCTCACCCACTCCTTCGAATAGGTGTAGGTCGTGGTGGTCACCTGCTTGCCACCGAGTTTATCCTCGGTGGTCTCGTGGGCATGCTCCACCCACTGGTAGTACTCCACCTTACGACTGATGGCAATTGCTTTGGCACCGATGCCGAACTGGGCGTCGGTCAGCGAGTCCTCGGTAGTAGCCATCGCTGTGCCACATACCAGTTCGCCTTCGAGCGATGCGTCTTTCTTGTTGGGGTTTTCCATTTCTACATAGGCTCCAGCGGCCTCTTCGAGCATCTTCTCGGTCTTCACCGCACGACCTTCATTCCACCACAGCAGGGCTGTTCCTGCGAGGAAAAGCATGATACCGGCTCCAATACCTCTAAAGGAGCTTCCTACTCGTGAGCCATAGCCCACCGTTCTCGTCTCTTGATAAGCCATAATTTATAATTTTAACGGTTTTGATTAAAGTTCTAAATTATTATTGGTAATATGTTTTCGGTGCAAAGATACAATTTTTATTTTAATAATCCTTGCATTTTGTGTAGTTTTTTTTCGGTTCACTTCATTTCCATGGCTCCATAGTTGATTCTCAAGGCATAGGAGTCCTGTAGTTCGCGCTTCACAGCGTTGATGAGTTTCATGGGTGTACGACGGTCTGCTCGCAGGCTGATGGTGAGCTTCTCGGCATTCTCTGCCGACATGCCGCTGCGCAGTTCTTCAATGCGCGACGCGATCTGTTCTGGCGATACGACATCACCATTCAACTGCACGCCCCAATTCCCTGGCTGCCCCGCCTGGTCGGTGAGCCGACCGATATAGATGTTCACCACAGCGGCCTTGTTGCTCAGCTTCTGCACCTCCGTACCCTGTGGCACCTCCAGCCTCACCTTCAGTTCGTCGCTGCGCATGTGGGTGACGATCATGAAGAAGAAGAGCACGGTGAAGATCAGGTCGGGCATCGACGCCATGTTCAGCATCGGCACGTTGTGACGACTGCGCCTGTAGAGGCTCCGCATCGGTCTCATCGGTCACCTCCTTTCAGGTCTTCGCTGATACGCTGGGGATAGTATTCGTTAAGCAGGGCACGCTGTTCGGCATCGCAGTCGGCATAGCGCTTGCCGAAATGTTTCAGCGCATAGTCCTGGCGCAACGACGCATAGGCACCGGCAATGGCGTTCTGCATGCCGAAATAGGCCTCATAGCTGGTCTCCGGATCGGTCTTGATGGTGATGATATGTCCTTCACGGTTGATGGTAGCCATCGTGCGCACCTCTTCGGCCAGCGCCCTGTAATCGACGGTCTTTCCGTTACAGGTCAGCTGGTCGTGACCGTCGAGCTCCACCTGCAGCACGTGGTCCTTGTTCACGTCCTTCGGTTCTGTCTGTTCTTGTGGCGGTGGTGCCATCTGGCGCAAGAGTCCCTTCTCCGTGTCCATCGACGAGGTCACGAGGAAGAAGATCAACAGCATGAAAGAGATG
>JAGAWQ010000178.1 GCA_017941345.1 Prevotella sp. | reverse complement strand
TAGTGGCAAGAGGCACTTGTCGGCACGGATGCAGCGGAGCGCATTTGTGTGACATGGGCAACTCTTGCTATAACTGGTCGTAATTCGACCACGACTGACTGGGGCTTCACGGCTGTAAAGTCGCTGTCTGTCGGCATAGTCCAAAAAGAGTCCCTGTCGGTGGCAAACCGACTGTCAAAAGAGAAAGGTGGTAAGCGGTAGTCTGCTGACTTCCTTTTCCCTTTTGTTCGACTTGCTACACCTGTCGGCTCTTGCCGTAGGCATGTGCCAATAGGTGGAGCTGTTTCAGTCAGGAGAAGAAGCTGTAAGGGTCTGTCGTGGCTGTGACATCGGCAGACTGTTACGCCTCCTGACTGAGGGTTGCTTGCCAGACATTATTACTTGCTCTCATGTAGCCAACGCTGTAAATCAGCCTCCAGTTTTTCTGGAGTGTCATTCTCGGCAATATCAATGAACTTGGCTTCAAGACGTGCCACTTGATATTTATTAAGATGTGGCATACATTTGTCTACCAACTCTCCCACAAATTCCCACTGTCTGCAAAAATCGGCATCGGAAGATTTGTCCTCGTCATCCCTGTGGAGGTAGTCAGATACAGTCTTGTACTTGTTCATGACGATTCGCAGGGTGAGCAAATCAGCATACCGCCAGCCGTATCTGGCATAAATCAGAGCACTGACAAGGCAAAGCTCGAAAGCGTCAATAAGGTAGGCTCTGTCAAGGGGACGGCCTTTCAGCTGTTTCAATCCTCGTACTATCATGTCTCGTCCTCCTTGCCAGTTTCATCAGCGTTGCAGCCAGAGTTCCCGGATGGGTAATCAACAGGGACGTTACCCAGTTGCCCGTTGTTCAACAGCCGTACTATATCCGACAGGGCATAGCGGTTGTGACTGCCCACTT
This sequence comes from Prevotella sp., assembly GCA_017941345.1. Taxonomy (GTDB): domain Bacteria; phylum Bacteroidota; class Bacteroidia; order Bacteroidales; family Bacteroidaceae; genus Prevotella. Next base: position 3,361 of record JAGAWQ010000178.1, on the reverse strand, counting down.
TCTTAGGGGCAATGATGCCACGTTTCTGCCAAAGCCAGAGGGTGGACTTGGCTATGCCCAGTTTGTCACATACCTGACCAGAAGAGAGGTAGGTCTCACCATTGATGGCGTTCGCACCTGTCTTGGTCAGTTCTTTGCTCCTTGCCGCAAGGGTCATGTCAACGACATCCTTTGCGAATTTAGTTAGGTCGGCGGCAGTGACCTCTAGTTTGAGGTTGCCACCGCCAATTTCCATAAGTGTTGAAATATCCATGATGTTTTACAGTTATAGGGTGTATAATATGTAGATGTGTATAAGTGTATAGCTGTATAGGTGTATAAGTGTATAGGAAGTATATCAGTCTATCAGGTCAATAAGCTCCTTCTTCATGTCATCGTCGATAGCACGATACCGGGCAAAAGCCTTGGAGCCTGCAACATGGCCGGACATCGAAGCAATCAGGTTCGGGTCTTTGACTTGTTTGTACAAGTTACCAATGAAGGTGCGGCGAGCCATGTGGCTGGACGCTATCTCATTGATGGGGCGTTTCACCTCCTGATGGGTAAGCGTATCAATGACCGTAACGATGCGGTTGACACCTGCCTTGGTCAGTATCTCACGGATGGCATCATTATACTTGAAATTGAAGTGCTGGGGAAACAGCACCTCGCCCTTGTTGCGGTTCAATCGTTCAATGATGGACATCGCCTTTGCCCCAAGCGGCACACGGACGCTTGCCCCGACCTTGTTTCGGGTCTTCTGCGGAATGTACTCCAGCACACCGTCAATGATATTGTCGGTGGTGAAGCTCACAAGGTCGCCGTAACGGCATCCCACCATGCACTGGAAGATGAACATGTCGCGGTAGCCCTCCAGCATGGGGTTGTCGCTGAAATTATGAGCCTGCACCTGGTCACGCTCGGCGATGGTCAGGTAATATGGCGTTCCGTAGAGCGTCCCCGGCATGTCGAACCTGTCGAAGGGGTTGTTGCCCTGTGCGCCATTGAGAAAAGCCCAGTGGACGATAGTGCGTACCATGGTAAGGATGTTGTTCAAGGTGTTGCCACCTCTGGGTGCTCTTATCCTGCCCTTGGTGCGGTTGTCGAGATTTCCGTAGATGGAGGGGTACTTGTCCACAAAGGTGTGTTCCTGCTCCACGAACTTCTTGAAGGCGGCAATATCCTCAGCCGTGATGGAGCCGATGGCGAAGGAGTAGTCCTTCATCTTGCGGACGCTGCGCTGGTATTTCTCGAAGCGTTCTATCTTGTCTATGACACCACGGTAGTTGGAAGCCTGATGCTTGTCGGACTTCTTCTCTTCAATGAACTTCCTGCCCCAGACGGCAAGGCCAGTCTCTACAATCTCGCCGTTCTGCACCTTGAAGGCATTGGGATGGTGGTAGGCAAATATGAGTTGTTGCAGCCACTTGTTGGTTGCACCGATGTAAAACTCCTTGGAGATAAGGCTGGTTATCTCCATCACGGAGCGGTTCAAGCGAAGCTGTTCCTCGTTGGGCACCAGAGCCACACGGAGGCGGTAGCCCTGACGCTCGCTGCTCCAGTGGTTAGGGTTGATGGTCAGCTCACTTGCGGCCTTGATGTCCGTCCTTGTACGATCATCACGGACGCGGAAATAGATGGTTGCCTTGTCGGTCACATTGTTCTTGGCGGACTTGGCGCGGATAAAAGCGGAAATCTTCATGTCTAATGATATTCTTATATTATCGGGTAATACGGTATTATTCAATCATCTTCAGAATGTCTCGCTTGGTGTCATCATCAATGGCACGATAGCGAGTGAAGGAAACGCTGTTCTCAGTATGTCCCGTAAGTGACGCAATCAGTGCAGGGTCTTTGACCTGTTTGTAGAGGTTGCCGATGAAGGTGCGTCTGGCCAGATGGGAAGCAGCCACTTCATATAGCGGACGCTGCTCTGCCTGACGAGTCAGCGGATTGAGGGTCATCACGATTCGGTCGATTCCTGCCATTTTGAGGATTTCCTTGATGTCACGTCGGTAGAGGTCATGTGAGAACCAGCGGAAGAGGTATTCACTTTCGGGGTCGAGTTCCTCCAAGATAGCCTTGGCCTTGTCACAAAGGGGAACGCGCACAAGTTCCGTGCGGCCAGCCAGCAGGTTCTTGTGTGGGATATATTCCAGAAAGTCACCATTGATGTGCTGCCATGTGAAGTATTCAAGGTCGTTGCTGCGACATCCCACAAGACACTGGAAGATGAACTTGTCACGGTGACGCTCCAGGCGTGGGTACTGGCTAAGGTCGTAGTTCATCACCTTGTCACGCTCCTCAATGGTAAGGTAATAAGGTGTACCGAAGAGCTGCTGGTCGAGTGACACATTACGGAAGGAAGTGTCTGTCAGATAGCCTTCCCTCACAGCCCAGTTAAGGAACATGTTGAGCCGCTTGATACCGCTGATGATGCCATTTCGGGAAATGGGACGAATCCACTTCTCATTCTTGATGTTGAACTGGGCGAAGAACTTGCGGTTGGCATCACGGTACTCATGCTCATGTTCCATGTAGTCGGCATAGTCCTCCACCTGTTCCTTGTCGAATAGTTCAAGGGAGAGGCGGAAGTCAGGATTGCCGTTGTTGTACCCCAGCCACTTCTCATAACGCTGGAGGCGGTGAAGGATGGAGGTCTGCGCTTGCCGATGCCAGTCGTTGAACTCCGACTGCTCCAGATACATCTTGAAGTAGTCTATCAGCCACAGTTCTTCGCTTTCGCTCTGCTCATCAGCAGGAAGGGCTGTTTTATCCTCGGGCTTGGTCTCTGCCATTTTCAGGGTGCAGTCCTCCAATGCGGCTGCAAGCCATTTGGCATCCATGCCTTTCTTGTATTTTGTCTTTATCATGTTCAGTATCTTCTGTATTAACTCGTTTGTCTGTTGCTGCCGCTCTTTCGGGACAACCTTGTTAGGGGTGTCGGCGGCATAGCCTGGCACTGACGCATCCCAGTATTCGGGATTGATGGTGATGGAACTGGCGGCTTTGATGTCCGTTTCCTTGTCTCTCAGTCGGAAGTTGACTACACCTGTACGACCATCCTTGGTCTTGTAGGTTCTAAGCAGTGTACTTACTTTCATTGTGGGTTGGGTTTATATGTTAAACTTTGAGTCTGCTACGGAAGTCGATTTTTACCGTTCCCAAGATTGAGGCATTTTCGCCTCAAAATCGGTTTACCGTTCCCAAAATCGGCCTTTTACCGTTCCCAAAGTTACGAAACCGTTCCCAAATTGTTCCCGTTTATCCCGAATAAATGCGATTTCGTTTAGAAAGTTTAAGTTTCCGCAAATTGCTCTATATCAGTACATTTCACTACATTTGTGGCAGTCCAAAACAGTGCGTTATTCATGGCGATGTA
>JAGAWQ010000177.1 GCA_017941345.1 Prevotella sp. | reverse complement strand
TTTCGGCCCAAGCCGATGATTGAGATTGGCGGTATGCCCATCCTGTGGCATATCATGAAGGAGTATGCCTACTATGGCCATACCGAGTTTATCATCTGTGCCGGCTATAAGCAGGAGTTCATCAAGGAGTGGTTCGCCAACTATTTCCTCCACTGTGCCGACGTCACGTTCGACTACACCCATGGGCGCAACGAGATGACCATCCACCACAGTGAGGTCGAGCCCTGGAAGGTGACCGTGGTTGATACGGGACTACATACCATGACCGGTGGCCGTATCAAGCGCGTCCAGAAGTATGTGGGCGACGAACCTTTCTTCATGACCTACGGCGACGGCGTCTGCGATGTCGATATCAACAAGCTCCTCGCTTTCCACCAGAGTCATGGCCGACTGGCCACCCTGACGGCGGTGAAGATGAAACAGGAGAAGGGCATCCTCAACATCGGTGGCGATAATGCTGTGAAGTCGTTCCGTGAGAAGAACCTCGCCGACGGGGCACCGATCAATGCCGGTTATATGGTCCTTCAGCCCGAGATCTTCGACCTCATAGCGGGTGATGAGACCGTCTTCGAGAAAGACCCCCTGAACCGTTTGGTCGATGAGGGGCAGCTGATGTCCTATGTCCATGAGGGCTTCTGGCAGTGCATGGACAATATCCGTGAGCGTGAGATGCTCGAAAAACTGCTCCAGGCCGGTCAGGCTCCTTGGAAAAAATGGTAAACGATGATGAAAGATAGTTTCAATGGCATCTTCCGAGGCCGACGGGTCCTCGTCACCGGCCATACCGGTTTCAAGGGCTCCTGGCTCAGCATCTGGCTCCATGAGATGGGGGCAGAGGTCATCGGCGTAGGACTCGATCCCTATTCCGACAAAGACAACTACGTGCTTTCTGGCATCGGTCAGAAGATCAAGGCCGACCTCCGGGCCGATATCCGCGACGGTCAACAGATGAAGGCAATCTTTGCGCAGTACCAGCCGGAGATCGTATTCCACCTCGCTGCCCAACCCCTCGTCCGACTCAGTTACGAACGCCCTGTCGAGACCTACGCCACGAATGTCATGGGCAGCATCAACATCATGGAGGCCGCTCGTGTCACCGACAGTGTCAGGGTCGTGGTGATGATTACCACCGACAAGTGCTATGAGAACCGTGAACAGATCTGGGGCTATCGTGAAGACGAACCCATGGGTGGCTATGATCCTTACTCCAGCAGTAAGGGTGCTGCAGAGATTGCCATCAGTTCGTGGCGTCGCAGTTTCTTCAATCCCGTCGACTATGGTAAGAAGCACCATGTCGCCATCGCCAGTGTCAGAGCCGGTAATGTGGTCGGTGGTGGTGACTGGGCGAAGGACCGCATCGTGCCCGACTGCATCCGAGCCCTCGAGGCAGGTCGTCCCATTGAGATCCGTTCTCCGAAGGCCATCCGCCCTTGGCAGCATGTCCTCGAACCCCTCAGCGGTTATCTCCTCTTAGCCTCTAAGATGCTGGAGGAACCGACGAAATATGGTGAGGGATGGAACTTCGGTCCCCGCATGGAGAGCATCACCCCCGTCTGGGAGGTGGCCACCCTGTTGACCCGCTATTACGGCCATGGGCAACTGAAGGACGTCTCCGATCCCCATGCCCTCCACGAGGCCAGTCTCCTGATGCTCGACATCAGCAAGGCCCGGTTCCGTCTGGGTTGGGAACCCCGCACGAATATCGACCAATGCTGTCAGATGACCGCCGACTGGTACAAGCGTTACCAGTCAGAAGATGTCTATGACCTCTGTGTCGAACAGATTAAGAAATTCCTGCTGTGAAGCAGCATGCTTAAAGTAATTTAGTAGTGGCAGGCGTTGATCATCCGATCAGCGCCTGCTTTTTTTATCCCCCTACCGGAGGTTCGAGATCTTTGTAGGCTTCGACGACATCGAAGCACGGACAATCGCGGCCGGGATTGAGATCCCGATGCCCGACGATCAGGGCCTTCGGGAATTGTCGGTGCAACTCTGTCAACATCCCCCGGAGCGCCGCCTTCTGCTGCGGCGTCCTGGTGTCCGCCGCCTCCCAATGTTCATCGAGGCCTCCCTCATAACAGATGCCGATGGAGTGACTGTTGTGCCCATCACAGTGCGCTCCTACCTCTGCCACGGGCCGTCCCAGTTCGACACTCCCATCCCGTCGGATGACGAAGTGGTACCCAATGCCCTTCCAGGGCCTCCCATGCCGATCCTTCCGTGCCTTATGCCACTTGTCAATATCGGCCGCTGAGCTCTGCCGTCCCGGCGGGACAGCAGAGCAATGAACAACAATCAACGTAATCTTCC
>JAGAWQ010000176.1 GCA_017941345.1 Prevotella sp. | reverse complement strand
CAGATTGAGGCGCGTGTGATGGGCGACCTGTCGATGAACCATATCATCCCGGTCTCCACCCACTACCAGTCGCAGCTCATCAAGAACGTACAGGGCATGAAGGATGTGTTCCCGGCCGAGGAGGCCAACCGGCTCTCGGCGCGTAACATGAAACTCATCACGGAGATTGCCGAGCGCACCGAGCGCATCGAACAGCTCGTCGAGGAACTCACCGAGGCGCGTCGGGTCGCCAACCGCATCCAGAGCATCCACGACCGGGCCATCGCCTACCACGACACGGTCTGCCCGAAGATGGAGGCGATCCGCTCCGAGATCGACCACCTCGAGATGATTGTCGAGGATGGCCTCTGGTCCCTCCCCAAATACCGCGAACTTCTGTTCATCCGATAAACCTACGTTCTCGCGAAACGATCAAAGCCCCGCCCTCAGCGAGGCTTTTTTCATGCCCCCCTCTGCGGGCGATTCCCCCAAACCCCTTTTTGCAGGGTTCCACCCTGCAGGGTCACAACCACCCCTTCTTCTTCCGAGGGTAAACCCTCGGCTCTCTCATCTTACCCAACCCTCTCTTACGGTAAGAGAGGGCTTCGAACCTTTTCCCAAACCCTTTTCCAATCGTTGTAAAAGGGCTTAACCGCTCCTCCTGTCGCTCTTACACTAATGTATCCTCGACCCATCAAAGGGTCGGGATGCTTTTTTAATAATCGGACCATCCGCTCGATCTCTGATCGCTTATATGAGCGAAGCGAGTCTTAAGAAAGGGGCGGGATTATTTTTTACTTATCGCGGAACGCGATATATATATATAAACCATCGCTCGCCCCGTAGGGGCACAGGCTTTGCGAGCGATACCAAAACCTTGACGGAGGGCGGTCCTTGCCCGGAGTCAATTACATCCCCTTGCCAAAGATTGGCGAGGGGCTTGGGGAGTGGTCTGAAGCCCCTTCTTAAGGATAAGAAGGGGTTGGGGTTGTTGGTGACCCTGCAGGGTGGAACCCTGCAAAAAAAAGACTTTTTTTGACGAAGAAGGGAATAAATAGTAGATCCCGCCGATTGGCGGGATCTACTATTTATCCAATACTTCGTAAACCGAATTATTCGATTTATACTCCGGAACAATTTCTTTCATTTTCCGGACCGTCTCCATATCATTATAATGCTTGGAAATCTCCACCAACTCATCCACCTGCCGGCTGATCTCCGAAAACTCACACTCCCGGACCTCAGCAATACGGATCTTCTCATGGAACGTCGGCTTCGTACCCTCCAGCTCGTTCAAGACCTCCTCATAGAGCTTCTCTCCCGGACGCAGCCCGGTGAACTTGATCTCCACGTTCCTGGCACCCGACAGCTTGATCATACGCTTGGCCAGGTCAGCAATCTTCACAGGCTGGCCCATGTCGAACACGAAGATCTCCCCACCATTTCCCTTCGTACCGGCCTCCAGCACGAGCTTACAGGCCTCTGGGATGAGCATGAAGAACCTCACGATACGCTCGTCTGTCACCGTCACAGGACCACCGTTCTTGATTTGCTCCTTGAACAGGGGAATCACCGAACCGTTCGACCCCAGCACATTACCGAAGCGAGTTGTCACAAACTGCGTTCTGTATGTCTGCTTGGCCTCAGCACTCTGCTTGTTGTTCAACAGATGCAGGTATTCCGACGTCTTCTTGTTCTTGATGGCCTGGTCGAGACTCTGCACGTAGATCTCACAGATACGTTTCGAACAACCCATCACGTTCGTGGGATTCACGGCCTTGTCCGTCGAGATCATCACGAACTTCTTCACCCCGTATTTCACGGAGTAGTCAGCGATGATCTTCGTACCCCAGATATTGTTCAGCACAGCCTCCGAGGGGTTGTCCTCCATCATCGGCACATGCTTGTAGGCAGCAGCATGGAACACGTAGTCTGGCCTGAACGTACTGAAGATCTCCTCCATACGGCGCTGACGACTGATACTCGTCACCACCACCTCGGCCTCGATGTCAGGGAAGTCCCGCGCCATCATCAGACGGATATCGTGCTGGGGCGTCTCGGCCTGGTCGATGAGCATCATCTTGGCCGGTTTGAAGGCGGCCACCTGGCGCACCATCTCCGAACCGATACTACCGGCCGAACCGGTGATGAGCACGCGCGTACCTTTTAGTAACTCCTCCACCGACTTCAGATCGACGCGGATCTCACTTCTCGGCAACAGCTCCTCCACACTCACCTCACGCATCTGCAAGTTACCGATCTCTTCGTCGTTCAGGTCGTCGTTAGGATTCAGCTCCTTCGCACCCTGCGCCATGAAGATCTTTGCCCCGGCACCCAGGATACTGTCCTGCAGCGCCTGGTTGTTCCGGAAGTCCTTCACGCGGGATGGCGACACCAGCACACCCTCGATATCGTTCTCCTTGATGATGGTGGCGATATCCTCGTCGGCAGAATACACCTTCTCTCCCATCACCTCCAGATGCTTCGTGTTCTTGCCTTGCGACACAAAACCCTTCACCACGAAACGCCTGGGGCGCTGCGTACGGATACTCTTGGCGATACCCACGCCGTCCGTCACCACACCGTAGATCAACACACGGAGCGCCCGCGAGTTCGAGAACGCCACGTCAAAGAGCGTCCTCACGAAGACACGCAAGCCCCACATGAACAGGGTGGCAAACAGATACGTCAGACAGATACACGTCGTGCTGAAGTTCACGAAATAGTCCACGTAGTAATAATTCAGGATCTGGTCAGCCAGCAACACTAGCACCAACGACACCGCATTACCATACACCACGCGCATCAGGTCCACGAAGCTCGAATAGCGCATGAACCCCGAATAAGTGTGGAACAGCCTGAACCCCGGCACACTCAGGATAACGAAGCACACCAGCGTATTCAGCAGCGGGAAGGCCCTTTCCACCACCACGCTGAGACTATTGAATATCCAATAAGATAACAACCCGCTAGCCCCCACACTCAGGCAGTCTATCAATAAGATACACCAATAGGGCAGCGAATTCTTCGTAAAATACCAATTTAATATCTTGTCAAATGGATGTCTCATTCCAATACAAAATTCCAATACATTCTTTCAGCCTGCAAAATTACAAAGTTTTACGCAAACATACAAATAAATCCAAATTTATTTTTTTTTCGATAAAAAAACATCCCGACCTTTCTTAAAACTCGCTCCGCTCATATAAGCGGCAAAGCCGAGCGGATGGTCCTTATTATAAAAAAGCATCCCGACCCTTTGATGGGTCGAGGATACATTAATGTAAGAGCGACAGGAGGAGCGGTTGCATCCTCCCCATATAGGGGGGAGGCCTTGGAGGGGGTGGATGCTTCTTTGCTACTTTCTTCGCGCCGAAGAAAGTTAGAATATAGCAAGGTGAAACCTTGCAAAAAGAGGGTATGGGGGATATCCCCCAGCAGGGTGAAACCCTGCAAAAACCAAGATTTTGCAATTAATTTTCTAAAAATTAATAAAAACCACAAAATCTTACAAAGATAACAATTTAACAAATTGTTCTACAATATATTACACTAAATTTTGTTAATACAAAAACTTTTACTAAAAGCATTTGGCGATACCAAAAATCCCCATTATTTTTGCACTGCAAACAAGATCAATTTAAGGCCAATATATCTATGAAAACAAAAGTTAAGGCAGAACCACATGCGACATGCCGTTCTGCCTAAGACAAGGGAAAAGTCCCTTTCTTGGGGAGAGGAGCCATGGACCTCTCCCCTCTTTCACTCCCCACCCTCACACCACTTTCCACCGAAGGGACGAAAGAATAGCATAGATGATTAAGACTATGCTGCCGACGCTCACATCATCGACCAGCATTTTATCGACCAGCGTTTAGCGTAGTCGATAAAAATCATCCCGACCCTTTCTTAAGACTCGCTTCGCTCATATAAGCGAGCAGAGCTCGAGCGGATGGGTCGAGGTTAGAGTCCCTTACCAAGGGACGGCCTATGCAGGGATGATAAATTATCAAGCCAGACCTTTGATGGTCTGAGCTTACCTTAATGTAAGAGCGACAGGAGGAGCGGTTAAGTCTCTTGCCAAAGATTGGCGAGAGATTTAGAGAGTGGTTGAAGCCCCTTCTTATGAAGAAGGGGTTGGGGTTGATGGAGAAGCCGAGGGTTTACCCTCGGGAAAAGAAAGGGATGTTGGTGACCCTGCAGGGTGAAACCCTGCAAAAAGAAGGAGGATGAGGTGGTTGTGACCATGCAGAGCAACGCCCTGCAAAAAGAGGGTTTGGGGGATATCCCCCAGCAGGGTAAAACCCTGCAGGATGCAACCTTTACGCAGGGTTATAATAGCTTTTGTACCTTTAGAGCCCCTCCAGTGAAGGGGCGGCTTTTATGCAGGGATTATCCGTAATACTCCTTATACCAAGTAGCAAACTTGCGTAGCCCCTCCCTCAACGTAATTTTCGGTGTAAACCCAAAATCACGTTCCAACGCCGTGGCATCCGCATACGTCGTAGGAACATCCCCAGGCTGCATCGGCACGAGCTTCTTATGCGCTTCGAAGTCGAAGTCAGCAGGAAGAACCCCTGCACGAACCAGTTCCTCTTGCAGGATATTCACGAAATCCAGCAAGTTCTCAGGCTGACCACCACCGATATTATAGACCGCATACGGCGGGATAGGCAGCCCATCCTCACCCTTCTTGCGCTCAGGCGCCTTCTGCATGACACGATACACACCCTCCACGATGTCATCCACATACGTAAAGTCACGACGACAGTTGCCGTAATTGAAAATCTGGATGGTTTCACCCTTCAACAACTTATTCGTAAACCCGAAGTACGCCATATCAGGACGACCAGCAGGACCATACACCGTAAAGAACCGCAAACCCGTCGTGGGGATGTCATACAACTTCGAATAGCAATGAGCAAACAACTCATTACTCTTCTTCGTAGCAGCATACAGCGACACAGGATTATCCACCCTGTCATCCGTCGAGAACGGCACCTTCTTATTACCACCATATACGCTCGATGACGAAGCATACACCAGATGCTCCACAGGATGATGCCTACACGCCTCCAGGATATTATAAAATCCTATCATATTGCTCTGAATATAGGCATCAGGATTGGTGATGCTATAACGCACGCCAGCCTGCGCCGCCAGATTCACCACCACGTCAAAGTGATACTTCACGAACAGTTCATCAATCAGTGCCTTGTCAGCCAAATCACCCTTGACGAACTCATATTCAATACCCGCAGGCTTAGCCTTCTCAATCTCACTGAGTCGGTAATCTTTCAGCGACGGATCATAATAATCATTCAGATTATCCAATCCCACAATGGTTCCCTCCTGCATCTCTTTAAAGAGACGTAGGACCAGATTCGAACCAATAAACCCAGCACTTCCCGTAACTAATATCGTCTTCATATTCTAGTCTCTCTTAAAAATATCTCTGGTATATACCTTCTCCTGCACATCATCCAGCGCCTCGTCGTAGCGATTGGCAATAATCGCATCACTCTGCTTCTTAAACGCTTCCAAGTTATTCACGACACGAGACCCGAAGAACGTCTCGCCATCCTTCAGCGTAGGCTCGTAGATGATGATATTAGCGCCCTTCGCCTTCACACGCTTCATGATGCCCTGGATAGCACTCTGACGGAAGTTATCTGAGTTGGATTTCATCGTCAATCGGAACACACCGATGGTCACATCCTTCTCCGCACTCTCGTTCCAGTCACTGTTGGCCGTATAATAGCCCGCCTTGCGCAACACCTCGTCAGCGATAAAGTCCTTACGCGTACGGTTACTCTCCACGAT
>JAGAWQ010000175.1 GCA_017941345.1 Prevotella sp. | reverse complement strand
TTATAGTTACGGCCGCAGTTTACTGGGGCTTCAATTCAAGGCTGCACCATATGGATGACCTCTCCTCTTAACCATCCAGCACCCGGCAGGTGTCAGGCTGTATACATCGTCGCTTTAATTCGCACAGCCCTGTGTTTTTGGTAAACAGTTGCCTGGACCTATTCGCTGCGCCTCATTCGCATGAGGACCCTTTATCCCGAAGTTACAGGGTTATTTTGCCTAGTTCCTTAACCGTGAAGCTTCCAAGCGCCTTAGTATTCTCTACTCGACTACGTGTGTCCGTTTACGGTACGGGCGGCTCACATATTTATAACGCTTAGCGGGTTTTCTTGGCAGTCGGATTACCTCTGCTGTCAATCCGTCCGAAGACTTCTTGTACTGTCGGCAGTCAGCTCTGGGTGTGGATTTGCCTGCACCCATCTAAACCTAATGCCTTCAACGAGCAATTCCGTCTGCTCGCGAGAGTGTCACTACTGCGTCGCCGCATCGCTGTATGGAGCCGGTAACGGAATATTAACCGTTTTGCCATCGGCATCGCCGCTCGGCTTATCCTTAGGACCCGACTAAACCCGGGACGATTAACGTTGCCCGGGAAACCTTGGTCTTTTGGCGGGAGGGCATCTAACCCTCCTTATCGTTACTTATACCTACATTTGCGTTTCCATACGCTCCAACCTATGTCACCATAAATCTTCTACGCATATGGAATGCTCCCCTACCGATATATAACATATATATATCCCATGGCTTCGGCTGAATGTTTAATACCCGATTATTATCCACGCACAGTCCCTCGACCAGTGAGCTGTTACGCACTCTTTGAATGAATGGCTGCTTCCAAGCCAACATCCTGGCTGTCACAGGAACCGCACTGCGTTAGGCTAACTTAACATCCAATTCGGGGCCTTAGCCGATGATCTGGATTCTTCTCCTCTCGGGCACGGACCTTAGCACCCATGCCCTCACTCCACTACTCTTGATCTCACAGCATTCGGAGTTTGTCCGGACTTGACAGGCGGTGAAGCCCTCGCATCCGATCAGTCGCTCTACCTCTGGGAGAGAACGTAGCAGGCTGCACCTAAATGCATTTCGGGGAGTACGAGCTATCTCCGAGTTTGATTGGCCTTTCACTCCTACCCTCACCTCATCCAGAAGCTTTTCAACGCTTATTGGTGCGGGCCTCCATTCCGTGTTACCGGAACTTCACCCTGGCCATGTGTAGATCACTCGGTTTCGCGTCTGCCTCCGCTGACTATACGCCCTGTTCAGGCTCGCTTTCACTGCGGGTACGCGGCTTAGCCGCTTAGCCTCGCCAGCGACGGCAACTCGTAGGTTCATTATGCAAAAGGCACGCCGTCACCGCGTAAAACGCGGCTCCGACCGCTTGTAGGCGCATGGTTTCAGGATCTCTTTCACTCCCCTCGTCGGGGTGCTTTTCACCTTTCCCTCACGGTACTGGTACACTATCGGTCTCACGGGAGTATTTAGCCTTGCCGGATGGGCCCGGCGGATTCACGCAGGATTACTCGTGTCCCGCGCTACTCAGGATACCGCTAGGCCATGCATTGCTACGAATACGGGGATATCACCCTCTCTGACGGAACTTTCCAGATCCTTCTTCTCGCAATACAC
>JAGAWQ010000036.1 GCA_017941345.1 Prevotella sp. | reverse complement strand
TGGCACCGTCAGACAGCAACGTCTTACCCCAGTTCACACTCTCATAACCTGCCAATGCCGAGACACCGCCATATACAAACAAAGTCTTGCTGGCATCCGTAAGCAGTTTTTTGTAATAGCCACCCTCTGCCGTGAACTGAGAGACGGGAATAGTCGTGTCTTCGCCATAGCCATAGTTTCGTTGCAAGAACTCGCCACCGAACACCCACTTGCTGCCGTTCTTGGTGTAGGTGGATAAAGCAATACCGCCACTAAATGCTGCACTCAGCGGCTTGCCGTCCACAAATCCACCATTCAACTCAATTCCCTGCATCTTGGGCAAGCATCGCTGTGCGGAGGCTTGTCCCACAGTCAGGGCAAGCACTCCAATCATCAATAGCTTCTTCATTTTCTTCTTGTCAGTTATGTAATGTTCCTTTTTTGTTCCGATTGCGGTTCATTTCACTTTCAGTTCGCTAATCAACTTCGCACGTACCAAGTCCGAGTTCTCAATAACAAACTGCTGATTACGCCCTCCTTTCTTCTCTGCCAGTTCCACCACCAAACATTTGTCATCGGGCAGCGTGAACTTATCCATCGTCCACACCGTGCGCTCTATACTGTTGCCCGATACGTTCAGCACAAAGTTCTGGGTACGCAAGGGCTGAATCACCTGCTCCTGAATGGCGGTACGCTTCATCACCTTCTTATCCACAATCTTCCATGTGATATAGTCCACATCGAACGGCACGTTGCTGGAGTTCTTGATTTCCGTATGGAAGTACAGCAGTCCGTTGTGGGTATAGATGCCCTTCAGCAAGAAGCGGATACCAAAGCCCTTACTTCCGATGTGCTTCACAATGCGCTCGTTCTGTTTCCAGATGCTCTTCATTACCAGTCGCACCAGCACGGGACTCTCCGAGCCGAGTTCCTTCAGATAGATGTCCATCGAGTTGTTCGGACGATTGACAGCCGATCCGTCATGAATGAAGTCCTTCATCTCTATGTTCAACTTGTCCGGCTCCTTGGCATACTTGACGTTGAAGGCGTAAAATGAGCCGTCTTCCGTGATAACACTCATGTTCGTCTCGCCCTTGAACCATCGCTTAGTTGCCTTTACGCGGATGACGTTCTCCGCTCCGTCAGCCTTACCCGCCATGATGTTGGCAGAACCTAAGTCCACGTAGGTCACGGCAGCAGGGAAGATGATATGAACCGTCTTGTCGAACGTCACCTGCAATCCGTGAGGTGGTATCATGCTGTCGTAGGTGATACTGCGTGTCAGTCCCTGGAACAAGTCCCCGTCTTTGGGCAGTTCCGTATTCTGTGCATTCACTGCGCTTGCGCCCATAAACAGGGCGCAAGCAATCATTAAAACTTTCTTCGTTCTCATAATCGTTTTTATTTCTTTTGTCGTTAATTGGTTATACACTTAATTTTCTTTCTGGTAGAGCAACACCTGATACCCGACTTTCAGATGTACCTTAATGGTTCGCATCTTTTTGGCGAAATACTGGCTCGTTCCCTGAATCAATCCTTTGCCGAGGTCTGAGGCCAGTTGTGCCTTCGCATCTGACGAGATATTAATGCTGTTTCCCATTGATCCGCCCATATTGGCGGCAACTTCCTTGGCAGCACTCACTTCCATTGAATTCGGAATAAAGATACCCTCCTGTCCGTCAGTGTCATAGACCGACAACTCCACAGGGATTATCGTCCTGCCGTTCTCTATCGAAGTGATACTGATACAGAGCCGTTCGCCCTGAATCTTTGTGCTGCCCACGATGATGGAGTTCTCGGGGATGATCCGCTCATCTACCGCCATCGGCTCCAACAGCCGCAGTCTCACAGTCTGCCCGTCCGTCACCGTCTGATTTCCATAGACAGATGCAGAAATGGTGTTCTTCCGACTGACACCGCCCCCAGAGCCGACAGCCGTATTGAACGACTGGAAGGTAAAACCACCGTCATCCTCTTCTTCATCGGCTATCTGACCTCCTAAGGCAGATACCACCGTCTTCGTCACCTGCTGCACTGGCGATACCTTGCGTTTCTTTCCCTGCTGACTGCCTGATGTCGGCTGTTCACCAGCCCCTGCGTATGCCGTTTGTCCGCCATTCTGTCCTGTAGGCATATACTTCGCCGCCAACTGATACGACTTTTCCATCAGTGCCAACTGGTCATCTACGCTGCTTCCGCTTGATGCCGTCTGCGATACTAACTTTTGCTCCAGTTCCGTGATACGCTTCTGTAGTTCCTCATTGGCTGCATCACCCGAAGGCTGATAGAAACTGCCAAGTGTCTGGCTCAGTTCGTTGCAGGCCGCTGCCGACTGTGCCACCCGCTGCTTGGCAGGAGATTCCTCATTCTCCTTTGGCATAGAGGTTGCCAACAGGTTCATCTCGTCCGATACCGATACGGAGTCCGTCTCACTCATGGAGTATGCCCCCAAGTCATGCCGTGTCTGCAGGTTCTTCTTCACGCCCTCCATCTCATAAGCCTTGCTCTTGTCGGCAATGTTGCTGCTTCCCTGGTCTGCGTCCGGCATTTCGGTGTTGAAACCGTTCCTGCCCGTAACGTTCTCGTCATTCCCGCTGAGCGAAGTAAACAGCCAGCCGAGGATAAAGACGCATCCGATGATGGCAGCACCAAGCACCATCAGTTTGTTACGCTTCTGTCTTTCTTCCTCCGTCAATTCCCGTTTCGGCTTTTCCGTTGACTCTACTTTCTGAGGCTCATTGTCCTGCCCCTCCTGGGATGAGTTGTCCAAGGCCCCGCCTTGCAACTGCTCCTGATTCTCTTTGTTCTCCAGTTCCATTTACAATGTCTTTTAGTTGTTGATACTCATGTCTGCCGTCCACGATGACGGGTCTGTCAATGTGCTCTATCACGATGTTCGTATTCTCTGGCCTGTCGGCAATGTCATTTACCGTCTGCCAGATGCAGAACAGCAGTCCCACGACCAGGACTCCGAACATACCGATAACTACGTGCAGCCTTTGCTTTGGCGAGAGTGCATCAAGCCTTGCCCTGATGCCTCCCGCAATTCTCTGTTTTGCCTCTTTCATGAAAGAGGTCTTGCTTCCTGCGTCCTTCATTTCTTTACCGTCCTGATGTCCTTGTTCTCGATAATCGTAAAGTTCCGTATCTGAAAGCCGTTGGGGTTGTCGTCCGAGCGGCTGCTGTTCATCAGTTGGCACTCTGTCACCAGTGTCCTCTCCGTCACGTTGCTCTCACGGATAATCGTCTGCCGTGCGAACGTCCTCACCTGATAGGGATAGTTGTCGAAGTCACACACCACGCTGTCCACCCTCACCGTCTGGTTGATGTTACCCGCAATGATGCGGTTGTAAAAGCCCTGTTCCGCAAAGTCACGGTAGTAGTTGTAGGCGCTCTTGTCGGCCATCACCAGCGCACGATGCACGTTGCTCTCAATGGCACTTTTCTCTGGTGCCAATGTAAAAAAGAGTTCGTGAAAGCGACGCACATGTTCCCTTGCCTCCGCTGGTCTGTTCTGAGAGAGGTCTTGCGAGAGTGCCAGCATCAGCGACTTGCCGCCGTCAAGCACGTAGATCTTTTCCCGCTGCTTCTCCGCAAAGCTGTACGAACTCCACACCGACCACACCGTGACCACCGTACACGCGGCCAGGAAGATCATCCCGAACAGCCGAAGCTGCCGGAATGATGATTCGATGTTCTTCAATGATTTGAATTCCATTTTCTCTTTTTGTCGTTACATTTTTAATCGTTACAAAATCACATTTGTCACACACGGTTACTTCGCCAGCCACAGGGCACCGCTCTTGAGTGCGCCGCCGCTCTTCGTGATTGACTTGTTCACGTTACGCCCGTAGTTGCTGATGCCTCCTGCCTGAATCACCCAGCCTGCCACCGTCGGGACGCAGAAGTAGCCGATGATGCCTATTATCATCACGATAAGGTACACCCCGTCCGACGAGTCGAGCGAAAAACTCGGGTCAGTCTGCATCTGCTCGATGTCGTGTGCTATCGAGAGCTGCAGGATTCTCGCCAGTATGCAGCTGAACAGGTCAGCAATCGGAAGCCAGAGATACACCTGGATATATCGGCACATCCACCCTGTGAGCGTACTCTGGAATCCGTCGTACACCGCTATGCCGAATGCCAGCGGGCCGAGTATCGACAGCACGATAAGAAAGAACGTCCTGAGCACGTCAATCATCAGCGATACCGCCTCGAACACCAGTTCCAGTATGTAGCGGAAGCCGTCGCGTATCATCTTCTGCAGCTTGTAAAGTCCGCGCTCTGCATACATGCCCGCCATCGTCGCCAGGTCTGAGGGCGAGATGCCAAGGTTCTCCAGTTCCTTGTCAAACTCCGCATCGTCCACCAGATAGGCTGTCTCAGGGTTACGCTTCATCATCTCCGCCTCCAACTCGTCCTTCTGCTGCCGCAGTTCCTCCAAGTCCAGCTTCTGCCCTTCGAGCATGGTGCTCACGCCCTGCACTATCGGACTCATCACACTGTTCAGCGTACCGAGCACCACCGATGGGAAGAGCAGGATGCACAGTCCGATGGCGAACGGACGCAGCATCGGGAAAACGTCTATCGGTTCAGCCCTAGCCAGCGACTGCCAGACTCTGTAGGCAATGTAGAAGAGCGCACCGAACCCGGCCACCGCCCTTGCCACGCCCGTCATCTGTGAGCAGAGCGGCATCATGTCATCGTACAACTGGCGCAGGATGGTATGAATGTTGTCCGTGTCGATGATTAGCAATAAGTCTGTCATCATTTCTCTCTTGTTCTTGGTTTACCAGTATTTCTGCGCACCCTTTCCGTAGAGCTTCAGTACACGGTCGAGGTCGTGCTTCTTCTTCGCACGGAGATACGACACCGAGATGTTCTTGTTCGTGTAGTAGCTGACCAGATTTCGGTAGTGCTTCATGTCCCGGTAGCACTTGTCCACAACGTCCATCCTGTCCTTGTCGGTCATCGAGAGCGTAGAAATATTCACTACCGTCTTCAGTTCATTCAATACGCCCGTCGATTCCTCCAGCAGTTTCGTGTAGCCTGTGGCGATGGCAGACAGCTCTTCCACCGAGAAGTTCTCGTCGTTCATCATCTTCTGGAACGAGTTCACGTAGATGTCGGTGATGTCGCCCACCATGACGATGGTCTGCTGCACTTTGCGGGCATCGCGGACGAGGTTGTTCACACTCTTCAGGGCATCGTAGTATTTCTTGCCCTGCTCATAGATCTTCACGGTCTCCTGAAACTCCGAAATCATGTTCTTGGCCGTGGTCGAGGTCTCGACAATCTCACGGGTGGAGTTCACGATACTCTGTGCAAGGTTCGTCGGGTCAACGACCGTCCACTGTGCACTTGCCTTACCGACAAACAATGTCAAAGCAAGGCTCATCATCACTAATACTTTTGTTCTCATTTGTTCTTTTCTCCTTTTTATGTTAATGGGTTATTACTTGGTGCATGGCTGCACCGTTTACAGTTTTCATTTCTGATGGTTACCACTTACTTTGAGCCTTTCCTACGCTTGTCGGCCAGTTGCTTGATGGCACCCTCGATGTCGCCGCCAAGTTCCTCGGCAAGAGCCTCCACCTCCATTTTCTCGGTTTCTTCCGTCGTATAGGCCAGGTATTCCTCCGGGCTTACCTCTGTGGCATAGACTGCCGACTGTGTGCCGCCAAGTCCTATCCACACCTCCTTGTAGTTCCGCGACGGGTTGTTGGCCTGATTGATGCTCAGTATCTGAGCCTTCTCCTTGTCGGTCAGTCCAAGCAGCTTCTGTATCTGGTCGAACTTGTTGAGGTACTTGCGCTGGTCGAGCAGTATCTTGCAGTCGGAGTTGTTGATGATACTCTCCTTCACGATGGGCGAAGAAATAATATCGTCCACCTCCTGCGTCACCACCACTGCCTCACCGAAGAACTTGCGCACCGTCTTGTAGAGATAGAGCATATAGGAAGCCATGTTGGCAGCGGTCAGTGCTTTCCACGCTTCTTCCACCACAATCATCTTTCGCACACCTTTCAGCCGTCGCATCTTGTTGATGAACGCCTCCATGATGATGATGGTCACCACAGGAAACAGTTCCTTGTTGTCCTTAATCGAATCAATCTCGAACACGATAAACCGTTTACTCAGCAGGTCGATGTTTTCCTTCGAGTTCAGCAGGAAGTCGTAGCGACCGCCTTTGTAATACTGGCGCAGCGTAGTCAGGAAGTTATCAATGTTGAAGTCATCCTTCTCGACCTTGATGTCACGCTCCTGCATCTGCAGGCGGTATACGTCGCGCATATACTCGTAGAAGGTGTCGAAGCACGGCACGATGCTGTGGTCTGCCTGGATCATGCTGATGTATGCCGACACGGCACTGCCCAACTCGCCCGATTCGGTCTTGGTCACGTTCTCCGTCTCACTCTTCCAGAGTGTCAGCAGCAGCGTCACTATCGAATCCTTCTTCTCCACGTCGAAGACGTAGTCATCCGTATAGAACGGATTGAACGAAATCGGATGCTCCTCGGTGTAGGTGTAGTAGATGCCGTCCCTGCCATGCGTCTTTCGGTGAATCTCGTTGCACAGCCCAGAATACGAGTGTCCCGTATCTATCAACACCACATGCGTTCCCTGCTCGTAATACTGGCGCACGACGTGGCACATGAAGAACGACTTCCCGCTGCCCGAAGGCCCAAGCACGAACTTATTTCTATTTGTCGTGACCCCTTTCTTCATCGGCAAATCCGAGATGTCGATGTGCAGCGGCTTTCCCGTCAGCCTGTCCACCATCTTGATGCCGAAGGGTGAGAGCGACGACCTGTAGTTGGTCTCTTCCGTGAAAAGGCACACCGCAGGCTCGATGAACGTATAGAACGATTCTTCCGCAGGAAAGTCGGCCTCGTTGCCAGGGATGCCTGACCAGTAAAGTGTCGGACAATCGACGGTGTTGTGCCTCGGCATACACTCCATGCTTGCCAACTGGCTACCGATGTCGTTCTTGACGTGTTTCAGTTCCTCCACATCGTCGCTCCATGCTATCACGTTATAGTGGGCACGGACGCTGATGAGTCCTTGGGAATGTGCCTCGTTCAGGTACATGTCTATCCACTCCTTGTTGATGGCATTACTCCGGCTGTAACGGCTTAGCGACTGCATGTTTCTTGCGGTCTTCTCAAACCGCTGCAGGTTGTCGTCGCTATTGTCGAGTATCACATACTGGTTGTAGATGTGGTTACAGGGCAGCAACAGTCCTACGGGACTGGCGAATGACAGGCGACAGTCGCTTCGATCTGTCGATAATCGTTCGTATCGTACATCCGTTCCCACCTTGGCAGGAAGGTCGTTCACATCGGAGAGCGTGAAGAGGCATAGGCGGTTGTCGCCAATCCTCATCTCAGCAGGATCGAGGTCGATGTCCTGAAGCGAGGCATTTTCCTCTGGGTTCAGTGACAGATACCGCTCTATCAATCCTGCCTTGCGACGGGTGCCTACAATCTCGTTGTCACTCAGTTTACGCAGACGGATGAAGCCCGAATCATTCATGATGCGCTCAAACTGCTCCACCGACTCCAAAAAGCGGGTAGCCGTTTCCTTGTTCAGTTCCTTCGGGATAATATGTCCTCGGCACAGCGTCGAAAAGTTACTCTGCATCCTGTTTCTCTCCTTAGTGGTCTTCGTCAGGTAGATGTAGCACGTATGCTTCAGATAGGGGCGTTCATTGAAATGCCGTTCAAAACTACGTGACAGGAAACTCATGCCGCTCTTCAACTCTGGTTTGTAGGTCTCACGGATGAACCAGTCCTGCTTATGGATGATGCTATAGTCGGACAGTACCTTGATGGCCTTCACCCAGCAGCCGTGAATGGTGCCGTACTCCTGTGAGGTCACGGTGTAGAGTTCCGGCAGCGTTACCTCAAAAGCGACGGTCAGGTCTGCGTCCTTCGACACGATGCAGCCGTTCTCCACTGCCAGCAGCGGCAGTTTATTCTCAACGGTTGTTGCTTTCAGCGTATTCCTCATTGGGTTTTTCCTTTACTTGGTTCTTAATCATCTGGTACGGCTTACGTCGGTTGATCAGGAATCTTGGATGCTGTCTGTTTGCCATTCTCTTCATCAGTCCGTGTTCACCGTAGCGTCGGTTGAGGGCGAAGGTCTGCCAGACCAGGACGGAGGCAGACACGACACCCGTACCGATGCACACCCACTGGTTGATGCCAGCGAGATAGAGAATCACGAAAAGGACAAAGACTGCAAGCAGTCCGCCCGCGAAGATGAAGAGATACTGCGCTTTCAGCCCCTTGAACTCAACCGACTGGCCAATACCCTTGTTGATATTGTACTCAGCCATTGGTCGTTCTCCTTATACCTTAATATTATATATAGGCTTAGAGGAAGAACGAGCGCAGGATGGTAGCGGCCACGATGAGGAAGATGCAGGCACCGAACCATGAGGCAGCGGTCTTCGAGGTATCGGGATCTCCAGACGAGAACTTGCCATAGACCTTCACACCGCCGATAAGTCCCACGACGGCACCAATTGCGTAAATCAGCTTAGTGCCTGGTTCAAAGTAACTTGTGACCATCGAAGTGGCCTCATTGATACCTGCAAGGCCGTTGCCCTGGGCCATTGCAGTGGTGGTTGCGGCAGCAATGAGGACTGCACATGCGACGAACTTACGATTGGTAATCACCATCGTATTGCTCACAAACTTGATTACATTCTTTTTCATTTTTCGTTTACGTTTAAATGATTTATTACTGTTGTTAATTGTGGATTGGATAATTGGATTCAGTGGTTTATTAACTCACGTCTATCCGTAGTCTCTTTCTTTCATCTTTTCTTCTTGTTGTTTCGTTAATGCTATACAAAGTCTCGGATATTGAAATCCTCGAATCTCTCAGGGATGACAAACGGCTTCTTCGGCTCTTTTGTCTTGTTGTCTTCTGCTGTGACCGTCTCTGCCGATGGCTTATGCTCATACTTATCAAACAGGTCGTTGATACTGTCACCGATTTGCGGGAAGGATTGAGTGATCGTGTCGAACAGTTCCGTTCCCTCCAGCCCTTTGAGCACTTCCACCGTCCTTCGCTCTTCCTCCTCCGACATGTCACGCCTGCCCACATTGTTGAAGGCAAGGTCGATGTCGTCGATGGTATCTCCCCGCGCAAGTGGCTCATTAGGTTCATCAGGCTCTTCAAACATGGCTTCAAGTTCCTCTGCAGGAACCTGCTGCCAGACTTTCTTCTGTTCCACCTCGCAGTCCTCGGCCTGTACTTCCTGCGCAATCTCCTTGCCGTCCTCAGTCATCTCGCCCTTGGCTATTGCAGCCTTGCGGTCTGCCTCCTCTTTGCGTTGCCGCATCAATCGGCATTCTTTCTTCATGTCGAAATGGCTCTTACCCATGATGTCATCGTCAGATGCCGTTACTTTCGCAACCTCTGTTTCCGCTTCAACAGATTTCCGTGTATGCGATACTCCAGATGGATACATGATGAAGATGCACAGTTCATAGACCAAGATACATAGTAGCAGTGCTATTACGATGGTTGCCATTGCTTCTTCTGTTTACAAGTGTCACGGTAACAGTTGTGGAGCAGGCGGTCAATCTGTGTCTCATAGCGCATGAAATGGTCTGTCAAAACCATGTCCACATAACTGGAGATGTTCACGTCGTCAACGTTCAGGGCATTCACTATCTGCCGGATTCGCTCATGGTAGGCATCGCGCAGGTAAGCAGACTTCCCGCGACGAGCGGCCTTGTCCATCGGAGGATTGGAAAACATGTTCAGATATTCTTCATCAAGGCTACCCAACGGTGCCAGACGGAATCTGTCATCTTCTTCATCCTTCTTCACCTCCGTATAGTGAGAAATGCCCGAATGTTGCGTGAAGGTTTTCTCCCTTCGCTGATACTTCCAAAGGAGGAAGGTTTCTGCCGTCACAATTGTAAAGATGACCAGCAGTAAGATAATCTGTAAAGTTGTCATTTCGTTTGAATGTTAATACGTTTGAATGTTAATACACTAAGCTGTTCATACAGCCGATTGTTAATACACATCGCGGTAGTTCTTGCTATACAGCTTCCTAATTGGCTCCTCAAACTCCTCGAAGTGATAGGCAAGGATGTTGTCTATATACGTTGAGATGTTCAGCTGGTTGTTGCCGATGACGCTGATGATGCGCTGGATGCGCTCATGATACTCAGGGCGCATATAGACCATTTTCCCCTGTCTGGCCACCGTTTTCATCGGTGGGGTGTCAATGAAGTGGCTCAGAAAGAAGTCTTCCGGCGATTCGTCCACTTTTCTGTCACTCGGAGCAGTGACAGGCTTTGCCTTTATCGTCCTCTGCTTTCTCGGTGAGTTCTCAGTTTCTGTTTCCTGTCCCTGTTGCACAGGTTCCTTCTCTTTCTGACGGGACAACGACGGTGGAGCATCAGGCCGGATTCCCTCAATGATACCCTGGAAGTCTACTTCTTGCTCTGTATTCCTCTCCATAGCCGTCAGCCGTTGATGATACCCAGCATCTCATCTGCAAGTTCACGAATGTTACTACCACGTATCAGCGTCTTGTCCGGCGGGAACAGTGTCGAGCGGAACAACGGACGGTTTTCCTCCTTCTCGCCCTCCCTTCGAAACCGCTTGCTGTCGGGGATGACGGTCTTCAGTGCCGTCAGACCCAGTTCCGACATCACATTGTCATACACATCATAGAGATTTGTCTTCTCGCGTCCGTCCACCATGTTCCACACGAAATAGAGTCCTTTGATGTTAGATTTGCCCGTCGTGATCAGGTGGTCGTTGACTGCTTTGGCAAAAACCATAGAACTCTGCATCACCACTCGGTCTGCGATTGCCGGACAGAAAATGTAGTCCATAGCCGCGACGGTCTTCAGAACACCCTCGTTGTTCAGCGTTCCTGGCAGGTCGAAGAAAACCACCTCAGGCGGGTTCTCCATCTCCAGCATTTTCTTTGCTGTTTCTACGGCATCCTCTGGACGGCTCATCACTACGGGATAAGCCTTCTTCTTGATGCGCGAGAACTGGTCGTAGGCCTGTCGGCACAACTGTTTGTTCTCTTCAATGTTCTTGAAGTCACGGCGGCGCATCTCATCGATACTGTACTGCGGGAAGTCACAGTCCACGACGCCTACGCTTACCCCCTTCACGTAATGCAGATAGCTCGCCATCAGCACTGTCAGCGTTGTCTTGCCAGCCCCTCCCTTCTGGGTGGAGAAGGCGACGAATTTTGTTTTGTTCATTTCTTCAGTCAATCTCATTTTTAATTGGTTATACTTATGTTTGCTCTTATGCCCATTCTCTCGGTTGACCATTGTGTCAGATGCTGTTGCAATCATCTGTCTTCAAGTCTGGTCAAATGGTAGGCTGCATTCATGTATGGCATTTATGGCCGATAGTCACGCAGCTTTGTCATCATGCATCTGTTCAGTTGTTCAAACATTCAAACGCTAAAACGTTCAAACGTTAAAATGACCATGCATATTAGCATTCAGTCATTCAGCCAACTGGCTCAGAAGCCTTTCGACGGTGCAAAGGAACGACTATTCCGTCAACCAGCCAAAATTTCAGATCCGTATGCACCGATATGCTCTCCAAATCCGAGCATGGAGGGCAAGCCTGAAAGTTTCTCTATATCAACTTGATATCAACTTGACATTTGAAGTCTCATAAAACGACGACCTTTGCAACCGCAAACAGAATCGGACAGCGACGGACATGTCGGTCAAGACCGATATTTGGCTGCTCCAAGCCGTTAATCCGTCCGCAAGGCGGATTACTTATGCCCGCAGGAGCATAGCAAGGTATGTTTCGGGTTACTCGGAATACTTCCGGTAACTCACGAAACCCAACCTTGCCCTTGCAGGGGGCTGGGGATTACTCCGAAGTCGCAATCCCTATGGAAACGTCGCCAAGGCGAGATGAATGCTGAATAAAGAACAAAAAAAGATATCTAACGATAAGGATATGGAAGAACAAAGGAAACGCAAGGGGGGAAGAATCCCGAAGAATAACAAGCGGACACACTGCGTGATGGTCCGTTTCGATGATGTGGAATGGGCCAGGTTCCTCACGCTCTACGAGCAGTCTGGTGTTTATGCCAAGGCTGTATTCGTCAAGTCAAGGGTATTCGGTGAGACGTTCCGGGTCATCAAGATAGATAAGGCGAATGTGGACTTCTGCGAAAAACTGTCATCGTTTCACGCCCAGTTCCGGGGTGTGGCGGTCAACTACAATCAAGTAGTGAAGGAACTGCGCTGTCATTTCTCCGAGAAGAAAGCGATGGCCTTGCTTTATCGGCTGGAGTCAATGACACGTCAGATGATGGAGCAGGGGCAGCAGATTGTGGCACTGGCAAAGGAGGCAAGGGAGAGATGGTTGCAAAAATAACGATTGGCAGCAGCCTTTTCGGTGCCATCAAGTACAATGCCGACAAGGTGAATGAGGGTAAGGGGCAGTTGTTGGACACCAACAGGGTATTCAACAACGGCACAGGCAGGGTGGATATTGCGCAAGTCTTACAGGACTTTGAGCGATGGATGCCAAAACAGACAAGAACGGAGAAACCTGTTCTTCATGTATCGCTCAATCCACATCCTGACGACAAGTTGACGGATGGTGACCTCACGGTTATTGCCCATGAATATATGGAAAGGATGGGCTATGGTGACCAGCCTTATATCATCGTCAAGCATGAGGATATAGACCGACACCATATCCACATCGTTTCCGTCCGTGTCAACGAACATGGCAGGTGTATCGACAAGTCTTTCAATTTCCCGAGAAGCAAGCGCATTACCCGTGACATAGAAAAGGAATACGGACTTCACCCTGCCGACAAGAAGCGGGAGAAGCTGACTGTCAATCCCATGCATCCAGTCAATCCAAAGGAGGGTGACATAAAAAAACAGGTAGGAAACAATGTCAAGGCTGTCTTCAGTTCCTACCAGTTTCAAACAATCGGCGAACTACGTGCGCTCTTGTCCCTATACAATATCACTGTGGATGAAGTTCGTGGAAATGTTAGAGGTGAGGATTACAACGGTCTGGTCTATTCCGTCATTGATGCCAATGGCAATAGAATAGGTAATCCGTTCAAATCCTCACTCTTTGGCAAGTCTGTTGGGTATGAGGCATTGCAGAAGAAAGTCGCTGCATACAAACAGCGTATCAAGGACAAGAACCTAACTGAACCGACAAAGAAATCTCTGGAGTATGCCCTAAAGCGTACATACGACAAGGATGAGTTCGTGAGGCTACTCAAAGAGAAAGGCATTGATTGTGTATTCCGCTATACTGATGAAGGCAGACTATAC
>JAGAWQ010000035.1 GCA_017941345.1 Prevotella sp. | reverse complement strand
GCAGGGGCTCAAAGTCCTTCTTGATGGCCAGCCAGATGAAGAAGGCGCCCACTGCTATCATAATGAGGTTGCCCACGGTGGCATTGGCAAATGCCGTGTAGGTCAGGAACTCATTGAAATTCTGTATGATGAATTGTCCTAAATCCATATTTTAAGTGAAAAGTGAATAGTGAATAGTGAAAAATTTGCTTCCGCCCTTCTATTTCTACCCATTCTTTTCTTTTTTTATTGTTATTAACTTAATCGTTTCGTATCATGAACAGCGGTAGCAAATTTTTCACTATTCACTATTCACTATTACCTTTTTTTATCCAATTGTCAGCAGAACGGAGCCTTCCATGACCGTCTCACCCTGTTTGACGGTGATGCTCGTTACCGTACCATCGTATTCTGACTCAATATTGTTCTGCATCTTCATGGCCTCGAGCACGAGCACCACGTCGCCCTGCTTCACGGTGTCACCGACGTTCACCTTCACCTCGGTCACCGTACCAGGCAGCGGTGCCTTGATGGGGGAGCCTGCGCCTGCGGGGGCTGCAGGGGCAGCGGCTGCCACGGGGGCTGCTGCTTCTACTGCAGGACGTGCCACGGGCTTCGGGGCCTCTACACGTACCTTCTTCAGCGTACTGGTCGGGTTGATGGGCTGCTTCAGTTCTACGTCGAAACGGATGCCGTTGACATTGACCTTGGCCACATTGCCCTCTACTTCTTCTATCTCTACGTCGTAATCGACGCCTTGTACTTTGTATTGATATTTATTCATTTCCTTTATGTTTTTATTTCAATTCTGGTGTCGTGGGGATTTTCGGACCTTGCGGCATCTGGGGCTGCAACGGGTCGTGGAAGTGCGTCATCTGACTATACTCATCGCTCCAGCCTGTCTGACGTGTCTTGATGGTGATGATACCACTCTCCACGTCGTGTACGTCGTCCTGATACTGCTTGAGGGCCATCGAGATGACGGCGATATAGACTTCCTTGTCGATACCTTTCGTCTTCAGACCGTCCTGCAGGATATTACCCGTGGCATGGGCGATGTCGTGGGTCACCTCCACCGTCTTCGTGATCGGTTTGATAGGCTGGGCGTTGACCACCTTCTTCGCGGTGTCGAGATGGCGCATCAGCAGGCCGAAGAGCCAGAAGAACACGAAGAGCACGGCCAGACAGAAGAACACGATGCCCATGGCGAGCAGGGTAATGCCGAAGCCATGAGGATCCTCACGCTTCAGTTTGGCGTCTTTGGTCTCGTCGGTCTTGATGAAGTTCTCGATGCCGGGTGTCACGTTCTCTGCCGACTTCACCGACCATTGGTTGCCATGACGTGCATAGCTCTGGTCAGCAGCCAGTGCCGGAACGGTGACAGAGTCAATCAGTTCGACGGCATTACCATTATAGAAGCCGATCCATACGGGTTCAGACATAGGGATAGCCAGTGAGAGGTGCAACTTTCCCTGTGCAGGATGGGAGTTGCCGAAGAATACCAGGTGCTGTCTGCCGCCGATCTGTGTGCGCGGGTCACCATTGGGGATGACGCTCATGCGCTTGATGCGTTCAGGAACACTCATCTTGGGGTCAAGGACGCTTGGGTCTGTCGTGAAGTACATGCCACGGATGTTGTAGGTGGTGAACGAGGTGTTCTCCAGCTCTATCCATGCCTCACGGTTGCCGTATTCATCCACGATGCTGGCGGTGTTGTTGGTCAGCACCTCATTGATGCGGATGTTCCTGGCACCTTGTCCGGACATCGTCATGGCGCTTGTCAACAGCAGGCCGCTGAGCAGTAATCTGAATTGAATCATTTTGTGTTATTATTATATAGTTTTATTTTATCCACAGAAGAAGAGTACGATGATCTGTGCGGTGAAGATACGCAGGAACATCGACAGCGGGTACACCGTCGAGTAGCCGATGGCAGGTGCCTCTTTCGAGCAGATGCTGTTAGCGTAGGCCAGGGCAGGGGGATCGGTATAGGTACCGGCAATCATACCTGCAATGGTGAAGTAGTTGAACTTGAACTTCAGACGGGCGATGGGGCCTACGATGAGGATGGGGATGATGGTGATCAGG
>JAGAWQ010000174.1 GCA_017941345.1 Prevotella sp. | reverse complement strand
TACTCGTTGGAGCCGACGAGTACCTCACCAAGCCTTTCCATCTGACAGACCTAAAACTTCGAATCGACAACATCATCGAGAACCGAAATCGCGTCAAGGCAGAAAATGGCCAAAGCACCATACAAGAAAGCCAACCCGAGAAAGAAAAGACACCAGAGGAGTTATTCGTCGAACGCGCCCGGCAATTCGTACTCGACCATCTGGAAGATGAGGATTACGACCGTGAGGCACTGGCCGCAGACATGGGCTCCAGTTCTTCCACCCTATACAACAAGTTACGGGCTATTAACGGCATGAACGTATCAGCCTTCATCCGCGATATCAGGATGCAAGAGGCTAAACGCATCGCTACCACCACCCCCGACATACGTATCAGTGATCTCGCCTACCGCGTCGGCTTCCGCGATCCCCGCTATTTCTCCACCTGCTTCAAAAAACATTTTGGCATGCAACCAACCGAATTTATCGACACATTGCAGCAAAATACATAAGTTTTTAATCACATTTACATTTTTCTTTGGACTTAATGCTGAATTGTGAATTTATTATTGTACCTTTGCAGACGGAATTACCCAATTCTAAAACTTTAAATTATGGCTAAACAAAAAAAATTCATCCTCCAGGAGAGTGAGATTCCTACACAGTGGTATAACATACAGGCAGATATGCCTAATAAGCCTCTCCCCCCCATCCACCCGGCTACAAAGCAGCCGCTTGGTGTCGATGACTTAGCACACATCTTCCCACGCGAATGCTGTGTGCAGGAGCTGGATACAGAACACCGTTGGATAGACATCCCCGAAGATGTACTTGAGAAGTATAAATACTATCGTTCTACTCCGTTAGTACGTGCTTATGCCCTTGAAGAGGCACTTGGCACCCCTGCACATATTTATTTCAAGAACGAGAGCACTAATCCCTTAGGCTCCCACAAAATCAACTCTGCCCTGCCCCAATGCTATTATGCCAAGCAGGAAGGCACCACGAACGTCACCACCGAGACCGGCGCAGGCCAGTGGGGCGCTGCCCTCAGCTACGCCGCCAAGATCTATGGTCTCGACTGTGCCGTCTATCAGGTGAAAATCACCATGCAGCAGAAGCCTTATCGCAGCAGCATTATGCGCACATTTGGTGCCGTCGTAGAGGGTTCACCCTCGATGTCAACCCGTGCTGGTAAGGACATTCTGACAAAAGACCCGACACACTCAGGTTCTCTGGGCACCGCTATCTCCGAGGCCGTAGAGCTAGCCACCACAACACCAAACTGTAAATACACCCTCGGTTCCGTGCTTAACCACGTTGGTCTCCATCAGACCATCATCGGCCTTGAAGCTGAGAAGCAGATGGAAATGGCTGGCGAATACCCTGACATCGTGATCGGCTGCTTCGGCGGTGGATCAAACTTCGGTGGCATCTCCTTCCCCTTCATGCGCCACAACCTGCTCGACGGCAAGACCACAGAGTTTATTGCCGCTGAGCCTGATAGCTGTCCGAAGTTGACACGCGGTCAGTTCCGTTACGACTTCGGTGACGAGGCTGGTTACACGCCACTGCTGCCGATGTACACCCTCGGCCACAACTTCAAGCCGTCCAACATTCATGCTGGCGGTCTGCGCTACCACGGAGCAGGCATGATTATCTCCCAGCTCATCAAGGACGGACTGATGCATGGTGTAGATATTCCTCAGCTCGAGACCTTCGAGGCCGGTATGCTCTTCGCCCGCACAGAGGGTATCATCCCTGCACCGGAGAGCACCCATGCCATCGCCGCTACCATCCGCGAGGCAAACAAGTGCAAGGAGACTGGCGAAGAAAAGGTGATTCTCTTCAACCTCTCAGGCCACGGTCTCATCGACATGCCGTCATACGAAGCCTTCATCAAGGGTGACCTCCAGAACTACACCGTCACCGACGAGATGATCGCCGAGAACCTCGCAGAGCTCGACAAGTAACACCATTCTTGTCCTTTTCTACCTTTCGGCCAGCTATCGGCCAGCTATCGGCCAGCTATAAAATACGCCCCGGCACCGAATGAATGGTGCCGGGGCGATTTTAATTTAACAACCTATAATGGTTTAGTCAATGCTAATCTGACGGGAAACTTTGACTTTCTCCTCTACGATCTTGGGGAGATCGACGGTCAGGACACCGTTCTCAACCTTGGCGGCAATCTGCTCCTTATTGACATCGTCTGGCAGGATCAGGGTCTGCTCGTACTTGGTGTAAGAGAACTCACGGCGCAGGTAGCGTACGTTCTTGTCCTCATCCTTCTTCTCACTCTTGCTTTCCATCTTGATGATCAGGTTACCCTCATCATTGATATGTACATTGAAGTCCTCCTTTTTCATGCCCGGTGCTGCAAGTTCTACGGTATAGGCCTTGTCGCTTTCTTTCACATTGATAGCAGGTGCTGTAGCATTAGCTCTCGGCATAAAGTCT
>JAGAWQ010000173.1 GCA_017941345.1 Prevotella sp. | reverse complement strand
TGTCCACTGCCACCCAATTCTGAACAGTGATTGCCATCGAAAAGTGAACAGTTGAAGATCATTTGCAAGGGATATCGGTTGGCCCTGCTCGTAGTGGAGCGAGGCGAAGCCGAGCGGAATGGAGAGCAGGGCCAACCTGCGGCCTTCCGATCCCCTTATTATTAGTAACTTTCGGGCGTATAACACCCGAGCAAATGATTGATTACATGCAAAGAAACGACATCTTTGGAGACTTCCGGCGCAAGCTGAGCAACAGCCAGATTGCCAGGGACCGCAAGCTGAGCAGGACGACGGTCGTCAAGCTCCGTAAGCAGTATGAGGCGGCAGAGGCCAACACGGACAACCCTGAAGCGCTCGCGGAACTTCTCCAATCAGAACCCAAGTACAAGGACCGGGTCGTGGACAGCCCCGTCCTTACAGATGAGATCAAGGCCCTCATTGACAAGGCCCTGTCGGACAATGCCGTGAAGGTCGCAACCGGTCTGAAGAAGCAGCAGAAGAAGGCGACCGATATCCATGCGGACCTGTGCCGTGCCGGATACGCTATCTCCTACCGCACAGTTGTCCGCTACATCAGAGACAAGAAGTCCGGCCAGCCAACCTCTGCACTTGACTGTTTCATCAAGCAGAAGTATGTTCCCGGCGAACGTATGGAGTTCGATTGGGGCGAAGTCCGCATCTATATCAAGGGCTCCCTTATGTCCTTCAACATGGCCGCCACCGCACTATGCAGCAACGGCCGCTGGGGCCGCCTGTTCAGCCACCAGGACAAGCAGGCGATGATGGAGGCCCATGTCAACGCCTTTTCCTTCTGGGGTCATGTCCCCAAGTTCATGGTGTATGACAATATGCGAACGGCTGTGCGTAGTTTCACCGGCGGCGAGAAGAAGCCCACGATTGAACTTACCCAGCTTGAAGGTTACTATGGCTTCAAACACCAGTTCTGCAACGTCCGCTCCGGCAATGAGAAGCCCCACGTGGAGCGGGCGGTGGAGATCCTGCGCCGGAAGGCCTTCGCTAGCAGGGACCATTTTGACAGTCTGGACGAAGCCAACGAGTATCTGCTCAATGTCTGCCTTCAGAACAACGAGGCCGTCAGGGAGCAGATCCAGGAGGAGCTGAATGTGATGCTTGTCTCTTATGGCGAGATGACCTGTTTTGAAGCGGACTTCCGCCAGGCGGACAAGCTGGCCAGCATCCACCTGGACACCGTAAGTTACTCTGTCCCTTTCGAGTACGCCTACCGTCGCGTATGGGTCAAGAAGTACAGCGATGACGTCGTCATCTATGACACGGATGGCCCTTCGAAAAAGGAGATTGCCAGACATAAGCGCAGCTTTGTCCCCAATGACAACAAGTTCGATATCCAGCATTATCTCGGTGTGTTGAAAGTCAAGCCAGGGGCACTCCGCAACTCCTATGCTCTGCGGCAGGCACCTCAGGGACTCCAGAACCTCTTTGATACATACTTCTCCGCTGCACCGCGGGACTTTATTGAACTGCTAATCTGGGCCCGTGACAACCACTTTGATTACCAGGCCCTATGCTCAGCCGTCAATGTGGCGAAGATGAAGGGTATCCACACCATCACCCGGGAAAGCATCATTGCCATCCTAATGGAGAACCGGTCCGCAGAGAGTGTCATTGACCTCCCGTGGAATAAGACCATAGAAGATGGCGCCGCCCAGAACCTTGCAATGCTGGGCAATATGTTCAACCGTAACCCCGCATCGTAATGGAGACATCATACTTACAATCGATATACGATGACTGCCGGATACTCAAGCTCGGGGGTGTCAAAGGCAGTCTGAGCGTACTGCTGGAGGATGCCGTCACACAAAAGTGGTCGCACGACCGCTTCCTTGCAGAACTGCTTGGCAGGGAGGTTGAGTACAAGGAAAAGGCCCATATTCGGGCGCTCATATCCAAGGCTCACTTCCCCCAGCTCAAGTATCTTGAAGACCTTGACAGGAGTGAACTGCCCAAGGATATGGCAGTTGCCCTGCCGGAACTGGAGACGCTTGACTTTATCCGTGAAAGCCAGAATGTTATCATGTACGGCAATCCC
Source organism: Prevotella sp. (assembly GCA_017941345.1). Lineage (GTDB taxonomy): Bacteria > Bacteroidota > Bacteroidia > Bacteroidales > Bacteroidaceae > Prevotella. The sequence goes on along the minus strand of JAGAWQ010000173.1, from coordinate 524 downwards.
GGCACCGGCAAGACGCACTCCGCCATCGGGCTTGGAATCAAGGCATGCATGGCTGGTTACAATGTCTTGTACGCTTCCGTCCCTCGTCTGCTGGTGGAAATCAAGGAAACGGAATCACAGCGGAAGCTTTCCAGGCTACAGAAACGCTTCGAAAAATACGACCTCACGATACTGGATGAGTGCGGATACAAGTCCTTCGACAAAGAGGGCGCAGAGGCCCTTTTCAACCTCATATCGCTCCGTGCAGGTATCAAGCCCATCATCATTACCACCAACCTTGGCTTCGACAAATGGGACCAAATCTTCACCGACAAGGTCATTGCCGCCGCCATTGTAGACCGACTTACCTTCAAAGCCTACATCATCGATATGAACGGGCCTTCGTATCGCATCAAGGCTACTGAAAAATGGATGAAAGAAAGAAAAATGAAGCAAAAACCAGAAAAATGAATACCTTTGCAAACAGGTCTTTACCTGTTCAACTTTCGTTGGCAAAACTGTTCACTTTTCGGTGGCAATTTACA
>JAGAWQ010000172.1 GCA_017941345.1 Prevotella sp. | reverse complement strand
TATCAGAGTCAGAAGCCCGATATGGAACGCCAGATAGCAGCTACGCGCCAGCAGTTGGCTAAGGCTCAGCAAGACGAGCAGCGCTACCGTGAGTTGGTGGCTGACGGGGCAGCTCCCTCGAAGATGCTCGACGATGCCACGAGTCTGGTGAAGGTGCTGCAGAAACAACTGGATGCGCAGATATCATCGCTGAACACCAGCACGCAAGCTCTCGACAAGCAGACGGCTGCTGCCGATGTGCAGAAGGCACAGTTGCAGGATATGTTACGAAAGTGTCACATCATGACTCCCACAAAGGGTACTGTGCTCGAGAAATATGTGGAGCGTGGTGAATTTGTGAGTGTGGGTAAACCGTTGTTTAAGATAGCCGATACTGAGTCCATGCACCTGCGTGCCTACGTCACTTCTGCCCAGTTGCAGAACATCAAGATTGGTCAACAGGTAAAGGTATTTGCCGACTATGGTGATGGGCAGCGCAAGGAGTATGCAGGCACCATCAGTTGGATATCGTCTCGTTCGGAGTTTACACCCAAAACTATCCTTACTGATGACGAACGTGCCGACCTGGTGTATGCTGTCAAGGTGGCTATTAAAAACGACGGTTTCGTGAAGATTGGTATGTATGGCGAACTGAAGCTATGAACGCAATAGAGGTAAAGAATATCAGTAAGTCGTACGGACGGGTACAGGCACTCAGCGATGTGTCGTTTTCTGTCGGCCAGGGTGAGGTCTTCGGACTGATAGGCCCCGATGGAGCCGGCAAGACGTCGATGTTTCGCATCCTCTGTTCGCTGTTGCTGCCCGATGCAGGCACGGCAGCGGTAGATGGACACGATGTGGTGAAGCAGATGCATGAGGTACGTAGTCGGGTGGGGTATATGCCAGGCAAGTTCTCGCTCTATCAGGATCTCACTATCGAGGAGAACTTGAACTTCTTTGCCACGCTTTTCGGCACCACTGTTGACGAAGGCTACGACTCCATCAAAGCCATCTACTCGCAGATAGAACGCTTCAAAGACCGTAAGGCAGGGGCTCTCTCGGGAGGTATGAAGCAGAAGCTGGCGCTCTCGTGTGCACTGGTACATCAGCCGAGTGTACTCTTCCTCGACGAGCCCACCACGGGTGTCGATCCCGTGAGTCGTAAGGAGTTGTGGGAGATGCTGCTGATGCTGAAGGAAAGTGGTATTACTATTGTGGCTTCAACGCCTTATCTCGATGAGGTTCGTTGTTGTGAACGCGTAGCTTTCCTCGATCAGGGACAGTTGCGTGGCATCGGCACGCCTGATGATATCCTCACCCAGTTTGCCAGCATCTTTAACCCGCCAGGCATTGAACACGAGAAAGACACGGAAGTAAAAGACGATAACGTCATCGAGGTGGAGCATTTGGTAAAAGCCTTTGGCTCGTTCCATGCCGTTGATGACATCTCGTTCAGCGTAAAGAAAGGGGAGATATTCGGATTCTTAGGAGCCAACGGTGCCGGTAAGACAACGGCAATGCACATGCTGACAGGTCTGAACCAGCCCACCAGTGGAACGGGTAGGGTGGTAGGTTTCGACATCCGTACGGAGTATGAACAGATTAAGCGCCACATAGGTTATATGTCGCAGCGGTTCTCACTCTACGAAGACCTCACAGTGGCTGAGAATATCCGTCTCTTTGCTGGCATCTATGGCATGAACCCCGACGAGGTGAAACGCAAGATGGACGAGGTGTTGCAGCAGTTGAAGTTTGAAGATCACAAGGACGATCTGGTGGGTTCGCTGCCACTGGGTTGGAAGCAGAAACTGGCATTCTCTGTCTCTATATTCCACGATCCCGGTGTAGTGTTTCTCGATGAACCTACGGGTGGTGTCGATCCCGCTACACGTCGTCAATTCTGGGAACTCATCTACGATGCTGCCCATCGTGGCATCACCGTCTTTGTAACCACACACTATATGGACGAGGCAGAATATTGTGACCGCATCTCTATCATGGTGGACGGCAAGATCAGCGCCCTTGGCACACCCGATGAACTGAAACAGCGTTTCCACCAGCCCGATATGGATCATGTGTTTACCTATCTGGCCCGCCAAGCCACCCGTTCAAGCGATTAATTGTATGAAACAGTTTATAGCATTTGTAATCAAGGAAGCCAAGCATATTCTGCGCGACAAGCGTACGATGCTGATACTTTTCGGCATGCCAGTGGTGATGATGCTGCTCTTCGGCTTTGCCATCACCACCGATGTGAAGAATGTGCGCACGGTGGTGGTCACGTCAGAGATGTCGCCCCGTACGCAGCAGGCAGTAGAACGACTGGCACAATCGGAATATTTTATCATCACGCAGACGGTGAACACTCCTCGGGAGGCAGAACAGCTCATCCGCAGTCAGAAAGCCGATATGGCGCTGGTGTTCACACAGAATCGTGGTATGCAGATGATGGTTGACGGCAGCGACCCCAATATGGCTCAGCAATGGACCACCTACGCCCGGCAAATCATTTTCAATTCTCAACCTTCAATTCTCAACTCTAAGCTATTATACAATCCCCAGATGCGTTCCGCCTACAACTTCGTGCCAGCCATCATGGGTATGCTATTGATGCTTATCTGTGCTATGATGACCTCGATATCGATTGTCCGTGAAAAAGAGAAGGGTACGATGGAGGTGCTGTTGGTATCACCCGTGCGCCCCTTGATGGTGATTGTTGCTAAGGCAGTACCCTATTTGGTGTTGGCCTTCGGCATCCTCATCACCATCCTCCTGATGGCGCGTTTCGTACTGGGAGTGCCCGTGGCAGGTTCTCTGTTCTGGATATTAGCCGTGAGCACCTTATATATATTATTGGCGCTCTCGCTGGGACTGTTCATTTCCAATGTGGCACAAACGCAACTTGTGGCGCTGCTGATGTCGGCTATGGTGCTGTTGATGCCTGTGGTGATGCTGTCGGGCATGCTGTTTCCTGTAGAGACTATGCCGCAGGTGCTGCAGTGGTTGGCTGCAGTGGTGCCGCCACGCTACTATATCGAGGCTATGCGCAAGCTGATGATTATGGGCGTGGGCATAAGAGAAGTTGCTCACGAAGTATCTGTGATGGCAGTTATGACAGTGATGCTGTTGGCTATCGCGCTGAAGAAGTTTAACGTAAGATTGGAATAATTGATATGACACTGAAATATCTCATACAGAAAGAGTTCCTGCAGATACGCCGCAATGCATTTCTACCGCGACTTATCGTCATGTTCCCCATCGTGATCATGTGTGTCATGCCATGGGTGATGCAGATGGAAGTGAAGAACATCGTGGTGGATGTGGTTGACATTGACCACACTGTAGAGTCGCAGCGATTGGTACAGCAGATCGCTGCCTCCAACTACTTTATTTTTGGCGGACAGAAATCCACCTACGCTGAAGCAATGAAAGACATTGAGAAGGGAAGGGCCGATGTCATCCTCGAGATTCGTGATGGCAAATATCTCATCGCAGCCAATGCCGTCAACGGCACCAAGGGCTCGATGGGCAGCGCCTATCTCTCACAGATAGTCAGTGCTCCTTTCTCTGCGTCCTCTGCAACTTCAGTTCTAACTCTCTACAATAAACAGCAGAACTATAAACTCTTCATGATTCCCGCGCTTTTTGCTATTGTGATGATGTTGATGACTGGCTTCCTGCCCACACTCAACATCGTTGGCGAGAAAGAGTCTGGCACTATTGAGCAGATCAACGTCACGCCTGTTTCCAAGTGGTCGTTCATTCTCGCCAAACTCATTCCTTACTGGCTCATTGCGCTGTTTGTCATCACTGTGTGCTTGCTGTTGGCGTGGCTCGTCTATGGCATCACGCCAGCTGGCCCTTTGTGGCTCGTCTATGTACTTGCCATGCTGCTGGCGCTGTTCTTCTCGTCGTTTGGACTCATTGTGTCCAACTACTCCGACACCATGCAGCAAGCTATGTTCGTCATGTGGTTCTTTGTGGTGAGTATCATGTTGCTCTCAGGACTGTTCACCCCCACACGCTCCATGCCCCAGTGGGCGTATCTTACCACCTATATCAACCCCATGCACTACTTTATCGATGCCATCCGTACCGTCTTTATTCGCAGTGGCGGTCTGCACGAAACAGCCCACCAGGTCTTAGCCCTTGCGGGCATCGGCACGCTGATGGGCTGTTGGGCCGTACAGAGCTATAAGAAGAATAACTGACTTGAATAACTTACGGCTTAAAGCCAATCTGCCACACGGCTTTGACACCCTCGCAGAAGTCGTAGAGGATATGGCGGCCCTGGATACGGCGACCGGCAGGGAGGAAACCGCAGACGATGCGGGTGATGTGACGGCGGATGTTGAATGTCTTCGGGTCATCCACCCCGATGCTCTCTACACGAAGACTGAAACGGCCGATGCCAGGGAGAATGACCGTCTGGCCCTCTGATAGTCTCTGCTTCAGGATATCCTGCAGTTCCGTCACAACACCAATGACGGCTCCCTCACCAAAGCCGCTGTTGCGGCAAGCTTCAGCGGCTATCTCATCGAGCGTTACCTCGCCCTGACTGACTGTTTTTGCAAAATATTTCCCGTAAGAGCTGCTGCTCTTGATATTGTTCTTGATAAGTTTGATATGTACTGCCATACTTTTTATGCTAATTTCTTATTCTCTATCACTATTCGTTTTAACCTATTTAATATCAGCTTATTATGCTAAATGATACTTTTTAGTCATCTATCACTACTATCACTCATAGTAAAACAAGTTGTTTTACTTTCTAAGAAGCTATCTTTTACCAATGTTAAAGCTATCTGAACGATAGTAAAACAACTTGTTTTACTTTTTAAGATCATATCTCTTCCACTCTGAAAACAGATCCCTTATTGGTTCGTTTGTGTTCATAACCCATTTTAGTCAACCGCCTTCCGATCTCAATGTCCGTTCCTTTCATAATCGTAAAAGTAGGAAACTGTTTCTCGAGTCGTTTCATGATCAGTTGGAGAGATACGAAGTCTGCATCCTCGGATGTTTCCTCGGGTGCCAGATAGGTGAGGGCTATCATCTGCTCGTAGTTGTTGATCTGCTGAAACTGTTCGTTCTGCTGCATGATACGTACGTTATCTTCGTCCTCGAACCAGTAGGGGCGGCCCTGCTGCAACTCTGTGTAGAGCTGGGCATACAGCATATCGTGGTTAATCAAGCCCGAGTTGTCAATCTCATCAGCATAGACGCAGATGAAACGGCGTGAACCCGTAGGATCCACTAGTGGACGGCGGTTGTTGGTGGTGGCAATGAACGAGGCGAAACGCTGACGTTCTTCCATCACCTTCCCGTATGGCGGGCGGAACTTGATGTCGTGTTTTGAAATGAGGTACTTCAGGATGGGCTGCTGAGATTTTGACATGGCGTCAAACTCGTCGATATTGATGAGCGCATAGCTCGACATGGCGAGGAAGATGTCATTGTCGTTCTTCATCGACAGACGGTCGTTGAAATACATCTGCAGATATTCTGGCAGCAGGCGGCGGCAGAAGGTGGTCTTGCCAGACCCCTGCGGACCGATGAGCAGGGGTACGATGGCATTACCATGCTGACGGTCCTTGCCGAGCCACTGAGCCACCATCGAGAGCATCCAGGTATGGAAGTCGCTTTCCCAGTGCTCGTTGTCGGTCTTTACCCGTCGGGCGAGTTCACCCACATAGTCGTGCTTGCCGTTCCATTTAGGCAGGTGGCGCAGATAATCCTCCATCGGGTAATATTTGGGGATGAGATTCGAGTCGATATAGCGGTTCAGATCCTTATCCCACGATTCCACACCTGCCTTCAGCGCCTTGATAGCCATCGTGTTGCGGGCTGCCTGGTCTAGTGGCAGGAAACCGTAGCCTACAGCGTTCATGCGATATTCCGGCGTGCCAGTCATCACGTTGAGGCGCAAGGTATAGTGCTCCTTCATGTAGGCCTCGGTCTTAAAGGCGAGTAGGGCAGAAGGACGGGTGTATTTCATCGGAATGGTCTTCAGAGTGTCTTTGAGGTAGGCGGTCTTGAAGACGGACTCAATGGCATTGTTGTAAACGCTATCGGAAAACAGTGGCATGAATGATGCGACACGTGCACACCAGGCCTGAGGCAATCCTATCTGTCGACAACCGTCAGCCAGCTTTTCGAGTACGGCAATGGTGTATTCCTCATCATCACTGATGTCGCGAAACTTCTCAATGGCAGTATCGAGACAATCGTGGAACCGGCGCATTCGGCTGTTGCGCAGACTTAGACCAGGTATTTCCTCAGGATAATTATAGTCGCTAATGTCCTCCTGCATAGGTCGGAATTCGGGTGTCGCTTCCGGTTCTGAAGAAACGGTTAGGGCGATAGCTGATGGATTATAGAATGGCTGCGGATCGTAGCTCGCCTTGCAACTGGTTTCGAAGGTTGGCTCGTGCTCGGCCAACGGCGTACCCAACTGCGACGAATAGATGAAATGCAGTTTGCGGAAGGCGTTGGTAAGGCTTTGAGCATTGAGCATGAAGTTTTGAGCTTTATGATTACCTTCCGGGACTGGGGCTGCGATGGTGTACTGGCAAACGATGTGGAGTGAATGACCATCGTGCCCTATAAAGCAGAGTAGGGTATAGGGCTGCAGGATGGCCAATCGTTTATATTCCTCAACGGTACTCAGGTCGCGCAGGTTTTCCAGCGAGAGCAGTGTCAGACAGTTGTTGCTTTTTGCTTTCAACTCTCCATTCTGTTTCACCCATTCTGCCGCAAAACACACCTCCTTGTTAAATTCGCGAATATACTGCTGTCGATAGGTGCCATCCCTCAACTGCGCTACAAACTCCTCGAGTTCTACACGCGTGTACCTCTTTTCATTTCTTTCTGAGTTGATAATTGTTATTTTCATATTCTTGTTGGTTATTTTATTAACTGCAAAGATACAAAATTTTAGGGCCAAATGCAAGCTTTTTACGGAAAATCTTGCATTTGACCATAAAAAAGTGATAGATAAAAAACATCTATCACTCATGTTATATTGCTGATTATAAGATGATTATAACAAAAAGTGATACTTTTAAGAATTTCTATATCGTTTTAACTGTTTCTTAATTCCAATGGTGTCATACCGAAATGATCTTTCACGTATTTACCAAAGAAAGAGGGGTTGGGAAAAGCGAGTTTGTCGCAGATTTGCTTAATACTGAGATCTGTCTGACGCAGGTAGTAACGGATATCCTCCAGCACATGTTCTGTAATCCATTCGTTAGCGGTCTTGCCAGAATTCTTCTTGCAGACGGCCGTGAGGTATTTGGGCGAGATGCAAAGTTTGCTGGCATAAGCTTCTACCGTGTGACGTTTCACATCGTTGGAGTGTAGCAAATCAAGGAAATGCTGGAAGTGGACCTTTGACGTCATTTTCCTATTATCATGCAAAGTAGCAGAGTCTTCCAGATTGGTATCTGATGCCAGCATCTTCTCCATCCGGCCGCAGAGTCCAAGAATGGCCGAGCGTAGCAGCGACTGGATAACGTCGGTTTTTAATGGATAGTCCTCTCCTTTGGTAATGGCCAGTGTCAGCATGTCATAGAAGTGGGTGTAGAATAGCATCTCGTCTTCGTCCATGGTCACGATATGGTGGCGACGGATGTACATCATGTCGTTCCAGATGTTCATTTTCTCACGCAGAAACCTCTGAAGGATGCGATTAGTGAGGAACATGGCTTTCAGGTTGAAGTCGGGGCTGACCATCACGTCGGTCACTGTGACGTTCTGGGGTACAATGGCCACCTGGTTCTTGCGGAGTTCCATTTGTTTGCCATTCATCTGAGCCTGTACCTTGCCGTTGGTGCAGATGACGACAGCATTCATAGCTACATGAGCGGTATTGATCTCGGTAAACTGCTGAATACTATCAACGACCACAATATCGTTGTCGGAATAGCCAATCTGGATATCCTCGTTGTTGGCCAATGTCTGAAATGTTACTTCTTCATGCTGTTTCATGTTGCAAAATTACTTATTATTTTCTAAATTCTTTGTTCTATTTGGAATTAGATATGGTTGTTTTGACGTCTTGGTGTCGAATTGATACAATATGAGGTGAAATCGAACATGCCTGATAGCCGATTTTGGTTTAATTTTGCAACTAAAACAAGATATTTAGTTATGAAGAAGGTATTATTGATGCTGCTATCAGTCATGTTACTGGGCAGTTCTTGCCAACAGCAAGGGGGAAAATCGAACACGAAGGCTCCGACGAGAGTGAAGACTCAGGTGGTATCGCCAGGTATGGTGGATAAAGCTCAGACTTATGTGGGTATTGTGGAAGAACGGGAGGCTACCGCAGTGAGCTTTACAGGCATGGGGATCATCAAGCGGATGCTGGTGAACGAAGGTCAGGCCGTAGGCAAGGGTCAGCTGATTGCGGAGATGGACGACACGCAGGCCCGCAACGTGCTGAGTGGTGCAGAGGCGCAGATGACGCAGGCTAACGATGCATTGGCGCGCTACAAAATGCTGTACGACAACGGATCACTGCCTGAGGTGAAGTGGGTGGAGATACAGAGCAAGGTGGCTCAGGCTAAATCACAATTAGAGGTGGCTCGGAAGAACTTGGCTGATTGCAGGCTGGTAGCGCCTGTCAGTGGTATCATTGGTAAGAAACTGGTTGGTGCAGGTGAGACGGCCTTACCCTCACAGGCTGTTGTGAGTATCCTCGACATCTCAACGGTAAAGGTGAAAGTGGCAGTTCCTGAAGCTGAGGTTGGTGGTATCAATGCCAGTACTCCAACGAATATTCAGGTAGAAGCCATCAATGGAAGTTATCAGGGAGGCCAGATAGAGAAGGGGGTGCAGGCCGACGCCCTCACGCATACGTACGATATAAGAATTAATGTAGCGAATGGCAATCGGAAGCTTCTGCCAGGG
>JAGAWQ010000171.1 GCA_017941345.1 Prevotella sp. | reverse complement strand
CGCTGTGCCTTCTACCGTATTCACTACCGCAACAGGAATGCCTGTGCGGCGGACGGTCTGCTACTGGTTGACGCCACGCACTATCTTGGTAAGGACTCTGTGCCGGACGGGCGCGAGAAACAGCAGTTCGTGGGGGCTGAGGTGGAGGTGACAGGCGACCGTGAGATCGTCGGATATACCCGTATTCGTGGCGGTTGGAATAACGGCGATGCTTATACCGTCTATTTCTGTCTGCAGAGTGATAAAGATTTTAAACCAAGAGACTGTGCTGACGGACGGACAGTGCTGTGGATGAACGACTCGCTGGTGAACCTGAAGATAGGCATCTCGTATGTCAGCACCCAACAGGCCAGGCGGAATATCCCAGACTGTGACTTTGACACGCAGCTGAAGAAAGTGCGCGACAGTTGGGAACGGCTGTTGAGCCGTTTTCAGATTGAGGGCACCGACAGAGACAGGCGTCTCTTCTACACAGCCCTCTACCATACACTGATCATGCCTGTTGATAAGAGTGGCGAGAATCCCAAGTGGCGGGAGACACCTTATTATGATGACTACTATGCCATCTGGGATACCTATCGTTCTTCCTCTCCGCTGATTACCCTGCTCGATTCTAAGCGTGAGGTTGATATCGTCAATTCTCTGTTGAATATCTACAAGCGTGAGGGTTACATGCCTGATGCCCGTAGTGGTGACTGTAATGGCAGAACCCAAGGCGGCTCGAATGCGGAAGTCATGATTGCCGACGCTTTCGTCAAGGGGTTGGAAGGCATCGATTACGAGTATGCCCTCGAGGCGATGCTGAAGGATGCTGAGGCAGATCCTGGTGCTGATCACGAGAAACATGGGCGAGGCGGACTCAGGGAATACACTACGTTGGGCTATCTCCCCTATGGGATTGATCGCGCTGGTACCCGTACCATCGAATATGCCTATAATGACTATTGCATCGCAGAGGTAGCGAAGGGCTTGGGTCGTCAGGATGTCTATGAGCACTATCTGAAGCAGTCCGGCAACTGGCGCAACCTCTGGCGCAGCGACTATGAGTGGGACGACGTGAAGGGGTATATCATGCCCCGCGATGCCGAAGGCCGATGGCTCGACTCCGTACCCTGGGGCCGTTCGAAGGTGTTCCACCCGACGATTCCCTATACCCCAGTGACGAAGGTCGCCCCCTGGTATCTCCCTTGGTGGAGTACCTTCTTCTACGAGGCCCTCTCGGCAGAGTACTCGCTGAGCATCCCCCACGACGTGCCCGGACTGATTGAGGCCTGCGGCGGTGCAGAGACCTTCCGCAAACGGCTCGATATGTTCTTCGACCGCAAGCGCTATAACGTAGGCAACGAACCGTCGTTCCTCACACCTTGTCTCTATCACTGGATAGGACGGCCAGACCTGACCTCAGACCGCGTGCGGCAGATTATCGCTGAGCACTATAGCGATGCGCCCGACGGTCTGCCCGGCAATGACGACAGCGGGGCGATGTCCTCGTGGCTTGCCTTTCACATGCTGGGGCTCTATCCCAATGCCGGACAGAGCTACTACCTGCTTCATGCACCGCTGATTCCTGGTTGGACGCTGCAGCTT
>JAGAWQ010000170.1 GCA_017941345.1 Prevotella sp. | reverse complement strand
TATATATTATATATATAGTAAATTATTTTTGTTAAGGATTTTTTAATTTTGTGGTGTTTTGCTCATATAGAAACTGTCAACTGAAGAAACTGTCACCACAAACAATAGATTAACATCCGTTAACTAAATGTTTGCCTTAAAAAGTTTTTAAGGCTGATGAAATATTCGTACCTTTGCGCCGTCAGAAGAAAGACGGAAATCTGCGGCGAGGGCAGCCAAAAATTGTTTTCAGGCCTGACAAAATTTGCGGCCTGCCCAGAGCGCAAAAAATGAAGTCCTACGGAAGACAACGAGTTAATCAACCTTAAATCTTAAATTTTCGAATTATTATGACATTATGACAAATCAATCAAAGCTGTTAAGCGTAAGCTTAAGTTTACCACAAAAAGAAAGAAGGCCAAGATTTCTATTTCTCAACCTTCTTCCTGTTGAAAAGCGAATCGGCAAAGGGCTTAGCAGAGCTTGCGTGAGCCGTCGCCAATCACTACGTCGTAGACCTTAGGCTCATGGCCGTACTTCTCGTTGAAGCGCTTCTTGGCATCGGCAATGAACTGGCGATAAAGGTCGTTGCGAACGAGGTTGATGGTGCAACCGCCGAAGCCGCCACCCATGATGCGAGAACCTGTTACGCCGTTGTCCTTGGCAATCTGGTTGAGGAAGTCGAGCTCTTCGCAGCTAACCTCATAGTCCTTAGACAGGCCTTCGTGCGTCTGGTACATCAACTCGCCGACTTTCTCGTAGTCTCCTTCGTTCAGGGCTTTGCAGACACCAAGTACGCGGTCCTTCTCGCCCAGCACGAACTTAGCACGCTTGTAGTCTTCTTCACCTACCTCGGCACGTACCTCGTCGAGCTGCTCCCAGGTGCAGTCGCGCAGGGTCTCTAACTTACCCTCGGGGTGCTTGGCCTGAATATGCTTCACGACATTCTCGCAAGACTTGCGACGGTCGTTGTAGGGTGAGCCAGCCAGCTGGTGCTTCACTACTGAGTCGAGCAGTACGAGACGATAGCCATCAGGCTTGAAGGGGAAGTATTCGAACTCACGAGAACGGCAGTCGAGACGCATCAAGCAGCCTGCCTTACCGAATACAGAGGCGAACTGGTCCATGATGCCGCAGTTGACACCGCAGTAGTTGTGCTCGGTAGCCTGACCAGCGAGAACCATATCCCACTGCGATACCTTATTGTCGCCGAAGATGTCGTTCAGACCAAAGGCGAAGCAGCTCTCCATAGCGGCAGAAGAAGACATGCCTGCACCAAGGGGAACATCGCCGGCAAAGGCAATATTGAAACCTTTGACTGGAACACCCAGCTTCTTCATCTCGAGAGCTATACCGTAGATGTAGCGAGCCCACGAAGCCTTGGGACCCTTGGGGTCGGAGAGCTTGAAGTCTACACGGTCCTTGAGGTCGATAGCATAAGCCATTACTGTATCTTCTGTACCATTGGCACGCATCTCAGCCATCACGCCCTTGTCAACAGCGCCTGGGAATACGAAGCCACCATTATAGTCGGTGTGCTCACCAATCAGGTTAATACGTCCAGGTGACGCGTAAACATTACCTGTCTTGCCATCGAAATGCTTGATGAAGCGACTTCTTACAAATTCAATTTCCATCATAATCGTATTAATTTTATAGGTTATTAAGTTTTATGGATTAGTCAACGGGGATATCCTTGTTCACATTCTTGCAACCAATGAGGGCGTAGTAGAACATGTAGGCCATAGCCAGCAGATAGACAAAATAGCTCGGCATGTAGCCCATGAAGTTGGAGAACCAGCCCTGAATCAGAGGCAGCACGCCACCACCAACGACCATCATCATGAAGATGCCTGATGCCTGAGCGGTATACTTACCCAGACCCTCGGTGGCCAGATTGAAGATAGAAGCCCACATGATAGAGGTGCACAAACCGCAGAGCACAAGCAGCAGGGCGCTGACGGGAACAACGGCTGATGTGAATGAGAAGGTCATGATAGAGAACAGAGGCATGGTGACCGTAGTGGTCTTGGGCATGAACATCGCTGACAGGATGAGAATCATGCCTACGAAGGTAGTACACAGCATGAGCTGACGTGAGCTGACCTTGCCGGCAATGAATCCAGACACCAGACGACCGCAGAGCATCAACAGCCAGTACATAGCTGCAACAGCACCACCAATTGTGGCAGCGTTGGCCAACAGGCCGGCACCTTTCTCTGTAGTATCAGAGAGGTAGAAATTGAGGGCTCCAGGAATACCGACCTCGACACCTACATAGACGAAGATGGCGATGACACCCAATGTGCAGTGGCGGAACGACCAAGGAGAATGCTCGAACTTGGTTTCGGCAGTAACCTTACCCAACTCAGGATCCTGGATGGGAATGAAGGTCAGGATGCAGAAGGCAGCAGCAAAGACGGCCATAGCGATGTAAAGCACCAGGTTGACGTCGGCCATCTGGGTTGACTTGGTCACCTCGCCAATGAGCGCTCCAACGAGCATGGGGGTGAGCGTACCCGTCAGCGAGTTCAGGGTGCCACCAATCAGGTTGAGCTGGTTGCCTCGGTTGCCACCACCACCCAACAGGTTGAGCATTGGGTTGACAACGGTGTTCAGAATACATACTGAGAAACCTGAAATGAAGGCTCCGAGCAGATAGACGCAGAAGCCTGCAATGCCTGACGGGAAACTGGAAATGAACTGGATAAGTACGCCGAAGAAACCTACGGCAATACCTATCAGAGCTGATTTCTTGTAGCCAATCTTCGTCAGCATCTTACCTGCGGGGATACCCATGAACAAATAAGCGAAGAAGTTCATGAAGTTACCCATCATACCCAGCATGTTGTTACCGTCGATGCCCGGCTGGCTCTTCCAGATGACACCGATGGGAGCACCCAGATTGGTTACGAACGCAATCATTGCGTAGAGGAAGAACATCGTGACAATGGCGATGATGCTTCCGTTTTGTTTTTGATTACTCATAATATAATAATGATTTAAATTGCTTATTCTTCAATGCCAAAGCGATAGATGGTCTTCTGCTTGTACTGCTCACCAGGATTGAGCACTACAGAGGGGAAATAGGGACGATTAGGCGAGTCGGGGAAGTGTTGGCACTCGAAGCAGACAGCAGAACGACGGGGGAAGGTAGCACCATGCTGACCTGCATAGCCGTCGGCCCAGTTGTCGGTATAGACCTGCATGCCTGGCTCGGTGGTGTATACCTCGAGGGTGCGCTTGCTCTCTGGCTCGGTCAGACGGGCAGCAAACGAGAGCTCGCCCTCCTCACGCTTGTTCAGCACGAAGCAGTGGTCATAGCCGGCACCATTCTTGATTTGCTCATCGTCAGCATCGATGTCCTGACCAATGGCCTTGGCGGTACGGAAATCGAAGGGAGTACCAGCCACCTTCAGAATCTCACCTGTAGGAATAGAGGTCTCATCGATGGGAATGAAGAAGTCGGCATTAATCTCGCAAACCTGCTTCTCGATAGTCGGGGTGGGGTTGGCAATACCAGCCAGAGAGAAGAAGGCATGGTGGGTCAGGTTGATAATGGTCTTCTTGTTGGTGGTAGCCAGATACTCTATCACCAGTTCGTTCAGGTCGGTGAAGGTGTACTCCACAGTGATGCGACACTCGCCTGTGAAACCTTCTTCGCCATAAGCGGAGGTGTAGGTAAGGGCTAAGGCGCGAGGACCCATCTGCTTGGCATCCCACACACGGGCGTGGAATCCTGTAGGACCGCCGTGCAGGGCGTTAGGACCATTGTTGATAGCCAGCTGGTAGTCCTTTCCGTTCAGGGTAAACTGTCCCTTGCTGATGCGGTTGCCATAGCGACCGATAAGTGTGGAAAGGAAAGGCTCTGGTGAATTGATGACGTCTTGAATGTTGTCATGACCCTGAATAACATTCGCCACCTTACCATCCTTGTCGGGAACCATGATGGCTACAATCGCACCACCGTAGTTGGTCACTGCTACCTCAAAGCCCTTACGGTTCTTAAGGATGTATAAATCAGTCTTTTTACCATTCACTGTGGTCTGAAAATCCTTGCGGTTCAGACCACACAAATTCGCGTTTTCTGTTGCGTTTGCCATATCGTTATTGTTTTAAGTTACTTAAATCTATTGCAAAGTAACCTAAAAAAAACGAGAATGACGAAAGAAACGTGGAAAAAAACGTTTACGGGAGTGTTAAAAACACCTAAAGGCAATTCTTCAGGAAGTCGCCTACCACATAAGAACTGCCTCCGACGAACACGAAACTGTCGCGCGAAGCCACCTTCATGGCAGCGCTATATGCCTCACGTACAGTGGAGTAGGTCGCGCCTTGGAGTCCGTATTTCGTAGCAAGAGTCTTGACGGTTGTCTCGCTGAGTGCCCGATGACTGTCAGCCTTGGTAAAATAATAGGTGGCACGCTTGGGGAGCAGTTGCAACACACCATCGATGTCTTTATCGTCAACCATGCCAAAGATGATGTGCATCTGTTGGCTTTCGACCATAGCGAGCTGTTGACTGAGATATTGCCATCCGGCTACGTTGTGCCCTGTGTCGCAAACTACTTTGGGATATTCGCGGATGACTTGCCATCGACCTTGCAATCCGGTATGCTCGCAGACGTTGCGTAAACCTTCTGCCAGTTCCTGTCGGCTTTTCTCCCTGCTTGCCGGGTCGTTGCTCTCGCAAAGATAGCCCAAGAGCGACAGGTGATAGAGGGCAATCATGATGGTGTTCATGTTCTTTTTCTGATAGAGTCCGCCCAAGTCGCTATGTAGCATACCAAAATGTGCCATCAGATGGTCCATGCCTCCATCGGGTGTGGGGCTACTCTCGAGAACCTCCTGCTGGTCTTCGGCAAAAAAGACGGGTGCCTCCATTTCACGAGCCTTAGCTTCGAAGACGGGGCGTGTCTCGTCGTTGCTCTCGCCAATAATTACAGGTACACCTCTCTTAATAATGCCCGCCTTCTCGGCAGCTATCTTGGCTAAGGTGTCGCCCAGAAACTGGGTGTGGTCGAAGCTGATGTTTGTGATGACGGAAATGACGGGGGTGATGATGTTGGTGCAGTCAAGACGTCCACCCAAGCCTACCTCAATGACGGCAATATCGATGTTGCGGTCCTTGAAGTATTTGAAGGCCATAGCCGTTGTCACCTCGAAGAAAGAGGGGTGGAGGGGTTCGAAGAAAGAACGCTCACGCGATACAAAATCGATGACATAATCCTCGCTGATGGGACGCCCGTTGACACGAATGCGCTCGGTGAAATCCACCAGATGGGGTGAGGTGTAGAGACCTACGCGATAGCCACACTCCTGAAGCACAGAGGCGATGGTGTGCGACACGCTGCCCTTACCGTTGGTGCCTGCCACATGGATGGTGGCATACGACTGGTGGGGATGTCCGAAATGCTCGTCCAAGGCCAGCGTGTTGCTCAGCCCTTCCTTGTATCCGTCAGCACCTTGTCGTTCGAACATGGGCATCTGGTTGAACAGGTAGTCGCAGGTCTCTTGATAGTTCATTTAACTGAAATAATTCTTGAATTTCTGGAAGATGCTACGCTTGGTGTCGGCATCGCCCTTGAAGTTGTCGCTCTGACGGAACTGCTCGACGGCGACTTTCTCGTCGTGCGAGAGGGTCTTGGGAATGTATACGCTGACATTGACCACCAAGTCGCCATTGCCTCGACCGTAACCTTGTACGGCAGGCAGACCCTTGCCACGCAGACGCAGCGTCTTTCCAGGCTGGGTTCCTGGTTCCATCTTCACCTTCAACTTGGTGCCTTCGATTGTTGGAATCTCCACATCGCCACCAAGGGCTGCGGTGGGGAAGTCGAGCAGCAGGTTATAGATGAGGTCATTGTCATCGCGGATGAAGGTATCGTTCTCTTCTTCTTCGATAAACACCTGGATGTCGCCATTGATGCCCTTGTGCTTACCGGCATTACCCTTACCAGGAACGTTGACGACCATTCCCTCGGCTACGCCAGCGGGAATCTTAATCTCGACGACTTCCTCACCTTTCTCTACACCTGTTCCGCCACAATGCTTACACTTGTTCTTGATAATGGTTCCTTCGCCATTACAAGTGGGACAAACGCCCTGTGTCTGCATCATGCCGAAGATGCTTTGGGTAGTATGGGTAATCACACCAGAGCCGTGACACGTAGGACACTGCTCGTTGGTGCTACC
The DNA here is from genome assembly GCA_017941345.1 of Prevotella sp. GTDB lineage: Bacteria > Bacteroidota > Bacteroidia > Bacteroidales > Bacteroidaceae > Prevotella. The sequence goes on along the minus strand of JAGAWQ010000170.1, from coordinate 25,799 downwards.
AGCCTCAGCGCCCGTACCATGACAATGCGAACAGGTGATATCCTTACGTACCTTGAATTTCTTGGTGACACCATGGGCTATCTCGTTGAGCGAAAGCTTGACCTTCAGACGGAGGTCGGAGCCACGATGCTGCTGACGTCCGCGAGAGCCCCCGCCACCAAAGCCTCCGAAACCGGCACGGCCTCCGAAGATATCGCCGAACATCGAGAAGATGTCGTCCATATTCATAGAAGTACCTCCGAACGGGTCGAAGCCGCCCGCACCGCCGGGGCCGTTGAATCCGAAGGTGTCGTACTGCTGACGCTTCTGAGGGTCATGCAACACGTCGTAGGCTTCAGCAGCCTCCTTGAATTTCTCTTCTGCTTCCTTGTTGCCTGGATTGCGATCGGGGTGATATTTGATGGCTATCGTGCGATAGGCCTTCTTAATCTGGTCTTCTGTAGCGTTCTTGTCGACGCCAAGTACCTCATAATAGTCTCTCTTTGCCATATTATTGTCCTACGGCCACTTTAGCGTGGCGGATTACTTTATCGTTCAACTGATAGCCTGCCTGCAGACAGTCGATAACCTTACCTTTCTTGTCGTCGCCCATACCCGGGACCATAGCAACAGCCTCGTGGATATCGGTATTGAAGTCGGCATCCTCGGTCTCTATCTTCTTTACACCAAGACCTTCAAGGGCCTTCATCATCTTGTGGTAGATGAGTTCCATACCCTCACGCAGTACGGCAGGGTCGTCGGTCTTCTGGCCGTTATCAATGGCACGCTCCATATCGTCGATGATGGGCAGAATGGCGCTAACTGCCTTCTCACCACCATTCAGGATGAGTTCAGCCTTCTCCTTTAAAGTGCGCTTGCGGTAGTTGTCAAACTCGGCTGTCTTGTAGAGAATCTGTGTCTTTAACTCTTCTATCTCGGCCTGTGCTGCCTCTAATGGGTCCTTCTCCTCGCTTTCCTGAGTTGCAGACTCTTCTGCATTCTCAGCATTCTCGGCGTTCTCAGTATTCTCTTCGGGAACAGAAGTCTGCTCCTCGTCTTCGATGTTGATTTTTTTTTCTTCTTTCATAGCTTTGATGATTTTTGAGGCAATCATGCAAATATCGTGCCACTTTTATTCATACATTTTAGCCTTCTGCTCTTTAATAGTCTCATCGTAGATATAGTCATCGTAAGTCATGAGCTTGTCGATGGTACCCTTTGGCGTCAGCTCGATGATGCGATCGGCCACAGTATTGATGAACTCATGGTCGTGTGAGGCAAACAGGATATTGCCCTTGAACGAGATGAGATTGTTGTTGAAAGCCTGGATAGACTCCAGGTCCAAGTGGTTGGTTGGAGTGTCAAGAATCAGACAGTTGGCATTCTTCAGCTGCATACGGGCTATCATACAACGCATCTTCTCGCCTCCTGAGAGTACGTTGACATGTTTCAGTACATCCTCTTCCTTGAACAGCATGCGACCCAGGAAAGACTTCATCATTACCTCGTTACCCGTACCATACTGCGAGAGCCAGTCGACCAGATTGAGTTCCGACTGGAAGAAGCTGGTGTTGTCGAGTGGGAGATAGGCTGTGGTGATGGTGACGCCCCATTTGTAGGTGCCTGCATCTGCCTCACGATTACCGTTGATGATTTCAAAAAGGGCAGTCATCGCCTTAGGATTGTGGGAAAGGAAAACAGTCTTCTGGCCTTTCTCAATGGTGAAGTTGACATTGTCGAAGAGTACGGTACCATCGTTATCGACTGCCTTCAGACCTTCAACCTCAAGAATCTGGGTGCCAGGCTCGCGCTCCATCGAGAAGATGATACCTGGATACTTACGGGTAGAGGGCGTGATTTCCTCGACATTCAGCTTCTCGAGCATCTTCTTGCGCGAGGTTGTCTGCTTCGATTTTGCCACATTGGCAGAGAAACGACGAATGAACTCCTCCAGCTGTTTACGCTTCTCCTCAGCCTTCATCTTCTGATTCTGAGCTTGACGCAAAGCAAGTTGGCTGGACTCATACCAGAACGAATAGTTACCCGAGAAGAGGGTCACCTTACCGAAGTCGATATCGACAGTCTGGGTAGACACAGCATCGAGGAAGTGGCGGTCGTGGCTGACCACGAGTACACATTGCTCAAGGTTCGACAGGTATTCCTCCAACCATTGAACGGTGTCGAGGTCGAGGTCGTTGGTAGGCTCGTCGAGCAACAGGTTGTCAGGATGTCCGAACAGCGCCTTGGCCAGCATGACGCGCACCTTCTCATTGTTCGATATCTCCGACATCTGCTTGTAGTGTTCTGACTCCTTGACGCCCAGATTCTGCAACAGCTGGGCAGCCTCACTCTCTGCTTCCCATCCGTTCATCTCGGCAAAGGCCATCTCGAGGTCAGCAGCCCTTACACCATCTTCTTCTGTCATTTCCTCTTTGGCGTAAAGAGCCTCGCGCTCCTTCATGTTCTGCCAAAGGGGCTGGTGACCCATCAGAACGGTGTTCATCACCGTGAATTCATCATATTTGAAGTGGTCCTGTTCCAAAACGCTCAGACGCTCGCCAGGTTGCATCTCAATGGTTCCTTTATTGGGCTCCAACTCGCCGCTGATGGCTCGGAGCAGCGTTGACTTGCCGGCACCATTGGCACCGATGATACCATAGATGTTACCACTTGTAAACTTCATGTTGACGTCCTTGTAGAGCGTCTTTTTACCAAACTGGATAGCCAGATTCGTGACTGTTATCATGCTTTCTTATACCTAATTTATACCTATATGATTTAGTTTGAGTTTGCAAAGTTAATGCAAAATAGGGGAAAAACCAAATTTATTTCGGCTTTTTACATGTGTAGAAGTCGATGAGCCGCTGAAGAGCTTGTTGACAGACAGGACAAAAGTCGGGATGTTCGTTGGTGCGCATACGGCAATCCTCCTGTCCGCGCCACACGCCTTTTGACAGATAGCCTCCTCCTTCGATGACACCAGCCTTTCCGGCATCAATCAGCGACTGCCATTTAGGATGGTCGGGATGGGTGGTGAGATTGGGCTCCCAAGGTTCGGTGTCAGCAAAGTACATAGGATCGCTGTCGCCATAGGGATACTCATCGCCTAAACCGCCAAAGCTATGTCCAAACTCATGAACAACGACTGGTAGAAAATTTTTGCCACGAGTGTAAGACAGGTTATAGGAGTTATAGATGCCTCCGCCTCCGTAATGGCTGGTATTGGCCAGTACGATGATATGTTCATAGGGAGCACCGCTGAGCAAGGTATGCAACTGCTTGAGATGCAGCGTGGTGAGATAACGCTGGGTGTAGAAGGTGTCAAAATGGGAGTCGAGGGCGGTGTTACGCCAGATGCCTTTTCCCGGTTGGCTGACATCGGTGTCAGCTGAGGGCGACATCAAGGCAATGATGTTAAAACGCTGACGCATGGAACGGAAGGGTTCATGACGGAAAAGTGCTTCGTTGGCATCGTGACAATCCTGTAGGTATTGCTCCATCTGGTCTTCTGTATAGCCCTCGGCCACATAGGCGATGTGTATACATGACATCGTGTCCTCAGCCTGTTGCAGAGTGATATAAGGCGTACGCCTGGGGTATTGACGTATCAGACAATCGGATGGGTCAACCTGATGCGTAAGCGATGCCACGATGCGGTCATGATAGTCGAGCAGCTGTATATGGACACAGACAGGATGTTTGGGAAAGGGGATGAGAAACACGTTTTCAAACGATTTTGATACCTGCTTTGCCTCAGTTGTGGCCAACCATTCTTGGAAAAGGGTGGAGAAGGAGTGGCGATAGAGTGTGTCGCCAGTAGCTGGGTCGCTGACGGTAATCTGTCCATTGCCCTTCAGGGGTAACTCGTTCAGACGGAAACGACGCCCATACCAGCGGGGAGTAACGGAAAGTTCGTCGACGAAGATATACTGATGGGCTGTGTCGCCTGCGAAGATATAATCGAGACGCAAGGTGGAGTCGCGGAAATGTTTGGAGAACTGCTGGGCACATAAGGGCATGCAGCAGATAAGGCCGAAAAAGATAGTCAGGATACGTGTCATATGACGTCGTCGATAAGTTGTTGGATATAGGGATGGGGCCAGTCGCGCAGATGGTACCGCTCGTCATCGTATAGCATCAGGTCGAGGTCGATGGTCACCTGTTGCTTGGTGCGTCCTGAGAGCATTTCAGCCTCTTTCAACAGGTGTTCTACTTTGACGCGGGAATACGTAGTAGTACCTTTGGCCAGCTGATTCATATACATCTGTCCGCTGCCCTTGACATCTTCAGTCCATAGGGTACGACTGAATTGGAGGTTGGATACGAAGGCAGATAAACGCTGGGCTGCCCATTGGAGATGAACAGCTTGATGGTAGTTAGACCCCAGAGCTATCAATACACGGTGCCCCATATCATCAGATTTTGTTCTTTTCCTTTAGGATACCGTGACGGTAGGCATAGAGCAACTGGCGCAGGTCTTCAATCTGGGAACGGAGCTCTAAGCCCTTGTCCGTGTCAGCCACTAACATACGGTGTGCGGAGAGTTCTACCAATTGTGTGGTAGACTTAATATCAAGACCTCGTTCTATGGCGTCTCTTGCATTCATAAATGGTTCATGCTGAACCAATTGGAATCCGCGGCTATGGTAAACCAGCGTGTATCCTGCAATACCCGTTTCCTTATGATAAGCCTCGGAGAATCCACCATCAATCACCATCAATTTACCATTAGCCTTAATGGGATTCTCACCCTTAGAAGCATGTACGGGAACATGTCCATTGATGATATGACGATTAGGACCTTTGACACCAAAGGCATCAAGAATGCGGTCGCAGATTTCTTCATTGTCGCGTAACTGGAAATAACATCCTTTCTCTTCTTTGAAGGTCTCCTTGTCTAAGAGGAAATAACGCTCGAAGGTGGCCATCTTAGACTTGTCGAAGAGCGGGGAGTCCTTACCGCACCACAGATACAGGAAATAGTCACGTGCATAGAGTCGCTGCTCTTGATCGGAATCGGAATTGAAAGCTGTGCGTACCATCATTCCAATATTGTGCATCAGTTCCAGACCACTATATCGCTCGCCCTCGAATAGTTCTACTTTTTTGAGGCTGCCATCGGCATTAAGAGGACAAGAGGCGTGAAATAGCAGGTTCTGGTTGCAGATATTGTACATACAGCCATGTGAGAGAAGCATCTTGATATGCTTACGCAACTTTTCGCATACGCGGAAAGAGTGGTGCAGCTTTTCCATCAGCGCTTGCTCCTCGGCAGTAAGGCGGCAGGGGTCATTAGGATCAACCGTAGGGAAGTGGCATGACTTCATGATATACTCTTTACCATCGATGGTACAAATGCCTCGTTCGAAGTCAATATGGTCGAGCAGACAACGGTCTTCCATCTGCCATGACTTTCGACGCTTGAAGATATGCGACTCTGTCTTGAACTGGATGACGGATATAGCCTTGTGCATCTGAGCTGTCAGACGCATCGTCTTTTCATCCAACTCGTTGCCCGTCAGCAGTTTGGGAATAAACTCTTCACAGGGGTCGTCGCCATAGGTTTCCATAGCAAAAGTGGCCAATGGTACGAGGTTGATACCATATCCTTCTTCAATGGTTGTCAGATTGGCATATCGAAGCGAAAGGCGTAGTACATTGCATATACATGCATCATTGCCAGCTGCTGCACCCATCCACAGCATGTCGTGATTGCCCCATTGGATATCCCAGGAGTGATACTGACGAAGCGTGTCAAGGATGATATGTGCACCAGGACCGCGGTCGAAGATGTCGCCTAAGATGTGAAGCTGGTCAATAGACAGGCGCTGAATGACGTTGCAAAGCGCTACGATAAAATCGTCTGCACGTCCTGTAGATATTATGGTGTCGACTATCACCTTGACATAATCGGCCTTGTCAATGTCATCCGTACGTTCGTGGAGCAGTTCCTCGATGATGTAGGCAAATTCTTCGGGTAAGGACTTGCGCACCTTAGAGCGGGTGTATTTGGAAGACACATCGCGACAAACGCTGACCAGACGGTGTATGGTGATATGATACCAGTCGTCGATATCTTCTTCTGAAGCTTTAATCAGCTCCAGCTTTTGTTCGGGATAGTATATCAAAGTACAAAGCTCGCGACGCTCCGTCTCACGAATATCGCCCTTGAACAACTCGCTGACCTTACGACGAATATTACCTGAAGCATTCTTGATTACATGTTGGAAAGCCTGACTCTCACCATGAAGGTCGGCAAGGAAGTGCTCTGTACCTTTAGGTAGGTTGAGTATAGCTTCCAGATTAATAATCTCCGTAGAGGCTGTCGCAATAGTTGGAAACGTGGTGGAAAGCAATTGAAGATAATGCATGTCGCGGTTAATGTTGCTCTTATTCATAGCTTTATATCTTTAGGTGATTTTCTACTTGTTGGTATAAATGTTGGCTGGCACGATCGCAGAGTGGGGGAACGGGCATAAATCCTTCAGTAAGTCCCGTGCTTTGTTGCGTCACATACATGATGCGACAAGCCAGCTTATAGAGATGCAGGTCTTTCAGTTTCTCAGAGAGTAAATCTTCGTCACACTCATGTTCACGCAGTTCTTTGTCTAACTCCACCAGATGTGAGAATGCCAACTGTTTATTGTTCTCAAGCTTTCGAAGGTATCGGAAAGTAGCAAGAAGACGGTCTACTTGAGTGACGAAACTAAAGCCTATATTGTCTGCAATGGAAACAGGCGACACATATTGGTCAGGAAAGAAGCAAGGCATCTGATTAACATCCATCTCAGGAACTTCATATCCCAAAACGTTAAGACCACGAAGAATGACTTTGTCAATGTGCTCATAATGGGCGAAGCATAGCAGATATCGCCATTTTTCCAAAGTGTCAGGTTGTGGCATAGGCTTTTCGGTAAGCCATCGCTTATCGCCCGTAACACCTACGATAATGAGTTGCCGAAGCAAGCTACGCATATCTGAATCCATAAACTCTAACGGGTTTGAATTCATGACCTTGCTATAAGTCTGGAACACCTGACTTACTGCCTCTTTCTTAGAGATAGTACGTGTGATTAGCGGGTTGCGAATGATGACCAAGCGTTGGTTCCACCCCAGCTTTTTCAAACAGTCTTCCTCCATCTTGCCTTGAATAATCAAAGCATAGGACTTCTGAATAATACGTTTCTGATAGAGTAGACGTTTGGGCAACTTCTCTGTCCAATACTTATCAGACATAATCCAAGGCGAAAACTGCCCATGGGAAGACAACACGATGCGTGTTCCATTCTTAATCGCTTGCCTTACAATAGGATAAGAAGATGCGTACCAGCATCCATGCAAGTGAAGAATGTCGTAATGAGAAGATTGTAGTCGTTGCTGGGCAAGACCTTGTTCTGACAAAATCTCATTGCTGCACTCCAATCCCATATTCTCGTTGAGCATAGTCACATAGTCTGAGATCACACTATTGTTTTGGGGATAGAAATGCAGTATACGAATCATGATGATATCACTTTAAAAAAGATTACTCCACAAAATCTTTAGATACAAACCAGCCAGACGAAATCCACCAATCTGTTGGTCGAATAGTTTTATTGTTTCGTGGATGATATCCTTTTTGACTACAACTGCGCTATACAGACCACGACGGAACAAAAGGAAACGTCCGCGATGCCCATGCTTTGACCTGCGTTCGGCTTTGAGAATATATGGCGTTGCCTCCTCCAAAGTGTTCCAACTCTGGAAAGTGTTGGTTTTGTTGTGGTACAACAACATGACATCAGCTGCCTCATCAAGGTTATCGATAAGGATATTGAGCCATTCGTCAGAAATTGGTGGACGAGTGATATCCGTAATCACAATACGATTGCTATGAGCAGCCTTGGCTCCAATGGTCAGGGCTAATCGTATACGAGAAGGATTGGGTATTTGAGATTTGGGTAGGAATGTTGTATATAGTTGTGGATAGTCTTTTTTGAAACGCTTCAGAATATCTGGTGTTTCATCAGTAGAAGCATCGTCGACCACAATGACTTCATAGGGAATGTCTCCCTGTGGAGATAGAAATTGCGGTAAATTCTGTTCTAAGGCATGTGATTGTTCATGCACAGCCATGATGACAGTTATCTTTGGACTTTCTTTTGTCATTTCATTTTATAATTCATCAATAACATATCCCTGGGGCAGTTTACGACAGTTGTATTGTGACGCCATAATCTCGCCATAGGCTCCTGCAGAGCGGATAGCAATGAGATCACCACGACGGGTTGTGTTCAGATCAACTTGCTTGGCAAAAACATCGCTTGACTCACAGATAGGACCAACCACATCGTAAGTCTCCATGGGTAAATCGCTAGAGATATTCTCAATCTTATGGTATGCCTGATATAGGGCGGGGCGAATAAGGTCTGTCATGCCCGCATCAATAATACAGAACTTCTTGACGGCCCCCTCTTTTATATATAAGGTACGCGCAATAAGCGAGCCACATTGGGCCACAACGGCACGACCAAGTTCGAAATGAAGGGTTTGACCAGTACGTAGCTTCAGTTTTTTAGCATAAGTATCGAAGTAAGCTTTGAAATCGGGTATTGACACACGGTTAGGATGTTGATAGTCGATACCAAGCCCGCCACCAACATTGATGTTCTCCACACGGATGCGATGACTCTCAAGCTGGGTCTGCAATTCGTTGATACGGTTGCAGAGTGCCTCAAAATCACCCATGTCAAGAATCTGAGAACCAATATGGAAATGCAGGCCTACGAACTTGACATGCTGCATTTCGGCTGCCCGTTCGATAACGGTCTCCATATCACGCATAGCAATACCGAACTTGTTCTCGGCGAGTCCTGTCGTGATATTGGCATGGGTATGAGCTCCTACGTTAGGATTGATGCGTAATGCAATACGAGCAGTCTTGCCTTTCTGGCTTGCCAACTCGTTAATCACCTCCAGCTCAGGAATGCTCTCTACATTAAAAGCAAAAATATCGTTGTCTAATCCTAATTCTATTTCCCAATCACTCTTGCCTACACCTGCATAAACGATTTTATTCGTGGGGAAGCCAGCTTTTAAGGCGGCCTCTATCTCACCACCGCTGACGCAATCTGCTCCCAGTCCGGCCTCACGGATTATGCGAAGAACCTTTGGATTTGCATTAGCCTTGACGGCATAATGCACTACGAAACCATCGTGTTTTAATACCTCCGCATTGATGGCACGGAGTGTTGCTCTCAACAACTCCGTGTCATAATAGTAGAACGGTGTCTGTATCCGCTCAAATTTATCGATAGGAAATATACCCTTCATGTCCTAGTTTTGTGTTTGTCGTATTGTGTTAGTTGTTGAACAAGTGGTCGCTCAAAGACTGCAATGCACGTTTCTTATCCTCTTCCTTCACAAGGAACGAGATGTTGTAGTTAGAGCCACCATATGAAATCATGCGTACGGGGATATTCTTCATGGCGTCCATCACCATTGTTTCGAAGCCGATATTTGACCAGTCAAGATCGCCTACAACACAGATGACACACATGCCGGTATCAACAGTTACCGTACCATACTTCTTCAACTCGTCAACTATCTCACCAAGATGTGAAGAGTTGTCGATGCTCATCGAGACACCCACCTCAGAGGTGCACACCATATCAATAGGTGTCTGGTAAGACTCGAATATCTCAAATACCTTACGCAGGAATCCTGTAGCCAATAGCATACGGCTCGACTTGATCTTGATGGCGATGATGTTGTCTTTAGCAGCTACAGCCTTAATCTTGCCATACTCCGTCTTGTTGGAGATGGTAGTTCCTTCTGCATCGGGCTGCATGGTGTTCAGCAGACGAACGGGAATGCCTGCATACTTAGCTGGTTGAACGCAGGTAGGGTGCAAAATCTTAGCTCCGAAATATGCCAACTCAGCAGCCTCCTCGAAATGAAGCTGATGCACGGGGGCTGTCTTGTCAACGACACGAGGGTCGTTGTTATGCATACCATCAATATCTGTCCAAATCTGAATCTCCTCTGCATTCAAGGCCGCACCAATCAACGAAGCGGTGTAGTCGCTACCTCCGCGCTGTAGGTTGTCAACCTCGCCATAGGCATTACGGCAGATGAATCCCTGGGTGATATATACCTGATAGCCCTCATTCTGCTCCATAATAGCTGCAAGTTTTTCCTTGATATATACAGGGTCGGGCTCTGAATTCTTGTCTGTACGCATGAAGTCAAGGGCATTGAGAAGAACGGCCTTAATGCCTTGCTCCTTCATATAGTTGACCACCATATTAGTCGACATCATCTCACCCTGTGCTACGATGCTCTTTTCCTCAAATGAGGTAAACAACTCCTTGGTAAACGAACGCAGGAAATTCATCTCCTGAGTGAGAAATTCGCATGTCTGTGCTTTCATATCCTCAGTAGAATAGAGCTCGTCAACATGCTTCATGTACTTACGTTCCAACTGGTTGATGATTTCGTTGGCACCATCAGGATTCTTCTTGTAGAGATAATCTGAAATCTCAACAAGCGAATTGGTTGTACCAGACATGGCCGAGAGCACTACGAAGACTGGCTCGCCAGACTTGGTTACTAACTTGGTTACGTCCTTCATGCGGGCCGGTGTGCCAACCGACGTGCCGCCAAATTTCATTACTTTCATACGCTATATTTTTTTCTTTTGTCTTTAACTTACATTGATAAATCTTCGCGTGCAGAATAGTCAACCCTACTAATCTCCTCCGCATCGGCCTCTTCCTGATAGCTCGCTATCTTGTTGTAGTCGTTGGTAATCTCTTCCACATGATGGTCGGCACAACGATATACGATACCTGGATACTGAGTAAGCAGAGGGATATTATGTGTTGTCATGACAACCGCAGTACCCGTATGAGTAACCTGACGTAGAAGCTGTAGGATGTTAGACGCCGTCTCTGGGTCTAAGTTGCCAGTAGGTTCATCGGCTATGATGACTTTCGGTTTGTTGAGAATAGCGCGGGCTATGGCTATACGCTGTTGCTCGCCACCAGATAGCTCATGAGGATAGCGGTCGGCATAATCTTCCATCTCAACGTCTTCTAAAACATCCATGATGCGCTCTTCTATCTCGTCTTTCTTTCGCCAGCCAGTAGCACGAAGCACGAATTCCAAGTTGTCGTGAATAGTACGGTCGCTCAGGAGTTGAAAATCTTGGAAAATGATACCCATCTGGCGACGAAGCGCAGGAATATATTTGCGCTTCAAATCTCTGACATCATGGTTCAGTACGACAGCAGTTTCCGCTTCATCGACATCCAGTTCAAAATACAATGTTTTCAGCAAGGAGCTCTTACCGGCACCTACACGACCGATGATATAGATAAACTCGCCCTCGTCGACGTGGAAGTCAACATTCTCGAGCACCAGAACACCATCGTTTTGATAGATATTAGCCTTTTTGTAATCTATAAGCATAGTTCCAAACGATTTTTTTATTTCATTTCACCCTTAGCTTTAGCCTCGCGACGTTTCTTGTCCCAATTGGGGTCGTGACGTTTTTGTAACTCAGCAGCCACATCCTCTATTCGCAGTCCTTTCTCTGTCAACATGACCAACAGGTGGTACAACAGGTCAGAGGCCTCATACACCAGGTGGTCGTTAGTGCCATTAGTGGCTTCAATGACAGTCTCCAGAGCTTCTTCTCCCACTTTCTGTGCAATCTTGTTGATGCCCTTGTTGAAAAGACTGGTGGTATACGAACCCTCCGGCATTTCCTGTTTGCGCTTGTTGATGAAGTCCTGTAGTTCAGTCAGGAAGAGTAGGGGATTTGCATCGTTTTGCTCACCCCAGCATGTGTCTGAACCTGTATGGCAGGTAGGACCATCAGGATGAGCCTGTACTAACAATGTGTCATTGTCACAATCAACCTTGATGTCTACCAGGTTTAGGAAGTTCCCTGATGTCTCACCTTTCGTCCATAGCGTATTGCGCGAGCGGCTCCAGAAGGTGACATGCTTTGTGGCAAGTGTCTTCTGGTAGGCTTCTTCGTTCATGAATCCTAACATCAGCACCTTGCGGGTCACGGCATCTTGTATGATGGCAGGCACGAGGCCTCCCATTTTATCAAAATCTATCGTCATAGTCTTATATTAATTCCTTCGTTGTGTAAATACTGCTTCAGTTCTGGTACGGGTATCTCGCCAAAATGGAATACTGAGGCGGCGAGTGCTGCGTCAGCATGACCTTCGAGAAAGACATCCCGGAAATGCTCCTTACATCCAGCACCACCGCTGGCGATAATGGGAATACGCAGCGTGTCAGAGAGCTGACGGAGGGCTTCGTTGGCAAAGCCTTGCTTGGTACCGTCGTGATTCATCGAAGTAAAGAGGATTTCGCCTGCACCACGCTCTTGAGCCTCATGTGCCCATTCGAACAGGTTTAACTCTGTGCGCTCGCGTCCTCCTTTTAGATAGCAATGCCATCCGTCTTCGTCGTGACGAGCATCGATGGCTACCACGCAAACTTGCGAACCAAAACGGTTGGCAATATCGCTGATGAGCTCAGGGCGACGGATAGCTGCCGAATTGACGCTCACCTTATCGGCGCCTGCATACAACAGGCTTTCCACATCAGCCAGCTCGTTGATGCCTCCACCAACGGTAAATGGGATGTTCAACGTTTCAGCCACTTTCGTCACCATGTCGGCAAACGTCTTACGACCTTCAAACGAGGCCGTAATGTCGAGGAACACCAGTTCATCTGCTCCTTGCTCAGAATAGGCCTTCCCCAGTTCTACAGGATCGCCTGCGGAGCGAAGATTGACGAAGTTCGTTCCTTTTACCGTTTCTCCGTCTTTCACATCAAGACAAGGTATTATGCGTTTCGCCAGTCCCATAGTTCCTTCAAATTAATTTTCCCTTCATAAATAGCCTTTCCAAAGACTACAGCAGGAATACCTGCAGCATCGAGAGCTTTGATGTCGTCAATAGAAGAAACACCTCCGCTAGCTATCAGATGCAGCTGTGGATATTCTGCCATGATTTCTTTGTAGAGTTGAATAGCTGGGCCTTGTAGCGTGCCGTCCTTTGAAATCTCCGTGCACAGTACATTGCGGATGCCTGCATCTACAAAGCGACGTAGGAATGGAAGCAAATCCTTACTAGAGTCTTCTTTCCAGCCATTGATGCTGATTTTTCCGTTTCGCACGTCAGCACCCAGTATAAGGCGTTCCGCCCCATATTGTTCAATCCACGAGAAGAAGCGTTCTGGCTCGGTAATAGCTATTGACCCTATCGTTACCATAGCTGCTCCATTATCAAAGGCGATACGGATATCATCGTCGGTTTTAATCCCTCCGCCAAAGTCTACTTTCAACGTTGTTTTCTCCGTAATTTGTCGTAGTACCTTGTCATTGACAATATGGCGCGACTTTGCTCCGTCCAAATCGACCACATGAAGACGATGGAAACCAATCTTTTCGAAATCGCTTGCCACTTCATCAGGAGAGTTGGAATAGACGGTCTTCTGCGCGTAGTCGCCTTTTGTCAGACGTACACATTGTCCGTCAATGATATCTATAGCGGGGATGAGTTCTATCATAAATCGAGAAAGTTCTTAATCATCTGCTCACCAGCTTTTCCACTTTTTTCCGGGTGGAACTGGCAGGCGTAGAAATTGTCTTTTTGTAATGCTGCAGAGTAGGGGAGTATATAGTCTACAGAGGCGGCTGTATCAGCGCACAGAGGCACATAATAGGAATGCACGAAGTAGGCATAACACTCCTCGTCGAAAAGGGGCTTTTTCACGTTGTAAAGCTTGTTCCAACCCATACAAGGAACTTTGTCCTCATGACGGATAGGGGAGAAACGCTTCACTTCTGCGTCGAAGATGCCTATACAATCCACATCGCCTTCCTCAGAATGACGACATAGCAACTGTTGCCCAACACAAATGCCAAAAACGGGCTGTCGAAGGGAACGAATCACTTCGTCGAGCCTGTGAGCCTTCAGGTATTCCATCGCTCCACGCGCTTCTCCCTGGCCGGGAAAGAGCACACGGTCGGCCTTTGCCAACTGCTCCGCATCGTCTGTCAACAGCGGTTCTACGCCTAAGCGTCGTAAGGCATTAACTACGCTGTAAATGTTTCCGGCGTTATATTTAACAATAGCTACCTGCATTTAGCTGAAAATAATCGTTTTGTTTTTATAGGTCAGAATCTTGCGCTGTATATGCTTGCTAACAGCATGCGACAGCACAATTTTCTCCAAATCCTTGCCTTTCAATACAAGACTCTCGGGAGTATCCTTGTGTGAGATGCGTGTCACATCTTGTTCGATAATCGGACCGGCATCCAGTTCGGCGGTCACGTAATGACTTGTTGCACCGATAATCTTTACTCCGCGTTCCCAGGCCTGATGATAGGGCTTTGCGCCTACAAAAGCGGGCAGGAACGAGTGGTGGATGTTAATGATGTGATTCGGATAGGCGGCAATCATCTCGTCTGAGATAATCTGCATGTATCGAGCCAGAACAATGAATGTAACTTTCTCCTTCTTAAGCAGTTCCATCTCGGCAGCTTCAACTTCTTCCTTGTTGGAATGGTCCTTTTTGATGCTCCAGACATGGTAAGGAATACCAAACTGATCGGCCACATATTTCATATCCTCATGATTAGATACGATGCAGGGTATGTCAACGTCAAATTCACCAGCTTTCCAACGTGCCAGCAAGTCGTACAGGCAATGACTCATTTTTGAGACGAAAATAGCCATTCGTGGACGTTTGTCACTAAAATAGAGGTTACACGTCATCTGATAACGCTGGGCATAAAGTGTGGTGATGTATTCCTGAATTTTTTCACGCGGTATCAAGAAACTTTCCAGTTCCCATTCAATACGCATGAAAAACATGCCGTCTTGTTTGTCTACATATTGGTCAAGGTAAACGATGTTACCTTGGTTATCCGTGATAAATCTAGTAACTTCTGAAATAATGCCTTGTTGATCAGGACAATGCAGAAGTAAAATTGCTGTTGGTTTCATTTTTATATAATTTCCTTTTATAGCGTATTAATACACCTTATTATTTAAGACGTGCAAAGATACGAATATTTTTTCAGATTCTCCAAATTTTCTTTGGAAATTTATAAATAAAGAGATTTTTTTGCTTTTTCAAATCTAAGTATTATTTAAAACTATAATACGTATTATGATAAATAGGAAATTTAATTTGGATAAGAATGGAAAAATTTTAATGGAATCTGAAAAATAAATTGTATCTTTGCAGCAAAAGAGATAAACAAATCAAAAAAACAGTTTTTTATGCTTAAAGACTTTAATTTCTATGCACCTACCCGTGTAGTTTTCGGACGCGATTCTGAAAGCAAGATTGCCCAGTTGGTTAAATCCTATGGCGGCACTCGTGTGCTCATTCATTATGGTGGCGGTTCGGCTGAGCGTTCCGGATTACTCCGTGTTGTTCGCCAACAGCTTAGCAATGCTGCCATTCCCTTTGTTGAACTGGGCGGCGTAGTTCCTAATCCGCTTTTATCTAAAGTTTACGAAGGCATTTCGCTCTGTCGCCAGGAAAATGTGGATTTTATTCTGGCTGTTGGTGGCGGAAGCGTTATCGACTCTTCAAAAGCTATCGGATATGGTGTGAATTATGAGGGCGACGTTTGGGATTTCTGGTGTGGCAAAGCACCCGAACAATGCCTGCCTATTGGCGTCGTACTAACCATTCCTGCTGCGGGTTCTGAGATGTCGTCAAGTTGTGTGATTACCAAGGACGATGGACTTTTGAAGCGTGGTGTTAATAGCGATTTGTGTCGTTGTAAATTCGCCGTGATGAATCCTGAACGCACCTACACCTTGCCCCCTTATCAGACGGCAGCTGGTGCAACGGACATCATGATGCACACTATGGAGCGTTATTTCTCGAAATATGAGGATATGACGCTGACTGATGCCATCAGCGAGGCCCTGCTGCGTACCGTGAAAGATGCTACTTTGGTTGTCATGGAACATCCTGAAGACTACCGGAATCGTGCCCAGATTATGTGGGCAGGCTCTTTGGCACACAACGACTTGACGGAATGTGGCACGGAGAAAGACTTTGCCACCCATAGGCTCGAACACGAGCTGAGCGCCCTATTCGGGGTGACTCATGGTGCCGGATTGGCTGCTCTTTGGCCTTCGTGGGCTCGCTACGTCAAGAGCCGTCACCTGAACCGTTTCGTCCAGTTTGCCGTCAACGTGATGGGCGTTGAAAACGATTTTTCACATCCCGATGAAACTGCGGAAAAAGGGATTGTTGCCATCGAGGACTTTTATCGTAAGATAGGTATGCCTACCAATATCCACGAACTTCTCGGTCGTGAGATTTCTGCCGATGAAATCGAGATATTAGTGGATAAGTGTTCGCGTGGTGGTACGATAACGTTGGGTGCTATGGAGGTAATCGATGCCAACGATATGCGTAACATCTATCATATGGCGAGATAGGAAATAGGGGGGTAACACTCCCCTATTCGTTTTTTAGCGTCGGTAGCGACAGATGGTAGCGTACAGCCAGGAATCTCATGAGGCATGTGACCACAAATGAAGCTATAACTGTAACTTCAATAGGTAGTTGTATGTAATTTAAAAACCAATAAGTTATGCCGCCAAGTACGGCTGCTATGGCATAGATTTCCCTTTGGAAAATTACAGGCTCGTTATTCAACAGCACGTCACGAATGACGCCACCTGCCGAACCCGTTATACAACCCATAATGATGGCAACCCAATAAGGCTGTCCGAACAATAGCGACTTCTGGATTCCCGCTATTGTAAACAAGGCTAAGCCGAGGGTGTCGAACACGAACCATGTGTTGCGCAGTCCTTCCATGTGTTTTGCAAATACGATGACGAAAACCAGAGCCAAGGCTGTGCAAATGATGTAAAAAGGGTTCGTCATCCAAAAAGGTGTGGCACCAAGCATGACATCACGTATCGTTCCGCCTCCTATAGCCACCGCTATGCCGCACACATAGCCTCCAAACCAGTCGAAATGCTTGGCGGCGGCATGGCGAATACCCGATATGGCAAAGGCAAAGGTGCCTAAAAATTCGATGATTTGCTGAATGATATCTTCGTATCCCATCTTCCTATTTCTCCTCAAATCGTTTTCCCCAATAGCTGACCATCCGCTCGTACAACTTCTGTTCAGAGGGAGAATGTTGTGCATGCCAAAGTCTCTCCCCTTGCAAGGCGTCCGGCATATACTGCTGTGTGGTGAAATGGCCTGGGAAATCATGCGGATAACGATAGCCGTCGCTATAGCCCAGTTCTTTCATCAATGATGTTGGCGCATTTCGAAGATGCAGGGGGACGGGTTGATTGCCCGTGTTTTTTACCAGTCCTATCGCGGAGTCTATGCCTAAATAGGCGGAGTTGCTCTTGGGCGAAGTGGCCAGATAGACGGCGCATTCTGCTAAGGGAATCCTGCCTTCCGGCCATCCTATCTTCATCACAGCATCAAATGCTGCGTTGGCCAGCAAAAGAGCGTTAGGGTTGGCTAACCCGATGTCTTCGGCGGCTGAAATCACCAGTCGACGGGCAATAAACTGAGGGTCTTCCCCACCCTCTATCATGCGTGCCATCCAATAGAGGGCAGCATCAGGGTCAGAACCGCGAATCGACTTGATGAAAGCGGAGATGATGTCGTAGTGCATCTCGCCGTCTTTGTCGTAAGCCAGCGGATTCTGTTGCAGGCATTTTTCCACGAATTCATCGGTAATAACAATTCGTTCGTCTTGGGATGCTTCAACCGTTAACTCAAGTATATTCAATAGTTTACGCGCATCCCCTCCACTATACCTCAAGATGGCAGACGTCTCCTTCAACTCGATTTTCTTCTCTTTGAGATAGACGTCTTGCGTGATGGCGCGGTTCAGCAACTCCAGCAAATCGTCTTTTTCCAGCGATTTCAACACATACAGCTGACAACGCGAAAGCAAAGGTCTGATGACTTCGAACGAAGGATTTTCCGTTGTAGCACCGATGAGCGTCACGACACCTTTTTCAACAGCACCCAGTAGCGAGTCTTGCTGCGATTTTGAAAAACGATGTATTTCATCTATAAATAAAATAGGTGACGCCTCGTTGAAAAAACGCCCTTTCTGAGCCCTTTCTATGACGTCACGCACATCTTTCACACCACTTGTAACGGCAGAAAGCGTGAAAAATGGAGTCTCCAGTTTGTGGGCTATGATTTGTGCCAGCGTAGTCTTCCCCACCCCTGGCGGTCCCCACAATATAAACGAGGAGATGCGGCCTGCGTCAATCATTTTGCGCAAAACTGCACCTTCGCCTACTAAGTGTTTCTGTCCGATGTAGTCGTCAAGCGACCTCGGACGTAGTCTTTCTGCTAATGGTTCTGACATAAGTGGTTACAAAGTTAATGTATTTTGCGGAAAACTACAAAAAAAATCGGCTAAAAACTTGTAAATCGAAAATAAAGTATGTACATTTGCACAAAAATATCGAATAATAGCAGAAAAATTTATGGCGAAAGAAACAACAAGTAAGGTATTGAACTTAAAGACTTTGAACAAGAGTACGGTATGGGACGTGCAGGAAAATGACATTTTCCGCATGCTTGAATCAGGCGACAAGGATGTTGAAGTGAAAGACAACTTGCGTCACTATGCTGATATCATCAGAAGTGCCTTTACTATTGAGGAGATAAAGGATGACAAACAAATCAGGGAGAAATACGCCAAGTTAGGATATAAGGTTGGCGCTATCAAACTGGGTGAAGACTCAAAGGTGATTTGGGCTATCAAGAAACGCCCCATTGTCCGTGTTACCGACCTGACTTATGAGAACATCCGACACATCACGGCTGCCAAGCTCATCGAGGTGCTGGAGCGCAATTTTGGCGGAGGCTGGGATTCGCTTTCACAGTCTATTCAGGATATCATCGAGAGCGGATTCGACATTTCTACCACCACCCTCCCCAAGGATCGTCTTCACAAAAAAGGTGGCATGTACGAGAAGAAAGTGGCCGACGGCTTTGAAGTCCTTGAAATCGAGAAAGGCACGTGGGTGGAGGCCATCTTTGCCAAATTGAAGCCTGAGACCATCAAGCCCAAGATGAGGTTCGACGACTTCAAAGATGACATGGAAGACGACGACAACGAGGATGACGACCTGCCCATTGACGATTACAACAGCCCCGATGAGGACGACGACATGGAGATAGAAGACCCCAACGACGATGAAATCAACGAAAACAACTATCGCACCACCTTCACCATAGATGATGTTCCCGATGAAGATGCCGAAAGTCTCTCCGACTTCATTGCCGACGAATAGTAATCTCCACTCGCTAATAGCAAAACACTAAACTCAAAACTTAAAATATGAACATTCCTATGGTATTCTGGCTCGTGCCCATTGCTTCTGTTGTAGCGCTGGGCATGGCCTTTTTCTTTTTCCGTCAGATGATGGGAGAAGACGAGGGAACTCCTCGAATGCGTGAGATTGCACTTTACGTGCGTAAAGGTGCTATGGCCTATCTGTGGCAACAGTACAAGGTTGTAGGCATCGTGTTTGTAGTGCTTTGTGCCTTGTTTGCCTTCATGGCTTACGGCCTGAATGTGCAGAACCCCTGGGTGCCTTTTGCCTTCCTCACGGGTGGTTTCTTCTCTGGCTTGGCAGGTTTCTTCGGCATGAAGACGGCTACCTATGCCTCTGCCCGTACGGCTAATGCTGCCCGAAATAGCTTGAATGCCGGTCTGAAGGTGGCCTTCCGCTCAGGTGCCGTTATGGGTCTTACCGTGGTGGGTCTTGGTCTGCTCGACATCGCCATCTGGTTCATTGCCCTCAACGGACTTACCGACGACTCGATTATCACCATCACCACCACCATGCTGACCTTCGGTATGGGTGCTTCCACCCAGGCACTCTTCGCCCGTGTCGGAGGTGGCATCTATACCAAGGCTGCCGACGTGGGTGCCGACATCGTGGGTAAGGTCGAGGCTGACATCCCTGAGGACGACCCGCGCAACCCCGCTACCATTGCCGATAACGTAGGTGATAACGTGGGCGACGTGGCTGGTATGGGTGCCGACCTCTACGAGTCGTATTGTGGCTCCGTACTCAGTACTGCCGCCCTGGGTGCCGCAGCCTTCTCGGTGGCAGGTCTCGAGGTTCAGCTCCGTGCCGTCATCGCTCCCATGCTGATTGCTGCCGTAGGCGTCTTCCTGTCGTTGTTCGGCATTTTCCTGGTTCGTACCAAGGAGGGCGCTACCATGAAAGACCTCCTGCGCTCTTTGTCGCTCGGTACTAATGTCAGCGCTATCCTCATCGCCATTGCCACCTTCGCCATCCTCTACTTCCTGGGCATCGAAAACTGGCTTGGCCTCTCCTTCTCCGTCATCAGCGGTCTTGCTGCAGGTGTCATCATCGGTCAGGCCACAGAGTATTACACCTCTCATAGCTACAAACCCACCCAGAAGATTTCAGAGGCAGGTCTTACCGGTTCTGCTACCGTTATTATAAAAGGTATAGGAACCGGCATGATTTCCACCTGCATCCCTGTCATCACCATTGGTGTGGCCATCATCCTCAGCTTCGGTTTTGCCAACGGCTTCGACCTCTCTATGTCTAGCGAAAGTCTGGCTCACGGACTCTATGGCATTGGTATTGCTGCCGTGGGAATGCTCTCCACGTTGGGCATCACGCTGGCTACCGATGCCTACGGACCAATTGCCGACAATGCCGGAGGTAATGCCGAAATGTCTGATTTGGGCGAAGAGGTACGCCATCGTACCGACGCCCTCGATGCTCTTGGCAACACGACTGCCGCTACCGGCAAGGGCTTTGCCATCGGTTCTGCCGCTCTCACCGCCCTCGCGCTGCTGGCCTCTTATATCGAGGAAATCAAGATTGCGATGGACCGTGCCGGCATCATGATGGAGAACGTCAAGGGTGAGGTTATCTCGGCAGCTGATGCCACCATCCCTGACTTCATGAACTACTTCCAGGTCAACCTCATGAACCCCAAGGTGCTTGTCGGAGCCTTCATCGGCGCTATGGCCGCCTTCCTGTTCTGCGGACTCACTATGGAGGCTGTAGGTCGTGCTGCCCAGAAGATGGTTGAAGAGGTGCGTCGCCAGTTCCGTGAGATTTCTGGCATCCTCGAAGGCACAGGCACGCCCGACTACGGTTCTTGCGTAGAAATCTCCACCCGTGCTGCCCAGCGCGAAATGATATTCCCCTCTCTGCTGGCCATCGCCATCCCCATCGTCGTAGGCTGTGTCCTTGGCGTTGCTGGTGTGCTCGGTCTGCTTGTCGGCGGACTCGCCGGAGGCTTCACTTTGGCTGTCTTCATGGCCAATGCCGGTGGAGCCTGGGACAATGCCAAGAAAATGGTTGAGGAAGGCAATTTTGGCGGCAAGGGCTCGTTTGCCCATAAGGCCACCATCGTTGGCGATACCGTTGGCGACCCGTTCAAGGACACCTCTGGTCCGTCGCTCAACATCCTCATCAAGTTGATGTCAATGGTCAGCATCGTGATGGCTGGATTGACCATCCTCTTCATCTAAAAAACATGGAAAAAGGGCTCGTTTCATCGGAAAGCGAGCCTTTTTCCTACTTTTTTTAAAAAAAGTCTGCAAAAAGTTTGGCAGTTTCAAAAATACTCCGTACCTTTGCACCCGCAATTCAGAAAACGATGCACCCGTAGCTCAGTTGGTAGAGCACCTGACTCTTAATCAGGGTGTCCAGGGTTCGAGCCCCTGCGGGTGTACTTAAATCAAGGAACTGGTAGGAAATTCATTCCTATCTTTTTTTTATTTCAATAATACATTTAAAAGAGCTTGGCACCCTTCGAGTACATCTTGCCATGTAGTCTCGAAGTCGCCTGTGTACCAAGGGTCGGCGACATCTCCGGAACGGTGGGTGAAGTCCATCAGCTGGACGATTTTCCCTGCGGGGTCGCCACCACAGATACGTCGCATGTTGACGATGTTCCGCGAGTCCATGCCTATCAGCAGGTCGAAGCGGCCGTAGTCAGAGCGTGTCATCTGACGAGCCGTCTTTCCAGCACAGTTGATGTTGTGCTCTGCCAGTTTCCTTCGGGCGGGAGGATATACTGTATTGCCTATTTCCTCGGTTGAAGTGGCAGCAGACTCAATGAAGAAGTCCTCCTCAACTCCAGCCTTCTTGACCAAATCCTTCATTACAAATTCAGCCATCGGACTTCTACAGATGTTTCCGTGGCAGACAAATAGAATCTTATGTTTTGCACCTTTGTTCATGATGTTTGCAAAGTTACAAAAAAAATTGAATTGTGCGTCAGAATGGTGTGCGATTCAAAAATAATTTGTAAATTTGCAGCAGAATGGAAGCAAAATATATTAGAAAAGCAAAGAAGGAGGACATCGCGAGTATTATCGGACTATTGCACCAGGTGAACATGGTGCATCATGTGTTGCGCCCCGACCTGTTTAAGCCTCACACCACGAAGTATAACGAGTTGGAGCTGGAATCGATGCTCGACGACAGTAGCAAACCCATTTTCGTGTACGACGACGGCGGCGTGATGGGCTACGCATTCTGTCAGGTTTCCGAGGTCAGGAACCACTTGCTGTTGGAAGACATCAAGACGCTTTATATCGATGACATCTGCGTCGACGAGAAGGCTCGCGGCAAACATGTGGGGAAGTCGCTATACGAACATGTTTACGAATATGCCAAGTTGATTGGCTGCAACAACATCACCCTGAATGTCTGGGAGGGCAACACCCCTGCATTACAATTCTATAGGAACATGGGAATGAAGGTGCAGAAGACGACGATGGAGGAAAAACTTCAATCATAGCGGTACACGCCCGCCGATTCCTTGTCAAACTTCAGCAGTCTCTCTACTGCCTTTACTTTCAATGCCATAAAAACTTTAAATTTTAAGGGTGTAAAAATTTTTCCGCTTCCTTAAAACCTATTCCTTACTTCGTGTTTTTGCGGTGTGGCTATGAAAAACTTGCCCCATGGTTAACAAAATTTTTCCGGATAGTTATGCCGCAATTTTTTAGACGCTTTTGTCTGTTTTGCATCTATAATGCAAAGGTACGAATTTTTCGTAAAACCACCAAACTTTTAGGCAATTATTTTTCGGAAAATGTGCAGGTTACTCACTTACAACTTACTCACTTTTGACATCTGTATTCCAGAATTTCCTGAAACTTATATTTTAATATATATATATTAATTATAATAATTAATAAATCCCCTCTCCTTCATCACTAAAGTCGACAAAGTCAAATGTCAAAAGTGAGTAAGTTGTAAGTGAGTAACTTTTTCTGTTTTTGGAAAAAGAAATTTCTTCGAGATAATTTGCGTATCTAAATTTTGGGGGGTAATTTTGGGGGTAACATTTAACTCCAATAAGATATGCTAATTAAGAAGAATATTACTTTCTCGCTCGAAATTAAGGGCAAAGTTACAAAGAAAAAACGAAACGACCAACTGCAATTGGAAAATATTCCAATCCGTATGCGTGTGACGTTTAACAGTAGCCGTATTGACTTCTTTACTGGCTACAGAACCGATGCAGACAAGTGGGACGCTGAAAATCAGCGGGCTACGGGTATGAATCAGGCGATGCAGACTGCAAGCGAAATCAACGACTATCAGGACTACCTGAAAGCAGAGATTATCAAGGTGTTCCACAAGTATGAATTCATGGAACAGATGCCTACCCGTGAGCAGGTCAAGGCCGACTTCAACGAACGAATCAGTCAGAAAAGTGACGAAAACGGGTATATTGATGACATAGACTATAGAGTCGTTGATTTGTATGTTCTGAAAATCGACTGCAAAATTAGCAAAAATAGTTTAAATAGAGGGCTTCTTGCATCTTAAAAAATCGAAAAAGTGAGTCTCTATAGCATTCGTAAAATCGACTTTTTTTGTTAATTTTGCAATGAAAAAAATCAATAATACGTAATTTTAAGCATTATGTCAAAGACAACAGAAATTCAAATTGAGAAGTCGCGCAACCTCATTGAGGGCCTGCGCCGTCATGTGAGAGAAATGGGTGAAAGTGGTATCTCGAACAACGAGATTAATGAGATGGAGAAGACTGTGGCAATGCTCTCCGAAGCCAATGCCGAAGTTGATCGTCTGCGTGAGGAACTTACCCCAAAGGTAAAGCAAATGAACGAGGTGCTGGCTCGTGTAAAAGAGGCTTACGCTGACAAAAAGAAGACCTTGAAGGGCTACTATCCGCAGGAACGCTGGCCAGACTATGGCATTCCCGACAAACGATAAAGTGTGATAAGAACAATTTGTAAGGAGCGACACAATTGCCGCTCCTTTTTGGTTTGGTCGCGAAGTCTCTGCTCAAACAGCGAGGCTGCAAAGAGTGAGGTCACATGAAATTATTTCTCTCTTGGTGTGTACAATTGTGGCACATGTCGTTCATTCTTTATATCCCCAATATGCTTGAAGCCGAAAAGCAGATAAAGGATATAAGTATAGCATCCGCTAATGGCACTTGCTATGATGTCCACCCAGTCCATCCTTTTTGCAAGAAAACCACTAGCGACTTCCCATAAGAAAAAGAAAAGCACAGCGTAAACTATGTTCTTGGGGATGCTCCATTTCTCGCTTTCTTTGCGGAAGAATGCTTGTGTCACGCAGACGATAATCGGCACACCAAAGATACTGGTATAACTATCGGCAAGATGGAAATCATTAAGGTGATGGGAATAAGCATAAGGACGGTAGAAATAGGTCAAAATGAAACACAGCACAGTGAGCGCAATCCCTACTGTACCATATATGCGCTTAGCCCGTCTTTGCTTATCTGATAAAATCTGTTCCTTCATAACATACTCTCTAATTGTTTAACAGCTTCTGTAATTTCCTCCAATGCTCCTGTCTCTGAATCAATGATGAAGCCGCGAACCACGATGTCCTTGGGCACCAGCGGGTGGGTCTTGATGGTCTCAACGGTTTTGCGGACGGACTCTGGTGTGTCCTTGAATCCTTCCAGCCAGTGATGCAGGTCAATGCCGCACTTCTGAATCGTGTCGAGCGTCTCGTCCGTCACACCACGGGCTGTCATCTCGTGGTGGAAGTGGCTGAAACTCATGTGACAGGCTCCGCAATGCGAGTGGGCCACCACCATGATTTCCTCCACGCCCAACTCGTAGATGGCTACTATCAGACTGCGCATAGCCGAGTCAAAGGCCGATATCACCAGTCCTCCTGCGTTCTTGATAATCTTAGCATCACCGTTCTTCAATCCAAGGGCTGCAGGGAGCAGTTCGGTCAGACGTGTGTCCATACATGAGAGCACCGCCAACTTCTTGTCAGGGTACTTATCGGTCAGATACTTCTCGTAGCCTTTCTGGGCCACGAAGGTCTTGTTGTAGGCTATTATTTGGTCTATCATACTAAACTTTTTTTAAATCATCGGACAGAAACAGTGCAAACCGAATGCAAAAGCTTGCTTTTTGCTGAGGTGCAGCCTGTTTTCGCAAAATTCTTTTTGCAAAGGTAGTCATTTCTGTCCGATTTTTGTAATTTTTCCCTCGAAATTAATAATGTTTATAATATATCTTAAAACGAATTCAAAAGATGGTTCAGCGTATAGATTTCCAAGGGGGCTTTATTTAACCGTTAGCCAGACGGCCTCCCCCCTGATCTACGAAGCGAACTCACGTCACTTTACAACAATCGTAATGGTGTCCTTGCCTTTTAGAGCCTTGAGGCTAATGACCGTTGGCCACTCGCCAGTGAGGTACTGCTTCTGATAGCCTGTTACGGATGCTATGCAGATGGCATCGGGAT
>JAGAWQ010000169.1 GCA_017941345.1 Prevotella sp. | reverse complement strand
ACTTGTCATGAACAACTCCATCTTCGACGACAAGAGCGTAGTGGTCAACCAGAACAAGTGGCGCGCCCGTGCCTTCATCGGCATGAGAATCTAACCCCACACGAACACAAAGTGCGGAAGTCCAAACGACTTCCGCACTTTTATTTAAAACAAGGATTGTATTGAGTTCATTCTACTCTTCTGGCTTTGTATAGCCTCCCATCGGATTGTCAAGGGTGGGGTGAGACTCTACGGTGTTGAGCCAGTTGCCCCACTCCGTCTGCTTGTGGAAGTTGGTGTACTCGTAGGCGGTCTGGAAGGTGTAGTTGACTCCACCCTCCTTCTGATAAGCTGTCTTGTCGAGAGCAACCACCGAGAACGAGAAATCGGGCTTCACACCCTTCGACTTTGGGCAGTGGTAGTAGCAGTTGTTAGCCATGATGGTCTTCTTCATCTGGGCACCAAGCTCGTCGGCAATCGCCTTCAGCTCGGCATCACCAGTGGCTTTAGCCATCTGCTCGGCATAGTACTGCAGATCGACGAAGATGTTGGTGTCGTCAATGCGATAGACATCCTTCTTCGTGGCATTGTCGATTTCCGCCTTCTTCTCGGGATAGACGGCCTGCAGACGGCTGCTGAGCTTCTTGCAGATGGGGAGCAACTTGGCGAACTCCTTGTTATCTACCAGTTTCAAGTCGCCATTTTCTACCCTATATTGCTTGTCGCTTACTTCATAGCACTCCTTAAGCATAGCCTTGCTGGCGGTGACAAAGTCATCATCCTTCTGAAGCTGCATCACCAGGCTGACCATCGTCTCAAGATTGCTGATGAGGGTGTGCATGCTACAGATGGTATAGTCGGCCAGAGAGTAGATGTCAGACAGCGACTCCATATTGCCCATCAGACAGCTGTGGATGAAGAGTCCGTCGAAATGGGGAATCTGCGACTTCTCCACAGCACGGCGGAACTCGTACATGTCGAGGGCGTCAGAACCGATATACTCCTGCGTCCACTCATCGTAGAGCACACCGCGGGACGACGCACGGGTAAGACCGGTGGCAGGAGCCTCACGCACGTAGTCGTTCTCGGAATCCCAGCCGCCTCCGTGACCATAGATCAGCATAATATACTTCTCTGCGGGCATCGTGGCCTTGAAGTGGTCGATGACTTCGGTCAGCGTACTCTCGTCGTACATCTTCATGTCGGGCCAGTCCTTTCCGTATCTCTCGCCGAGCGAACCGCTCGACAGCGGGGTCTTGGAAGTCAGCTCGAACATGACCACCTGACCAGACTTGGCATATTTACCCGTAAACGTGTGAGGAATCGTGATGGTTTTGCCTCCAGGCTTAGCTATGACGTGGGCCTCATCGCGTCCGTACTTATAACATACGCCTACACGTACATTTGAAGGGTCGGAGAGCAGAGGGCCGACCGAATTGAAGAAAATGTTCTCAATGAGTCCATCCATATCGCCGCCGGCATTGCCGTAGATGATGATACCGACTTTGGCTTTCACGGTGCTGGGGATGTCATCTCCCGCCTGGGCATTGTCTTCATTGGTACACGAAGTAAACAACATTGTTGAGCCACAGAAGAGGATGGTGGCCAGCATCCACCGTTTCATTGTTCTCATTGTGATGTAATATTTTTAAAAACTGACTATTTATTTCGTGGCGCTTGCAGGAAAGAGAATCGACTTCACGAAGTTCATCAGTTTGTTTCTCTCATCGGCGGTATAGTTGTAGATCGCGTCGTTGTGCGTACCACCCTTGATGACCATCTTCTTCACGTT
>JAGAWQ010000168.1 GCA_017941345.1 Prevotella sp. | reverse complement strand
GTGATGAGCTTATAACCCTTGCCGTGGATATTGATAATCTCAATCTGCGGGTCTTCTTTCAGATGCTTGCGCAGCTTGGTAATATAGACGTCCATCGAACGGGCATTGAAGTAGTTGTCGTCAATCCAGATGGTCTTCAGGGCGAAGTCGCGCTGCAGTATCTCGTTAGAGTGCGAGCAGAGCAGAGCCAAAAGCTCGTTTTCTTTCGTGGTCAGCTTGGTCTGCTTGTCATCAATGACCAGCAACTGTTTCTGGGTGTCAAAGGTGAATCGACCGATATGGTAAAGCGAGCTTTCCTTGTTCTTCTTGCCACGTACACGGCGCAGAATAGCTTCAATACGGAACACGAGCTCTTCCATCGAGAAGGGTTTTGTGATATAGTCGTCGGCACCAATCTTGAATCCCTCCAGAATATCCTCCTTCAACGTCTTGGCAGTCAGGAAGATGATAGGAATCTCGGCATTGGCCTGACGAATTTCCTGTGCCAGCGTGAAGCCATCCTTCTTAGGCATCATCACGTCAAGCACGCAAATGTCAAACTTGGTCTTCAGGAAGGCCTTGTAGCCTGCCTCGCCGTCGGGGCAGAGTTCTGCCATGTAACCCTTTGCTGCCAAATACTCGCGCAACAACATTCCCAGGTTCTCGTCGTCTTCACAGAGAAGAATTTTCAGTTTTTCGTCCATAATCTTATACGTTTAAGTGTTAATAATTAGTCTTCTTTTATCACGGGCAGCGAGATGGTGAATTTCGTACCCTTTCCCACTTCACTCTCTGCCTTGATGTCGCCTTGATGCAGGTCTACCACTTTCTTCACGTAGGCCAAGCCCAGTCCGAAGCCCTTCACATCATGTTTGTTACCGGTGTGTACACGATAGAACTTATCGAATATCTTCTTCAGGTTTTCTTTCTTGATACCCTGACCGGTATCACGAATGGAGAGATACAGCTTCTCCTGGTCGTTCCACGTGCGGATATAGATATTCAGCGGTTCGTCCTGCTTGCGATACTTCACCGCGTTGTCCATCAAGTTGGTAATGGCATTCTGGAAGTGTACTTCATCGACATAGATGGCAGAGTCTATGGCCTCTATCTCCGTATAAATCTTACCACCGGTATGCTCTACACGCAGGGTGAACGTCTGGGCAATCTGCTCCACCATTTCGTTCAGGTCCAGTTCCTTCTTCTTGAACACCACGCTCTTCTTGTCGAACATCGACATCTGCAGCACCTTCTCTACGAGGAATCGCAGACGCTTTGACTCGTCGGTAATCACGCTGCTCAGGTGTTTGGTCATCTGCTCTGACTTGGCAACAGACTCATCGTTCATCATCTGCGCAGCCAGCGAGATGGAGGCAATAGGCGTCTTCAGCTCGTGGGTCATGTTGTTGATGAAGTCGTTCTTGATTTCCGTATAACGCTTCTGACGGAAGATGACCACGATGGTGAAAAGGAACGTCAGCAACAGTACAATAGTAAATATGATACTGGGAATCATGAAGCGTACGCTGGAGAAGATGTAGCTGTTCATCTCCGGGAAGTGAATGCGCACAATACCCATCTTCGACTGCGGGTCGTTGCGGAACAGCACCTGACTGTAAGTATACTCCTTACCTTCGTCCGAATAGTCCGGACAGCGGTAAACCTCACGGCCATCGGTGGTTGATACCGTAAAGTGGTACGGAATATTGATACCGTTGTTGATGAGCTCCACGCGGATATCCTTATCTAGCAGGCGGAAGTTGACACGCTCCTTCAGCGGCTTGTCCGAGGCCGTATACAGAATGTTATACACCACCTCGTCGAGCAGCGCTTTCTGGTAGACATAGCGGTTGCGCACGATTTCCTGCATGGTCTTCGTCGCATCCTCCAGCGAACTCTTGTCCTTGCGCAGAATCATGGCCTTCGGCACGGACGACGGCTTCATTTCAAATGTTTTCAGCTGGAACGACGAATAGACCGTGCCATCGTCGGCAGCAACGGCAAACTGGTGTGAATGTTTGATGGTTCCGTCCAGTCCGTCTATCATGACAGAGTCTTGCGTGAAGGCTCTGCGCTCCGTCTCATTGACGTCCTTTTCCAGATATCTGAGCGTTTCGTTCATCTCCAGATTGCGCGAGGCCTGATAGAGCGAGCGGTTCACACTCTCATCAAACTGTTCCTTCTTCATCTTGACCATCTCCTCAACATAGGAGAACTGAAGAAAGAGCAGCGCCAGGAACGAGAATCCCATAATGATGGCAATAGCCCAAATTGTAGACTTCTTCATAACGAGTGCATTTTGCAAGTGCAAAGATAATGCTTTTCTCGTTACGAAGAAGTCTTTAAGTTAATTATTTCCGTTAATTTTAACGACTTTAACAGAAAACGTCTTCTTTAGTTTAAATAATAAAATTAAAAATGAACCTTCACATCCACGCCTGCCTGTATAGGATTACCCCGCTGGGCGAAGAACAGCTTTTGGCCGCCAAAGCTGCTGTCGATGGCAAAGATGTTGTAGTTCGTATCGGTCAGGTTACGTCCCCAAACGGAGATGATAACAGGCGACAGGTCTGCGTCAAGATGAGCGCCCAGCGTGGCATATAACTTCTGGTCATAGCTGTTGGCGGCATCCCAGTAAATCTTGCCTTGGGCGTTCATGTTGACTCCCAGCGTAATACTGCGCAGCACGTTCCCATGAAGCATAAAGCGGTAGTCGGCGTTGGCAGCCAGCGTGTGTTGCGGGACGAAAGGCACATATTTGCCTTCATAGCTGACGGGCTCGGTCTTTCCGTTCACCGTTACGGCATCGGTGTATTCCTTGAATTTGGCACGCGTATAACCGTAAGTTGCAGTCCAAGTCAGGTTGTCATCCAATGCACTTCCACGCAATGTAGCCTCTACGCCACAGCTATAGCTCTTTCCTGCATTCACCATCGAGCGCCCGAAACCATATTGTGTGGCAAAGACCGACAACTGCTGGTTGCGAATCTGCATGTAGTAGGCAGAGAGGTCGAGCTGCAACATGTTGTTCAACAGGTTGAGATGCGTTCCCAACTCGTAGTTCCACGACTCCTCAGGCTTATACTGTATCGTGTTGCGAATGTTATCGTATGCCTCAGCATCGTGCGTCAACACCACATCGCCACGCGCGGTCTGCGCATGGTTCTGCAATTCGGTCTGCAAGATGTCGCTGAACATCTGAATATTAAATCCGCCGGCGCGATAGCCTTTTGACACGATGGCATATACGTTACTGCCCGCGTTATCAATGCGGTAAGTCAGTCCCACCTTGGGCAACAGTTGGTCGTAGGAAGCCTCCTCTTTCTTTTCCAGCAGCGAACTGATGCTGGCTTTCACGTTGACACCCATGACGTTCTCGTCCAGATGGGTCACAGCACTTGTGGCGTAGTCAATGCTGTTCTGGGTGATGTCGTAGCGGAATCCCAGCGTGGCCATCAGACGGTCAGTCAGGTTGAGATGTGACTCATGGAAGAAGGCATAGTTGGTCTGCGGCGTACGGAAAAGTCCGGGTATGGTCTCCGTCTCCATCGTGATGTGACAGCCACCGGCACGTGCTATCATGGCCTGTGCAGCCTCCATGCCCATGCGCGCCGCCATCGAGTTAAGCATACCGTAATAAGCATAGTCCTCGATGGTTTTCGAGAGGAACGCATTCATTTCCGGGTCGAAGTAGACCGGTGCGTCCGTCTTCAGCCACTGGTGCGAGAAGAAAGCACCCGTTATGCCTTTCCAGATGCCTATCTGGTGACTCTTATGTACCAACTCCTGAGTCACGCTGTTCTGCAACTGTTTCTCTTGCATGTGCATGTAGTCGAGTGGCCGATAGTCTATATCCATCAACATATCGTCGCGGAGATACTGCCAACTTGCCGTATAGGTGATGTCTGCCCAATCGCCGGCATAGCTGAGGTTCAGTCCCGCATTCAGCATGTTGCGCTTGTAGTTGCCTTGGCGGTTGGTGGAAGGACTGGCGGCATATTTCAGCTCATCGTCCAGCTGTCCGTAAGGGAAGCCGTTCTGGTTGACATACTGATAGTCTCCGGTCAGGTCAAGGGTCAGCCTGTCGGAAGGCTTCAGCACAAAACGAATCCTGCCGCCTGCTTCGTCCATATTGTCGGCGCGCTCGTTGCTGAACGCATTACGGAAAAAGCCGTTGGTGCCGTTGTAGAAGCCTGACAACGAGAGTGCTGCGTGGTCGCTGAACCGACGGTAGTGAGCCACCTCGGCGGTACGTTGCAGACGAGTGCCTATGCTGAGCCGGATATCAGTACCCTGATAGTTCATGGGGTTCTTGGTGTAGATGCGAACCAGTCCGCCTTCGGTGTTCATGCCGTAAAGGGCACCTTGCGCGCCACGTAGGATGTCAACGCGGTCAATGCCGTGGAAATGGGTGTTGAAGGCCGACTTCGACATCAGCGGAATGTTGTCTACATAAATGCCCATCGACGGACTATTGACACGTGCTCCGATACCTCTCACGTACATCGACGAGGTGTAGCGTGAGCCGTAGGCAGGCATGACGAACGACGGCACGTAGTTGGATGCGTCGCGCAGGTCGTGTATGTTCAGCGTCGCCATTTCGTTGGCGGTTAACACGGTTGAGCTCATCGGCTGTTGGCGCAGTTTCTGGTATTCCTTCGACTGCGACACCACGACCACCTCGTCGAGGTCATACACCTTCGAAGAGTCGTTCTCCTCTATCGCCTGAGCCATCAATGGAACGAATAGCAACGCTCCTGAATACAATAGTTTTTTCATCATATATCTCATGTGTTGATTAATTGTTTTGCTGATATTCGTGCTTGCGACGGGGATTCATGGGGAACCACCCTTTCTCCACACGTTTCTTCTGCGAAAAGAGTTCACCGATGCCCCACAGTGCGGAAGCGCCGAACACCCCGAGGAATGACGACAGATAGATGTTCTCCGTATAGAGAGCGGCCACAAAGCAACCGATGCCGGCCAGCAGGAAGACGACCCAGGGACGCGTGCCCCAGCGATATTCGGCTTTGATGACGATGGGGTGCCAGATGCCGATGGTCAGAAACGTCATGATGGCGATGATGATACCGGTGAAATACATTTACGCTGATAGTTTATTATAAATTTACGGGTGCAAAGGTACGAATACTTCTTTACACCCGCAATCCTAATAAATATGGATTTTCTCACTTCAGCGTATCAGCTGGGGCTGTTGCCGCTGGCGCACGGCTTCGAACAGGAGAATGGCTGCCGACACGCTGACGTTGAGCGAATCGCCGATGCCCAACATCGGGATACGGATATGCGCGTCAGCGGCCTCTCGCCACTTGTCGGTCAGTCCTGTAGCTTCCGTGCCTACGACAATAGCCGTAGAGCGCACCATGTCAGTCTCGTAGTAGAAACAGGAGTCTTGCAACTGGGCTGTCAGAATCTGCACACCGTTCTCCTTCAGCCACCGGATACACGCTTCCGACGTGCAGGCCACACACGGAACACTGAAGAAGGCACCGACCGAAGCACGTATCAGGTTCGGATTGTAAAGGTCGGTCAGCGGGTCGCACACGATGACGGCATCGGCATTGGCAGCATCAGCCGTTCGGAGCACCGCACCCACATTGCCGGGCTTCTCGACACTTTCCATCACGACGACAAGGGCATGCTTTTGCAGCTTCAGGTCGGTCAGCGTGTGCTGGCGGACGGTCACCTCGGCTATCACGCCCTCGGTGCCACCGCGATACGCCACCTTATTATATATATCAGCACTGACCTGGAACTGACGGGCGCCTTCCACCTGCGGCTCTTCCGTCCCGAAAATCTCAGGACACCAGAACAGCGTGTCCACCTGATAGCCGCTGTTGATGCAGCGCTCTATCTCCCGACGACCTTCCACGACGAACAGCCCATGCTCTCGACGCACGGAAGACTTCTGCTGCAACTCCAGCAGCAGCTTGATTTTCGGATTCTGCGCACTCGTTATCTGTTCCATCGTCACACGCGGTAGTGTTACAGCTCTTCACATTCTTTCAGCCATAGCGTGCTGCAAGCGTCGCTGGGCATGCGCCAGTCGCCTCGTGGCGAGAGCGAGATGCTGCCCACCTTCGGTCCGTCGGGCAGACACGAGCGTTTGAACTGCTGCGAGAAGAACCGGCGGCAGAAGGTGGTCAGCCACTTCTTGATGGTCTCCTTGTCGTATGCATCGCCAAAGGCATGTTGAGCCATCAGGAATATCTTGGCGGGACGGAATCCGAAGCGCATGAAGTAGTAGAGGAAGAAGTCGTGCAGCTCGTAGGGTCCCACCAGGTCTTCCGTCTTCTGCTGTATTTTTCCGTCTTTGTCGGCAGGTGTCAGCTCGGGCGATATGGGGGTGTCGATGATGTCGGTCAGCGTGTCTTTCTGAGCGCTGAAGGCGGTCTGTGCCGACAGGTAGCGGATGACATACTGTATCAGCGTTTTGGGGATGCCTGCATTCACGCCGTACATCGACATGTGGTCGCCGTTATAGGTAGCCCAGCCCAGCGCCAGTTCCGACAGGTCGCCGGTGCCGACAACCAGCGCATTCAGCTTGTTAGCCAAGTCCATCAGTATCTGTGTGCGTTCGCGAGCCTGCGAGTTCTCGTAGGTGGCATCGTGGATGTTAGCGTCGTGACCGATGTCCTGGAAGTGCTGGGTCACAGCCTTTGCGATGGGTATCTCCATCTGTGATATGCCCAGCGTCTGCATCAGCGTCGCTGCATTGTCGTGGGTGCGGTCGGTAGTACCGAATCCGGGCATGGTCACCCCAACGATTCCCTTGCGGTCCAGTCCCATCTTGTCGAAGGTACGGACGCACACCAACAGGGCCAGCGTAGAGTCCAGTCCGCCGCTGATACCCACCACCACATGCTGGCAGTTGGTGTGCAGCAGTCGCTTGGCCAGTCCTGCGGTCTGAATGTTCAGTATCTCCTCGCAGGTGGTTGCCATCTCGTCGTCGGCGGGTATGAAGGGGTGCGCGTCAATCTTTCTGATAAGTTCGAAGGGATGTTCGCCCATGACATCCTTGGCGTCGATAATCTGGGCATGGGCATTGCGCTGGGCATTGATGAATGTCGAGTTGGTATGTCGCTCGGTGCGCAGGCGTTCCACGTCTATCTGGGCTATCTTCATCTGGGGCTGCAACGAGAAGCGCTCGCCCTCAGCCAGCAGCAAGCCGTTCTCGAAAATCATGGCATTGCCGCCATAGACCACATCCTGAGTAGACTCGCCGAAGCCACACGAGCTGTACACATAACCGCTCATCGTGCGGGCACTCTGCTGAGCCAGAAGCGAGCGCAGGTAGGCGTGCTTGCCTATCAGCTCATCGCTGGCCGAACAGTTCAGGATAATGTCGGCACCGGCCATCGTCAGGTTGTTGCTGGGGGGAATGGGAGCCCATACGTCCTCGCAGATTTCTACTCCAAACTTCACACCGTCGCCGGTATTGAAGAGCTTGGGTTCTGCCGACATGCAGACCTGACTACCTGCCAGATAGATGGTCGTGGGGTTCAGGTCCTGGGCAGAGGCGAACCAGCGCTTCTCGTAGAACTCGTTGTAGTTAGGCAGATAGGTCTTGGGCACCACGCCCAGAATGGTTCCGCCTTGCAGCACGACGGCACAGTTCAGCAACAGGCCGTCAACCTGTACGGGCATGCCTATCACGCTGATGACGTCCAACTTGCGGGTGAAGTCCATCAGGTCTATCAAGCCCTCCTCGGCCTCCGTCAAGAGCAGCTGTTCCTTAAACAAGTCCTGACAGCTGTAGCCCGTCATACACAACTCAGGGAAGCATATCACCTCTACACCCTGACCCTCGGCCAGCGCTATCAGTCGCTCTATCTCCTTGACGTTATAGTCAATGTCTGCAACCTTTACGGCAGGTACTGCTGCTGCCACTTTTATCAATCCGTACTTCATATATTACTCATTTTTAAGTTTCGCATTCGCTCAACTTCTTTGTAGTTAAGAAGTTAAGAAGTTAAGAAGTTATCGCTTCGCTCGTCCCTTCGGACTGTAGTTAAGCCATCACTTCTACAGGCTGTTTTCCGCCACAAGACATTTGGCTTAACTACTTTAACTTCTGACTACTTAACTACTTCAGAAAGTTGAATTATCTCATTTCTTTCATTTGAGAATCAAGGTATCAGCAACGATGAGTCACCATAACTCAAGAACCGGAAGTCGTGCGACAACGCATAGTCATAAATCTTGCGCCAGTCGCCCTTCACGAATGCACTCACCAGCAACAACAACGTCGACTGCGGCTGGTGGAAGTTGGTAATCAGCATCTTCACTATCTTGTATTCATAGCCCGGAACAATGATAATCTGCGTCGACGAGTGCAGCGTCGTCAGCCCGTTGCGGTCCATCCACCCCAACAGCGCCCCAAGCGCCTCCGAAGCACCAACGCATTTCTCATTTAGCTCCGCGCCATACGGTTCCCACTGCCCCACATGCAGCTCCTCCTCCTTCACATCAGGATTCTGCATCACCTTCAGACCCATGTAGTAAAGGCTCTCCAACGTGCGGACACTCGTCGTTCCCACAGCTATCGCCCTACCCCCGTGGGCCAGCAGCTTTTCTATGGTCTGCCGCTTCACAGCCACCGTCTCCGTATGCATCTCGTGCTCGCCTATCGTTTCGCTCTTCACGGGCTTAAACGTTCCGGCACCCACGTGCAGCGTCAGCTCCTCACGCTCAATGCCATGAGCATCCAAGTCGCTCAGCACACGCTCCGTGAAGTGCAGGCCGGCAGTAGGAGCAGCCACACTGCCTTTTATCTTCGAATACACCGTCTGATACGTAGTCTTGTCGCTCTCCTGCGTCTCTCGGTTCAAGTATGGAGGGATAGGCAACTCACCCATCGCGTCGATGACCTCGGCAAACGACAGGTCGCCCGTCCAGTCGAAGGCGATACGCTGGCTGGTTCCCTGCTCACCCATCCGCGTGGCACTCACCCTCTCACCGCTCACCTCATTACTGAGCGCGCCTTCTTTCCATTTCTTCGAGTTACCCACCAGACACAACCACTCGCAATGTCCCTTCGCCTGGAACATCTGTTCATAGTCGGCAGGCAGGGCGGGCTCCAGCAGGAAAATCTCAATCAGCGCACCCGTACTTTTACGGAAATGCAGACGCGCCTGAATCACCTTCGTATTGTTGAAAACCATCAGCTCACCCTTCGGCAGATACTTCGGCAGGTTGTAGAACACATCCTCCCCGACAGCCCCCTGACGGTATACCAGCAGCTTCGAGTGGTCGCGCTCAGCCTTCGGGAACTTCGCTATCCGTTCGTCCGCCAGCTCGTAGTTGTATTCACTAATATGTATTTCCTTTATATCCATACAAGGTGCAAAGGTATAAAATAAATTTGATACTCACGCATAAAAATCTCAAGATTTCTTGGTTTTTTACTCGCTTATTCGTATCTTTGCAACGAATAAAGGACAAATAGGATGATGACCAATCAAGCAATAACCCAGAAAATCGTTGATTACTTCAAGACGCAACCCGTTGTGAAGGCATGGATTTTTGGCTCCTATGCCCGTGGTGAAGAGACAGAGAACTCAGATATAGACATTCTGATACAGCCAGAACAATCCGTAGGTCTATTCAAATTAAGTGGTATGCACCTCGATCTTCAAGACATGCTAAACATTGATGTCGACTTAGTAACTGTAAAGGGCTTGTTGCCGTTTGCCCGCAAGAGTGCCGATCTTGACAAAATTCTGATTTATGAGAGAACCGCTTAGAGATAAAACACGTTTGGAGCATATACTCGAAGCGATTGAACGCTTAGAGAAGTATGCCGGTTCCCTTTCAAGAGATGAACTGGAAGCCGATGTGTTGAGGTATTATGGTATTGTGAAGAACATCGAGATAATTGGTGAGGCTGCCAACATGCTTTCTACCCCATTCAAAGAATCTCATCAAGAAGTAGAGTGGCGTCCTATTTCAAACATGCGCAACTTTCTTGTCCACGAATATTTTCAGGTAGACAATGATACCGTGTGGGCCGTCATCCACAGTGATATTGTTGAATTAAAGAAGAATATCCTCAAATATCTCGCTGAAACCGACTGGGAACAGTGGGAAAAGAAACAATAATTGTTGAACCCTTAAAACCGCAGATGCCTATGGGCTGAATTAAGACATTAAATGCTATGACATTGAATATCAAAAAGGCTGAGCATTTTTTTGCCCAGCCTTCTCTGTTTACATGCACGACGTTACTCCGAGCGACGTTCCCAGTGCAGTCAGGATGCTCACCAAAATCTGCACTATCAACTTCCAAGTCTCCTTCTTCATAACTTTTAATTTTTAACTTTTAACTTTTAACTTTTCGCTCGACCTCTGGTCGCTTTGACCTTGGTCAAAGAACTTTTAACATTTAACTTAAATTACTGGTCTCCGGCACCCTCATCGTCGCCACCATTGTCACCACCGCCTCCGGTGTTGTCGCTACTAGAAGAGCTGCTTGAACCGCTGTTGTCAGAAGCACTGGAGCTGGAACTCTCCTCAGCCGCATTGCCCGTCAGACTCTTGATGAGCTGCTTGGCCTTCGAGGTGAAGGCGGTGCTCGAGTCGCGCGTCATCTCGCTCATGGTGGTCTCGCCGGTGGCCTGCATGATAATCTTCACGGCCGAGATGGCC
>JAGAWQ010000010.1 GCA_017941345.1 Prevotella sp. | reverse complement strand
GCCCTGCGCGGTGATCGCTGTGCTGCAGACCGCCATGCCATCCGTCGACCTCACGACGCCGAACAAGGTCTATGGGCTGTTCCTCGTCATGGCCTACATTATATATATGGTGGTGGCCGTGAGACAATATGGGCGGTGGTTGCGCGACAACTATGCCGATCTGGAGCACAAGGAGGTGTGGCTCAGCCTTACGCTGCTCATCGCCCTCATGCTACTGATCATGAGCTATGAATATACCGACGACTACGTGATGAACACCATCGCCCACCTCATCGGATTCCCGCTGGCGGGCCTCCTGCTGTGGCGCGTGGAGACATTGAAAGATCTGAGCACCGACAGCCTTGCCCCGCACCCGGACCAAACGGACGTTTGCCTAAGCGAGAACCCTTCTACCAAGGGCAAGGCTACTCATATCGGCCAACTGCTGGCGAAGCACTGCGAGGACACGCAGATCTACCTGCAGACAGACCTGACCTTGCAGCAACTCTCGGCAGCCGTCGGTGTGAACCGCTACTATCTCAGCCAGTATTTCGCCAGTCGGGGCACAAGCTACTATGAATACATCCACGACCTTCGCATCCGCCACTTCGTAGCCCGCTACCGCGAGCTTGCCGCTGCACAGAAGCCCATCGTCGCCCAGCAGTTGGCCCAGGAGAGCGGCTACCACAGCTACAGCACCTTCAGCGCCGTCTTCAAGCGACGCATGCACAAGAGCGTCACCGCCTGGATACACGAAGAGGAAGCCGTGGGGACAAGGAAGCCGTGAGGACAGATACCTGAGTCATAGCAGCCGTCATACCCAGTATCTGTCCCCCCTGTGCTCCATGTACGTGCTTCAACTGTAACTTAACCAAGGAAAAACAGGCTGACACCGAGGACTGAGATAATGGCTCCAAGGACTGCACGCCATGTTATTCTCTGACGGAACAGCCAATACGAGGGCAGGATGATAATGATGGGGGTCAATGCCATCAGCGTGGAAGCAATACCGGCACTGGTATACTGTACAGCCATCAGCGAGAATCCCACTCCGACAAAAGGACCGAAAATAGTCGTGGCCGTAGCAACGGTCATGCCCTTGCGGTCATGCAGGGCCTCACGCAACCGTTTGAATCCTTCGCGGAAATAGAGCAGGATACTGAATCCGATGATTCCGGCAATGCAACGCAGGAAGTTGGCACTGAAGGGAATGAGCCAGTCGGGCATTGCTCCTGTTTCGTAATGGTCCATACCTATTTTGCTCAGTACCAAGCCAATGCCCTGGCAGAGAGCGGCACCGACGGCAAAGAGCACGCCATTGAACGGCAGCTTGAGTGAGACTTTATGATGTTCACCACGTCCTAACACCGAGATGCCAAGACCAATGAGTGTGACCAGCATGGCAATAATACTCATTGGAGCCATCTGTTGACCTAATGCAATCCATGCCATCAACGCTGCTGCCAAAGGGGCCAGCGTCATGAACAGCTGTCCATAGCGGGAACCGATGATGATATAGCACTGGAAGAGGCAGAAATCGCCAATAACATAGCCTACCAAACCCGAAAGCAGCATCCACCCGCAGGCTTCCATAGAAACGACAGGCGGCAGAGGCAGGCCTGTCACATACCAAAAGAGTATCACAGAAAAAACAAGTGCCAATGCCATACGAAGCACGTTCAGCGTCAGGTTACCCAGACGCTTGCTGCCAAACTCACTGAGCAGCGCGGTAGCTGTCCATGAAAAAGCAACTCCTATTGAAATCAGTTCACCTATATATGTCACACGAAGATGGTCGAGTCGCGACGAAATTCAACAAAAAGTTAAATGTGAGTGCAAAATTACGAAAAATAGAGCAAAAATGAGTATCTTTGCCAATTATTTAGAATGTTTGGCTTATGAAACGGTATGTATTGGCTCTCTGGCTCATCTGTCTGTCGGTTGGTGTGAACGCTGACAGGGAGGTCGACTCGATGCAAACGGCGCTGATAGACAGTCTGCAACAGGAGCTGCAGGAGATGAAGTTGAACGAGATAGTGCTACAGCATGCGTTGGACAAGCGCGGAGAGTCGGAGCGTGCCGACTCGATAGCGCAGGCTAACATGCGCCATCGGATAGACTCGCTGCGGAATGTGACACCTGGGGTGCCGCTCGTCGTCGGGGAGGACACGCTGCTCTTCATCCATGCCAGCATAGGAGGCCAGAGCCCGGAGGTGCGCGTGAGCAACATGAAGTACAAGATAGAGCAACTGGGCAAGAGCCTGAAGCTGACGACCGACTCCATCTTCGTCTTCGAGGGCGAGTATTTCACCTACATCATGTGCGGCGAGATAGAGCTGATGCGCGTCAGCAATCTGGACGGTCTGTGGAATAATATGGACCGCCACGAGTTAGCCCAGAAGAACCTGAAGATTATCTCGCAGAAGATTAACGAGCTGCACGAAGAATACGGACTGATAGCGAAGTTACGGGGCTTCGGATGGGCGATACTGCTCATCATCATCCAGGTGCTGCTTTTCCTGCTGACAGCGCGGTTTATCCGTCATCTCCGTGAGCGGATTATGAGCGGGTTAGGCGGGAAGCTGAAGCCTATCATCATCCGAGGCTACGAATTCCTGAATGTCCACCAGTCGAAGCGCATCCTGCTCGTCCTGACCCGCATACTCCAGGTTCTGCTGGTCATCGTGCAGCTGATTATCTCGCTGCCCCTGCTCTTCTCCATCTTCCCCGAGACGGAGAAGTTCACGTGGAAAATGATTAGCTACGTATGGAATCCGCTGGAGGACATGGTCATCTCGTTCGTCCACTACTTCCCCCATCTGGTGAAGATTATCGTCATTCTCTATGTGCTGAACGCACTGCTCCGCCTGATACGCTACTATGCGAACGAAATCACCAAGGGGAACATCAAGATAGAGGGATTCTATGCCGACTGGGCACAGCCTACCTACCAAGTCATCCGCATCTTCATCATCGCCTTCTCGCTGATTGTCATCTGGCCCCTGCTGCCAGGCAGCGAGTCGGGCATCTTCAAGGGGGTCAGCATCTTTGTGGCTGCCCTGTTCAGCTTGGGCTCTACGACCACTATCGGCAACCTGATTAGCGGACTCATCATCACCTATATGCGTCCGTTCCTCGTTGGCGACTTCGTCAGGATAGGCGACAGCGAGGGTATCGTGGTGGAGAAGAATGCCTTCATCACCCGTCTGCGTGACATCAAGGACAACATCATCACCGTGCCCAACAACTCGATACTGTCGATGCAGACCATCAACTACTCTGCAGCAACACGCAACAGCCAGGGAACCATCGTTCACAGCGACTTCACCTTTACCTATAAGGTGCCCCGACAGACCATCGAAAAGTATCTGCTGGAGGCTGCCGACCGCTGTAGCCTGCTGCTGAAGGAGCCCAGGCCCTTCGTGCTGGTGACGATGCTGGAGGATTTCTATTCACGCTACGAGATTAACGGATATACGATGGAGTCGCACAGGCTGTTTGCCGTCTACTCTGAATTGCACAAGAACATCCTGGATGTGTTCCGCGAGCACGACCTGGAGCCTACTTCGTCGCATTTTGTGTCTGTCAAGGAGAATAAGTAATATGGAAAGCGAAGAGATATATTACACCATCGCGTTATCGCGCCTGTCGGGCATCAGCCAGGCGATGTCGGCAGAGGCTTATAGGACGCTGGGCAGCGGTAAGGCCGTCTATGAACAACATCGGGAGCTGGCCCATTGGGACGACGCCCTGCATCGCGCTGCTGCTGAGATGGAGTTCATCACCAAAAACAACATCCGCGTGCTGACCATGCAGGACGACGACTATCCTGCCCGTCTGCGCGAGTGTCCTGACGCCCCTATCATCCTCTATTATAAAGGAGAGGCTGACTTGAACCAGCGACACATCATCAACATTGTAGGCACGCGCCATTGCACCAGCTACGGACAGGACCTGGTTCGAAGGTTTATCACTGACCTGCGCCAGCTGTGTCCTGACGTGCTCATCGTCAGCGGACTGGCCTACGGCATTGATATCTGTGCCCATCGCCATGCGCTGGAAATGGGCTTCGAGACGGTGGGCGTACTGGCTCACGGACTGGACCAGATTTATCCTCCCCACCATCGCGACACGGCTGCAGAGATGGTGAATCACGGAGGTCTGCTGACCGAGTATGTCTCTCAGACACAAGCACTTCCCAACAACTTCCGCCAGCGCAACCGCATCGTGGCAGGCATCTCGGATGCCACCGTCTTGGTGGAGAGTGCCATTAAGGGCGGTGGCCTCATCACCTGTCGCATCGCCCAAGAGTACGGACGCGACGTGTTTGCTTTCCCCGGTGCTGTGGGCATGCCCTACTCGGAAGGCTGTAACAAGATGATTCGCAACAATACGGCGGCGCTGATTACCTCAGCGCAAGACCTGATGGAGTCGATGGGATGGCAGACGCTGAAACAGCAGCCAGAAGCCGTTGAACGTGAACTGTTCCCTGACCTGTCGCCAGAAGAAAAAGCCGTTGTCACCCTGTTGCAGCAGACGAACGACCTACAGCTGAACATCATCAGCGTCAAGACCAACATCCCCATCGGTCAGCTGACCGCCCTACTCTTCTCGCTCGAAATGAAGGGAGTGGTCAAGTCTTTGGCTGGCGGTACCTATCATTTATTAATGTAAGACATCATGAAGATTGGTGATATAGAGTTAGGCGAACGGCCCGTCTTTCTGGCTCCTATGGAGGACGTGACGGATATCGGTTTCCGCATGCTGTGCAAGCGCTTTGGCGCCTCGATGGTCTATACGGAATTCGTGTCTGCTGAAGCCTTGGTGCGCGATGTGAAGTCGACGGTGAAAAAGCTGGTCATCAGCGACGAAGAGCGTCCCGTAGGCATCCAGATTTACGGACGTGACGTTGAGGCGATGGTCGAAGCGGCAAAGATAGTGGAGCAGGCAGGCCCCGACGTGATAGACCTGAACTTTGGCTGTCCGGTGAAGAAGGTGGCAGGCAAGGGCGCTGGCGCTGGCATGCTGCAAAACATTCCCAAGATGCTGGAGATTACGCAGAAGGTGGTCGATGCCGTCAAGGTGCCTGTGACAGCGAAGACCCGGCTGGGATGGAACCACGAGCAGCTCATCATCACCACGCTGGCTGAACAGCTGCAGCAGTGTGGCATCCAAGCGCTGACCATCCATGGGCGCACCCGCAGCCAGATGTACACCGGCGAGGCTGACTGGACGTTGATAGGCGAGGTGAAGCGCAATCCCCATATCCATATTCCCATTATTGGCAATGGCGACATCAAGTCGCTGGAGGATGCTGACCGTGCCTTCGACACGTATGGGGTGGATGCCGTCATGATAGGGCGCGCCACCTTCGGTTGCCCCTGGATTTTCAGTCGTCAGCAGCTGACGCTCGACGAGAAGATAGACGTGCTGGAGGAACAGCTGCGCATCAATGTGGAGCGCATCGATGAGTATCGGGGCATTCTGCATACCCGTCGCCACTTGGCTGCCTCGCCCGTCTTCAAAGGCATCCCTAACTTCCGCGAGACCCGCATCAAGATGCTGAGGGCAGAGAAAAAGGATGACCTGCTGGCCATCCTTGAACAGTGTCGCGAACTGTTGCGATAAACGTTAGAACCACTGCATCAACTCACGCAGATAGGCCGTCAGCTCAGCAGCCATCTTCTGGTGTTGCCACTTGCTGGGATGCCAGGAGGCGCCGTATTTCAATGAGCCCGTCTGTGGGGTGAAGTCGAAACGGTAGACTTCCTTGTCACCTTGCTTGTTAGCCTCAGCCACCACCTCGTTGAGCGTCTGCTTGGCAATCTCCAGTTCCTTGCCATTCAGCATCGAGCCGCAGAGATAGACAATCTTCGCCTTCGGATTATGGCTGCGCACCTGTTTCAGGAACTTCTGGTAGGCGGTCTTCAGCAGTTTGACATCATAGTTGTTTGTCGACAAGTCGTTGGTACCCAGGTTGATGCATACCAGTTGGGGCTGATAGCGTGAGAAGTCCCACTGCTCAGAACGGTCGTAGAGATTGGTGTACTCATACTCCTTGGTCATCACGTTGTCGGGCGTTCCCGTCTTCGGACCGCCATAGCTGCGATAGACACCGATGCCTGAACGCGCCACCACATGAGCTCGGGCCTTCAGCTGACGGGTAGTCAGTTGGGCGTAAGTATAATAGTGGTTCTCCGTCTCGTATTCAAAGGGGTCGGTCATCTCGATGCTCTCGTTGCCATAGCCACAGGTAATAGAGTTGCCAATGAACTCGATAGTACGCTCGGGCAAGGCAGGAGGAGGCAGCAGCCGGGCACCGCAATCCAGAATCAGACCTCGAAAGTCGGGCTTCAGTTCATAACCCTCGATGACATACATCAGCCGCAGGGTATGATTGCCCTGAGGCAATGCTGTAGCCAGCGTAGCTACCGAGTCGCGCTCGCCCATAAAGCCCACCTTGAAAGGCTCCGCCTGGTCTATCTGCGCCATGAAGTAGCCACTCTTGGGCTTTACCCACAGCTTGACGGATGTTCCAGTGAAGCAGACATTGATTTGTGCCCCGGGAAAGGTGAAGCGCGGACGGTCAGGATGGTCGAAGCAGATACGTCCCACATACTGGATATGCTTATCCGTAGGTTTAACAACTGTTCCCTGCAAGGGGAGTGTGG
This sequence comes from Prevotella sp., assembly GCA_017941345.1. GTDB lineage: Bacteria > Bacteroidota > Bacteroidia > Bacteroidales > Bacteroidaceae > Prevotella. The sequence goes on along the minus strand of JAGAWQ010000010.1, from coordinate 24,293 downwards.
TGCTGGCATGGGCAAAAATAGCGGCTCCAAGCAGCCAAGTGAGTAATATTTTTCGTTTCATGCTGCAAAGATACAAAAAAAATCCGTACCTTTGCAGACATGAACGAAGATTTTGATATCAGACAAGAACAGTTTTCGTCGAGCGAGAAGGAATTCGAGAACGCGCTCCGCCCGCTGTCGTTCAACGACTTCAGCGGTCAGCAGCAGGTGGTGGAGAATCTGGAAGTGTTTGTCGAGGCTGCCAAATATCGCGGCGAGCCGCTCGACCACGTATTGCTGCACGGTCCACCAGGACTGGGAAAGACCACGCTGTCGAACATCATCGCCAACGAGCTGGGGGTTGGTTTTAAGATTACCTCCGGTCCTGTACTCGACAAACCGGGCGACTTGGCTGGCATCCTGACTTCGCTGGAGAAGAACGACGTGCTGTTTATCGACGAGATACACCGCCTGTCGCCCGTCGTTGAGGAATACCTCTATTCAGCTATGGAGGACTACCGCATCGACATCATGATAGACAAAGGACCTTCAGCCCGTAGCATCCAGATAGACCTCAACCCGTTCACGCTGGTGGGGGCTACTACGCGTAGCGGTCTGCTGACGGCTCCGCTGCGTGCCCGTTTCGGCATCAACATGCACCTGCAGTACTACGAGCCCGAAACGCTGCAACGCATCATTGAGCGTTCTGCCTCTATCCTGCGTGTACCCATCACGACTGATGCTTCTGCAGAGATAGCCCGTCGCTCGCGCGGAACGCCCCGTATAGCTAATGCCCTGCTCAGGAGAGTACGCGACTTTGCACAGGTGAAAGGGTCAGGTAAGATTGACACAAGCATCACCAAAATAGCACTGACGGCCTTGAACATCGACCAATACGGACTGGACGAGATAGATAACCGCATCCTGCTGACCATCATCGACAAGTTCCGTGGTGGGCCAGTGGGTATCACGACTATCGCTACCGCCATTGGCGAGGATGCCGGCACCCTTGAAGAGGTCTACGAGCCGTTCCTCATCATGGAGGGATTCATCAAGCGCACCCCTCGCGGACGTATGGTGACCGAACTGGCCTACAAGCACTTCGGGCGCAACCCGTACTCTGGCAATATTATGGAACCGTCACTCTTTGAGTGAAAAGTGAAAAGTGAAAAGTGAAAAATTTGCTACCGCTATGACGAAAAAGACAGGCATATTTGTGGGGAGCTTCAACCCCTTCACTGTAGGTCACGACAACATCGTGACAAGAGCCCTGCCCCTGTTCGACCGCCTGGTCATCGGTGTGGTGGGCGACCAAGTGCATAAACCCAACATGCCGTCAGCTGAGGAACGCATGAAGGCTATCAGCGAACTCTATGCTGATGAACCGAGAATCGAGGTCAAACCCTATTACGGGCTGGCTGTCGACTTTGCGAAGGCAGAAAATGCCCATTTCATCGTGAAAGGTGTTCGCTCCGTCAAGGACTTTGAATACGAACGTGAGCAGGCTGACGTCAACCGCCAGATAGCAGGTGTGGAAACCCTGCTTCTTTATTCGGAGCCACAATACAGCAGCATCAGTAGCACGATGGTGCGTGAGCTGCAACACTTCGGTGTTGATGTTGAGGCATTTCTACCGAAACGCTGGATGAGGAATGAGTAATGAGAAATGAGTAATTATGATTACCTATAGCGCAGAAAACATCAAGTTCCCCAATATCAAGCGCCGCGAGACCACAGCGTGGATTCGCCGGGTGGCAGCCACCTACGGCAAGAAGGTCGGTGAGGTGGGCTACCTGTTCTGTGACGATGAGCATATCCTGGCGGTGAACCGCGAGTACTTGGGTCACGACTACTACACCGACATCATCACCTTCGACTATGACGAAGACGATGTGATTAATGGCGACTTGGTCATCTCGCTCGATACGGTCAAGAGCAATGCTGAGTTATTCCATAAGGAGTACGACGAGGAACTGCATCGTGTCATCATTCATGGCATTCTGCACCTCTGTGGACTGAACGACAAAGGTCCTGGTGAGCGTGAACAGATGGAGGCTGCTGAGAACCGCGCCTTAGCACTTCGCTAAAAATTCCCTGATTTCATCGAGATTGTTGGCCACAGCAATGGTGTCGCGCCACGCGCCACGGATGACACCTTTCTGCTGCAAGTCGTCCATCATAGCAATCAGCGAATCCCAGAATCCCTTCATGTTATACAGCACAATACGCTTGTGATGGTAGCCCAGACTGGCTGACGAGGCCATGGTGAAAATCTCGTCGAGCGTACCAACACCACCCGGCAGGGCAATGAACACATCAGCCTGTAGCATCATCAGGTCCTTGCGGTCACTCAGATTTTCCGTAGGGATATGGACATCCAGATAAGGACTCAGCATTCCCCGCTGCTCTATCACTCGCGGCACAACACCGACCAAGTGTCCTCCCGCTTCCTTGGCAGCCTTGCTGACAGCATGCATCAGTCCAGAGTCGTTACCTCCAAACACAATGGTATGACCCGCAGCTGCTGCCCACCGCCCCAACTCTTCCGTCATCTGGAAGAAGTCAGCATCTATCTGCTGATTAGCTGAACAAAATACACACAGATGTGCCATCTTTACTATACTTCTTTTCTGTTTTCTTGATGTTTCTGCCAGCAAAGATAAGCACAAATTTCAAATCCTCCAAACAATTACCGGAAAACTACAGCGTACTTTTTTGCTTTTTTCTTTGTCGTTTCAAAATTTCTTGTTATCTTTGCAGCCGAGAGTGGGAAGGACCCGCTCTGGCAGAAGAAGCGTTTATGCTCCAAACTTGCGGAACGAAAACCTGAGAAATTTTCAAGCAAGACTGATAACAGTAGTTGGGCAATGTAGCTTCCACGTTTAGTGCGTGGGGCTGTTCTCCATTTTCTTGTTATCGGGTTTTCTCAGGACCCTCGTTCCGGAACTGGCAAAAAGCAGTCCCGCGCTTCTGCTATGTACTAACCAGAAGCGAACAAGAGAACGAAAGATTACCTCAAAACAATTACTAATTAATTAAATTTATGTCTATTAAAACTAACATGAGATTGCTGCTTGTAGCCCTCTTCTCCGCAATGACGATGAGTCTGCAGGCGCAAGACGTAAGGATTAGTGTGAAAGACTCGCAGGGCGAGGCAGTCATCGGAGCCAGCGTAATAGAACAAGGTACGCGCAATGGCGGTGTGACTGACTTCGACGGCAATTTCACCATTAAGTTAACGGCTGGAAAGCCCGTTGTCATTTCCTACATTGGCATGAAGACCAAGACGGTGAATGTGAAGGGCAAGAGCCAAGTTGATGTCGTGCTGGAAGACGACAACACCACGTTGAACGACGTGGTAGTCATCGGTTACGGTACGGCTCGTAAGAAGGACCTGACAGGTGCTGTCAGCACGGTCAAGGGTGCCGACCTTGCCAAGGTACCTGTCACCAATGTGGCTGAAGCCTTGACAGGTAAGCTGGCTGGTGTGCAGATTACTACTACCGACGGTTCGCCCGATGCTGAGATGATTATCAAGGTGCGCGGCGGCGGTTCTATCACTGGCGACAACTCTCCTCTCTACATTGTAGACGGATTCCCCGTATCGAGCATCAGCGATATCTCTTCTTCGGATATTGAAGACATTACCGTACTGAAAGATGCTGCCTCAACAGCCATCTACGGTTCTCAGGGTGCCAACGGTGTTATCCTTATCACAACCAAGAGTGCCAAGGGTGGCAAGACCCAGGTGAGCTACAACATGTACATTCAAGGTAAGACCATCCGCAAGACTTTGGACACGATGGACCCCTACCAGTACGTCATGTATCTCTATGAGCGACAGGCACTGCAGGGCGCATCGGGCATCTCTACCTTTGAGAAACGTTTCGGTGCATACGATGACCTGGACCTCTACAAATATCAGAATGGTCACGACTGGCAGGATGAGATGTTTGGCAACCACGAGATTTCGCAGAGTCACAACATCAGCATCACTGGTGGTACGGACAAGACCAAGTTCACGCTTAGCGGCACATACGCCAAGGACAATAGTCTGATGGAAGGCAATGGCTATCGTCGCTACAATATGAACTTCAAGTTGAAGCACGAGTTGTTTAAGAATCTCGACCTCGACTTCGGTGTACGTCTGGCTGATACAGAGACACAAGGTCAGGGTACCGGTGGTGGTTCATACAAGATTCGTTCCTACGATGCCATTGCCACAGGTCCTGTATTTGGTTTGTACGACCAGATAGAGATTGACCCCAGCAGCATGACAGACGATGAATATGAGGAGTATATCAGTTCCACTCGTACGCTGAAAGATCGTGTCAATGACTACTGGCGTCGCAAGAACGACCGTCGCTACAACTTCAATGCCGCCATTAACTGGAAAATCAACAAGATGTTCACATTACGTGCCGAGGGTGGCTACGACTACTCTTTCTATCAGCTGAAAGACTGGTGGGGCGCACGAAGCAGCATGGCCGTTCAGAATGGTGGTTCACAGCCTATGGGTCAGTGGGACAAGAAGGATACCTGGAAATTGCGTGAGGCTACGACCCTGAATTTCAAGAAGGTATTCAACAAGATTCACGATGTTAATGTTATGGTTGGTCAGGAGTATGTGGGTACCAACTACGAAACCATGTCGATGACTGGTAAGTATTTCCAGAAGGACATCAAGCCAGAGAAGATGTTTGCTGCTATGCAGAACAACTCGAAGGCCACTGGTGCACAGACCATTTCATCAACTCTCGGTCAGGAAGACCGCACCGTCTCGTTCTTCGGACGTGTCAACTACACCTTGATGGACCGCTATCTCCTCACCCTGACCTTCCGTGAAGATGGTTCTTCAAAGTTCTCTAAAGGCAACCGTTGGGGCTTCTTCCCTGCTGCTGCATTAGGATGGCGCATTATCGAAGAGCCTTGGATGGAGAAGGCCAAGAGCTGGATGAGCAACCTGAAGCTGCGCCTGTCGTATGGTACTGCCGGTAACAACCGCATCGGTGACGCGATGTTTGAGACAACATATAAAGCTTACAGTAGCTCTAAATACTATGGTGCTGGCAACCAGCAGAACCCACACTATACGCTGAACAACGCCCAGCTGGCTAACCCCGACTTGAAATGGGAGACCACCATCACACGTAACATTGGTCTGGACTTCGGTTTCTTCAACGAGCGACTCACGGGTAGCATCGACTACTATTCCAATACCGTAAAGGACCTGCTCGTGGAGGTACCCATCACCGCTATTGGCTACACCAGCATGCAGCAGAACATCGGTGAGACTTCTAACAAGGGTATCGAGCTGACTTTGAATGCGGTCATCCTGCAACATAAGAACTACTCGCTGAACTTCAGCTTCAACATCGGTATCAACAAGAATAAGGTGGAACAACTCTCTAACGGCGTCACACAGATGGCCTTCAACTCTGGTGGTTTCTCAACGGATATGCGTGGCTCTGACGACTATCGCGTCATCGTAGGCGAACCACTCGGACTGGTATGGGGCTTCCAATATGATGGCATATATGGTGTGGACGACTTCGAGACATACGTTGACGACAATGGCAAGACCCAGTTCCGTTTCGACTCTTCTGGAAACTACATCCTCAAGGAAGGAGTTGTCGATAACACTTATTACACAGCAGGCTCCAAGGCCGGTCTACGTCCTGGCGCTCCTAAGTTCAAGGACTTGAACAATGACGGGAAGATAGATGCCGACAACGACCGCACCATCATTGGCAAGACCCAGCCTAAGTTCCAAGGTGGTTTTGGCATCAACGCCACTTACAAGTGGTTCGACTTTGCTGCCAACTTCAACTATGTTGTAGGCAATGATGTCTACAACATGGACAAAATGATTACCTATCAGTCATACCGTAACCAGTGGGCTGCCCTGCGTCAGGAGATGTCTCCTGTGACACTCGGTGGACAGGCTTGGACCTATCTGGATCAGGCTACGGGAACTATCGTAACCGACTATGAAACCCTGAAGGAAATGAACGCTAACGCCTCATTATGGTCAGGAGCCACCACATCGGACAACAACCCCGTGCCTAACTCCTACTTCATCGAGGATGGCTCATTCCTCCGTCTGCAAAACCTCACCTTAGGCTTTACCTTCCCCAAGGCATGGACTCAGAAGTTCGCCTGCAACCAGTTGCGTTTGTACTGCACATTGAACAATGTATTCTGTATATCCAAATATACGGGTTATGACCCCGAGGTTAACTCCGCTATCCGTGGAAGCAAGACCAGTGGTCTAACTCCTGGTGCAGACTTCTCTGCCTATCCGAAGTCTTTCTCATGGACTGTAGGTGCTAACATCACATTCTAATAATACCCATCACATTGAAGAAAATGAAAAAGCTATTTTTATATATTGCAGCACTGACGTTGGCCGCTGGATTCACATCTTGTGAAGACACTCTTAGCACAGAGTCGCTGTCAACAGATAATCTGGAGTATCTCTGCTCCAATCCGACGGATGCTCGAAAGATGATAGACCACGTCTACTCCTACTTCTGCGAGGATACCTATACTTCGCGTATGAGCACCAACTGGATGCAAAATACAGACATTGAGGTGGGGTTCATCAACCTTGCCAACGCACAGGAGAATACCCGTCGAGGCGTATGGGCTCTTAACCCCTCGCAGTTCAATGACATCAAGAACTGCTGGGACAATTCCCTGAAAGCCATCGACTTTGCCAACCAGTGTATCGAGGGTATTGAGAACAGTAGCATGTACCTCTCGGGCGACAAGGATATGAAGCAGCTACACGGCGAGGCCTACTGCCTGCGTGCCTATTGGTACTGGCTGATGTGCGGTTTCTGGGCTGACGTTCCCTTTGCTACCAAGTCTACGACTAAGGAGAACTATCTCGACGCTGGTGGACGCGTAGACAAGAACATCATCTACACCCATCTGATTAAAGACCTGATTAGCGTGGAAGAGGAGATGCAGTGGAGCGCAAACATCACCACAGAGCGCATGAACCGTGAGTTTGCATTAGGATTCATCGTCAAGTTGGCCATGTTCCGTGCCGGATACTCTATGCAGGCCAATGGTACTATGGCTCGCTCGACGCAGACCAGCGAAGAATACTCGCTGACTTATACTGACGAAAACGGTAATGAGCAGACTGCCACTTCAGCTGATGACTATTACAAAGTAGCAAAGGCATACGCCCTGAAGCTCATCTCACTGAAAGACCGCACGCTGAACACGAACTTCAAGGAGATTTTCGACAATGAGATTAATGGCTGCAACCCTGGCGACAGCGACGTGCTCTTTGAAATGGGTTTCGTACCCAATTCTGGTGGCGACATCGGATGGTGTCACGGTCTAAGCGTTGTTGCCAGCACAAAAGGTGCAGGAACAACCTATACAAACCTGACACCAAGCTATGCCTGTTCGTTTGACCCTCAAGACCAGCGTCTCCCCGTGACCTGCACCAACTACCGTTGGCTCAACGACAACATGCAAGGAGCCTGCAACGCTCAAGGTGTCCAGCCGGCAAAATGGTGCCGTATGGATTTGACCGTCACCAACGTTGCCAACAAGGGTACGGGTATCAACTGGCCTGTATTGCGCTATGCTGACGTACTGCTGCTCTTGGCTGAGGCTGACAATGAAATCAACAATGGTCCGACCGCTATTGCTAAACAGATGCTGACTCGTGTACGTGAGCGTGCCTTCGTCAACGCCACCAACTTTACAGAGATGGTGACCAACTATGTCAACAACCTGACTACGCATGACGCATTCAAGGAAGCCATCATCAACGAGCGCGCGTGGGAGTTTGGTGGTGAGAACATCCGTAAGTTCGACCTTGTACGCTGGAACAACTATTCCAGCAAGGTGGTTGACTGCATTGAGTGGATTCGCACAGTAGCCGCTAACTATCAGCAGCTTGACATTGTTGGTGGAGAGTACATCTATAACAAGAACAAGGAGATAGTAGACATGGGAATTGCCAATCGCCTGTATTATAACTATATAAACGGAAGACTGCAGTTTACCAATGATTACTTCACCTACTGCAATCCCAAAGAAAGTCCCTATAACACAGCAGAGACGCTTGCTGATGATGACATCAAGAGCGCCGGAGCCACTTTCGACGGGCTGAAGTATGTGAGCTTCATCGCTGACCAGATTTCTGTCAAAGACACAGACCCTGAGACAAATGTCAAATATGGTACTGACGAAGAAGGTAACACCATCAAGAAAGGTATCCTGGACGAAAAAATCCGCTACTCTTGGTATGGTATTACTGAAAACACCCTCGTTAAAGGAACGGAAGACCTGACAGCCATACGCAGCAAGGTGGCACCATACGTCATTCCTATTCCTACAGACCGTGTGATGTCGTCAAATGGAGTGCTTTCCAACGACGGCTATGCTATTCGTAACAAATAAACAGCAACGACAATGAAACTACAGAAATATTTAATAATCATGCTGCTTGCAGCAACGACCACAGGTTTTCTGAGCAGCTGCAGCGATAATGACAACAAGGGTGATGCTCCGCGCTTGTTCCGTCCTATTGCATCGCTGGAAACGAACAATAACACGATAACAGCTACATGGGACAACATCAGTGGCGCCACATCATACAACCTGACCCTCTATAAGGTAACAGGTACTGACGAGGCTGGCGACAACATCTATGAGGTTGTTACCACTGCCAGTTGCAAACAGTCACCCTACACTTTCACCGATTTGGCTTGGGATGAGAAGTATATGGTGGAAATCAACTGTGAAGGAGATAGCAAGTCTTCTAAGACCTATAACACCAAGGATGTCAACGTCTCCTATCCCACCAGTCTGAAACAGGTGAAGACTATCGACAATGCCGCACGCATCACGTGGGACCTCTCTGGTGTCACCATCAAGGCTATCGTGGCTGTACCGGAAGATGACGGTGAGGAAATCGTCAAGACGGTATCGTCCTCTGCCTACAATGCAGGAACGATAGATGTCACAGGCCTGCAGCCAAGTACCAAATACACCTTCTATGCATATAGCGACAGCGAGAATTTCACCAATTCCACTTATGCAGGAAAGGTCAGCGGCACGACAAGCAAGCCCGTCGACTTCGATGCAGAATATGGGGCAGGCAACTGGATTGACATCCGCGACTACGATGAGAATCAGGCTAAGGACACGCTGAAGACCACAGAATTCTGGGAGCAGGTGAAAGATGGCAACACCATCATCCTTCGTGGCGACTTCGACTACAAGGTGAACAATAGCTATGCCATTAATAAGTCCGTGCGCTTCGTTACTGCATCGACCTTAGGTGGCAATGCCCGCTTCGTGTCGTCCGGTGGTCTCACATTGGCTAAGAACGTGACTGTGGACTTCTTGGAGTTCAAGGATGTCGACTTCTACAGCGACAAGGCCTTAGGAGACAATAAAGTAAAGCCTATCAGCGAAGGCGGAGGTAATGCTCCTGGCTTCGGAGGCCGTCAGGTATTCAACATCAACGGCACGAAGTCTACCCTGAAGAAAATCAGCTTCAGCGGCTGTCATATTGAGGGCTATCGCGCCATCGTGCGTTGTCAGGCTGACGGCGATAACGTCAACGAAATCATTGTTGATAACTGTGTCATCAATGGTGTTGGTGACCAAGGTGCTTTTACAACCAACAATAAGAATGTAGACCTCAAGAGCATTACGCTAAAGAACAGTACACTTACCAATATCGTTCAGCTGTGCGACCTCCGCAAGACGACAGGCGATATCGATTTCAACATCAGCAACTGTACGTTCTGCTATGCTCCTATTGAAAAGATTGACAATGCCAACAACCCACTATTCCGCATCAACGGCAACGCCAATACCGTCAAGTTGAATGTATATAACACCTTGTTTGGACCGTCATTGTCGACGGATGGTGGCACTTCCAACATCAAGCCATACGAGGCTGGCGTTAGCGGCTCTATCTTCCTGAATGCCAGCGAGACCACACTACCCAGCGTCACGAAGAGTTTCAAGACCAATTTCACCTGGACTGTTGTGGCTGAGAAGACTTACCCGTTGGATGGTCTGCAGGAACTCTCCTTAGATGAGAAAGAGCTCTGGAATTCACCGGCAACAGGCGAATTCAAGATAACAGGACAAGTTGGCGAGGATGGCGTTGGCGACCCACGCTGGTTACAGTAAACTATCACACATGGCGCTAACACCATTATAATTGTTAGCAGTAGTTTAAAAAATAGAATATTCGTCGGGATTCGCCGTGAGGTGCGTCCCGATTTTTCTGTGTACACACGAGAAAACTCAAATAAAATTTGGTTTTCTGCTCGCTTAATCGTACCTTTGCACCGGAATTAAGAAAGTTATTGATTTTGAAGACATTTGAAGAACTTGGTGTCAGCGAAGGGATTCGCAGAGCCATCGAAGAAATGGGATTTGTACAGCCCATGCCTGTACAGGAGGAGGTCATACCTTATTTGTTGGGTAATCGGAACGACGTGATAGCACTGGCCCAGACGGGTACAGGAAAGACGGCGGCGTTCGGTATTCCCGTGTTGCAACGCATTGCAGAAACGCCTCACCCGCAGTTTGGACAGATAGGGAGAGGACTACCCCTCGCCCTCATTCTGGCTCCTACCCGTGAGTTATGCCTACAGATAACCGACGATTTGCGCGACTTTGCGAAGTATCTGGACGGCATCCATATCGAGGCGGTCTATGGCGGTGCCTCGATAGAGCAGCAGATACGTGCGCTAAGGAGAGGTGCACAGGTAATTGTGGCTACCCCTGGACGACTCATCGACTTGATGAAACGGGGCGTAGCACAGTTGGACGACGTGTATAACGTGGTGCTCGACGAGGCAGACGAGATGCTGAACATGGGCTTCTCGGAGAGCATCGACGCCATTCTGGAGGGAGTGCCCGAAGAACGTAACACGCTGCTCTTCTCAGCGACGATGAGCCGCGAGATAGAACGTATCGCCAAGGGTTACCTGCACGATTACAAGGAAATTGTGGTAGGTAGCCGCAACGAGGGTGCCGAGCATGTGAACCATATCTATTATATGGTGAATGCAAAGGACAAGTACTTAGCCCTGAAACGACTGGTGGACTACTACCCGCGCATCTTTGCCATTATCTTCTGCCGCACGAAGATGGAGACCCAGGAAGTGGCTGACAAACTCATCAAAGACGGCTATAACGCTGAGTCGCTGCATGGTGACCTCAGCCAGCAGCAGCGCGACTTGACGATGCAGAAGTTCCGTCAGCATACCGTGCAGTTGTTGGTGGCTACCGATGTGGCAGCACGCGGACTCGATGTCGACGACCTGACGCACGTCATCAACTACGGACTGCCCGACGACATCGAGAACTATACCCACCGCTCCGGTCGTACGGGTCGTGCCGGCAAGAAGGGTACGAGCATCAGCATTGTGCATAGTCGTGAGAAGTTCAAAATCCGTAATATTGAGAAGGAGATTGGCAAGCAGTTTGAACAGGGCACCATCCCATCAGCAGAGGAAATCTGCAAGAAGCAGCTCTACAAGGTGATGGACCAGATTGTAAAAGCCGATGTCGATGAGGAGCAGATAGCACCCTTCATGCAGGACATCAGCCGCTACTTCGAGTATGTAGATAAGGATGACCTGATTAAGAAAATCGTATCGCTGGAGTTTGGCAAGTTCCTGGCCTACTATGCTGATGCACCCGAGATTTCTGAAGTTAGAGGAGAAAGGAGCAAGGAGCAGGGGGCAAGGGGCAAGAAGGGAGCCACCCCAACGAGCGAGGGTTATCGCAAGCTCTTCATCAATCTGGGCAAGAAGGATGGCTTCTATCCTGGCGAGATTATGCAGTTCCTGAACAAGCACGTACACGGTCATGTACAGGTGGGGCACATCGACCTGCTCACCACGATGTCGTATTTCGAAGTGCCGGAGGAGGACGCTGAGCGTGTCATCAAGTATGTCAACGGCCAGCGCTACAAGAACCGCGACGTACGCTGCAACGATGCCGCAGAGGGAGCCAAAGCGACCAGAGAACCCAGAAAAGCCGGAAAACCCGGAATCTCCGGAAAAGCCGGACAATCCAGAAAACCCGGAAAATCCGTAGAGCCTAAGACCTACAAGAAAGAGGAATGGATGCGCTTTCTCAACCCTAAAGGCATGAAGCTCAAGGGCGAGATACCCAACTTCGAAGAAGAAGGCTGGGCTATCCGCAAACCTCGAAAGAAGAAATAAGCCCTAATATGGAGAGATATTATTCAGCTCCTTGAGCTTGGTCTCCTGCACATGGCCTGACAGCGCTTTCAGCAAGTCGGGCCATTTTATTTGCTCCTTAGGCTGGAAATCATCACTCTGCATATAACGCAACAGGCTATGATAGAACTGGCGGCCCTCCAGATACTCCTGGGCACACTCCAGGTCGCTCATACATATCAGCAGCTTTCCATTCCCCACAGCAAACTCGCAGACCAGTCCCAACCGGTGATTCCGTTCGATGTTGTCTATCACTTGTACGATGGGGCGATAGCTGCGTGGCAGATTATCCAGAATCAGCGGATGCGACTGCTGGATGACGGGGAACCACTGCCAGTTGGTATGCTCATCGGTGGGGAACTCTCCAAACAACGGATGCTTGGGGTTGGTCAGAATACCCAACGTACCAGGCGATATGGGTTTCTTGTTGTTCTCACAGATAGTCTTGAACATCCTGTAGTTCCAATAGTCCGTCTGGAAGAGTCCGTCGACAGTATTTTCCCTCAACTGTGTGGAGTCGGGCATCCAGAGCACTTTCGCACCACGCTCCAGCTGCTGGACTATGTCGTCAGTCATCTGATGGGTAATGACGATACCCTCCTTCTCCAGCTTCACTTCTTGGGGATAAATCCACACCTTGTAGGTATTGTGGTATTCCGTGTTGTCAATCATGAGCGACAACATCAGGTCGCGGCCCGTTTGCTGCACAGGAGCCTCAAAAGTTATCTTTCCCAAGTTGAGCAGCCCCTCTCCGTCGGGAATGAGCAGGTCGCCCTCCATATTGCCTAACACCCACCTCAGACGCTTTCCCTTCAGCGATTTTCCGCTGTAGTTGGCTATCTTCACCTCGATATCCTGCTTTTGTCCCGACGCGAAGGTATAGCTTGGCATCAGGGCCAGAGGTACCACATCGTTGCACCACTCGCGCCACTGGCGGACCGTACAGAGCGGCTTGGGCTCCATAAAGGCGTCGAGGATACCCACATAGGCAGACCCTTGTCCGGGATAGTCTTGGAGGTCGAGCAGCTGGAAGCCGTCCATCCCCTCCGTCCGCAAATCCAACTCGATATCAGCCTTATAAAGTTCCAGCGCCCATAGCCCGCTGGCCCGATGGAAGTCCTTAGCCTGCTCCAGCATGCCCGCAGCATCCAGACGAGTGCGGAACACCTCCATATTATAAGGATAGAGCACGCCCGTATATTTCTTGATTTCATCGAAATCGGGATAAATCTGGAACTGCCCCGTCTCATGACTGATGACGGGAACTGTCGACTTGCTACAGCCCGCCTCCAGCGTCATCTGCGTGTTGGGATACTCGGTATTGAGCATACCCCCCGTCTTGGCATCAGCAAAGGAGAAGGAGCCACGGGTATGCGTATCGTAGCTGCCCCATGCCTCACCTCCAACACGACAGGTCGTAAAGTAGTCCATCCCCGGTTTCACCCCTTGATAACCCAGGTAATAGTTGGAGCCAAAGGTAAACAGCACATGAGGGGCCAGCTGGCGGAAATCAGCGACAAAACGAGCCATCTCCTCGATGCTGCCCCATAGCTCATTGCCCAAAGCAAACATGGCAAACGAAGGATGGTGGCTGTACTCGCGCATGATATTCACACCCTCTTTGTGCAGAAACTGCATCAGCACACTGTCCTTGGCATTGAAGTCGCCCCAGAAAGGCAACTCCGGCTGCAGATAGATGCCCACATCGTCAGCAGCGGCAAAGGCAGCCTCCGGCGGACACCAGGAGTGGAATCGCACGTGGTTGATGCCATAGTCCTGACAGGTGCGGAAATACTCGAGCCATGACTGTTTATCCATCGGACAATGGCCCGTCAGCGGCCACACACAGGCATCGTGCTTCCCCCTGAGGAATACACGGTGACCCTGAGCATCGTAGAAATGGCGGTCGCGGATGGTAAGTGCACCGGATTTTCTGGATATTCCGGACATTCCAGAATTTCCGGAGGCCTCCAGATACATCTCACCGATAATGCCGTTCCAGTTGGTCTGGGTATCCTCCGTATAGGCATGGCTGCTGCCATACAACTGTTCAGGCACCCCACTGCCATTGTCTACCAAGATACGTAGGGTATGGCGGCCAGGTTTCATGGCTGCCAGCTGATAGCGATGAGGCGTCGAGATGTTATTGCACGAGTCAACGAGTTTTCCGTCAACATACAGCCACGTAGGCTTGGTACGCTCCAAGAACAGCGTGACAGGTTTCTTGCGCCACGTCTTGGGAATGACAATCTCACGCTCATAGTACGCCTTGCCCTTGTAGCTATAGAGACGCGACAGGTGAGTCGTCTCGTCTTTCTTGCTGATGGGCACGCCCTGCTTGTTGGTATCCATCGTACCAGGCAGCATGACGGTGGTCTTGGTGTCACCATACCGCAACGACCATTCACCAGCCAGATTGACACGCTGCTGGGCTACAGCCGTGACAGGCAACAGGGCAAGAAGTCCTACGAGCAGCTTATTTCGCATTGATTTCCTTTAATAAACGGTCAGCATGTCCCCATTTATCCATCATGAACAGCATGTAGCGCACATCGACATTGATGGTGCGCGCCAGCTGACGGTCGAAGAAGATATCGCTTGACAGCGAGTCCCAGTTGCCGTCGAACGCCAGTCCCAGCAGCTCTCCCTTACTATTAAAGATAGGTGAGCCGGAGTTACCACCCGTGATGTCCGTATTCGAGAGGAAACAGAGCTGCATGGTGCCCGTCAGCTGGTCTGCATAGCCACCAAAGTCCTTCTGACTCATCAGCTCGTGCATCACAGGCTCAGCAAAGTATTCGAAGTTCTGGTCAGCCTTCTGCATCTTCTCCCACAAGCTGCGGGCTGTGGTATAGTAGCCCGAGGGACGTCCGCCCAAGGTGTATTCACCTATCTGGCCGTAGGTCATGCGCAGGGTGAAGTTGGCATCCGAATAGTTGGGCATGTCCTGCTCCATGCGCAGCACGGCAGCACACAGCAACTTCTCCTGTTCAGCAATCTCGCTGGACAGCTTACCACGTTTTTCGTTGATCTCGTCCCAAACTTCGCTCAGCGACAATCCGTATTGTACGCCCAGGTCCTTCTTGTAGCTCTTCTTGTTGAAGTAGATGGGCTTACCTGACTTCATCAGTATCGACTTGTTATAGAGGGTATTCACATAGGCCGTGTAATCACCATGGAACTTCTTATCTACCGTCTCATAGAAATCGGGCAGATAGTCATCCTCGGTCACCTGCTCACGGTAGTTCTTCATCAGGGCTGCCAACATCTCTGAGTCGGTGGCCTTGTCCCATTCTTCAGCATTATCCTCAAATTCATGATACTGCTTCTTAGGCTTATCCTTGGGACCTTTTACGGGCATACGCCACTGCACCTTCCAAGCACGCAGAGTCATCTGGTCCTGTAGGAAGAAAGTCTCCATGAACAACGTACGGACACGGGTCAGTGCCATACGCTTCTGGTAAAGCTCGGCCATCTTGTCGAAGTCTAACTCTCCCTTCAGATAACCCGTCTTGTCCTGCCACTGGCGAATCTTGGCCTCGTACTGTTGCTTCTGCTGGATGAGTCCGATAGAGTCGATACATTTGTTCATACCAATAGAGTTCTTCCAGTAGTTGCTGGAGCTGGCATATTTCGAGTCGTACTTGATGCGGACAGCCTCGTCAGCACGCATATGGCGCAGCATGATTTCCTGCTTGATACCACGAACCTGCACGCGGGGAGCATTCTGTGCATCACGACGCTCCTGGATGCCATAGCTCGACAGATAACGACTGGTAGAACCGGGATAGCCCATAATCATACAGAAGTCGCCAGGCTTATAGCCCTGCATGGATACTGGAGCCCATGACTTCGGATGATAAGGCACATTGTCTTTCGAATATTCAGCAGGTCCACCAGTCTTGGGGTCAGCATAGATACGGAACACGCTGAAGTCGCAGGTCTGACGGGGCCACATCCAGTTGTCTGTCTCACCACCAAACTTACCCATCGACTTAGGTACGGTGAATACCAGACGGACGTCGTTGTAGTCGCGATAGGTGGTCTGGTAGTATTTGTTGCCTTCGTAGAAAGGTTTTACCTCTACACGCAGCGTGGAGTCCTGTTTCTTGACTGCCTTCTGCCAGGCATTCTCCAGACTGTCGACAATCCTTCCCTGCTTGTCGAAGTCGACGCCCTTCAGTTTCTCCATCACCTGGTCGGTCACATCTTTCTGCTCCACCATAAAGCTGACAAAGAGACCCTCGTTAGGCAACTCTTCCTCAAAACTCTTGGCATAGAAGCCATGAAGCAGATAGTCGTGCTCAACAGTAGAGTGACGACGAATCATATCGAAGCCGCAATGGTGGTTGGTGAATACCAGTCCGTCAGGGCTGACAACAACTCCGGAACAGAAACCACCGAAGTTGACTACGGCATTCTTGACGGCATCGTCACTCTGATAGAGCTGTTCTGGCGACAGCTGGAATCCATACTGCTGCATCTGCTGGATAACAGCAGGAGGCAGATTGTAGAGTGTCCACATGCCCTCATCAGCATGAGCTCCCAGGGAGCACAGACACATCAGCGATAAAAGTATTTTCTTCATATAGCAATTGTGATTTAGATTATTCTTGATTTTCCGGGGTTTCCGGGTTTGCGGAAAAAACGCCCAATGACGGGTAACTGGCTGAGCGGCAGGTCACGACGGATGATGAAGACCACGAAAAGCACAATGCACATCGTGTTGAACGCCAAAGAGGCCAATCCGAGGTGGAACCGGTCTTCATGCAAATACATCAATACCGTCAGGAAGACCGTGATGCACACATATACTGCAATATCCTTCATTGGATAGGGAATAGGGTTCTTCCGCTGTCCGATGATGTAACTCAGCACCATAGCCGTACCATAACCGGCTACCCCACCCCATGCACAGGCCCAATAGCCGTACTTAGGAATGAAGATGATGTTGACAGCAAAGAGTACCAGACAGCCTGCCAGCGAGAACCAGGCACCATAGACGGTCTTGTCGATAAGTTTATACCAGAACGACAAGTTAAAGTAGACACCCATCATGATTTCAGCTACCATGACGATAGGTACCACACCTAATCCCTCACGATATTCCTCTCCGATAATATATTGCAACAGCGGCATCCAGCCTACCACACAAAGGAAGGCCAACAGGGTGAAGATGAGGAAATACTTCATGGCTGCAGCATAGTATTCGGTCTTGTCAGCATCCTTGCTCTTGGAAAAGACAATAGGCTCGTAGGCATAGCGGAAGGCCTGAGTAATCATCGCCATAATCATCGCTATCTTCACACACGAACCGTAGATACCCAACTGCACATTGGCTTCTGCCTGGTCAGGATAGACCAATGGGAAGATAATCTTGTCAGCCACCTGATTCAGAATACCCGCAATGCCCAAAATCAGGATGGGCCATGAGTAGCTGAACATGCGGTGCAACAGCTGTCCGTCGAAATGCCAATGGATGCGGAACAGGTCAGGCAGGAAGAAAAGCGTGATAAAGGCCGTACACAGCAGATTGATGAAGAAAACGTAGAATACGGTCGTCTTACCCAATACCACGAAGTAGAACACGTTGAGTCCAATATTCAATGCGATAAACAGCAGCTTCAGCGAGGCAAAGCGGATGGCCCGCTTCTGATAGCGCAGGTAGCTGAAGGGAATGGCTTGCAGCGCATCCAGTGCTACTACAACAGCCATCATCTGCAAGTATTCAGGATGCAAGGCATAACCCAGCGATTGACTGATTGGTATGATAAACCCGAAGAGCAGCAGCAGGAAGATCAGTGTCAGCGAGCCAACGGTAGCCATAGCCGTCGAGAAAACAGTCTCTGGCTGCTCTCGCTCATCGTTGGCATAACGAAACAGGGTGGTCTCCATGCCAAACGTCAGCAACACCAGGATTAGTGCCGTATAGGCATAGATATTCGTACTTACGCCATAGTCGCCCGAGGCTTTGGGCATGTAGTGGGTATATAATGGTACGAGCAGATAGTTAAGGAATCGTCCTACTATGCTCGACAGTCCGTAGATGGCCGTATCCTTGGCCAGTGATTTCATGTTTGCCATAATGTGTTATGCGAAGAACAGATAACAGATTGCGATAGCGGAGATGATGCCTGCCAAGTCAGCCAGCAGACCGCAGGTGACAGCATGGCGGGTCTTCGATACTCCTACTGAACCGAAGTAGACAGCGAGGATGTAGAAAGTGGTATCTGTAGAGCCTTGGAAGACGGATGACAGACGGCCTACAAACGAGTCGGCACCGTATGTCGTCATCGCATCGACCATCATGCCGCGCGCTCCTGAGCCCGACAGCGGCTTCATGAGTGCTGTAGGCATAGCGTCCACCCACTCGGCATTCACCCCTGTAGCCTCCACACACCAGCGCATGCCACCAATCAGCATATCCATCGCTCCGGAGGCACGGAACACGCCAATGCCCACCAGGATAGCCACCAGATAGGGGATGATACGCACTGCGGTGCTGAATCCGTCCTTCGCTCCCTCGATAAAGGCATCATAGACGTTGACCTTCTTGCGTACTCCCGCCACAATGAATCCTGTGATGATGGTCATCAGCAGGATGTTGGCTACTGTAGTGCTCACGCGGTTCATCGTCTCACCGTCCATCTGCGAGAAAGCCCAGATGATGGCAGCCACCAACGCACAAGCGCTTCCCAACGTCAACAGCATGACGCGGTTAATCAGATTGATGCGCTGGAAGAACGAGGTGACGATAATACCTGCCAGCGTCGAGAAGAAAGTAGCCAGCAGGATAGGGATGAAGATGTCAGTAGGTTGTGCCGCCCCTAACTGTGCGCGATACACCATGATGCTGACGGGAATCAGCGTCAGTCCTGAGGTGTTCAGCACCAGGAACATAATCATCGGGTTCGATGCCGTATCCTTCTTCGTGTTCAGCTCCTGCATCTGCTCCATCGCCTTCAAGCCCAACGGGGTGGCCGCATTGTCCAGTCCCAGCATATTGGCGGCTATGTTCATGAAGATAGACCCTGTGACGGGATGACCCTTGGGAATGTCAGGAAACAGTTTGGTGAATACGGGCGACAGCAGACGCGCCAGCACATTGACCACGCCCCCTTTCTCGCCTATCTTCATCACACCCAGCCACAACGACAACACGCCCGTCAGACCGAGTGAAATCTCGAATGCCGTCTTCGACGATGAGAACGTAGAGTCCATCATCGCAGGAAACACGTCGAAGTCGCCAAAGAACACCAGCTTAACGGCTGCAATGACAAAAGCAACCAAGAAGAAAGCTACCCAAATATAGTTCAGTACCATTGTAAATACGATTAATCAGCTTAATAGACTTCTGAAGTGGTAGGATAGAGGAACCAGTCGCGTGAGTTCTCCTTTTTGGCAGCCCACTCTCCGAAGGAATGGCCATCCTTACGATAAGCTCCCGTCAGCACACCATCCTTATAACTGCCTATCAGCTTTGCCTCCAAAGGCCAGCGGAACGTTCCCGATGGCACACCCAGGGCCCACGTGATGTGTATCGAGGTCTGGTCGTGATATTCGTATAACACCTGTGCCAGCCGGTCTTGATAGGTATGCGTCTCCCAATAGTTGTTGTTATAAGGAGTGACGATAAACGGGTCCAAGTTATCGGTCAGGATATTCTGCAGCATGCTTGCGGCACTGGAACTCTCCTTGAAGTTGATGATATAAGTGCGCTTGACAGGGTCTGCCTTTTTGAACGTCTCACTTTCTGCACGCGACACATTGACATAGTAGCGGTTCAGCACGCCATTGTCGCTCGCCTGTTCACGAATCAGACACCACATAGCATCCTCAAAGAGTCGGATGACAGGTTGTTTCTCGTCTCTGCCGCGCTGGAATGTGGAACCGTCAGGTATAGACCTCAGCGTCAGCGGATAGCCATCGTCGAAGGCCTTACCCTCTTCTATCTCCACACTCTCTATATCGTCAGCATTACATCCTTTCAGTCTGACGGCAGCGGCTATCTGTCTCTTAGCCCCCGCAGCAGCCAGCGTGACAATCAGCTTCACCTGGTTCTTTTTCGTACCGGGCATCACCGACATCCGCATCACGCAGTCGTTGAAATCGTAGTCGCCTGGTTCGGGAAAATTCTCCTCGAAGCAATAGGTGAACGAATAGTAGTCCAGGTCGCTCGTCAGCGTCCCCGTCGTCTTATCCTCAAAGCTCACCTGGCTGTTCGACGTCGTAAAGGGCACCACAGCATACTGCTTGTCTGTAGTCTTGACGGCAGCATAGAAAGATGTTTGAGAAGATGGAGCAGCAAACAGCAGGGTATGCAGCCCGCCCTCTGTCGTAGCCTCAGCCTCAGCCATAATCTGCGCATCACTGCTGGTCAGCGGGTTCTTCGAAAGCACCATCACCTTCTCCATATTCTCCATATTGGCATTCGCCTTGATGACGATACTTCTGCGGGTTGACAGTTCCCAGTTATGGGTATCGTCAATCGGGTCTATGGGGAATTGTTGGGTGATAATTTCGTTATACAACTGTTGGTTGAACATCTCCTTATTACACGACTCAAGCGACAGCCCAAGGGCTGCCGCTAGGAGTAAAAATATAGTGTGATTGCGTTTCATTACCATGTGTGTACCTTATCGTTAGCGTAATTAAGATACCAACTCGTATTCGTCGACACATCGGCACCCCAGGCACCAAACTGCGTATAGGCTGTCGAGATGTTCACGCGTTCCTTAGGCCAGAACCACTTGCCGGCAGAATTGCCACTCACAACGATAACCAGAGGAGCGCGGTCAGGGGTCTGGGAAACAGCGGTTCGTGTCACGTTAATCACCGAGCTGCCACTCTGACAGGTGATACCCAACGGCAGATTGGTCAAATCGGCATCTGCGTCAACTTGAATTGTACTCAAGTTAACAAAATCTTTGCTTACACCGTCTGAAGCATCGGTATTCACCATTATCTTTTCCGAGCCTGTTTCGAAGGCACTGTGAACTTCAGTACCTATCTGTCTGCCATTATAGGTAACGATTGTCGACATTGTACCACCGGCAGCCATCAGGTCTACCGAGCATTTTCCCTCAGCATTACGGGCAGAGACACGCAGCACGACGTCATTGAAGTCGAAGTCATCAGTCGTTCCGAGGTCCTCGAAGGCGTAGTAGACGAAGTTGGGAGAGGGCGTTGGGTCAGAGCCCTTGTTAATGTTTACACCGCAATTGTCTGTCGCGTCAACGGTAACAGTATATGAGGGAGATGTTCCATAGATACAGGTGGCACGGCTCTCGTCAACCATATAGAAAGAAGCGTCATCTTTGAGTACATGTCCCTGCCATCCAGGAACGTCGACCACCCAATAAGGATATTCTGAAATCTGATGACCCTGTTCCTGTATCTGAACCCATTCATAGTTATTCGAATTGATGCCTTGACAACCCTGACCGTTGAACCAACCATAGAAAAGCAATGCGTTGTGATAGTCAGCATGCCAATTATTAAGTTGTCCTGCTACGCCGCTAGTATAGAAGTTCTTTACGCCTTCGTCGAAGAAGGGATCAGGAATAATCAGTTCCACATTGTCTACCATATAGTAAGAAGCATCGGACGATGGGGTGTAGTTACAATAACTACATCCACCTATCTTGAAGATGGCATTGTTAATCGATCCGCCATTGTTGCTGATAGGTCCCCAGACACCAAAGTTGTTGACTGAGATGTCTCCCCTACAGTTCATATAGGCTGCATTACCCATATAAAGCACGATGTTGCCGTTATTGCTGCCGTTCAGATGCAGCGTACCACACTGAATATAGCTGCCGTTGTCCATCTTTGACGAATTGCCTAAGGCCAAGTCACCAGTCACGTAGATGTTACAAGCGTTGTGGATAGCCATACCTGCACCACTGACCTGGGTGAAGTATGCATGTCCCAGATTGACCAGCAAGCTGCCTGTGCTGGGACCTTCAAGTGCTGTCTGTGTATTTGTAGGATTGCCTATCGTTCCTGCGTTATAAAGCGTACCACCATTGACATTGATTTTGCCCACCGTGATGCTGCCAGCATTGTAGCTGAAAGTCTCGGTACCATTGGAGAACTGCAACTCGCCAGGTCCTTCTATAGAACCACCAGGTAATACATAAATCATACCCGTCGTTCCTGCATTGTTGTTAGCATTGGTACTCAGCTTGTGTCCATTGGGAATGACTATCTTTCCGCCATTGCCTACCACGATGGCACTACCACCCGTACACCGCTGATCCTCAGGAACAGTCCATGTGCCAGTGACATAGACAGACTGGTTAGCATACGACTGGATGCGAGCTATACTGCCAGAATAGCTACCCGTAATCTTCAGGTGCTTCTCGCTGCCGTCAGCCTGATTGACAACAGTGCTACCATTCGTGTTGAAGGCCTCATCCATCTCATAAAGCGTTCCTGTGGTGTAAGCAGACAGGTTAGGCATGTTCTGTGGCGTGACACTCCAGCGATTGCCTGAGCTGGTGGCACGTCTGGGTGCATTAGATGCTGAACCGTTCTCTTTGTTGCTGAACTTTACCTGAGAGTTGTCACCTGTGAAGGCAAACGACTTACAGATAGCGTGTGAGTCTTTGTCGTAAAGGGCAGCATACAGCTCCACTGCATCTGTTGGCTTCGTAATCACCACCGTGGTTGTCTCGCCGCTCTTTACCTTGCCAACACCAATGTATGCCTCGTTGTTACCCATCAAGGGTGGTGTAGTGTAGAAATAAACCGTGTACTCCTCACCGTAGTCCAAATCGACAGTGACCTGCACAGAGAGCGTAGTCGCCGTACTCCACGTCTGGTCCGGGTCAATCTCCTGATTGTTCAAAACACTCTTCTGGAAATTGTTGTTAAAGGCTTCCTCGTTTTGTGCCTGTAGGGCGTTGGGGTCGAAGACGTCTTTGCTACAGCTGGCAATCGTCAGGCCCAAAGCCATCACGGCTATGCCTTTCATCAAATACACTTTCTTCATAGTTGTAAGCTTTATATGTCGACAAATTATATGAATATTCGCTGCAAAGATAAACATTTTTTTTGATACACACACCTTTTTCGTCTCTTTTTTTTAATAAGGTGTAAAATAGAGGGGCGTCTGTATCACACGGACGCCCCTCTCTTCGAGTTTTTTATTATGTATTTGATGTGTTACTGTTCCTTACTGTCATCCCACTGGTAAACCTTATCGCTATCATAGTTGGTATACCAGTTCGTGTAAGAACTTGCGTTAGCACCCCAGTCGCCAAAGTTGGTGTAGGCATCTGAAATCATAGTACGCTCAGTAGGCCAGAACCAGCGACCAGCATTGTCACCATCAGGATAGCCTGCTACCACGATAACCAGCGGAGCCTTACCAATGTTAGCTACGCTCTGCGTCACCTTGGTCAGCTGACCATTGGTACCCTGTGCACTGATACCGAAGGGCAGATTAGCCATATTGGTACCGGCTGGCAGGTTTTCAAGTGTGCCCAGCGTTTTGAACTTCTTGTCGGGGCCATTACCCGTGTTAATCATCTGCGAAGTTGAAGCACCGTCGAACAGCTGGTGAACCTCAGTGGTATTGAATACTTCGTCGTTGTAGGTAACATACGTCGTCAGAGTACCACCGGCAGCTACCAGTTCAACGGTTGATGTACCCTCAACAGGAGCTGAAACGCGGATAATGACGTCGTTGAAGTCGAAGTCGTCAGTTGTACCGAGGTCCTCGAATGCGTAGTAGTACCAAGCAACCTCATCTTCTCTCTGCTCTCCTGGGTTATAAGCAGGACGGCAAGTGGTCTCAGTCTTCCAAGCATCGGGCACAGGAGCCGTGAACTGCTTATTGGTGAACTGAACGTCATCGCCCTTCATGTAGTTGTTCTTACTGATAGAAGTAACGCGTTTCATTTCAAAATGACTGTCTGCATCAACATATATCTTTCCGAAATAGCAAACTCTTGACTGGGCATCTACGTTGTCGGTAGTTATAGCTTTTGCTGATATAACAGCGTAATCATCACCATACTGATAGAAACCGTAGTTGTCGTCATCATTGTTTGACTTCAG
>JAGAWQ010000001.1 GCA_017941345.1 Prevotella sp. | reverse complement strand
CTTAACCTCTACAGCCGTTGCCGTACTGTCGGGCTTCACCTTATATACCTGCGATTTATCCTGCAGGCGTACCACTGCGAACTGGGGAACAAGTATCACACCCTTTTCAGCAAAAGGCATAACGACACTGCCCTGAACACCAGAGTATAGATGACCGTCGGGATTGGGGAAAGACACCTTGGCGGTAAGCGAACCGGTTTCAGCATTAACCACACCCGTCAAGCTGACCACGCGCCCCTTGTGGGGATACTCCGTACCGTTCTTCATGATAAATGTTGCAGCAGGCAGCTTCGCAAGGTAATCGTCCACCTCATCAGCCTTTATACCGCTCTGCACCAATGCTTCTACAACAGCCTCGGTCACGGAGAACTCTGCATACATCGTGGTATTGCCACTGAGAATAGTAAGTTCGCTCATGGGTGACACCTGATCGCCTATACGTACGGGGATTCCGCCAATCACACCCGACACAGGAGCCGTGATGGTGCAGAAGCCGAGGTTCACCTTCGCACGGTTTACCGACGCACGGGCTTGAGCCACGGCAGCCTGAGCCTGCTTATAGGCGTTCTGCGAATTGTTCAGCATATAGCTGCTGACGATTTTCTTGTCAAACAGATTCTTGTTCGACTCATACTCCAACTTGGCTGAGTTCTCCTGAGCCAGTGCTGCCTGCAAGTTAGCCTGTGCAGCCTCCAGCTCCAGCTGGGCATTGCGCGAGTCGATGATAAAGAGCGTTTGCCCCTTCTTAACCTGCTGACCCTCGGACACGCAGACCTGCATCAGCTGACCGCTCACCTGTGGGGTCACCGTCACGTCGTTCTGTCCTTTCATCCTGGCACTGAACTTATAAGGCAGTTCAATGTCCGTTTTCTTCACTGTCATCGTCTCAAACGATGATTCTGTAATCTCGGGCACATCAATATTACATGATGCTAATGCTACGACACCAATCGCGCATACCCACGTCAAAGGATTGTTTCTTGTCATTGTTTTATAGTTATTTATTTCTCGTTTTGCCATAGATTAACAGCTTAATGCCGACAAAATTAAACAATTTTATTTAATTTCCACACATTTGCCATATAAAAAATTGCATTTTTGCTGATTTTAAAATTATTCTTGCAGATTTTGAAAGCCATCTTAAGTAATAACTTTAGGTTATTCCACGATACTCCGAACGAAATGAAAATTACTCTGAAAGTAACGAAAAATACTCCGAAAGTAATGAAAGATTGATAAAAAGGGCTGGACACGCGGTAGTGTTCAGCCCTCTTTATCTAAATAAACGATATTTGCACGTCAATTGTTGACGCTGCCTCCGACGATATCGAGCAGCTCACTAGTGATGGCTTGCTGACGACCCTTATTGTACTGCAAGTTGAGCTGGCGCAACAGCTCGTCGGCATTATCGGTAGCAGTCTGCATGGCCACCATACGGGCGGCATGTTCAGAGGCTATGCTGTCAAGCAACGCCGTATAAAGCATCAGATGGGCCATCTTGGGGATGAGCTGTGTGAGCACGGTGTCCATATCGGGCTCGACGATAAAGTTGTCGTTAAGCGGAGCAACCTCACCCTCCTTCACCTCGCGCTTTCGGCGGTTCTTCTTCAGATAGTCCTGAGCCTTCTTGGTAATAACCGTGCTGGTCAGGTCGCGCTCGTGGTCACGTCCCAGCTCCGACTCCAGGTCAATGGGCAGGAAGGTCTTGTTAGTCAAAATCTGCGAGCCAGCCGACTTGAAGTGATGGTAGATAATCTCCACGCGGTCTAAATCGCCGTCGTAGAACTTCTCGCCCAGCGCCATAGCGATGTCGATGCAATCACGAACGTTGGGATGGTCGACCAAAGAGGCATAGTCGCCCTTGACGTCATAACCCAGCTTGCGAGCCTTCTCAGCCACCTTTCGTCCGATAGGCCAGATCTCAACACTACCCTCGCCTAACTCCTCTGTATACGCGTTGACCGTGCGTTGCATCAGCTTGATGACATTGGCATTGAAACCACCACAGAGCGACGAGTTGGAGGAGAAGACTACCAGGGCAACACGCTTGACGGGACGCTCCTGGTCGAAGACGGTGCTGGCCTCGGCTTCAGCTGCCAAGAAAGACTTGAGGATATGCTCGAGCATCGTCTCATAGGGCAGCATGTTCTGGATAGCCACCTGCGCATGGTGCAGCTTGGAACTGGCCACCATCTTCATGGCAGAGGTTATCTTGCGCGTACTGTTGACCGAGGCAATGCGGCCTTTAATTTCTTTCAGGCTTGGCATAGGCTATCAAGCTTTATATGTTCCTGCAATATCGGCCATAACAGCCTCAATTTTCTGAGTCGTAGTGTCGTCTATCTTACCGGCTGCCAGCGTCTCAATCACCTCAGGAGCACTGTTGCGCAACTTTTCGAGGAACTGATTCTGACACTCACGAACCTTATCGATGGGGACATCGCGCATCAGGCCGTGTACGCCACAATACAGGATAGCCACCTGCTCACCTACGGGCATGGGGCTGTACTGGGGCTGGATGAGCAGCTGGTTGTTCTTACGACCGCGATCCAACGTCATGGCCGTCACGGCATCCATATCGCTGGAGAACTTAGAGAAGGCCTCGAGCTCACGATACTGTGCCTGGTCGATTTTCAGCGTACCAGCAACCTTTTTCATCGACTTGATTTGTGCCGAACCACCCACACGAGATACAGAGATACCTACATTGATGGCGGGACGGAAACCCTGGTTGAAGAGGTCGCTCTCCAGGAAGATCTGACCATCGGTAATAGAAATCACGTTGGTGGGGATGTAAGCTGACACGTCGCCAGCCTGAGTCTCGATGATAGGCAGAGCGGTGAGCGAGCCACCACCCTTGACATGGCCCTTCATGCACTCGGGCAGGTCATTCATCTGCTCGGCAACCTCCTGCTGTTCGTTCATCTTAGCGGCACGCTCCAACAGACGAGAGTGCAGATAGAACACATCGCCAGGATAAGCCTCACGTCCGGAAGGACGGCGCAGAATCAGCGATACCTCACGATAGGCCACAGCCTGCTTCGACAGGTCGTCATAAACAACGAGGGCAGGCAGACCACGGTCGCGGAAATACTCACCGATGGCTGCACCTGCGAATGGTGCGTAATACTGCATTGCAGCGGGATCGGCAGCCGTAGCAGCTACCACGATGGTATAAGGCATGGCGCCATGCTCTTTCAGTGTCTGAACGAGCGTGGCAACGGTAGAAGCCTTCTGACCAATGGCTACATAGATACAGTATACGGGCTTTCCTGCCTCATAGAAACTCTTCTGATTGATAATGGTATCCACAGCAATGGCGGTCTTACCAGTCTGACGGTCACCAATGATGAGCTCACGCTGACCACGTCCGATGGGAATCATCGAGTCGATGGCCTTCAGACCTGTCTGCAGAGGCTCCTTCACGGGCTGACGATAGATTACACCAGGGGCCTTGCGATCCAATGGCATCTCGAAAGCACCCGTGAGGTCGATATCGCCCTTGCCATCAACAGCCTGCCCCAGCGGATTAATGACGCGGCCCAGCATGTTGTCGTTGACGCGAATAGAAGCAATGCGCTTGGTGCGCTTCACTACCATACCTTCCTTGATGCCTGACGTAGTGCCAAGCAGCACACAACCGACGTTATCTTCCTCCAAGTTCATCACGATGGCCATCGTGCCATTCTCGAACTCGAGCAGTTCGTTGGCCTCAGCATTGCGGAGTCCATAGATACGAGCCACACCATCGCTTACGGTGAGCACGGTACCTACCTCATCGAACTGCTCAGCGTTCTGAATGCCTTTCAGCTGGTCGAGCAGCACCTGGGATACTTCGCTTGGTTTAATTTTATCTGACATTTGTTGTTTCGTTATTTCGTTATTTCGATATTACGTTATAACGTTATTTCTTTAACGTGTTAAGAATGTTGTTGAGTTTTGACTTGACACTCGCATCCATACGATAGGTGTCGTATTCGAGAATGAAACCTCCGATGATGTCGGGGTTCACCTCGGTCTCAAACTCCACAGTACCTTGAGTCTGGCTTTCCACCATCTTCCGCATCTTCTGCTCAGTCTGGGCAGAAACACGGGCAGCGGTGGTAAGCTTGCCACGGATGACGTTCTTCTGCTTGCGATAAAGTGTGACATAGGAATTGGCCATGAACTGAATCATATTCTCACGATCCTCCTTCAGCACCAGAGCGATGAAGGTCTTGGTAAGTGCCATAGGCTTCTCGCCTGCAGCAGTGATGAGCAGGGATTCCTTCTTGTCTTTCGAGAGCATGGGATTGTCTATCGTCTGGCGCAGCAAGGGCACATCGACGAAGTTCTTTGCCAGCGTCATCATATCCTGATAGACCTGAGCATCGACCTTCGCGTCAGCAGCACTCTTCAAGAGCGCCCTCGCATATCTGACCGATATTACTCCAATATCCATACGCAACTCTTTTTTTACTTAGCAGAAACATCATCCAGCATACGGTCAATCAAATCCATCTGAGACTTGTCATCCTTTAGGCTTGCCCGGAGAACCTTCTCGGCAATCTCGACGCTCAACGTAGCTACTTGCTTACGGATGTCGGCAATGGCGGCCTTCTTCTCCTGCTCGATGGCGGCCTTAGCCTCGTCAAGCAGGCGAGCACCCTCACTACGTGCCTTGTCTTGGGCTTTCTCCACAATAGCGTCGCGCGTCTCGGCAGCCTCCTTCAATATCTGAGCCTGCTTCTCGCGAGCCTCCTGCAAGATGGATTCACCTTCTTTCTGAATGTTGGCCAGTCGCTCGTTGGCCTCGTGAGCCTTCTTCAAAGACTCATCGATGAAGGCCTTGCGCTCGTCGACCATCTTCACTATGACGGGGAAGCCCCACTTCCATAGGATGAAGAGAACTACGAGGAAGACGATGGTCATCCAGAAGAATAGTCCAAAATCAGGGGTGATTAATGACATAAGCTGGTGTAATTACTTGATTACAATCCGTTTATACGCAACTTCGCCTTATACGAACAGGGCGAGAATAGAAATCACCAGGGCGAGGAATGTAGCACCCTCAACAAGAGCCGCTGCCAGAATCATCGAGCTCTGCAGACCACCCATCTTCTCTGGCTGACGAGCCATAGCGTCCATAGCCTGTCCACCAATTCGACCGATACCAATACCAGCACCGATAACTGCCAAACCACCACCTACAGTAGCACCGAGCTTTGCGAGTGCATCTGCTGCTAATAATAATGAAATCATAATCTTAAAGTTTTAAATTGTTATTAATTAATTGTTGTTTTATTTATTTACTTGTTCAAGCATGATGCTCCTTGACATGCGACATCGAGATAAACACCGCCGACAGCATGGTGAACACCATGGCCTGGATGTAGCACACCAGTACCTCGAGCAACATCATGAAGATGCTCAGGAATACGCTGACGGGAGTCATGATACCTCCGAGCACATTACCCATCACTCCGCCAAGGGCGAACATGATGAAGATGATGCACGAAAGCGAGATGGCGATGACGTGACCTGCCAACATGTTGGCAAAGAGACGGATCATCAGGGCTATTGGCTTAGTGAAGATA
This sequence comes from Prevotella sp., assembly GCA_017941345.1. Classification (GTDB taxonomy): domain Bacteria; phylum Bacteroidota; class Bacteroidia; order Bacteroidales; family Bacteroidaceae; genus Prevotella. The sequence goes on along the minus strand of JAGAWQ010000001.1, from coordinate 31,101 downwards.
CCAAAGAACTCGATAAAGGGCATCAGGGGTACAGGAAACTTCAGCCACATGGGCACATCACCCCAGAAGATTTCCTTCCAGTAGGCCTTCGTACCTGTCACATTCACTATCAAGAACGTACAGAGAGCCAAGAACATCGTACACGTGATATTGCCGGTCAGGTTACCACCACCTGGAGGGAAGGGCATCACACCCATGATGTTGGTGATAAAGATAAAGAAGAAGCACGTCATCAGGTAAGGCGCATACTTTGGAGCCTCGTTGCCCAGCGATGGCTTAATCATATCGTTATACACCGTCATCACGAACATGTGAACGAGACCCGTGAATCCTTTCGGAGCAGGGTCGTCCACCTTGTGCTTCTTGCACCAGCGCGACGCTGTCAGGATGCAGCATACCAGCAGGAGAGCATTAATGAAGAGCACCAGCACCGTCTTGGTGATGCTGATATCAAAGCAGACGGGCATCAGCTCGCTACCTATGCGCTCCACAATGCGGCCCTTTTCGTCCTCGGCACCCAGAATATAAAATCCCTCTGCCGAACCCTCACCAGCACGCAACAGCTCCGCATTGGGCTCATGCTCGAACTGCGACGAGCAGAGTACGTGGAATCCGGAGTGTTCCGAGTAGAATATCATGGGCAGATGGATTATAATGGGATGGCCGCCGAAGTCGGTGACATGCCACATATAGCTGTCCTGCACGTGACCGAACAATATCTCCTTCAGGTTCACGCCACCCTCTTTCTCCTCCGCTTGCATCGGAAGAGACAGGCAGAACAGCGCCGCAATCAGGAATATTGATCTTAGTTGTTTCATTTTTTACTTACTTGTTTTACTTACGAATGCAAAGAATAACGCATCGAATACGAGCGTGACGAGATAGAAGACAATGAACACTACGGCAAACCACTTGATGGCCGATAAGTCGTCGCGTTTTGCAACACAGAACACCAGCATAGCAGCAGCTGCCATAAAGAGCCGGAATACCGATGAGGCCAAGAACAGTTTTGCCAGCGTCCCCACCTTATTATTATATATAGGACCCTGCTCGCTCATTAATTAACTTCTATGCAGAGCGACACCTCGTTCTGCTGCACTTCTACGAAACCTCCCAGGATATCCAGTTGTACCTTCTGTCCTTTGGGCAGACCGTACTCTACCACACCCTTATCAAGGGTCGATATGATGGGGGCGTGGTCGTTGAGTATCTCGAACTGGCCTTGAGAACCAGGGACGAGCACACTCTCCACTTCTCCGTCAAACTCTATTCGCTCAGGCGAAACAATCTTCAGCTTCAACATAACTTGAATTTTTCAATGTTTGAATTCTTCAATTATCCCTTAGCTGCCTCCAGAAGTTTCTTAGCCTTGGCCTTCGCATCTTCAATCGTACCCACGTTGAGGAAAGCTTGCTCGGGCAGGTCGTCTACCTCACCGTCAAGGATGGCATTGAAGCCTTTGATGGTCTCGTCGATGGGCACCATTACGCCAGGCAGACCAGTGAACTGCTCGGCCACAGAGAACGGCTGAGAGAGGAAACGCTGCACACGACGTGCGCGATTTACCGTCAGCTTGTCCTCGTCGGATAGTTCGTCCATACCCAGAATGGCGATAATGTCCTGCAACTCCTTGTAACGCTGTAGAATCTGCTTCACACGCTGTGCACAATCGTAGTGGTCCTTGCCAACCACTAACGGGTCAAGGATTCGTGAGGTAGAACCTAGCGGATCAACGGCGGGATAGATACCAAGCTCGGCAATCTTACGGTCGAGCACCGTGGTAGCATCCAGATGGGTGAACGTGGTAGCTGGAGCAGGGTCGGTCAAGTCGTCTGCAGGCACATAAACAGCCTGTACGGAGGTAATAGAACCCGACTTGGTAGAGGTAATGCGCTCCTGCATCGTACCCATCTCAGAGGCTAGCGTAGGTTGGTAACCTACGGCTGATGGCATACGACCCAGCAGAGCAGACACCTCAGAACCCGCCTGAGTGAAACGGAAGATGTTGTCGATGAAGAACAAAATATCGGCTGCACCGCCATCCTTACCACCGCCATCGCGGAAACCCTCGGCTACCGTCAGACCTGACAGCGCCACTGAGGCACGTGCACCAGGAGGTTCGTTCATCTGGCCATAAACCAAGGTAGCCTGACTCTTCTTCAACTCCTCAGGGTCAACCAGCGAGAGGTCCCACTTACCCTGGGCCATTGCCTCCTTGAACTTCTCACCATAGCGGATAACGCCAGACTCAATCATCTCACGGATGAGGTCGTTACCTTCACGGGTACGCTCTCCCACCCCAGCGAATACAGAAAATCCGTTGTGGCCTTTGGCGATATTGTTGATGAGCTCCATGATGAGCACCGTCTTACCTACACCTGCACCACCAAATAGTCCAATCTTACCACCTTTCAGGTAAGGCTCCAACAGGTCGATGACCTTAATACCCGTAGAAAGAACCTCCTTTGTAGTGGACAGCTCTTCAAACTTGGGAGCCTCGCGGTGGATAGGATAAGCTCCCTCCATGTCGAGTTGTTTCATACCATCGATAGGCTGACCGATAACGTTCAGCATACGACCTTTAATCTGTTCGCCGGCAGGCATCTGGATAGGTGAGCCCAGCGGCTTGGCTTCCAGTCCACGCTGCAGTCCGTCGGTGTTGTCCATAGCTACGCAGCGAACGGTATCCTCGCCAATGTGCTGTTGCACTTCAACGATGAGCTGGCTGCCACCAGGACGCTCAATAGACAAAGCTTCGTGAATCTTCGGGAGCACCTTTTCTGCATCTAGCCCCTTGGTATCGAAAAAAACGTCGATGACAGGACCGATGATCTGCGAAATGTGTCCGTTAATCTGTGACATAAGCAGTTAATATTTATTGAAATGTTATTATTGTTTTAGCAATAGCTTTGCAAAGATATGAAAAATATTTGAAACAAAAAAGCATTTCCGAAAAAAATGTTCAGAAATGCTTTCTTTTTCTTAAATACTAAGCTCATTCAGGACTCGTATCAAGCCTTTATTGAATGGTTTGTCGGAGCGGATAGCTTCGCTGAACGGGACGAAAACAACTTCATTGTTCCGGACACCGATCATCACATTGCGCTGACCTTGCATCAGGGCCTTAATGGCACCTACACCTGTGCGGGAAGCGAGGATACGGTCGTGGGCAGAAGGGGAACCTCCTCGCTGCATGTGACCGAGGATGGAGACACGCACGTCGAACTCTGGGAATTCTTTTTTCACACGATCAGCATAATAAAGAGCACCGCACTTAGGACTCTCCGACACGATGACGATACACGACTTCTTCGACTTACGAATGCCTCGACTCATGAACTGGGCCAGTTGATCGACTTCTGTCTCCTCTTCAGGTATCAAGGCAGCCTCAGCACCACTGGCTATAGCGGAGTTCAGGGCAAGGAAGCCGGCGTCGCGTCCCATGACTTCGACAAAGAAGATGCGCTCATGTGAGTTGGCAGTATCGCGGATGCGGTCGACACACTCCATAATCGTGTTCATCGTGGTGTCATAGCCAATAGTCGAGTCCGTACCAAACAGGTCGTTGTCAATGGTACCAGGCAGACCAACAACAGGGAAGTCGAACTCCATAGCAAAGTTGCGAGCTCCTGTCAGCGAACCATTACCTCCGATAACCACTAAGGCATCAATCTCTTCTTTCTGGCAGACCTCATAAGCTTTCTGCATGCCTTCAAGCGTCATAAACTCCTTGGAACGAGCCGTCTTTAGAATGGTACCGCCACGAGTGATGATTCCACTCACATTCTCCGTAGTAAAGGTCTCGACCTCACCTTTAATCAAACCGTCATAGCCACGATAAACACCCTTGATAGTAAATCCGTTGCAGATACCAGAACGAGTCACCGCACGTATAGCAGCATTCATGCCTGGTGCATCACCTCCTGAGGTAAGCACACCAATTGTCTTAATCTTACTCATAACTCTATCATATTTATTTCTATCCAAAGCATCATATATCCAAGAATCCAACCCAGCAGTACCTTGGGAGTGACATGTTTGACATACCACGCCAATGTGACATGCTCAGCACGCATCAGAGCGAGTCCGCTGATACTGCCTACAGACAACATACCTCCGCCAACAGCTGTGGTATAGGCAATCACCTTCCAATAGGCACCATTCGTGGCCACATCGCCAACTCCGACTGTATAAAGCGAGATGTTGGAAATAGCAATGGTGAAAGTGTCGACAATAGAACTCAACAGTCCAGCCCCTATTCCCATCAGCCAGAGGTCGTGGATATAGGTATCAAACCATTCAGCCACATCAGCCCATACGCCTGTCTCCGTAACCACGCCCATGCCCAACATAATACCCATCACAAAAAGCATTTGCTGCAAGGCACCATACTGCAACGACATCGGAACACGACGTGAAGTGGTTTGGTCAGAGCTGATGAGTTTGTGATTAAAGGCTTCATTCACCACCCAAAGAACGGTGAGCACGCAAAGGGCGCCAAGGAATGGGGCTAGTTTGGTGATGTTATGGAAAGTCGGAATGAACCACAACCCGCCAATACCCACGATGAGCATAACCACACGTTGCCAACGGTTCAGACGAGTGTCATCACCACGATAAGGCGAGGGACTCCATGCGGTATCCAGACGATCGGGCAGTTCCCTGTTAATCAGTATCGTAGGAATCACCCAAGCCAAGATGGCAGGTATGGCAAGATAGGCAGAAAAATTGCTGGCAGTAACGGCACCATCGCCCCAGAGAATCAGTCCAATAGGGTCGCCAATTACCGTAAAACACCCTCCACAATTAGCTGCCAACACAATGGCAGATCCCACATACATTCGCTGACGGGAGTTCTGAAGGATGTTATGCATAATGACCAACATCATTGTGGTTGTAGTCAGGTTGTCAAGGTTGGCAGAGAGGATAAACGTTGCCAGTGTGATGGTCCACAACAGACGTTTCGAGTTGCGTGTACGTATCCATTCGGTGATGAAATCGAAACAGCCGTTGTTGCTCAATAGTTCTACAATCGACATCGTGGCCAGAAGGAACATAACAATGGATGCTGCTTCTCCAACATATTTCAAGAAGACATGCTCGTTAATGAAATACTTGACAGCCTCACTTGTAGCCATGTTACCTGCCAACCATTCTCTGTAATCGTCAGGATGCTGATCCATAACGAAGTCGGCACCCCAACAGATGTAGACTACCCATCCCACTGTGCCAAGAAAAATGGCAATGGCGGCCTTGTTCACTCCAGTCAGATGGCCTGTGGCTATCAATAGATAGGCCATTATCAGCATCGTTACGATAATCAATGTCATATTAATTCCCTACTCTATTAAATGGTTCACTATTTTCTTTGTCGCTTAATAATACTATATGCGGTATAAAGACCCAACTCGCCAGCCTTACTGAGGTCGTTGATACCTTCCGTCTGCTGTTTGTTGGCCAGACGAGCAAGTCCTCTGTTGAAATAGGCTTCAGCCAAATTGACATCTAAGCTAATAGCCTTTGAATAATCTTCTATGGCGTGGGCATAGTCATGCCGTTTGACATATACATTCGCACGATTATAATATAGGTATGCACTTTCGTCCAAACGAATAGCTTCCGTCAGGTCGGACAGAGTATTGGCCGTTTTCAGTTGAATATCGGTGCCTTGCGATGCGTTAAAATCGTTGATGCGCGACTGACATACAGCTCTCTGCCAATAGGCAACTACAGATGTGGGGTTATCATAAAGATAGGTAGACAGATCCTCAATGGCTCCTTCATAATTCTGGATGACACTATACGCAATAGCTCTACGCAGGGTTAGCATCAGGGCTTCCTTCGTATTGCGAGAACGCTCTATCTGAGTCGTCAAGCTGTCCAGTCGGGCAAAATAACGTCGTGTGCTTGTCTCACTCAATGTTGTTTGCTTGCATACAATATGTAGTTTGTGCCCTGGAGGCAGTTGACTGTTGAGGGTATCCACGAAACTATCATAGGTTACATCATGTTTAATGTCACTCTGATATGACTCTGTCGACAAGACATACATGGGCATGTATTCCATATCGACCTTACGGTTCTGAACCCTACCCCGGTAGTCAGTCTGATAGTCATGCTGCATCTCATACTCATCAGCCACAGCCAGTTGGTTATATTTCTCAATATCCTCATCGCTACGCTTACGCATCTGGCGCTTCGAGAGTCGGGGTTGTTTGCCAAAACGCTTGTCTATTTGGGCTTTCAGAATACGGAACTCATCTGCCTCGGCCTCTTTTTTCATGCCCAGTTTCCGATAACAGGATGCACGTTGATGCAGACCTGTCCAGAAATTAGGATACTGTTCTATTACTTTAGAGTAATCACGAATAGCAGCCCTTGGATTACCCGTATTCTCCAATAATAACGCTCTGTTATAGAGCGCCATCAAGTTGTCCGGCTCGAGTTTTAATACGAAGTCAAAATCAACGATAGCACGATTGTCATCACCTACCTGAGCACGTAACAATCCCCGGTTGTAGTGACCCAAGAAATTGTTGGGTTCAAAATCAAGCGCCATATCGTAGTCTGACATCGCTCCACGCAGATTGTTCTGATTGAAACGTGCAAGGGCTCGGTTGATATATAATCCAGCCTGTCTGGGCAACAGATGGATAGCTTTGTCCAGATAATCCTCACTCTCTTTCCACTCACTTCGCGACAAACTGATTTGCGAACGCTGAGCCCAAGTATATCCATTGTAGGAGTCAAGCTCTATACTCTTATCCAAGGACGCAATAGACTGGATGGTATCTTTCTGCAACAGGTACACTTCAGCCATCATCGCATAGATACGGGCATTCTTGCTCCAGCGAACTGACATCGTGTCCAAATCGGCCAAAGCATGCTCATAATCTTTCTGCTGAATGCGACACAGCGCCCTGTTATGCCAAAGATTCATGCTCTCAGGGTCATAACGTAAAGCCATGTTATAATCGGTGATAGCATCATCGAAGTTCTTCTGCTGAATACGACACAGTCCGCGTAGCTCATAGACACCTACGACATAGGGATTGCGCTGAATGGCTTGCGAACAATCGTTTTCAGCCCCTTCAAAATCGTCAAGATAGTATTTGGCCACGGCTCTATAGTACCAAGGTTCAAAGAGATAAGGCTTGGTGTTTATAGCTTGATTGAAATATTGAATGCTAAGCACGTAGTCTTCGTAATAGAGTGCGGAACGCCCTATCATTACAAGACGGTCGGTATTGAACTGCGCCAATACCACCATCGGGAAGAACACGACAAGTAGTAAAAGCTTTCTTAACATCCTAAATAGGAATTATTTTCTTATTGCCTTCGTCTTGTATCCACAACGATAACGTCCCTGAATCAAAGCTTTTAGTTTGCTCTTTATCAGCTGTTTACGGAGTGGCGATACTCTATCGACAAACATTTTTCCATCCAAGTGGTCGAATTCATGCTGCATCACACGAGCCAGATAACCCTCTATCCACTCATCGTGTGACTGTAACTGCTCGTCAAGCCATTTTACATGAATGCGCTTGGGGCGTACCACTTTCTCATGGATGGCGGGCAGCGATAAACATCCTTCTTCCACTGAGTCAGTCTCAGACTCATCATACTCGATGATGTGAGCATTTATGAATGCGTGCCGGAAGTCCTTGTATTCGGGCATGTCTTCGCTTATGACATCTAAATCGATGACTACAACGCGTATTGGTTTGCCAATCTGCGGAGCTGCCAATCCGATGCCTTCACTCTCAGCTAGCGTCTCCCACATGTCTTTCAACAAAGTTTCCAACTCCGGGAAGTCGGTAGGGATATCCTCTGCTACCTTGCGAAGTACTGGTTGGCCATATATATAAATAGGTAATACCATAACTCTTTCGTTTTAAAATTTGCGCGAACGCATATAGTCTTGCAGAATAATAGTGGCACTAATTTCATCCACCAAGCCCTTATCCTGACGGGCCTTTTTCTTTAATCCTCCATCTAACATAGCCTGATGAGCTAATACGGAAGTGAATCGCTCATCATAAAATTCGATAGGAATGTCAGGCATGGCATTGCGCCATCTGTTGACAAACTGTTGTACACGGGCCAAATTCTCACTGGGCTGGCCATTAGGCTGACGTGGCTCACCGATGACGATGCGCTCCACAGGTTCTTTGTTCACATACTGTTTGAGATAGTCAAACAATTCCTGTGTAGAAACAGTCGCCAACCCGTTGGCAATAATTTGCAACGGGTCGGTAACTGCTAATCCTGTACGTTTCTTACCGTAGTCTATTGACAGTATTCTGCCCACTATTTATTTGGCGTAAAGCAGCCAAGCTCCAGGATACTTTGTCTGCAGACCATTGCGGCTAGCAGCAGCATCAGCTTTGTTGTCGAAGGTTGTAGCTACAACGCGATACATGACAGGCGATACATTGTTGTTCATCACTACCTGCGCCTCGTAACCTTCGTTCTTCAGGGTCTGCTGCAATCCCTCTGCATTGGCTTTCAGCGAGAAAGAACCAACAACAACACTGAAATTCTTCAGACCGGCACCATTTACAACAGTTACATTCTCCTGACGTACTGCAATGTTGTCGGCATTATCAACAACCTGAGTGTTCGTAGCAGGTTTCTGAACCATTGGGGTTACCACATTAGTCTCAGTAGCTGCTGGTGCAACAGCCTGCTGAGCCTCTTCCTGCTGCTTTGCCTTCAGATAAGCCTGCTTATAAGAACTCTCCTTAGACTTACATCCCGTGAAAAGCATTGCTACGCAAAGAACTGCGCAAAAAACTGAATACTTCTTCATAATTCTTTAAAACGTATTTTATTAATAAAACTTGTGAATCGATATAAAATCAGTGCGAAATTACAAAATATTGAGCAAAAGCAGCACAAAAACGTACATAAAGTTTGTTAAATAGCCAAAATCAACCATTTTTAACAAAAAATCACGTCCTCTTTGCACCATTATTCAAAAACATTTCGTATTTTTGCGTTGAGATATTACATGTTTAACTTAATTAAATGCGAATATGAAAAGTTTAGGTTATTTAGGTGCTTTCTTCGGCGGAGCTATTGCCGGAGCAGTCATTGGATTACTTCTTGCCCCAGAGAAGGGAGAAGACACTCGCACAAAGATTACCGATACGGTTGAGGACTTCATGAAGAAGCATAACATCAAACTCAGCCGAAAAGAGGTAAGCGATCTTGTTGACGATATTGCTGACGTTGCTCCCGAGGAATAATTGACTAACCATGTTATCATCTGACAAGAACGTAGAATCTATTGCTCAACTCGTTGAGGAGCTGAAAGGTTACATTGGGCTTCAGAAAGAGTATCTGAAGCTCGATGTAATCGAAAAGTTTGTGCGACTCGTTACCACCCTGACATTGGCCATCGTACTGGTCATATTGGGCATTGCCTTCCTGTTCCACCTCTCATTTGCCGTTGTCTATTGGCTTGAACCACTGACAGGCATAGCTTGGGCTTTCTTCCTGATAGCAATGGCTTTTCTGGCGTTGCTCATTATGGTATTCCTCAACCGTACGGCTTGGATTGAGCGTCCTCTGGTGCGTTTTCTGGCTAACACCTTATTAAAATAGAGCCTATGCCCCATCCCACATTCAATACCCTTGAAGAGATTCAGCTGCGTAAACAGCAGTTACAGTCTGACATCCAGGCTAAGAATGAGCATATCAGCACCCTCTGGAATAACCTGACAACTCCCCAGCCTTCCACTTCAAAAGGCGAGCTTATTGCCAATCTAGTCGCCAACAGTGTTACCGCCATCGACGGTTTCCTATTGGTGCGCAAGCTATTGAAGACCTATGGGTGGCTCTTCAAACATAAAAAAAAGAAGTAAGGCTTCCTACTTTTTACACCTCAACGACCTGACCGTCATAGGCCAGTTGGATGTTTTGCGGTAATGACGCATTCACCTCAGCATGTCTTCCTATATCATGACTGCTATGAATGAGCCATGTCTGACGTGCATTGATGCGCCGGGCAAAACTAACAGCCTCTGCAAGGGTTTGGTGCGAGTGATGAGGTTTCTCTCGCAACGCATTGACCACCAGTGTGTCACACCCCTCTACATACGGGATTTCCGTCTCGCCGATTGTCTTCATGTCAGTAATGTAGGCCAACGGACCTATACGATATCCTAAGATGGGCAAGTCGTGGTGCATTACTTCAAATGGCATGATGTCCAGGTCGCCAATACGGAAGGACTCGTGTTTGTGTATCTCGTGCAGTTGGATAGCAGGCACACCGGGATAACGATGCTCTGCAAAACAGTAAGGCAGCATCTCCAGCATTCCTTGTCGAGCCAGCGGATCTCCATAGACATTAATCTCTCCAAACTGACAATAAGGCCTGACGTCATCCATTCCTCCCATGTGGTCGTAATGAGCATGGGTAATGAGGATTCCATCTATCTTACGAAAAGGCAGAGGCATTATCTGCTGACGGAAATCTGGTCCGCAGTCAATGAGCAACCGTGTCGTTTCCGTCTCTATCAGTGCCGAGCAACGTAAACGCTTGTCGTGCGGGTCTTGACTGCTGCAAGTATAACACTGGCATCCTATAGTCGGCACGCCACAAGATGTTCCTGTACCTAAGAATGTCAGTTTCATATAACGTTTACTTCAGGATAAATCTCTATATCGAATTTCTGCTTCACATCTTTCTGAATAGTCTGATAAAGGTCAACTATTTCGTTACCTGTTGCACCTCCAAGATTGACGAGAACCAATGCTTGGCGACCATGCACGCCAGCACGCCCCAACGCCTTTCCTTTCCAGCCACACTGTTCTATCATCCATCCTGCAGGAATCTTCTCATGTTCAGCATCAACTGTATAATGAGGCATGTCAGGATATTGAGATGCCAACTGTTCATACCGACTACGGGACACTACAGGATTCATAAAGAAACTGCCCGCATTTCCCATCACTTTGGGATCAGGTAATTTCGCATTGCGGATATCAATGATTACCTGACGTAGTTGTTGCGGTGTCGGCTCATGGATACCCCTTCGCTCCAGTTCTGTCCGAACATTACCATAATCGAGGCGAGGATGAAAAACAGGGTCAAACTCATATACAACACTTGTTATGAGATAACGGTTTTTCCAATCCTGTTTAAAACGACTCTGACGATAGGCATAACGGCACTCCTCATTGGTAAATAATTTAACCTCACCAGTTGCTATTTCTACGGCCTGGACATTCTTGATAAAATCTTTCGCTTCAACTCCATAGGCTCCAATATTCTGTACCGCTGAAGCACCGACATCTCCAGGTATAAGCGAAAGATTCTCAGCACCATAAAGCCCTTTTACCAGACAGTATTCTACAACATCGTCCCAAGTTTCTCCGCTTCCGCATTTTAATTGGTTGCCTTCTACTTCACTGCCTCTGATAGCCGAATGCACTACAATACCATCAAAGTTTTTCGTTAGTAAAAGATTACTTCCTCCCCCTATAATAATATAAGGTGTAGCCTCCGTTCTTAGTATCTCAGCCACCCGTTGCGCCTCATCTTCCGACTCATACTCCAGAAAACGACAGCACCGGGCGTCAAGCCCGAATGTATTGTGTTCCTTTAAGCTATAGTTGCGATAATCTTTCATCAGGTCGTCAGTTTTGTTAGTTTCCAGCAGCCTTGTACCTTTCTGAATTTCATTTCCAGTTCCAGGCCATTGGCAATACCACGCAATACAAACATCTTGGTTGTGCTCTCTTTTCGGGGTTGTCCATAGATGATGTTATAAATCATCTTGACAGGCAACTGTGGTGCAAAAGCCTCCCATGTATCGCGTGTAATAATACCTTCCATCATGTTAAAATCGTCGTCAGGATCAGGTCCAACAAACTCAACGGTCTTACCCAGACTTTCCATCTGGAACTCCGCATCTGTTGCAAAACGCTGATAGAACTCCAGAAACGAAGCATTGTTCGATGTTGAGATGGGTACAGTATGAATAGCTGTCAGCATCCATGCCCCGTTTCGGCGGTTAAACACATACTGGATAATCGATTTGGTATTAAAATAGATTTTCTCCACCACAGCATGATTAATAGCCGTATCCTTCACCACCTCCATCTGGCTTTCATTGTCAAAGAGCAGCGTGTAATAGCCTTGACGAGTGAAGAAATAGTCCATCTTCCATTCTTTCTTGGTGATTTTATTGATTGTCTCTCCGTTTTTTGACGGTAAGGGAAAGGCTATGCGCTCCATCTGCAAATTCTTGTTGACAGCAAAATTGAAGAAGAAGTCATCGAACAGCTCGTCAGCAGCTTTAGGCATGGGGGTGTCTGTCATTTCTTCAACCATTGAGACAACAGAATCTGTATCGTTAGTAACGATAGTGTCAGAGAAGACCGTCTCGCCGGTATTATTTGTCTTATTGCCGCCACACGATGTCAACAACAAGAGCAGAGCACTCCATGATATCCAATATCGTCTCATCAGTTTCTTAGGAAATTATCGTCTTCTCTCAAATTTTTGTGCAAAGATACGAAATAATTCATAATTCGTAATTTATAATTCATATTTTTTTGTACCTTTGCATCAAAATTTATGTATTACATCAGATTATGATACTTAATAAGATAGACAAACTTCTCAAAGAAGTACAGAATTTAAGTGCAAAAAATGCCGATGAGGTAGAGCAGCTACGACTGAAATATCTCAGCAAGAAAGGTGAGATTACGGCACTGATGAACGATTTCCGTAACGTTGCAGCCGACGAGAAAAAGACCGTCGGAATGAAAATCAATGAGTTGAAGACTTTGGCTACAGAACGTATCAACCAGTTACGTGAAGAGTGTGCCACTCAGGATACCGGCGACGCTGATATTGACCTGACGCGTACTCCCTATCCTATCCAGTTGGGTACACGCCATCCGCTGACCATTGTGACCAACGAGATTATCGACATCTTCTCACGTATGGGCTTTGTGCTGGCTGACGGTCCTGAGGTAGAAGATGACCTGCACGTGTTTACCAAGATGAACTTCGCTGCTGACCATCCTGCTCGCGACATGCAAGACACCTTCTTCGTTTTGCAGCATCCCAATGATGTGACGAAGAATATCCTGCTTAGAAGCCACACATCGAGTGTTCAGGCTCGCGTCATGGAGCAGATGCATACCGAAGACGGCAAACTGACAGCCCCCATCCGTGTCATCTGTCCAGGCCGTGTATATCGTAACGAGGCTATCACAGCTCGTGCGCATTGCTTCTTCCATCAGGTTGAAGGCCTGTATATCGACAAGAACGTGTCGTTCACCGACCTGAAACAGGTACTGCTTAGCTTTGCCCGCGAGATGTTTGGCCCTGACACCCAGATTCGTCTGCGCCCCAGCTACTTCCCCTTCACTGAGCCCAGTGCTGAGATGGATATCTCGTGCTTTATCTGCGGCGGCGAAGGATGTGGTTTCTGCAAGCATACGGGTTGGGTGGAAATTCTCGGTTGTGGAATGGTCGACCCCAATGTGCTTGAGGAGTGTGGCATTGACAGCAAGGAGTATAGTGGCTATGCCTTTGGTATGGGTGTTGAGCGTATCACCAACCTGAAATACAGGGTCAGCGACCTGCGTATGTTCTCTGAGAACGACGTCCGCTTCCTCAAGGAGTTTGAGTCCGCAAATTAAAACATATCACACACTTGCCCATGAAACTGGCAGTTATGACACGGCCCACGTTTTTCGTGGAAGAAGATAAGATTTTGGCCTCCCTCTTCGACGAGGGACTTGATAATCTGCACTTGTATAAGCCTGGTTCGTCGCCCATGTACTCCGAACGCCTGCTGACGCTGCTCCCTGAGGACTACTGTAAGAAGATAACCGTCCATGACAACTTCTACCTGAAAGAGGAATACAACCTCCGAGGCATCCATATCAGCGACGAGACCACACCCAAGCCTTCAGACTACAAAGGACATCTCAGCCGTACATGTACGAATCTGGAACTGCTCAAAGAGGCCAAGCGCAATGCCGACTACGTATTCCTAAAATATATTGGCGACAGTCAGTCAGAGCCAGACCGTAAGGCTTCGTTCACACCCCAACAGCTGGAAGACGCCTCTCGTCGTGGGCTGATTGACAAGCATGTTTATGCACTTGGAGGCATGAATCTCGACAATGTCCGTCTAGCCAAGGATCTTGGCTTTGGCGGAATTGTTATTTGTGGCGATATCTGGAACCGCTTTAACATCCAGCAAGAACTGGACTACCAGGCCCTAATCGACCACTTCAGCAAACTTCGCAAAGTAATAGGTTAAGAACTTTTGACATAACAATGAATCCTAACAAAAACTACATGGTGTTTTCAGGTACTGCAACTAAGTACCTCGCAGAGAAAATCTGCCAAAGTTTAGGTTGTCCGCTGGGTGAGCTTCTGATTACGAAGTTCTCCGACGGCGAGTTTGCCGTTTCTTACGAAGAGAGTATTCGCGGTCGCGACATCTTCCTCGTACAGAGCACGTTCCCCAATTCAGATAATCTGATGGAGTTGCTGCTGATGATTGATGCAGCCAAACGTGCTTCTGCCCGTACCATCAATGCCGTCATCCCTTACTTCGGATGGGCACGACAGGATCGTAAGGACAAGCCCCGCGTCAGCATTGGTGCCAAACTGGTGGCTGACCTGCTGAGTGTGGCTGGCATTGACCGTGTCATCACCATGGACCTGCACGCTGACCAGATTCAGGGTTTCTTCAATGTGCCCGTTGACCATCTGTATGCATCCAACGTCATTCTGCCCTATCTGAAGAGCCTGAACCTTGAAGATTTGGTCATCGCTTCACCCGATGTCGGTGGTTCGAAGCGTGCCAATACTTATGCCAAATATCTTGGTTGTCCGCTGGTGCTCTGCAACAAGACACGTGCCCGTGCCAATGTGGTAGCCTCGATGCAGATTATTGGCGAGGTAGAAGGCAAGAATGTGGTTATCATCGATGATATGGTCGATACCGCAGGAACTATTACCAAGGCTGCCGACATTATGAAAGCCGCAGGTGCCAAGACCGTACGTGCCTG
Organism: Prevotella sp.; assembly: GCA_017941345.1. Taxonomy (GTDB): domain Bacteria; phylum Bacteroidota; class Bacteroidia; order Bacteroidales; family Bacteroidaceae; genus Prevotella. Next base: position 16,050 of record JAGAWQ010000001.1, on the reverse strand, counting down.
TGCCTCTCACTGTGTGATGAGCGGTCCAGCCAGCGATCGTGTCCAGGAGTCGGCCCTTGAAGAGATTGTCTTCACCGATTCTATTCCCTACACCCAGCGTTGTGCTAAGGTCAAGCAGCTCAGCGTTGCCGATTTATTTGCAGAAACCATTCGTAGAGTCATCAATAATGAAAGTATCTCTGACCAATATATTATTTAGTGCACTTTTCGTAGGCGTACTAACTGCTTGTCAGTCAAAATCCTATCAGGTTAATGGAACTATCGAGGGAGCAGCTGATGGCGACACCCTCTTCCTGACCTCCGATATGCAGATGGGAATTCCCAGCGACACCATCATCGTCAAAAACGGGAAGTTCCAGTTTGATGGCATAGCTGATAGCACCCACCTCTGCATGGTGTATAGCGCAAAGCGCAACGAGCTCAATGCACCATTCTTCATTGAACCAGGCAAAATTACCATCAATATCAAAGAGACTCCGGGTGCTAGTCGCGTAGGCGGTACACATTGCAACGACGAGTGGCAGGTACTTAACGACTCTGTGATGACTATCGGTAAGGAAATCAACAAGATAGCCGAGCATATTTATGGCAACAATGTCGACTTCGAAACGCAACAGAAAGGTATGGAACAGATTGATAAGCTGAACCAGCGCTTCTCTGCTATGGTGATTAGGATTGCCGAGAAGAATATCGACAACGAGTTCGGTTACTTCCTGCTGACCTATTATCCTGAGGAGCTGATTGACAACTCCACTCGTTCCCGACTGATTCAGAAGTTGCCAGAACAGATGCGCAAGCGCAGTGCTATCCGTCAGTTCGAGCAGAGTCTGGCTGCTGCAGAGAAGACTGCCGAGGGTGCTACCATCTCCGATTTTTCGATGCCAACTCCTGAAGGCAGTCAGCTCAGCATCATGAGCGAAGTCAGCCAGCATCGCATCACCATCATCGACTTCTGGGCGTCGTGGTGCGGTCCCTGCCGACAAGACATGCCTGCTGTTGTCGAGTTTTACAATCAGTATAAGGATAAGGGGCTGGGTATTGTTGGTATCTCGCTCGATGAGAATAAGGACGACTGGGTGGCAGCCACCAAGCAACTCAACATCACATGGCCGCAGATGAGCGACCTGCAAGGTTGGGACAATGCCGCTGCCCGCCAGTTCAGCGTTACCAGCATCCCCCACACTATTGTTGTCAACCAGCAGGGCAAGATTCTGCGTCGCGGATTGCGTGGCGAGGCACTTGCCGCATTCGTTGCTGAGCAACTGGACTAATTCATGAATAAAAAGGAACGCTACGCATATATCCTGGAGTATTTTCGGCAGGAGATGCCCGAGGTGCAGACGGAACTTGAGTTCGGCAGTATTTTCCAACTGCTGGTAGCCGTCATCCTGAGCGCACAATGCACCGACAAGCGCATCAATCAGGTCACCCCCTACCTCTTCCGCCGCTTCCCTGATGCCAAGACAATGGCGGAAGCCGATGTCGAAGATATTCTGGAATATATCCGTAGCGTTTCCTATCCTAACGCAAAGGCTGACCATCTGTCCAAGATGTCACGGATACTCGTTGAGCAGCACCAGGGCGAAGTGCCTGCAGACATGAATCAGTTGCTAGACCTGCCTGGCGTAGGACGCAAGACCGCCAACGTCATTCAGAGTGTGGCATTCGGCAAGTCAACGATGGCTGTTGACACACACGTCTTTCGTGTCAGCCACCGGTTGGGGTTAGTATCCCAAACTGCTGATACCCCTTATAAGGTTGAACTTGAACTCGTGAAGCATATCCCCTCCGAGGATATACCTCGCGCCCACCACTGGCTCCTGTTGCACGGACGCTATGTCTGCACCTCACGCAGACCCCACTGCGAGCGTTGTGCCCTCAGCGGTATTTGTCCTTCAAAAATCTAAGATTTTGGTTATCGCAGAGAAACCTTCCTGACTACCTTTCCTACTTTCAGGATGTAGACTCCCTTGGGAACACCCAACTCGATTCGCTGTGCTGGCGAATCAATCCTCACGCTCATGACTTTGCGACCTGTCAACGAGATGACTTCCAGCGTTTCACCTTGAGCGCCACTGATAGTCACCGTCTGTCCACTGACCGTTATCGTCACCTCGTCATTGATGTCCTGTGCCATCTCGTACGATGCATCAGAAGCCCCCAGCATCTGTGCCGGAGCCATCATCAGTGAAGCAGCGAAAGTGAAGATAAGTAGTCTTTTCGTCATACGCTTGTGTATTTATTTGGTGCAAATTTACAAAGAATGTTTGGTTTTTCCAAATAATTTCGCAAAAAAATGCGCTTTCAGACGTCAAAAACACATAATTCGTCTGTTAAATGGCTGTTGGGAAATACTTCTTGAGCCTCTTTCAGGAGCACCGTCTCGTCTTCATATCTCGATGAGTAATGCCCTAACAACAGCTGTTTCACCCCTGCCTCACGAGCCACCAGAGCCGCTTCGCGAGCTGTCGAGTGGTAATATTTCTCTGCCTTCAGGTGATTGTCTTCACCGTAAGTACTCTCATGATAGAGTGTCGTCACGTCAGCCAGTCTTTCGTGAAGCTGTGGTAGATAGCGCGTATCACTACAGTATGCATAGGCGCGTTGCAAATCTGGATTGTTGCGTGTGGGTTTCTCGCGGAACAAGTATCCACAGCATTTCACCCGATGATCCAGCGGAATGGTCTCTACCGTCAGCGAACGGTCTTCGTAAATCACCTGTTGCTGCGTCGTATCTATCTCTCGAAACTCTACTTCGTAGTCGAGGTCGCGACAGAAGGCATCCATCTGGCGTTGAGTCATCTCAATCAGCTCACCTGGTGCGTAGACCACAAGCCGGGCCGTTCTTCCAAGCAGACCGAAAGTGCTCAGCATACCAATCAGCCCAAAGCAATGGTCACCATGCAGATGTGAGATGAAGACGGCACTGATTTTCGTAAACCTCATCCGTGACCGCCGTAGCTGTATCTGAGTGCCCTCGCCGCAGTCGACCAGGAAGAGTTTGCCTCTTACCTCTACGACCTGCGACGAAGGAAAATGGCGTAACGTGGGCAACGCACTGCCACACCCTAATATATGAACTCTGAACGGCTCCACGCTTTACTTGAAGATGATGGGAATTACATCTGGAAATCTTCCAGAGCCGATTTCTCCAGTTCTATATCCTCGCCATACTTCTCACGTGGCTTCTGGCGACTATATTCGTAAACATCTTCCGAATCCTGATAGACCAGCGAGTCGTTAGTCAGTTTTACGATGTCATAGATGAATATCTCGTCCTCACCGCTGCCTCCGTCGTGAACGAGCATGATTTCCAGCTTGCCACGTGTGAGTCGCCAAGTCTTGTAATTGATGGTCGACTGGTCTATGCTCTCGGCTATACCGCCTTCTTTGATGCAGATACCCACCTCGTCGCTACCGTCAATAGGGTTCGGCATCACCCAGTTGCCCAAGAGTGTCGACTGGTCGATAACTGCCAAAGCCGACTTCAGGTCTTTAGTCGGAACGACAGCCATACGGTCGCCCTTCGCCATTCCTCCGAAAATCTTCTCTTCCTCTACAGCAGGAGCTAAGTCCAGATTCAGCGTATCGCCTGTGTCCGTCAGCAGTTGCAGCATCTTGTCTTCCGTAAACTCACCGCATACACCATAAACCGTCGGGTCAGCATTAGCTATCTCGGCTGAGTCTCCATTGTCGAATGGCACCTGATTAGTCTTTCCTCCACAGCTCGCCATCATCCATACGGCGACAGCTACCATCATGATTACACTAACTTTCTTCATACCTTATTTATATATTATGTCCTTTTGCCTCATTCCACAGCGCATCCATTTCTTCGAGCGTCATTTCCGTCATCGGTTTCTGCATCTCGCGGCTACGCTGTTCTATGTAGTTAAAGCGTTCAATGAACTTTTTGTTCGTCATCTCCAACGCATTGTCGGGATTCAGTTTGTACAAGCGGGCGGCATTGATAACCGAAAACAGAAAGTCGCCTAACTCCTGTTCCGACGCCTCATGATTGTCGCGTGCCAGCTCGGCCTCCAGTTCGCCCAGTTCCTCGCGCACCTTATCCCATACGTCCTCGCGTTTCTCCCAGTCGAAGCCCACGTGTCGCGCCTTGTCCTGTATGCGGTACGCCTTGATGAGCGAAGGCAGTGCCGATGGGACTCCTGCCAGCACAGTCTTGTTGCCGTCCTTCTCGCGCTGTTTTATTTTCTCCCAGTTGTCCAGCACCTGTTCCTCCGTGTCAGCCTTCTGTTCGCCGTAGATGTGCGGATGACGGAATATCAGTTTGTCAGTCAGCGCATTACACACATCAGCCATATCAAACTGACCCTTCTCCTCTCCTATCCTGGCGTAGAAAGCCACGTGCAGCAAGACGTCGCCCAGCTCCTTCATGATGTCGTGTGCATCGTCTCTAACCAACGCATCACACAACTCATACGTCTCTTCTATCGTATTCGGCCTCAGGCTCTCGTTCGTCTGCTTCTTATCCCAGGGGCATTTCACCCTGAGTTCGTCCAGCACATCGAGCATCCGCCCGAATGCCGCCATTTTTTCTTCTCTTGTATGATTCATGATGCAAAGGTACGAATATTTATCTCAAAGGCAAAAAAAATCCTCAATAGTTTTGCTATTTCAAATAATTTAACTACCTTTGCATCCGCTAATGGAGAGTTGGCAGAGTGATCGATCGCGCTGGACTCGAAATCCGGTATACCCCTTTCGGGTATCGGGGGTTTGAATCCCTCACTCTCCGCAAGTAACGTAAAAGGGAACCCAATCGGTTCCCTTTTTAGCACATCAGAATAGGTTCAGGTTCATGCAATTTTTCGATGAAAAGACAAAACTGCCAGCCATCCTTGCCTATCATGGTCAGGCTTACAAGCAATTAAAGGCTGAGGCTCTGACCGTTGATGACCTCACTTATTCCCAAGGGAAGTTATGGATCACCTCATTCCTCTATGGATTGTTACGTCCCTTAGATGGTATTCTGCCTTATCGGATGGAGGGTCATGTCGAATTGCCAAGCGGAGAGGGAATGAATATGTTCGCTTTTTGGAAGAGTCGCCTGACTGATATGCTGATTGACAGCGTGAAAGCAGATGACGGCATCTTGATTCATCTTGCTACAGAGGAATACCAGCATCTATTTGATTGGCAGCGTGTCCGTCGGGAAGTCCGAATCGTTCAGCCCCTGTTCTATGTGAGGAAGGGAAACGACCTGAAGATTCAGGCTGTTTGGGCAAAGACCTGCCGGGGAGCAATGACACGATTCATCATCGAGAACCGTATCACCAATCCCGAAGATCTTAATGCTTTCAGCTACGAGGGCTTTGAATACGAACCATCTCTTGGTGAGCCGGATTTCCCGCATTTTATCAAACAATGAGCAGAACATCAAGAACTACGGCTTCACTTATTGTGGCATCATCTACCAGGCCAACGGGGACGAGCGTCTCGCATATCAAAAAAAAGGAAGTTATGGTATAATTAACATAACTTCCTTGTTCCTCACAATTAGGCTTTATCATAGAGGGGTCAGAGAAAATGATCACATTCTCTGCCCCCGTGATTACACAGAGAAAAGAAGAATCAAAGAGACTGATTCTGTTTGATGTGAATTCAAAATTCAATCAAGTATCTTTGATTGAAATTTTAGGTATTGAAATGCAGGGTGGAAAGCCAGTGCCGACATTCTCGGCACTGGCTTTCCGCCCTGCGGTTTTTAAGTAGCTACTGACTATTGGGAGTTAGAATTCCATTGTTGATATTTTATAGTTGCCCCCATAATACCTCCTGTTGTATTCTCAATATAGTTTTCAACGAAGAGGCGATAATATTGATTTCCTCGGTCATAGAATATATAACCGTAACCTGGAATTGCGGCACTTTTTCCTGCATATTCTTTATACGAATTGCTTGTGATTGAAGATAATCCATTTACTTGTCCAACACACACAATTCCACAAGACAATCCTACATTCCCATTATAATCACAGATAGTTAAATTATTGGAGCCATCCATATAGAGATATGTCATTTTTTCGCTGTTTGGTCTTAAAAGAATGCCGTCACGATATTTCGCTCCACTTGTCAAATTGGCAATGATTGTTCCTTCTGGGTCTTTCGCAGTTATTGGGTTCTCGTTAGTGCCACCTTTGTCTTCATCATCGCTACCACAACTAATGGTACAGAGACTTACCAGTCCAACCACAACTATCATCCAAAAATTCTTTATGTTCATAATCTTTAATTGTTTAATGTGAATAATTTGTTTGAATAGTCCAAAACCGTTTGAATTGAGACAGAAAAAGAAACGTGGACTAATAACTTCGTCTACGCACTCTTAGGTATTGGGGATAACCATTGCTACTTTAACGAGTAAAAGCCCACGTCGAGTGACGTGAGCGTTGAAACTTTTACTCTTGTAGCATTCTTCAAATTCCCCAATTCTTAGAGTGCAAGAATAGAAAGCTAACGCTTCTTATCTATATGTCTTTTTGTCTTTGCTATGTCATACGCAATCTATCTTGAGGGTTACACATTATTGATTATTCGCATTATACTGCCTCGTGAGCATAGTTTTGATAGTTACCTAATATCTGCTCAATATGTATGACTTCAGGACAGGAGTCCCACGTCACACCTCCGCCCATCAAATACCAGTTCTCACGTTCTTTTACAGATAGCCTCTTTAGTGAAGGGAAAGCAGAAATGGGCATCGTTACAGAACGGCCATCCTGCAAATCCACCTGAAACTTTCCCCGCTTAGGGAATGACAGCCGCTTAATCTTCGGCCTTACATCCCAGTATCCTTCCTTCTTATACATATTATTTTCTTTTTGTTTTCTTTACTGTCGTCATTCTGACGCGCTTTCCCTGTTTGAAAAGACTCCATTGCTGGAGCAACTTTTCCCGATATTCACTGGCTATTGCCAGGACTTCTTTTGCTTGAGAGTCTGAGGGTAAAAAGACTGAAGTGCTGTGACTTGTCTGGCAGTATCAGAATATCGACATCAGAGTCCGCACGCTGCTCACCACGTGAGTAGGAGCCAAAGAGCCATGCTTTCAAGACGGGCTGCGTCTTAAAATATTCGGCTATCTGTTGTGTCATCGTCTGTGTACTCATTGTCTGACTATTGCTATTTCACGGTGCAAATATATGAAAAAACTTCGAATAATGAAAGAAAATGAGAAAAAAGATTAGGCTTTTGTGGATTTCAGGGCTATGGAAATGGAATTTCGCCTACTGGGGCAGTTATAGTACGCAGGGGACGTACTGCCAGTACGCTCGTTACGTACTGCGAGTGCGCTCACGACGTACTAAAACTTTCTCCGTATTCCTTTGGTGGTTTGTCCGAATGTTTGTATCTTTGCAGTCATATTACAAAATGATTATGACAGAACAAGAGATATTCAGCAAGAAAGCCAACGACGGCTACGCCGTTTGCTTTGCAGAGCAGTGCCCACGGAAGGAGTATTGTCTGCGCTATCTGGTGGGGCTACAGATGCCTTACACCAAGAGTACTTATCATTGCGTGAATCTTCACTATCAGGACGTGGCTACGGAACAGTGTCCGCTATTCCGCAGTTCGGAGAAGGTGAAGTTTGCAAAGGGCATGAAGAACATCTTCAATGCCGACATGCCTCGCCGGGTGGAGCCCTTCGTGCGCCAAAGGCTCATCGGCAAGCATTGTCGCACCTACTATTTCGAGTATCGCAGGGGAGCGCGACTCATGCCTCCTGCCGTTCAGGAGGAAGTGCGCAGCCTGTTCCGCGAGGCAGGCTGGAACGAAGAGGTCCACTTTGACGGCTATGTGGAGGATTATGACTGGTAACCCAAAAGTATATTGTTGTGCGCTAGAATATCACGTGATTTATTCGATACACTTCATCAGAAAATCTACGGCACCGTTAATGCCGAATTTCCGGACATCAAGTGAGATGTCATAGTTTGTAGCATCTTTCCACTCACGGCCTGTAAACTTCTTGGTGTATAGTTCACGGCTGTAGTCGTTGTCAACTATCATGGCTGCGGCATCGTGCTCGCTGATGTCAAACTTCTCGGCAATACGACGCTTACGGCTGTCAACGCTGGAATGGATGAAAATCTTCAGCGCATTGGGGTGATTGGCAAAGATATCAAATCCGCAACGGCCAACAATCAGACACGACTCCTCATTGGCAATGCTACGAATGACGTCAGCCTGAGCCTTGAACAACTCATGACTGGTCTTATCCTGCTCCAGTCCATTGTATTCTGCATGAGCCATGTAGGTTCGATAGAAGTTCGTGAAGTCGTCGCGCCACAAGGGGTTGCGCATCTCTATCTTCTCGACGGCATCCTCTACGATATGCATACGCGAGGCTACCTCGTTCAGAATCTGCTTGTCCAGCAACTTCACTCCGAGTCTGCGAGCCAACTCCACTCCAATCTCATGTCCGCCGGTTCCAAACTGGCGACTGATGGTAATCACAAATTTCTCCTCTTTATTCATATCCTTGGGTTTTTAGTTCTACCATTTACTTTCGATGTTGCAAAGATAGCAAATATTTTGCAGAAAACCAAATGTAAGGATATAAAAATTTTGTACTACTGGCTAATCTGATATTTCTTCTTACGCTCGTGTTTCGCTTTCTGAGGCACGCCAAGTGGTCCTGCTGACGAGCGAACGGTTTTGACACCACGATAGCCATTCCAGCGCTCCTGGATTTTGCGCACGTAATCAACAGTCTCAGAACCACGCATATATCCGTTCTTGACCACCGGGTCATTATAGTATTGAGGTGTGCTCAGACCGAGAACAAAAGGCTCAACCTCATGCCAGTGGTAAGGATTTCGCCCATTCTTCTGAGCCAATGCCATTGCGTCGCGAATATGGAAATGTCCACCGTTATAAGCAGCCAGCACAAACTTGGTACGCTCAGAGCGTTCGCGGATGTCAGAGAAGCTGTGCTCAAGTTCATCAAGATACTTCACGGCAGCCGCAATATTCTGTTCCGGATTAAAGATATTTGCACGCGAAAGTCCCAAATGGTCGGCAGTCGAAGGCATAATCTGCATCAGACCGCAGGCGCCAGCCCACGAACGAGCCTGTGGGTCAAAGGTAGACTCCTGATAGCATTGGGCTGCCAGCAGTCGCCAATCCCAACGGATGGTAGATGCATAACGCTGGAAGTAAGCATCGTAATGAGAGATGATGCCCCCAGCCCGGTTCAGCATGGGTGAGAAGATGCGACGCTTGACGGAACGTGAAGACAACAGAAAGTCCTCTTCTTTCTTCACCTCTTCCAGCATCCCTGGCTTGTACCATGCCTCCAGCTCTTGCTTCAGCTCATCCTTATCGTCACCGACTATCCATCCTGTGCCTTTCTTGGTCAGCGGATAGCAGATGAGGTCAGCCTCACCATTCGCCAGTCGTTGTCTCATCTCTGCGGTATCGCGACAAACCTCCATGCGCAGGCTGACCCCTAACTTATCGGCAAAGCGCTGAGCCATAAGGTATTGCGCACCGAGATGCCGACCCCGATAGTCGTAGTAGGTCTCCGGTCCTGTCAGCGTGAGGGCTATCAGTTCGCCATTCATCTGGATATCGTCCAGGTCGAAGCTATCGTCGGTGGGAATGGTATCGGTTATCTCTCCCCACGGCGTGACCAGAGGTTCCTGCTTCTTCTGACCGCACGAGCAGAGCAGAAAAAAGGCAAAAAGTAATGCTGCATGCAATTTCACGGGTGCAAAGGTACAAAATATTATTTTTTTTTCGTACCTTTGCACGCACATTTCTAAATTAGAGCGAAAGAAATCATGTTAAGAATAGCTGTACAGTCAAAAGGTCGTCTGTTTGACGACACGATGAATCTGCTGTCGGAAGCAGACATTAAAGTCAGTGCATCGAAGCGTACACTGCTGGTCCAGTCGAGCAACTTCCCTTTGGAAGTGCTCTATCTGCGCGATGACGATATTCCCCAATCCGTAGCCTCAGGCGTTGCCGACATCGGCGTCGTTGGCGAGAATGAATTCATTGAGCGTGGCGAGGAGGCCGACATCATTTCACGTCTGGGCTTCTCGAAGTGCCGTCTGTCGCTGGCCATCCCCAAGGAGATAGACTACAAGGGTGTAGAGTGGTTCAACGGCAAGAAGATAGCCACCTCCTACCCTGCCATTCTGCGTCAGTATATGGCCGAGAAGGGCATCAACTGCGAGATTCATGTCATCACGGGTAGTGTGGAAATCAGCCCGGGCATCGGACTTGCCGATGGAATTTTCGATATCGTGAGCAGCGGTTCGACCCTGGTGAGCAACAATCTGCGCGAAGTGGAAATCGTGATGCAGAGCGAGGCTCTGCTCATTGGCAACAAGAACCTGAGTGCCGACAAGCGTGCCACACTCGACGAGATGCTGTTCCGCTTCAAGGCTGTGAAGGATGCCGAGGACAAGAAGTATGTACGGATGAATGCGCCTAAGGCCCGTCTGCAGGAGATTATCAACGTGCTGCCTGGCCTGAAGAGTCCCACGATTATCCCGCTGGCCGACGAGGAGTGGTGCTCCGTACACACCGTACTGGACCAGAAACGCTTTTGGGAAATCATCGGAAAACTGAAGGAGATGGGTGCTCAGGGCATCCTCGTCACCCCTATCGAAAAAATGATTCTATAATGAAGATTTTCGAATATCCACAACGCGAACAATGGGCCAACATCGTGGCACGTCCACGCCTGGACCTGACAAAGCTGAACGACACGGTAGCTACGGTTTTGGCTGATGTCAAGAAACGTGGCGACGAGGCCGTCAGGGAGTATGAACTGAAGTTCGACAAGGCCGAGTTGAGCTCGCTGGCTGTCACCGAACAGGAGATGGACGAGGCTGAGCAACTGGTTAGCAACGAGTTGCGCGACGCCATCATTCTGGCGCATCATAACATCAAGGTGTTCCACATCTCACAGCGCTTCGTCGGACAGAAGGTGAAGACACAGGAAGGTGTGGTCTGCTGGCAGAAAAGTGTGGCCATCGAGCGCGTCGGACTCTACATTCCCGGCGGCACTGCCCCACTCTTCTCTACCGTCTTGATGCTGGCCACACCGGCCAAGATAGCCGGATGTAAGGAAATCGTACTGTGTACACCTCCTAATAAAGAGGGAAAGGTCAATCCCGCCATTCTGGTGGCTGCCCGCATTGCTGGCGTGAGCAAGATTTTCAAGGCTGGCGGTGTGCAGGCCATCGGTGCTATGGCTTACGGTACGGAGTCGGTGCCCAAGGTCTATAAGATTTTCGGTCCTGGCAACCAGTATGTGATGGCAGCCAAGCAGCAGGTCAGCCTCGATGAAGTGGCTATCGACATGCCTGCAGGACCCTCGGAGGTCTGCGTGCTGGCTGACGAGACAGCCAATGCTGAGTTTGTGGCTGCCGACCTGTTGTCGCAAGCAGAGCACGGCATCGACTCGCAGGTGCTCTTCATCACCACCAGCCGTGACAAGCTCCACGAGGTGCAGGCTCAGGTGGAACGTCAGCTGGCTCTGTTGCCACGTAAGGAGATAGCTGCTAAGTCGTTGGAAAACAGCAGCTACGTGCTCGTCAGTTCTGTTGATGAGATGATGGCCCTCTCCAACGCCTATGCTCCTGAACACCTGATTATGCAGGTGAAGAACTACGAGTTGCTGGCTGAGCGGGTAGTCAATGCCGGTAGCGTCTTCCTGGGACCTTATGCCTGTGAGAGTGCCGGCGACTATGCTAGCGGTACGAACCACACACTGCCTACCCACGGCTACGCCACTGCTTACAATGGTGTCAATCTGGACAGCTACTGCCGTAAGATTACCTTCCAGCATCTGACTGCAGAAGGTATCAGGCATATTGGTCATGCCGTAGAGCTGATGGCGGAGGCTGAGCAGCTGGACGCACATAAGAATGCCATGAGCGTAAGGATGAAATCTTTGAAATTTGAAGTTTGAAGTTTATGATTAGTTTAGAGAAGCTGGTAAGACCCAATATATGGAGTTTAGCGCCCTACTCTTCGGCGCGCGACGAATATTCAGGCAAGGAGGCTCACGTCTTTCTCGATGCCAACGAGAATCCGTACAACACGCCCTACAACCGTTATCCCGACCCTCTGCAGCGCGAAGTGAAGAGTGCGTTGAAGAAGGTGAAGGGCGTGCCCGAGGAAAACATCTTCCTCGGCAACGGCAGCGACGAAGCCATCGACCTGCCCTACCGCATATTCTGCAATCCCGGTCAGGACAATGTGGTGGCCATTGCGCCAACCTATGGCATGTACAAGGTGTGTGCCGACATCAACAACGTGGAGTATCGTCAGGTTCTGCTTAACGACAGTTTCGACTTCAAGGCAGCCGATGTGTTGGCAGCCTGCGACGAGCATACGAAGATCATCTGGCTCTGCTCGCCCAACAATCCCACCGGCAACTCACTCAGCCGCGACGAGATACTGAAAACCATCGAGGGCTTCGAAGGCATCGTCATCGTCGACGAGGCCTATATCGACTTCTCGCAGCAGATGTCGCTGCGTCAGGAACTGCCCACACACCCCAACCTCATCATCCTTCAGACCATGTCGAAGGCATGGGGCTCGGCAGCCATCCGTCTTGGTATGGCCTTTGCCTCGAAGGAGATTATAAATATATATAATAAGGTGAAGTATCCTTACAACGTCAACCAGCTCACCCAGCTGCAGGCGCTGGAGATGCTCAAGGACCCGTTTGAAGTCGACAAGTATGTGAAAATACTGTTGGCAGAACGTACGCGATTGATGCAGGCCTTCCAGGAGCTGCCCATCTGTGAACAAATCTACAAGACAGATGCCAACTTCTTCCTGGCTCGCGTGACCGATGCCAATGCCATATACAACTATCTGGTAGACCGAGGCGTCATTGTGCGCAACCGCCACAAGGTACAGCTCTGTCAGAACTGTCTGCGCATCACCATCGGCACCCGCACGGAGAACAACGAACTGCTCAGCGCCCTCCGCCAGTATTAAAAAATTATGAGAAAAACATTATTGATAATCGGCCTATTCTGCATGGCCATTTGTATTCAGGCACAAGAACACGAGACTCCTAACGCACAGCAGGCACGTCGCATGTTCATGGAGATTTATAACAAAGTGTATGGCGATGAAGGAGCCACATTGCACTATAAGGTGAACATCATCGGAATCTACAAGACCGAGGGCACCATCTGGATGAAGCAGAAGAAGAGCAAGTTCATCGACGAGAAGTACGTCGCCTGGAACGATGACGTCACTTACTACCGACTAGAGCGTAAGAAGAACCGTGTAACCATCTACGATGCTCATTCTGACGAGCGCGACAAGTATGCCACAAAGTTTAAGTTCGAACCCAATAACTACACCTACAGCATCAAGGACAACAAGAAGAAAGGACTTGCCATCACGCTGAAAGCCAAGAAAGGGGTGAAGGGCATCAAGGAGGCTCGCGTCATGTTAGACCGCCACACCCGCTACCCTACCAGCATCCGCATCAAGCTGGGCATCTTCCATACCACCATCAAAATCAGCAATTTCCAGGCAGGGGGTATCAGCGACGAACTCTTCAAATTCCCACGAGAACAGTATCGCTCGTGCGAATACGTAGATAAGCGTTAGAAGAACTCTTCGTGGTCGATACGGGGCATGCTACGCACCAGTTTATGGACGGCAGCATGAGCCATGGCCTCGTATGCTCGCTCGCTGGGATGCAGATGGTCGCCACTGTCGAAGCCGTCAGCAAAAGCCTTAGGATTGGTCACGCTACGCACGGCGGCATCGAAGTCAATGCATCCGTCGAAGATAGGCGATGTGCGCAGCCACTCGTTCAGCTGTTGACGCATCAGCTCGCGCTCCTCATTATAGGTACGCCATCCGTAGATAGGCAGCAATGTGCCGCTCCATACCTTCAGCCCCATAGCCTTTGCAGGCTTCACGTAGATGTTCTCTATACCCTGCTCCATTTCTTCTACCGTAGGCAAATCGCTCCATGGGCGGAAAGGATTGACATCGGTACCGACAGGATGAATGATATCGTTGATGCCATGCTGGATAATGACATCGGTAGCACCAGCCACATTCATTTCTATGGGAAAACGGGTGGTTCCTTTCAGGCCATAGGCTTGATAGGTGATACAGTCGTACTGACGCAGAATACGGGTGCCGCTTACTGCACGGCGTATAATGGCAGCATCGGTACCGAAAGCCATACGAGCCATATAGTCAGGCCACGACTGGGCGGTGATAGAGTCACCAAAGCACACAATGGCATGATGTGCAGAAGAGGTCAGCACATCGATGGTATTCAGGAAATAATACCAATTGGTATGGCGCGTCAGGTCAAGTGGCAGCTCATCGGCCTCAGCATAATCACCGTAGGCATAGTAGCCCTTCGACAACGGACCCGTAACCAGCGTTCCTGCATTCATCTGGGTATAGCCGGCCAGATAGAGACTCACATCGATGGTATCGCCGCGCTGCACATCGTAACTGACGGCATCGCTCTCCATCTCCTTACCAGGCAGCAGCGTAACACTCACCTCACCGCCAAAAGTGATGGCAGTATGCCCTACGAAGACCTTCGTGAGCGTGACGGGTTCTGTTCCTGTGAGATTAGAGAAGCGGAAACGTAATTGGCTGCCACTAAAGCACATACGGATAGGATACCGCAGGGTGAGGTCTTTTGCATAGACCGCTTCGCGACGGTCGGTAATCGAGGTCGCGGTACCCCAGCATGCCACCCATTTGTTGTTCTTGTCTGTCATAAGCCTTTTCTCTCAATATTTATAGTTTATATTTTTACTTTTGGTAGTCATACCCCATCTTCATGGAGATATAGCCCTTGGGCCACTTTTCTTTGTCGAGAAACAGTTTCGCGCTGCCACGAGAGAGCAGAAAGAGGTTGGGCCTGACCTCCTTGAACTCATAGTTCATGTTGTTCTGACCCTCTACATAGCTGATGCGGGATATCTGCCAACAGCCGTCTGCAATGTGAACCTTCATGTTTTCGAGCTTCACGATGTAGAAAGTCCTGTTGCCTGCGGTATAGCTGCCAACGTATTCCATACCCGTCTCTTCCTTCTTCTTCCGGTACTTCTTCTGAAGCTCTTTCGCCTTCTCGCGCACCTTCTTGTAGAACTTGTCATAGACATTGGCACTCATCATACCATCATGCTTCAGGAATGAAGTTTTCTGCTTCTCGGTGAGTTCCTGCTTCATCTCTACCATCCGCACATTCGAGGTCGTTATCTTGCCCTTGTTGAAGAGCACATCCTCAACCATCGTGATACCAAAGTGCTTGTGTTCCCTTAAGGCCGATACAATAGGACCATACCCCGCCAGACGGGCAGCAAAGGTAATGGTGCGGCGGTGGGGAAACTTCGTCAGGTCGATGTCTTTCTCCAGCTGGCAGGTTACGGAGTATTTCAACGTTCCGATTCGTTCCTTTAGGGGCTTGGCGTTGGCCAGCACCTGTTTCACCAGATACTCCTCGAAGGTCATGCCATCAGCCAGCACCACAGTCTCAGGCAGGTCAAGCGAATAGGCAATACTATCATCGTCCTGTGCGTTTACATTCAGGGCGACGAACAGGACAAGCACAATGGCTGTCAATCGTCGTAGCATGTTTGTTATCATCATACGCTTCATCGTCTGCAAAAGTAAGAAATATCTCCAATTATGTTTAACCAGAGGTATGAATTTTTCTTTCCCTTTGTATTATTTAACAAGTTTTCCGAAAATAGTTTGGGTAATCTAAAAACTTTTGCTTTTAAAATTTTCATAATTGCCTACATGCCTACATATTTTAGGTTTATTCAATTGTATATTAGGATATTATAAAATTATGAGCCTACATAAAGCCTACATAAAGCCTACATTCTGCCTACATAAATTTAAGGAAAAACAGGTGTGAAACCCGATGTGGCAAAAACGATATATAGTTTTTTCAGGATTTTCCTTTAATAGTAGTAAGGAAATTCTCTAGAGAATTTACCTATTACATAGGCATGTAGCAATTGTTAGTATACGAGATTGCAGTAAAATTCTCTAG
>JAGAWQ010000009.1 GCA_017941345.1 Prevotella sp. | reverse complement strand
CATCTGAAAACTGTAAAAATGCTCACTATATTATAATAAAATATATTTTATTATAATATAGTGGAAGAAAATCCACTCCCCGAATTCAAAATCCTTAATGACACTCATGACACTTGACACCAATGACACCCTCCATTTCTTAAAGTAATTACTCCGAAAGTAAAGGTGAAATACTTTCGGAGTAACGGGAAATACTTACGGAGTAATTGTGAATACTTACGGAGTATTGGGGATTACCACTTCTTGAAGAGGCTGGGGAATATCTTGTCAGCCTCCTCGAACTTGTACCAGTTGTTTGAGGTGTTGACATCCTGTGCCCACTTCAGGAAGTCTGCGTAGGCTCCTGTGATGGGGGTAAACTCCTGGGGGTAGTCGAACTCTTCGGGTACGATGATGGCAAAGGGAGCCTCGCCCTTCTTGGATACCTTAATCATCTTGCCCGTCGTCTTGTTCTCGAGGTAGATGTTCTTCAGGTACATCGGGATAGTGGTGGTCTCAGGAACGATGACGAAGTCGGACAACACGTCGCGGTGAGTGCCACCTTTGACGGTGTTGACGAAGCGGTTGCCGTTGACAGGTTCTGTAGCGTAGAAGGCCTCGTGAACCTCTGTGTCGTTGTAACGCCAGCCTTCTGCTCCGTGAATCACGAGGTCATCGTTACCGCCTGTGGCGACGAGAGTCATCTGCAATACGTTCTTGCTGATACGTATGCAACGCAGCACGACGTCGTTCAGGTCGTAGTCAGCCTGCATGGGACGGTCCTCGAAGCACATGGTGTAGGCCTGTCCCGATATCTCCTCCATGTCGTCGTACATCATTTCCGTCTCGACACCAGTACCCTT
This sequence comes from Prevotella sp., assembly GCA_017941345.1. GTDB lineage: Bacteria > Bacteroidota > Bacteroidia > Bacteroidales > Bacteroidaceae > Prevotella. The sequence goes on along the minus strand of JAGAWQ010000009.1, from coordinate 35,730 downwards.
GTCCTCTGTGTTCACAGGAGCCTGTTCCAGCACGTCTCTGTCATATCCGCCAAGCTCGATGATGATGTCGGAGAAATTGCAGTCTGCACCATCTTCGAAGGTGACATAAGTCTTGCCGTTGGCATTGAACATACAGGTGCGCGTGTCGTCATCGGCCATGCCGTACTTGCTGACATAGTTGCCAAGACCGTCAGGCAGCGAACTGATCTCCACGTTTAGCGGTCCATAGCTGTAGACACAGCCTTTCTGGTTGTCGTTTTTGTTCTTTCGCAGCATCAGACCGACCTTATAGCCGGCGGGTATGATGTTTGACTGAGCCACAATCTCAGCCGGTATATTTGTCATTTCAACATCGGTGACAGCCTGTACGCCACTACCTGTGAACTCGTCGAAGTACCAGTGGCGCACGCTGTTCTTTGTGTTGGTGTCGGGCGATACCAGAGGCTTGCCGTTGTTCCAGTTGAGCTTCAGCACTTTCTTCTTGTTGCTGGTATAGAGGTAGGTGTCTTCGTAGATGAAAGTGAGGGGCTGTTCGTCGTAATTATCCGTCAGCTCCGTATTGCCAGCCCATTTCATGAACTTCTTGGTGCCGATGTTGTAGAGCATGATTCGTCCGTCGGTCATCGTGAACTTCTGCCAGAGCTGGTTGGCGATATTGGCATCGTTGTCTTCATATTTCGTGGCCAGCTGTGGTGTGCTACCGGTATAGGTCATGTAGTAGACCTCGTCGTTCTGCGGCTCCTCGTTTCTGATTCTGTAGATGGTCGGGTCTGCCTGAGCGACGGTGCTGACTTGAATGTGTGCGGTAAACTGCTGGTTTCCGTAGTAGGGCAGCAGATACTCGAAATTCTTGAAGAAATCCGTCTCGACATTGACAAACTTCCTGGCGTTGTTCCTGGCGTGGCTGCACTTGATGGTTCTGAACTTCGGCAGCGTCTTGATATAGGCGGCCTCGCTCATCCCGTCGGGAATCTCGTCATCGCTATAGTAATAGTAGTAGATGTCGCTCTCGCCAATCTCCGTTGAGGGCATCATGACGGGAATCAGCGTGATGGGGGTCTTGCCGTCGCTGATCAGGTGGTTGCCATAAAGCTGTACCTGTTTGCTGTTACGTATCTTCTCAATGTTGTCTGAGATTTTTCTGTTGTTTGCGTCTTTGCGCGACATGAAGTCGCTGAAGATGGCTTCCAGCTCCTTCTTCTCGTCGTCCGTGATGTCATCAATCTCCCGGTAAGGCACAGCGTCGTCATAGTTGGAAGTGTCGATATTCCATCCATTGCCGATATTTCCTGCTTTCGATACTTTCCAGATGCGGTCTGACCATCCTGAGTTCCTCCATGCGCCCTCTCCGTTGATAGTGCGCTCCGTGTTGTATGAGAGTACGGAACGGCTGTATTCCACCTTGATGAGGCTGGGGTCGGGGTATCCGCCATTGCCTGCGGCACGCCTTGAGCGAGTGCTGGCAGTGTTGAACGAGAGGCTGCTCTGGTCGGTGCCGAACGCCTTGATATAGTAGTGTCCGTCTTTGTCGATGCAGGCGGCTATCAGTTGGTCGTAGGCGTTAGGCGCGTCGTAAGCCAGCGTAATGGTCTGTCCTTTAGCCACCTCAGCCTCTGCCAGTATCTTGGCGTCGGAGTTGTAGTAAGGCGACTCAGTCAGGATCTGCACCTTGGCGATGTCCTTCAGCAGAGCGTCGGCAGTAATGCTGACACTGCCACTCTTGATGCTATTCCAGTCCTGTTCGGGGTCGATGTCGCCAAAAACCGTAGCGGCATTCTCGTTGATGGCTTCGGTGTCTTTATTCTCCAAAGCTGTTTGGTCGTAGTTCAAGTCGAATTTGTTACAGCTGGCGAATGCGGCTGTAGCGAGTAATGTGAAAAATAGCTTCTTTGTCATATTCGTTTAGCTTTTCAATTATTGCACAAAAATACTATTTATTTATGGTATGCGCGTGCGTAAGTGAACAGAAAAGCCCGGTTTTTAACAAAGTTTACAGTTCGACAACAATTTTTCCGTTAATTTGCCGGCCCGTCAGGTAGTTAGGCACCGCATATTGCTGGTTGGTCACGTCGGTTACCCAATAATAGGAATTGACGTTGGAGATGCCAAAGATGTTCAGTCCGTCTATGCCCAGCCAGATGCGCTGGTGTTTCTTCTGATAAGCCAGAAAGCTCATGCCAATGTCAGCACGCTTGTAGGCTGGTGCGCGGAACTGCTGATACTCCAGTCCTCGGTGGGGTGCTCCGAAGGGCAGTCCGTCAGCATAGGCCAGTCGGAGTGTCATCTTCCAGCGTTCAGTACCTGGGAAGTAGTCGGTGAAGTGCAGGTTGACGCCCCATCGCTGGTCGGTAGGCATTGGAACGCTCACCCCGTTGATTTTCTGGCGTGTAGACATGACGCTGAAGGTGAGCCACGAGTCGGTGCCCGGCACAAACTCGCCATACAGCTTCAGGTCGAGACCCAAGGCATGTCCGCTGGCCTTATTCTCACCATAATAGACCACCTTCATGTTCTGCACGTTATAGGGCACCAGGTTGTCCATCATCTTGTAGTAGGCCTCTGCCGTAAAGCGGAAAGGTCGGTTGGCCATACGGAACCGATAGTCGAAGGCGCCCACAATGTGGATGCTTCGCTGGCTCTTGATTTTCTCGTTTAGCGTGACGATGGTCTGTCCGTTGACTGTCGACGTGTCGCGCAGCTCCTTGTAGAACGGTGCCTGATAGTAAAGACCCGTAGCCAGACGGAAGGTGATGTTCTCGTTGAAGGCAGGGATAGCTGCCAGCGAGACGCGAGGCGACACGATGGTCTCCTTGTTGTAGCTCCAGTTGGCCAGACGCACACCGTAGTTCAGCGTGAAGTACCAAGGTTTCTCGCCCTTGCTCTGGAATCGGTAGGTGTCTTGCAGGTAAGCCTCGATGCGTGTGCTCTTCAGCGTGTTCTTTGACGCCAGCGAGTAGATGAGGTCCAGTCGGTTGGCTGTGTGTGGAATGCTGTATCCGCTGGAGTCGCGCATCTCGTATTCACGCGCCTGTTCCTCTATCTTCTCCCACTTGAAGGTAAGTCCTGCCTCCATATCGTGCTTCTTCGTCTTGTGGTTCGCCATCAGCTTGACGCTCTGCACGTTAGCCGTCAGGTAGTTGCGCGCATGTTCCATATACGTTCCCACACCCAACTGTTGCTGCGTCTGTGCGTCGTCCAGCCAGTATTGTCCCTGAATGTCATACGTCTCTTGCTCCTTCGTATGGAAGGCAGAAGCCAACAGGCTGACCTTTGAATTTGTTGAGAAAATTCGCTGGATGCGCAGCGTCCCGAACAGCGTGCGGAAGATGTCCTTCTCCTGTCCGTCGAAATACACGCGGAACGACTTCACGTTCTGCATCGTTCCGAAGGAAGTCTCGCGCGTCTCAGGTGTGAAGTTGTAGTGATTCTCAGAAATATTGCCAATGAAGTCAATGTTCCATCTTTGGTTGGGCGAGTAGGTGATGTAGGTCTGGTAGTCGAGGAAGTTAGGCCGGTATTCTCCCTTCGTCTCCAGCGAGCCTAACAGGTAGCGGTTGGTCTTGTATCGGATGCCGTGACTCATGGTGAACTTCTTCGAGCCGTAACCCACGAAGGCGCTACCCCCTAAGAGCGAGGCCTGCAAGTTCGCTTCCCAACGCGTGGGCTTGCGATACTGGATATCCAACGTGGATGACATTTTGTCGCTATATTTCGCTTCGAATCCACCCGATGAAAAGCCTATCTTCTCCACCATATCCGAGTTGATGACGGACAGTCCCTCCTGTTGTCCGCTACGAATCAGCAAGGGTCGGTACACCTCCACATTGTTGATGTAAACGGAGTTCTCGTCGAACGACCCGCCGCGCACGTTATATTGCGACGACAGCTCGTTGTGTGTCGAGACGCCCGCCTGTTGCTGTACCAGCTCTTCCACCGCATTACCCGTAGTCGAGGGTGTCTGCTTCAGGTCTTTCGTGTCCAGCTGTTCGGTGCCTGTGGTCTGACGGCGCCGTTCCGTCACCACCACCTCGTCGAGCGACTTCATGGGGTGCAGGGTGATGAGCAGGCGCTGGTTGCCCTTAGGACGTCGCAGCACACGGGTGCGCGTCTGGTAGCCTACCATCGAGAACTTCACCACCACAGAGTCAGCAGATTGCAGTTTGAGTGAGTATTCGCCCTTCAGGTTGGCCATCGTCACAGCCCCCTGTTCCAGACACGAGATGGTGGCCAGTTCAACGGCATTGCCCTCCTCGTCGCTTACCTTTCCGGACAGCGTGAACGACTGGGCTCGCAGCATCAAGGCCACTGCGAGGAGTAGTAATGTCAGTATGTGTTTCTTCGGGTTCATCGTAGTAAATAACGCTTTACTACCCGTTTTATTGTGTGCCGTTCGGTTATTCGCGCCACAGCCACGAAGCCAGCGCGTTGACCCATCGGATGCTGATGCGGAACCACCGGTAGGTGCTTGTCTCCTTGCCTCCGAAGCGCAGGATGAAGTTGCGGTAAGGATTCTTTCGGAAGGGCAGTCCTACATCCAGGAATCGGATATGATGCCGCCCTATCGCATGGGTGTCCTTGATGGTTGCCCAGAAGGTGACCGCGTTGGGGTGCAGGGGGGCAAAGCTCTTGCGACGCGCTGCTGAATACCACAGGTAGGCATCATCGCCCGAATAGACGCACACGCTGCATCCTATCACCTTCTGATGGTATTGCGTGATGAATATCTTGCATCTGCCAGCCTTCATCATCCCTCGGAAGAACTCGTCGTCAGGCAGATAGCGACGCGGTTTCAGCCAGTTGTGGCGTCTGAGCAGTTTGGAGAAAGCCCGAAACTCCTCTTCCGTCTCCACCACCTTCGTCGTTGCTCCTCGCTGTTGCGCATTCTTGATGCGTACCAGCTGTTTGGTGGTGATACGTTCCTCCGGCGTTCGCGAGTGCAGCGAGTTGTGAATGTTCATCCACTTGACGGGGAAGAAGCCTGCTGAGCGCAAGGCCCCATAGCCAAACATTTTCTGCGACAGATGACTGAACTCCATATAGAGCACCTTGTTCTGCAATCGTTCCGTCAGCGCCTTGACCATCAAGTCGAACAGCTCGTTGGCGGGTCCTTGCTGATAGACTCCTTCGCCCAGCACCCTGACGTGGGTATATAAATAAGGTGGGAGCCACGAACGGCGGTAGCGCTCAATGGCCAGCATGTGAGCCATGTGGTGCCCCTCGTCGTCGCTTACTACCACCATGTAAGGCTTATGGCGCGGGGTATGCTCGCACAGCTCCATCAGCTCCGCGCTGTGGAAATAGCTGCCCTCTTTCAATGGTGGCAATGCTGATGAATATTCATAGACGTAGGCTTTCATCGATGCAAAATTACGAAATAATTCATAATGCACAATGCACAATTCATATTTTTTTCGTAATTTTGTGGCGTCAATCAATAAAAAAATTATGGATTTCAAGGATTTAGTACAGATGCGTCGCTCTCATCGTAAGTTTACGGATGAGGAAATCGATGGCGACGACGTGAAGCTGATACTTCGTGCAGGACTGATGGCTCCCACTTCAAAGAGTCAGCGTGCCTGGCACTTTGTGGTTGTCGACGATAAGACCGACCTGGAGAAGTTGTCGGAGGCGAAGGATATGGGTGGTCAGTTCCTGAAGGGAGCGCCATTGGCTATCGTCGTGTTGGGCGACCCCATGCAGAACGACTGTTGGGTGGAAGACGGCGCTATTGCTGCCATCTCGATGCAGTATCAGGCTGAGGCCCTGGGGCTTGGCTCGTGCTGGATACAGATGCGTGGTCGCGGACTGTCTGACGGCACCAGCGCTGATACCGTCATTCAGGGTGTGCTTGACATTCCGGAGAATATGTCGTGTCTCTGCATCCTTGCCATTGGTCATAAGGCTGATGAGCGCAAGCCTCAGAACGAGGATAAGTTGAAGTGGGAGAATGTGCATCTGAATAAGTGGTGAAAGTCGTATTGATAGGTCGGGGGCGGCTGGCGACAAACCTGTTGCCAGCTTTGCAGCAAGCAGGCCATGAGGTAGTAAGCATCAACAGCAGGACGCTGGAAGGACTGCCTCTTGAGGCAGATGTCTTTATCGTGGCTGTCAAAGACTCTGCTTTGGAAGAGGTCATCCGTCGCGCCACAAAGGGTAGGGAGCAGCAGCTGTTCGTCCATACTGCAGGCTCTATGCCCATGAGTCTGTTCGAGGGCTACACCAGTCGTTATGGTGTGTTCTATCCCATGCAGACCTTCTCGAAGGAACGGCTGGTCGATTTTGCAGAGATTCCCCTTTTTATAGAAGGTGACGACCCTGCTATCCGGCAGTTGGCAGAAAGCATTTCCCGTCGCGTCTACGAACTCTCCACCGAGGCCCGTAAGTACCTGCACCTGTCAGCAGTCTTTGCCTGCAACTTCGTCAACCATTGCTATGCCCTTTCAGCAGCGCTGTTAGAGCAGCATGGGCTGCCCTTCGACGTGATGCTTCCCCTGATTGACGAGACGGCCCGAAAAGTGCATGAGCTGCACCCGCATGACGCCCAGACGGGACCTGCCGTCCGCTACGACGAGAACGTCATCCGTATGCAGACGGCCCTGTTGGCTGACAACCCGGAGCTACAGCAAATCTACGAGCTCCTGTCGCTCGATATTCACCGTAAAGCAAGTAAGAATGATTAACTACGATTTAACCAAGATACGCGCCATCATCTTCGACCTGGACGGCGTGCTCTCCAGCGAGACCATCGAGCTGGCTGTCGACGGCACTCCGCTGCGTACCGTCAATATCAAGGACGGTTATGCCATCCAGCTGGCCATGAAGATGGGTCTGCGCATTGCCATCCTGTCGGGTTGTAAGATAGAGGCCGTCCGCAAGCGCTATGAAGGCTTAGGCATGCAGGACATCTATTTAGGAGCCGCTGTGAAAATCCAGATTTACGACGAGTTCCTGAAAAAATACGGCCTGAAGGATGACGAGGTGATGTTCATGGGCGACGATATCCCCGATTTGGAAGTGATGCGTAGGGCGGGCTGTCCCGTCTGTCCGGCTGATGCCTGTACGGAAGTCCGCGAGCTGAGCCTCTACGTCAGTCAGCGCAAGGGCGGTATGGGCTGCGGACGTGATGTGATAGAGCAGACGCTACGTGCTCAGGACAAATGGCTTAGTGATGAAAGGGCTTTCGGATGGTAGCAAAGGATTATAAGGTCATACTGGCCAGCAATTCGCCCCGTCGTAAAGAGCTGTTGGCAGGCATCGATGTGAAGTTTGAGGTTCGCGTCATCCAGGACATCGACGAGAGCTATCCTTCCGACCTGCCCACCAAGAATATTGCTGAGTATATCTCCCGTAAGAAGGCTGCCGTCTATCAGCAACAGATGGCTCCCGACGAACTGATTATTACCGCTGATACCATTGTCGTGTTAGGCGACGAGGTGATGGGTAAGCCCCACAACGAGGCTGATGCCCGCAGGATGCTTCGTGAACTGAGCGGACAGACGCATCAGGTCATTACGGGAGTGACGCTGACTACCATCCAGAAACAAATAAGCTTTTCCGTAGAGACCGATGTGACGTTCAAGGCCTTGAGCGATAGCGAGATAGGCTATTACGTCAGTCACTACAAACCTTTCGACAAGGCTGGAGCATACGGCATACAGGAATGGATAGGCCACATTGGGGTGACTGGTCTGCAAGGCAGCTATTTCAATGTGATGGGGCTTCCCGTTCAGCGTATCTACGAAGCCCTCTCTAACTTCTAACCTCTCCTTCGGAATTCCGAACAGGTGATGGCTGTTGCTATCGCCACATTCAGGCTCTCTGCCGTTTCCGGCTGCGTACTGAAGTTAGGTATCAGCAGTCGGTGGGTGACGAGTGGGCGCACCTCCTTCGAGATGCCATTGCCCTCATTGCCCATCACGATGATACCCTCAGGTTTCAGCTCTTGCTGGTAGATGTTCTCACCGTCGAGCAACGTGCCGTAGACGGGCAACTGGGTCTCGCTGAGCAGTTTCACCAAATCGCAATAGACCATCTTGACATGTGCTATGCTCCCCATCGTGGCCTGTACCACCTTAGGGTTGTAGCAGTCGACCGTATCCTGTGAGCAGAAGATGGTGCTGATGCCAAACCAGTCAGCGATGCGGATGATGGTGCCCAGATTGCCGGGGTCCTGGATGCCGTCTAATGCGAGGATTAACTGAGAACGGAGAACTGAGAACTGAGAGGTATGATTACTGGAGGGAATTTCAAACAGGGCCAGCACCTCTTGTGGATGCTGCAGGAAACTGATGCGGCGCAACTCGTCGTCGGTAACCTGTTGGGCGTTGCCGTATGGCTTGGTAGCAAAGATAGCGTGGGCACGGAAGCCCGCTTTCAGCAGGTCGCCTACCACTTTTGGTCCCTCTGCCACAAACAAATTTTCACGCTTACGGTTCTTTTTCAGTTCCAGCGAACGAATCAGCTTGATTTGGTTCTTGCTAAGCATATATTTCTGATTTTGTTTGCAAAGATAGGAAATATTTCGTAATTTTGCACGAAAATGCGGAGTAAAACCATCATATTTGCCATTCTTGCGTTGCTGTTGGCCTCGTGTTCGGAGACAAAATACGTCCCCGAAGACCGTTATCTGTTGGATAAGGTCTATGTGGTGAGCGACCGCAAGGCGATGGGAGTGGACCCCAAGGCGATGAGCCAGCTGGTGCGTCAGCGCGGCAACTCCCGATGGTTCTCTGCCGCCAAGATTCCGCTGGCCACTTATTCGCTGTCGGGACGTGATACGACGAAGTGGATTAATCGCATGTTGCGCTCTGTTGGCGAGGCTCCCGAACTGTATGACACGCTGAGTACGGCCCAGTCGGTGCAGACGCTTCAGATGCAGTTGCAGAACCTGGGTTATCTGCGGGGCACCGTCGAGGCGGTGAACATCACCAAGGGCAAAAAGGTGCGTACCACCTATCTCCTCCATCCTCGCGAACCTTATTTTATCGACCGTATCGACTACGAGATACACGACTCTGCCGTTGCAGCGTTGCTCAATGTGGCTGATACAACACGTTGGGGACTGCGTCCGGGCATGATGTTCAATGCTGACAACCTGGACAATGAGCGCAAGCGCATCACCCAGTATTTGGTCAACCGAGGCTACTACCGCTTCAACAAGGATTTCATCACCTATCGTGCTGACTCCATAGCAGGCGTTAATCTGGTCAACCTGACGCTGGTGCTCCACCGCTATCGCAGCGGACAGGTCAGCAAACTTCCCCACCAGCAGTATACTATAGGCGAGATTCGCTACCGTAGCGGCAACGAGGGCGACTCCGTCATTCCGCTGCGCCCGAAGCTGCTCGAGAACAATACGTTTTTGGATAGCGGCCAGCTGTACTCGTCGGACGACTTGCAGAACACCTACAACCACTTCGGGCGACTGGGTGCTGTGCGCTATACCAACATCTCATTCCACGAACGCGAAGACCAGCCTGTGCTCGACTGCGACATCCAGTTGAGCACCAATAAACCCTCTACGCTGTCGTTCCAGCCCGAGGGCACCAATACGGCAGGCGACCTGGGTGTGGCTGCCTCCTTGACCTATCAGAACCGTAACATCTTCCATGGGTCTGAGAATCTGAGCATTGTCCTGCGTGGCGCCTACGAGGCTATCAAGGGACTCGAGGGCTATAGCAACACCAACTTCCAGGAGTACAGCCTGGAGACGCGTCTGAACTTCCCGCGTTTCATCGCTCCTTTCCTGTCGTCTGGCTTCCGGCGTCGCGCCAATGCCACCTCAGAGGTCGCGCTGACGTACGACTTGCAGGACCGTCCTGAGTTTCAGCGTCGTGTGTTCTCCGCGGTGTGGCGCTACAAGTGGAACGACCAGCGACATCACGACCGTTATCAGATTGACGTGCTCGACCTGAACTATATCTCGATGCCTTGGATTAGTGATACCTTTCGACGTGAATACCTGGATAACACCAACTCGCGCAACTCCATCCTGCGCTATAATTATGAGAACCTGTTTATCATGAAGTTGGGCTTTGGCTATACGTATAATAACGGACTCTATGCCGTCAAGGCTAATGTCGAGACGTCGGGCAATCTGCTCAATCTGGCCTCCAAGGTGTTCAGCTTCCATCAGAACGAGGAGGGGCAATATACCTTCCTCGACCTGGCATACGCGCAATACGTCCGTGGTGTGTTCGACTTCACCCGCAACCTCACCTTCGATTATAACAACCAGCTGGTGTTCCACATGGGCTTCGGTATTGCCTATCCTTATGGCAACAGCCGTATCCTGCCTTTCGAGAAGCGCTTCTTCTCAGGTGGCGCCAATAGCGTACGTGGATGGAGCGTGCGAAGTCTGGGCCCTGGCAGATTTATCAGTACTGACGGACGCATCGACTTCATCAACCAGACGGGCGACATGAAGCTCGACCTCAATCTGGAGTATCGCGCCAACCTGTTCTGGAAGTTCTCAGGGGCTTTGTTCATCGATGCGGGAAATATCTGGACGCTGCGTGAATACGAAGAGCAGCCTGGTGGACAGTTCGACTTTTCTGAGTTCTGGAACCAGCTGGCTGTGGGCTACGGATTGGGTATCCGTCTGAACTTCGACTATTTCATCGTTCGCTTCGATATGGGTATGAAGGCTGTCAACCCCGCCTATACTACCAACGAGGAGCATTTCCCGATAGCTCATCCTAAGCTCAGCCGCGATTTCGCCTTCCATTTTGCCGTCGGTTTGCCGTTCTGAGGGGAGGGACAAGGGGCAAGGTGCCCCTAAACTTAAATAAGTAAAAAAATGATGCAAAAGATAACGTCATCCGATAGTTTTTTATTAATTTTGCACAAAATTTTGAAAGTATCATGCTAAAGTTCATTTCCTTTGGCAGCGGCAGCAGTGGAAACTGCTATTTCTTGGCAACGCCCACCGATGCCCTGCTGATTGACATAGGAGTGGGGCTGAGAACCCTGAAGAAGAGCTTCCGCGACTACGGTTGCAGCTTCTCGCAGGTGCATCATGTGCTTATCACTCACGACCACGCTGACCATATCAAGTCGGTGGGCTCGTTCAGTCATGAATACAGCGTGCCGGTCTATGCTACACGTGAGGTGCACGAGGGCATCAACCACAACTACTGCGTCGTCAAGAAACTGGCTCCCGAGCTCACCTGTCTGGTGGAGAAAGGACGTCAGCAACAGATAGGCGAATTCCTGATTACCCCTTTCGGGGTGCCCCACGACAGTACCGACAATGTGGGCTATATGGTTGAGGCCGGTGGCGTCACCTTCTGTATCATCACCGATGCCGGACGTGTCACCGACGAGATGAAGCAGTATATCGCCCGTACCCAGTATCTGGTCATCGAGGCCAATCATGACGTCGAGATGGTGCAGGGTGGACCTTATCCGCAGTTCCTCAAGGAACGTATCCTCTCGCAGCACGGCCACCTGAACAACCGCGATTGTGGCATCGCGCTGGCTGAGAACATGTCGGAGCGTCTGCGCCATGTGTGGCTCTGTCACCTCAGCGAGGAGAACAACCATCCTGAGTTGGCTCGCAAGACTGTCGAGTCGGTGCTGCGCACTTATGGCATCGTGGCTGGCACCGATATCCAGCTTGAAGTGCTCAAACGTACAACCCCGATGGGACCGTATGAGTTAGGAGTGAAGAGTGAAGAGTGAAGAATTTAAATTTCAAACATATATTGTAGATATGATGATTAACATTACTTTCCCAGACGGTTCTGTTCGCTCGTATGAGCAGGGCGTTACTGGTTTTCAGATTGCAGAGAGCATCTCGCCGGCTCTCGCACGCAGCGTTGTCAGCTGTGGAGTAAACGGTGAGACCGTAGAGCTGAACCGTCCCATCAACGAGGACGCTGCCATCGAGCTCTATAAGTTTGACGACGAGCAGGGTAAGCGCACCTTCTGGCATACCTCCGCCCACCTGTTGGCAGAGGCCTTGCAGGAGTTGTATCCTGGCATCCAGTTCGGTTTCGGACCTGCTGTCGAGAACGGTTTCTTCTACGACGTGCTGTTGAAGGACGGCGAGATGATTAAGGAGAGCGACTTCCCCAAGATTGAGGCGAAGATGAAGGAGCTGGCTGGCAAGAAGGAGCCGGTGGTTCGTCGCGAGGTGGCTAAGGCCGATGCCCTGAAACAGTTTGCCGCACAGGGTCAGACCTACAAGTGTGAGCACATCGACCAGGACTTGGAGGACGGCAGCATCACCACCTATACGCAGGGCGCGTTCACCGACCTCTGTCGCGGTCCGCACCTCGTTGACACGGGCGAAATCAAGGCTGTCAAGCTGACCTCAGTTGCCGGTGCTTTCTGGCGTGGCGATGCTAATCGCGAGCAGATGCAACGTCTGTATGGCATCTCGTTCCCCAAGAAAAAGATGCTCGACGAGTATCTCGTCATGTTGGAAGAGGCCAAGAAGCGTGACCACCGCAAGATTGGCAAGGAGATGGAGCTCTTCATGTTCTCCGAGAAGGTAGGCAAGGGCTTGCCCATCTGGCTGCCCAAGGGTACCGACCTCCGTCTGCGCCTGCAGGAGCATTTGCGTAAGGTGCAGAAACGTTATGGCTATCAGGAGGTCATCACCCCGCATATTGGCGGCAAGAGCCTCTATGTCACCTCAGGACACTATGCCCATTATGGTCAGGACTCGTTCCGTCCCATCACCACTCCCGAGGAGGGAGAGGAGTATATGCTGAAGCCCATGAACTGTCCTCACCATTGCGAGATTTTCGCATGGAAGCCTCGTTCGTATCGTGACCTGCCGCTGCGCATTGCAGAGTTCGGTACCGTCTATCGTTATGAGCAGTCGGGCGAGCTGCACGGCTTGACGCGCGTACGCTCCTTCACGCAGGACGATGCTCACCTGTTCTGTCGTCCCGACCAGGTGAAGCAGGAGTTCCTCAACGTGATGGACATCATCGGTGTCGTGCTCAGCGCCTTTGGTTTCAATTTCGAGGCACAAATTTCGCTGCGCGACCCCAATAACCACGAGAAGTACGTGGGTACCGACGAAGACTGGGCACTGGCTGAGCGTGCCATTCAGGAGGCTTGTCAGGAGAAGGGGCTCAATGCGAAGGTGGAGTATGGCGAGGCCGCTTTCTATGGTCCTAAGCTCGACTTCATGATTAAGGACGCCATTGGACGTCGCTGGCAGCTGGGTACCATTCAGGTCGACTACAACCTGCCCAAGCGCTTCCAGCTGGAATATACCGACGAGGACAACCAGAAGAAGACTCCTGTCATGATTCACCGTGCTCCGTTCGGAAGTCTTGAGCGCTTCACCGCCGTGCTCATCGAGCATACCAGCGGTCACTTCCCCCTCTGGCTCACCCCCGAGCAGGTGGCCATCCTGCCCCTGTCGGAGAAGTATAACGACTATGCCCAGGAGGTTAGCAAGCTGTTCGCTGCCGGAGGCGTTCGCGCTACTATCGACCTGCGCAATGAGAAGCTGGGTCGTAAGATTCGCGACAACGAGCTCAAGCGCATTCCCTACATGGTCATCGTTGGCGAGAAGGAAGCTGCTGACGGCACCGTTGCCGTTCGTCCGCAGGGTGGTGGCGAGCAGACCGTCATGACCATCCAGCAGTTCATCGACCACATCAATGCTGAGGTCGCTGAAATGACGAAGGACTTCTAACCCCACATCATAATGTAACGTTGCGGGACTGTCCCATCTGTGCGACTTGTCGCACTCGGGAACAGTCCCGCATTTACTTGGGTAGTGCTATATTGTATTCTGCGGATGCTTGTTGATAAAGGCTTTCACGTTGTTGATGGCTACATCTATCAGGCGCATTCTTGCTTCCTTTGTGGCCCAGGCCGTATGTGGCGTGATGAAGGCTTTCTCGTTGTGCAGCAAAGGATTGTCGGCATGTGGTGGTTCTTCGCTCAATACGTCGGCACAATAGGCTCTCAGGCGATTTCCGTTCAGGGCTTCAGCCACATCCTGTTCGTTGACCAGGGGGCCACGACTTGTATTGATGAGGATGGCGGAAGGTTTCATCTCGTGAAGCGTCTGGCGGTTGATGAGATGGTGGGTACCTGCCGCCAAGGGACAATGGAGGCTCACCACATCGCTCGCCCTCAAAAGATTCGTCAGGCTCATCTTCTCCACGAACAAGGGTATCTCTGATTCCTTCTTGCTGGTATAAGCCACCACCTTCATGCCAAATGTCCCGGCTATCTGAGCGACCCGACTTCCGATGTTTCCCAGTCCAACGATGCCAATAGTCTTTCCCGTCAACTCCGTTAACTCCGTGTCCCAGTAACAGAAATCAGGACTGGCAGTCCATTTGCCCTCACGATTCTCTATGGCATAGTGCTCCGTACGATTCGTTACAGTCAGCAGATGGGCAAATACCATCTGTGCGACACTCATCGTGCTGTAGGCCGGTACGTTGGTCACTACTATGCCGTGTTGGTTGGCAGCATCGATATCCACCACGTTATAGCCTGTTGCCAGCACACCGATGTATTTCAGTTTGGGTAATTGCTCCATTTCCTGCCTTCGCAGACAAACCTTGTTCGTCAGAACGATTTCCGCATCCTTAGCCCGTTCTATGGTCTCTTCGGGTAGCGTGCGGTCATAAACTATAAGTTCGCCTATCTCCTTTAGCGGTTTCCAGGAGAGGTCGCCTGGATTGGCTGTATAGCCGTCAAGTATTACTATCTTCATATTGTATCAATTGTTTCTGTTATCGCCGGCACATCTGCTGGTAGGGACAGGTGCGGCAGGTCTTCAGGTCGGAGGTGGGCAGGAAGTCGACGTCGGGCGAGAAAATTTGGGTTATCTGCTGGTCTAACAGCTCGTTGAAGCGGGCGCTATAGTCGGCAATGTCGAGGATGGGTTCACGTCCGAAGCGGAGCGTGGGGTCGTAGTCGTCAGCTGCTGCATGCTGGATGAAGAGCAGAGCTGGCGATGTGGGCTTCTGGCGCTTCTGGCGCACAATGTCGGCATAGACGAAGGTCTGCAGGTAGTAGTCGCTATGTTCGTGAATCTTCTCGGGCGCGAAGATGGACTCTACGTCGGGCAAGGGGCGCAGCTGGCGGCTGCCGGTCTTGTAGTCGACGACGCGGATGCGCTCATCGGGGGTGTCTTCGTTGATGAGGTCGAGACGGTCGATGCGGCCACCGATTTTTAGGGGCAAGGGGCAAAGGGCAAGGGGCATGAGGGGTCGGTAGACGTCGCACTCGAGTCCGAGGATGGTGAAGGGAGCCAACCGGCGGTCTATCTGCAGCAGCTGGCGCAGGTAGTGGATGATGACTTCGCGGTTGATGATGTGCAGTCCGCCAACGGGAGCATCGGGCATGACACGATGGAAGGCCTCGTCGACGGCACGTTCAATCTCTATCTTGCCCTTCAGAAGGTGGTCTAGCACATCGGTGGTGATGCGCTGGGGCAGCTGGTGGTAGATGATGTCGGCAGCCTCATGGAAGATGTTGCCAAAGATACGGTTGTCGAGCTCCTGTTCCTCAGCGGGCACGTCGGGCTCCAGCAGTCCTGCCACATAGTGGTAGTAGAACTGCATGGGACAGCGCATATAGCGGTTGATGGCGGTAGGCGAGAGGGTGGTGAACGTCGATTGCAACACCTCGATGACGTGGGGTGTCTTCGCGATAGGCTGGGGTGTCCACATGGCGGTCCGCTTGCCGGCTTGCAGGTTGTGCTGGCTGATGGAGTGTTCACTCTCGACGAGCAGCTGTAGCATGAAGCGGCTCATCTCGCCCCGCTGGCCGTCCTCGGTGGCATTGTTGTAGAGGATGGTGACATCCTTGGCGCGTTGTAGCAGCCGGTGGAAATAGTAGGCGTAGATGCTGACCTTGTTCTCGACGGTGGTCAGTTCGTAAGCCTGGCGAATGCTATGGGGGATGAACGAGCTGTCGTTGACGCCACGCGGCATATTACCCTCGTTGCAGGAGAGCAGCAGGACGTGGTCGAAGTCGATGTTGCGCGTCTCGAGCACTCCCATCACCTGAATGCCTTCGATAGGCTCGCCGTGGAAGGGGATGCTGGTCTGCTGGATAATCTGGGTGGTGAGCCGTTGTAGCGTCTGGTCGGTGACCTGCAGGTCGCCGCTCTTGATGAGCGCGTCGATGCGGTTGACCAACGTGTAGGCGCGGAAGATGGACTCCTGGAATAAGGGGTCGCTGATTTCCTGACTACCCTGCTGGGCTATCTGGCGCAGCATCTGTGGCAGTTGGCTAACCTCTAACCCCTCACCACTAACCTCTAAAAACCTCGCATACGGATGGCGGCGGAAGGCGCGTAGCAGTCGAGGTGTGCGTCTGCCAAGCAGCAGGTCGTAATAGAGCTGGATGAACGAGGCGACAGGGGTCTGTGACAACGGATAGCCCGTGGTGACGTTGACCTTCTCGACCTCGTTGGGCAGGCAATGAATGACGGTGGGCAGCAGGTTTTCGTCGCACAGTACGATGGCGGTGCGACGCCCGTCCTGATAGCGGTTGTGCTGGCGTAGCCAGTTGCTGACGTAGCGCGCCTGGATGTGTTCGGTGGGTGCGGCCACGTAGCTAATGTCTTTAGGTGTGCGGAACTGGCTGTAGATGTCTGCATCGGTTACGTCGAGCTCGTTGGGGAAGTATTTCAGATATTGGGCGATGTAGCGGCCAGCCTCGTGGTGCTGCATATAGTAATGGTCAAAGTCCCAATAGAAGTGGGCCTTGCCCTCGTGCTGGAGATGGGAGAACAGCTGCTGCTCCACCTTCTGCAGCAGGTTGAAACCGACGAAGAGGTAGCGGTCGTAAGGTGAGAGGTGAGAAGTTAGAGGTGAGAGGCGAGAGGTGACTACCTGGCGGTAGAGGGCGCCCTCGTAGGCCAGTCCTTGGTCAGCAAGGCGACGGTTGAAGTCGTGGTAGATGTCGGCAAAGTGGCTCCACAGACGCAGGAAACGCTGCTTGAGCTCGGTCTCATGCTCCTCGGTAAAATGGCTGAAGAAGTGGCGCAGCAGATCACGTTGCTCGTCGGTGAGATAGCTCAGGTCGTCGAGTTCGTGAATGTCGCGCAGGTTGGCAAACACACGGTCGGGGTCGGCCATGTTCTTGTCGATGTCGTCGAAGTCGCTGATGAGCAGCTGTCCCCAGCCGTAGAACTTGTCGAGCGACTCGTCGCTGTCGGTCTGCAGACAAAACGACTGGTGCAAGTCGCACACCAGTTTGATGGGGTCGGCCACCTGCAGTTCACTCTGCTGGCGGAACAGGTTGCTGATGGTGATGTAGGCAGGGCTCCACAGCGGCTTCCGGGCGATGCGAGCCAGCTGATGGTTGAGAAACAGCGAGGCGCGCTTGTTGGGGAACACTACAGCCGTGCGCGACAGGTCAGTGCCGTACTTGCGAATGATATCTTCTGCAACGTATTCAAGGAAACTCTTCATCTTATTTCTTCTATCTTATTGCTGTAAACATACCATAGCCAGCCCTTGACGTTGGGCATCTGCATCTGGCGAAGGAGCTGCATATACTCGCTGACCTGATCGTGGTATTCGGGGTGTGGTCGACCGAACTTGAAGTCGATGACATGCGTCTCGGTGCCGTTGGTGATGACGCGGTCTGGACGACGTTCAACCAGCTCGCCACACTCGTCGAGGCGCAGGATGCTGCACTCGTTGAACAGTTGCCAGCCGTCGGTAAACCACGCCCGCACACGAGGGTCTTCCAGTCGTTTGCGAATCATGGTGGTCAGCTTCTCGCGTGTCACCTCGTCGTCGTAAAGTATACCATCAGCCTGAAGTTGTTGCAGGGCCGTCGGGATGTCGGCGGTGGTACGAATGGTGGAGAAGAGCTCGTGGAGCACGCTGCCTATCTTGATGTAGCTGAGCTCCTGCTCCTCGTCGTTGCCTTCGATGAAGTCGCGGCTGCGGTTGCTCTGCCGGAACTCGGTTTTCACGTCGAAGCTTTCCATGGTGATGGGCAGGGGCGTGACGGGTTGGAGGAAGGCGTTAGCAGTTTTCTGGATTTTCCGGATATTCCGGATGTTCTGGGGGAATGAGCCATAATCGAAGGCGAGGGTGGTCTGCTCATCATCCTCGCCACTGATAGTGCATCCGGCGAGCTGGAGGTTAGACAGCACGCTCTCCAGAAGAGCGGAGCGGTTGCTCTTGCTGCCGCGCTGTCCGATGACGAAGAGGCTGTCGATGGCACGTGTGAAGGCGACATAGAGCAGATTCAGGTTGTCGACGGTGTTCTGCAGGTGTTCGTCCAGATAGTAGGGCTCATAGATGGTGCCGCGCATCTGCTTCTCGCTATAGTCGATGGGGGCAATGGGCAGGGCGTTGAACGGCTCCACGGGAGGCTCGCACCACAGCAGGTCGGGCATTTCGAGACGCCAGTCGCAGAAGGGGATGAGCACATGGCCGTACTCCAGTCCCTTGCTCTTATGGATAGACAGGATGCGCACACCGTCGGAGTCCTCGCTCTGGATGGTTTTCGAACTGATGGTCTCTTCCCATTCACGCACGAAAGCATCGATATCGGTGAAGTTGTCTTGTGTGAACTTGTTCAGCTGGTCATAGAAAGCGCAGATATAGGCGCTCTGCTCGTTGAGTCGATGGAGCTGGAAGATGGCGAAGAGTCGTTCGACGAGTTCGTAGAGCGGCATCTGTAACAGCTCGGTAGTATGCTGGGTGAAGGACTCGGGCAACAGGTCGTCCAAAGGACGGTCCTGGATGAGCAACTCGTTTTCTGGCGTCTCGTCGCTTAATACAGCACGATGGTATAGTTTAGCTAACGTAGCTTTGGCCAGCAGGTCGTTAGGGTGGGTGAGCAGATGGAGCGCCTGCACCAGCAGACAGACAGAGATGGAGGCATCCAGTCGGAAGGCCTCGTCGCTGACGATGCGGACGTCGGGCATGTTGGCTGCAAAATAGTCGGCAATGAGCGGGATATATTTATTGGTACGCACGAGGATGGCGATGTCACTCAGGGCGACACCTTGCTGGCGGAGCTGCTGAACGGTATCTGTCAGCAGACTCATGGTGTGCTCCTGGTAGTCGTCGTTGGGCAACAAGCGGATGCTGACCTGACCCGTGGGCTGACGATGGTCGGGCACCTTTTGGGCAACGTCGTCATAGGCGTGTTGCAGCTGGCGTGCACCCTCGGGATTCTCCTCGCTGAGGCGCTCATACTCCTGACGGGCGGCTTCCTGAAAGAAGGCATTGTTGAACTCGATGACGTTGCGCGAAGAGCGGTAGTTGGTCTCCAGCGGCTTGATGCCGACCATCTCATCGGCATGCGGAAACTCGCGGTCGATGGCATTGAGCAATCGCCAGTCGCCTGAGCGCCAACGGTAGATGCTCTGTTTGACGTCGCCAACAATCAGATTCTCAGCACCTTCGTGACTCATACACTCCTGCAAGAGCACCTTGAAATTCTGCCATTGAACGGTGCTGGTGTCCTGGAACTCGTCAATCATGACGTGCTCCAGCTGGGTGCCTATTTTCTCGAAGATGAAGGGCGAGTCGCTGTCGCTGATAAGGGCATGCAGCAGCTGCTGGGTGTCGCTGAGCAGGAAGCGGTTGGACTCTTCGTTCAGCAGGCGTACTCGCTGCTCGATACTACTCAGCAGGCGCAGCTGACTCAGGTGGCGCAGAGTGAGGTCGGCAGACTGGTAGAGTCGGTACTGGCGGGGCCGCTCGTCGACGGCATATCTCAGGATTTGCATCAGCGACTCCTCAGCAATGGCGTGAATCTCATCGGCGCGGGGGTGTTTCTTGGCATACCAGTTCGTCGGGTCGCCAATGCAGTCGAGGGCGCGCTTGCCCACCACACTCTCGTCCATTTGTCCACTTCGCAGCTTGAGGAAAGTGCCTGCCACACCGCTCTTGCCATAGGGGAAATCGTCGACGGTCAGCCCCTCGGCATCGAGTGTGTCGAAGAAGGTCTCGGCAATCTCCATCATGTGCTCCTGAGCGTCCTTGCGAATCTGTCGCAGCTGCTGGGTGTAGGCTTCGATGAATCCCTGTTCGTCAATCTTCTGCTTCAGCGCTGCGCTGTGTTCCTTGTAGTAGTCGCGGAAGATGGTGCGTCCGAACTGCTTCACCTGTCCGATGATGTTCCACGAGCGGTCGTTGCCAATCTTCTCCATGATATAACTCAGCAGCCATTGCAGCATGACGTCGGTATGTGTCAGCGAGTCAATGAGTTGGTCGACGGCCTGTTCCTCCACCTGCGTGTCGTTCAGTCCGATGCGCAGGTTGGCGGTCAGGTCGAGTTCGCGAGCCAGGTTGCGCAGCACGCTCTGGAAGAAGGAGTCGATGGTCTCCACGCGGAAATAGTTGTAGTTGTGCAGCAACAGGTGCAGGGCCTCGCCGGCACGCTGGCTGACCACCTCGGGTGTGAATCCCGTCTCGCGGATAATCTTCTGGGCATAATTCTCAGAGTCGGGCAACTGGTGCCAGATGCCGTAGAGCTGTGAGAGGATACGCATCTTCATCTCCTCCGTCGCCTTGTTGGTGAAGGTGACCGCCAGGATGTTGCGGTAGCTGGCTGGATTCTTGACCAGCAGCTTGATGTATTCGGTAGCCAGCGTGAATGTCTTGCCGCTACCGGCACTTGCTTTATATACTGTGAGTGATTTTACCATCGCCGGAATAGTTCAACGGTGAATTTGAAACCGAATTTCTGGTATTCGGTGCCCAGGAAACTGGCAAAGAGACCTGTAGAAAAATAACGCGTACTGAAGCCGTAGCCCAACTCGAAGTAAGGACGGGTGTGCTGAATGGACAGGGCGCTGATGTAGACACGCTCCATCTCGATAACCCTGCCGACCAGCGGAACCCATGTGAGCGCCAACAGGGGTGACTCGAACGAGAAGTTGCCGCGCACGTAGTAGTTGGACTCATTATACCAACGGGAGTCGACCAATTGGAACTGGCCCGTCCAGTCATCATCCCAACCCGTAGGCAGGTTGTTGTCGCGGAAATTATCGAAGTCGACGAAGTAGTCGGTGCCGCGCTGGGAGTAGAATCCTGTGCCGGCGCGGAAGTTAATGGCACGCATGCTTTTCATCTTATGTTTGTAGGAGAGGTCAAACTCCCAGCGCTCATAGTCGAGATTGGACTGCATGACATTCAGAAAGCTACGCTCGTAGTTAGCTGTCAGCATAGGTCCCCTCGACTGCCAAGGCTTAAAATGCAGCGACAGCAGGGGTGCAAAACTCTGATACTCGTCTTCAAAGCCAAGGCTCTTCATCAGTTGGCGGTTCGTGGAACGACGACGGTGGTAGACGAGACCCGTCTTGACTTCAACCCAGTCGAAGGCTTCCACATTGTTGACCAGCTGGAAGATTTCATCCCTGAACTCGGGAACCTCGAATTCGAGCCCTTCCTTCTCCTGGATGTCTTCGACCAAAGCAGCATGATTGGTGCGGTTGCCATTGGCCCATGTCATCTCTACATAACCGTTGCGCTTGGGGTTATACGTCATGCGGAGCGGGGCGTTATAATAGAACTGCTTGTTCTTGAAGTTATAACCCAACCGAGGCTCCAGCGTCAGATAACGGTGGGCGTTGAAACTATAGCGCAGACCGATGTCCAGTTTATAGGAAAGGCCACGTCCCTGACTATAACCAAAATAGAGAGGGTTGAGCAGGGGCGAGATGCGCAGATATGCTGGCCCGGCATAAGCATGGGTGCTGTTGATGAGGTTGTAGCCAATGTTGTCCCAAAGGAAATCACTAAAGCTACGCTTATGCTCCAAGGTGTCGGCAGCATTCTCAGTGATAGCGATAGAGTCTTCACGGTCGTAGTTGTCGTAGATTTCCTGTTCGGTGGCAGGCAATAGGTTGGGACGGAGCGTTTCCATGAGCGCGCGGTCTTCCACATTGTCTACTGAGTCGGGGAGCGTTGTGGGGCAGCTATAGAATGCCCGGCATTTGGTGCTAATCTTATTGCCCATGAAGTTGAACTTAGCCTCGGTAGTACAACGCTCAGGTACAACAATACGCTTGTCGCCAGTATTCATGGCGACTGTCACATTGAACGATATCATATCGAACTCGGCATCGAACTGGCATGTGTTGATGCAGCCATTTTCCAAATCGACAAAGGCATAGCCTTTTATCATTTGCGTGTTATTGGTGCGCGGGCGGAATCGAACGATGAAGAGCCGACTGTTGACAGGTGTGACGCGGTATTTGTAGAAGTAACGGTTGGAATAGTAGAAAGGTGAGAGAATCTTCCCCTGGTACAGCGTCTCGTTATACAGGTCTGGTGTGGCGTATTCAAATATGCTGGGCATGACGCTACGGTTATGCGGAACAGTACCGCAGAGCACCTGACGACGTATGTCGTATTGGAAGGCGTTGTGGAACCGCATTTTATAGTAAGACTCACCGACGAACTCCCTATCTCCCTTGGCGATGGAATACATGGTGGGGATAAGGAAGAGGGTAGGGTTGCGGCGGTTTACCTTGAACGTATACGACATATACACATTCTTCACGACTTCTTCTGTGGTCGACGGGTGATTCTTCGCGTAGTTCCATACGCGGAAAAGCACCAACGAGTCGACTGACCTGTCGCGAGCAAAACAAATGCTGGGCATGAATGTGACCATGCCCAGCGTCAGTATGAGGATGTGCAGTTTACGATTCACGACCCCAAAAGTACAAATAATTTTTGGAGCCGCAAAACTTTTAGCCCAAATATTTCATCAAAATACGTGCATTACCGGAGTCGCGGAGCTTGGCAATGCTCTTCTCACGGATTTGACGGACACGCTCGCGGGTGAGACCCAGCTGGTCACCAATTTCCTCAAGTCCTTTCTCGTGGCAACCAATACCGAAACACTCGCGGATAATGGTAATCTCACGGTCCTTGAGCACTTTCTGAAGTACGGTGTTAAGTTCCTGAGCCATCGACTCATGGTCTACCTGACGGTCGGTACGGGAATCGTCGCCAGAGGCCATCACGTCGAGCATGCAGTTGTCCTCGCCATCCTGGAAAGGAGCATCAATAGAGACGTGGTGACTGTCAGCCTGCATGGACTGGGCTATCTTCTCCTCGTCCATATTGGTGGCGTCGCTCAATTCAGAAACAGAAGGGTGGCGCTGGAACTCTTGCTCGAAACGGTTAATCTCATGACTAATCTTATTCAGGCTGCCTACCTGATTAAGGGGCAGACGAACAATGCGGCTTTGCTCGGCAATAGCCTGCAGGATGGACTGACGAATCCACCATACCGCGTATGAAATAAATTTGAAACCACGAGTCTCGTCGAACTTCTGTGCAGCCTTGATTAGGCCAATGTTACCCTCGTCAATCAAGTCAGTAAGCGTCAGTCCCTGATGCTGATACTGCTTGGCAACGGATACTACGAATCGCAGGTTGGCTGTCACCAACTTGTCCTTGGCACGCTCGCCTTCAGGACCGCCCTTGCGTATCTTCTGAGCCAGCTCGATTTCTTCATCGATGCTAATCAGAGGCGCACGGCCGATTTCCACCAGATACTTATCCAGCGCTTCACTTGAGCGATTCGTAATACTCTTCTGAATCTTTAATTGTCTCATCTTGAAATACTTCTCTAATAACCTTAACCGCCTGAAAATCAGGCGCCTATAATACAAACAGCCTTTAAAGGCGGTGCAAAGTTACGAAAAATATCGGCTCGTTGTTCTCCGACGGCTGTTTATTTTTCTTAAAAATGTTTAATTCGCTTTTGGCTTCGAACTCTTTTGACGATGGTTCTTGTTTCCGCGATGTGGACTGCCTTTTCCCTTCCCATTACGCCTGCGACCACCTCGTCCGCGAGTGCTCTTACGTGGTGTCATGGGAGTGTATTCCGGTCCTTCACCCAGTCCTTCGGGCAATGGATTCTTATCGATGGTGCGCTCCAGAAAGCGTTCAATATCAGCGAAATAGCGGATGTCAGCTTGGGATACGAAGGTGATGGCAATACCATCGCGTTGCGCACGGGCAGTACGTCCGATGCGATGCACATAGTCTTCAGCATCGTGAGGGACATCGTAGTTGATGACCATCAGGATGTCGTCGATGTCAATGCCGCGAGCCACGATGTCTGTTGCTACCAGCACATCGACTTGTCCGGACTTGAAACGGTACATCACCTCGTCGCGCTCAGCCTGCGAGAGGTCAGAGTGCATGGGGGCACAGTTGATGTGCATGTGTTTCAGTTCGCGCGTGATGTCCTTCACCTTGTCTTTCTTGCCTGAGAAGATGATGACGCGTTGCAGTTCACCGGCCTTGAACAATGAACGGACGATGCCCAGCTTCTGAGGTTCATAGCAGATGTAGGCTGACTGCTGAATCTTCTCGGCAGGTTTCGAGACGGCTATCTTGACTTCCGTAGGATGATTTAATAAGGTACGCGCGAGCTCCTGTATCTTTGTCGGCATCGTAGCCGAGAACATGATGGTCTGATGGTCAGGAGGCAGCATCTTGGCAATCTGCAGGATGTCATCGGAGAAACCCATGTCGAGCATGCGGTCGGCCTCGTCGAGCACGAAGAAAGAGAGACGGGAGAGGTCGAGGTGTCCCATGCGGATGTGCGACAGCAGGCGACCAGGAGTGGCAATGACGACATCGGCACCCATCTTCAGGCCTTTCATCTCTTGGTCGAAGCGGTTACCGTCATTACCGCCATAGACGGCTACGCTGGATATCCCGTCGAGGTAGTAGCCAAAGCCCTGCATAGCCTGGTCAATCTGTTGGGCCAGCTCGCGGGTGGGCGACATCACGATGCAGTTGACGGCATCCTTAGGGAATCCCCCGTCGTCGAGCATGCTAAGTATCGGCAGCAGATAGGCAGCAGTCTTTCCCGTGCCCGTCTGGGCTACACCGATGAGGTCGCGTCCGTCCAGAATTTCGGGTATGCAACGCTCCTGTATAGGTGTCATCTCCTCGAAGTGCATGTCGTAGAGCGCATCGAGGATATTATCGTTCAAATATGTTTCTTCAAAAGTCACTTTTTTACCTTTTATCTTTTACCTTAATTCGGTGCTTGCCTATAACAGAAATAGGCGATGAATGAATATAGAATGTTTGGAATCCAGGCTGCTAGCATTGGCGGCGTGTCGGCATTGATGGCGAAGGTGGCGCAGACCGTCTGCAGCAGAATGTAGGTGAACGACAGCGCCAGACCGATACCCAGATACATGCCCATGCCGCCCTTGCGCTTACGCGACGACAACGATACACCGATGATGGTCAGAATGAACGAGGCAAACGAGGAGGCGATGCGCTTGTGGTATTCCACTTCATACTGCACCACATTCGACGAGCCTCTTGACTGCTGTTTCGAGATATACCGTTTCAACTCAGGCGACGTGAATGTTTCCTGCTGCCCCTTAGAGAAGACGAGGTCCATTGGTTCCATCTGTATCAGCGTGTCTATCTCCGAACCGCTGGTAATCTGTTCGCGCATACCCTTCAGCGTGCGAATCTTGTAGTTACGCGCCTTCCAATGGTAGCGGGCGTCGGAGATGGTGTCGTACTGGATGACGTTGGCATTCATCTGCGAAACCATCTTCTTGTTCTCAAACTTATAGAGTGCAAAGCCGTAGCCCGTCTTACGGATGTCGTCGTATTGCGAGATGTAGGCCACCACACCTTTGTCGACCATCAGCTGGATGTTTGATGCCGACGTGTTCTTCTGGTTATTCTTGTATAGCGATTCGAAATCGTGGCGTACTACCGTTCCCTTGGGGATAACGTACGAGCCGAGATAGAAGTTAAGGGCTGCTATGAAAGCTGCTGAGATGAGGTAGGGGCGCAACAAACGCTTGAAACTCATGCCGCAGGCCAGCATCGAGATGATTTCGGAGTTGCCTGCCAGCTTTGATGTGAAGAAGATGACGGCAATGAAGACAAACAATGGGGAGAAGAGGTTGGCAAAGTAGGGTACGAAGTTGGCATAGTAGTCGAACACAATAGCTCTCAAAGGTGCATTGTAGTTCGTAAACTTGGCCAGATTCTCGTTGACGTCGAAGACGATAGAGATAGAGATAATCAGGATGATGGCGAAGAAGTAGGTGCCGATGAACTTGTTGATGATGTACCAGTCGAGCCTTTTCAGGAATGAGAAATGAAAGGAATGAAAGAAATGAATGAAATGCTGTCGCCCCCATTGATAAGCGGTGCACAGCATCTGCCATAGACGGCAAATCCATTTCTTCATATTTTCATTTACATTACTCATTTCTTTCATTTCTTTCATTTCTCATTTAGAGTCTGCGTCCCAGACTCTCAATTACTGAGCGCTTCCATGCTACAAAGTCGCCCTGCTCGATGTGTTGGCGGGCATCAGTAACCAGTCGCAGATAGAAGGCCAGATTGTGTATCGAGGCTATCTGCATGGCCAGCAGCTCCTGCGCCTTGAACAGGTGGTGCAGGTAGGCTTTCGAGTGGATGCGGTCAATCTCACAGCCGTCGGGGTCGATGGGCGAGAAGTCATCCTCCCATTTCTTGTTGCGCATGTTCATCGTACCCTCGTAGGTGAAGAGCATCGCATTACGCCCGTTGCGGGTGGGCATCACGCAGTCGAACATGTCGACACCGCGCTCAATAGCTTCCAGGATGTTCTGCGGTGTTCCCACGCCCATCAGATAGCGAGGCTTGTCCTTGGGCAGTATCTCGTTGACCACCTCAATCATCTCGTACATTACTTCGGTAGGCTCGCCGACAGCCAGTCCGCCAATGGCATTACCGTCAGCACCTTTGTCAGCGACGTGTTTGGCTGCTTCCTGTCGGAGGTCTTTATAGGTACAGCCCTGCACGATGGGGAAAAGGCTCTGCTTGTAGCCGTAGAGGGGCTCCGTCTCGTTGAAGCGTTTGATGCAACGGTCCAGCCAGCGTTGCGTCAGTCCTAATGACTTCTTGGCATACTGGTAGTCGCTCTGTCCTGGAGGACATTCGTCGAGGGCCATCATGATGTCTGCACCGATGATGCGCTCCGTATCCATCACGTTTTCGGGGGTGAAGATGTGGCGCGAACCGTCGATGTGACTTTGGAACTCGCACCCTTCTTCGCGCAACTTGCGAATACCCGTCAGCGAGAAGACCTGAAAACCGCCCGAGTCCGTCAGGATAGGACGGTCCCACGTGTTGAACTGGTGCAGGCCACCTGCCTTACGTAAGATGTCAAGACCAGGGCGCAGATACAGATGGTAGGTGTTGCCCAGAATAATCTGAGCCTTCACCTGTTCACGCAGTTCTGAGAAGTGGACACCCTTTACCGACCCGCATGTCCCTACGGGCATGAAGATAGGCGTCTTAATCTGTCCGTGATCAGTCGTAATCAGACCGGTACGGGCATCCGATGCAGCATCGTTATGTTGTATTTCAAACGTCATTTTTTCTCGTCTTTCTCTTCTTCGATGGTGAAGTCGAGCGGATGCTCCACAATCTCGTCGGTCAGCGCGAAACGCCATACGTCCTGTACGTTCTCGACATAGTGGAAGGTGACGCCCTTCAGATACATCTCGGGAATCTCGTTGATGTCCTTCTCGTTCTCTTTGCACATCACGATGTCGGTGATACCGGCACGTTTGGCAGCCAGAATCTTCTCTTTGATGCCACCTACGGGCAACACTTTTCCGCGCAGGGTAATCTCACCCGTCATCGCCGTGTTCTTACGCACCTTACGTTGGGTCAATGCCGACGCGATGCTGGTGGCGATGGTGATACCTGCAGAGGGTCCGTCCTTCGGAGTAGCTCCCTCTGGCACGTGGATGTGTATGTTCCAATGGTCGAAGATACGGTAGTCGATGCCCAGCATGTCGACGTGGGCCTTCACATATTCCAATGCGATGACTGCCGACTCCTTCATGACGTCGCCCAGGTTACCCGTCAGCGTCAGTTTGGCTCCCTTACCCTTCGACAGCGAGGTCTCGATGAACAGAATCTCACCACCTACGCTGGTCCATGCCAGTCCGGTGACGACACCGGCGTAGCTGTTGCCCTGATAGATGTCGCGATAGAAAGGTGGCTTGCCCAGCAGGTCTTCAATCTCCGTAGGCGAAATCTTCTCGTAAGGCAGCTTGCCGCTCTCGGCCTTCTTGAAAGCCATCTTGCGCAGCGCCTTATTGATTTGCTTCTCCAGCTGGCGCACGCCACTTTCGCGGGTGTACTGTTCGATAATCTTCTCGATGGCAGGCTTGCTGAATGTCAGTTTCTTGTCGTTTAAGCCCGTATTCTCCTTCTCCTTGGGTATGAGGTGGCGCTTGGCTATCTCGTACTTCTCCTCGGTGATGTAGCCGCTGACCTCGATAATCTCCATACGGTCCAGCAGCGGACGGGGTATTGTGCCTAAGTTGTTGGCGGTGGCAATAAACATCACCTTCGACAGGTCGTAGTCTACGTCGAGATAGTTGTCGTGGAAGGCACCGTTCTGCTCGGGGTCCAACACCTCAAGCAGGGCTGAGGCAGGGTCGCCGTTGTGGGTGTTCTGCGTCACCTTGTCTATCTCGTCGAGAATGAAGACGGGGTTCGACGAGCCAGCCTTCTGGATGTTCTTGATGATACGTCCGGGCATCGCTCCGATGTAGGTGCGACGATGTCCGCGAATCTCAGCCTCGTCGTGCAGACCACCCAGCGACACGCGGACGTACTTACGCTTCAGCGCATCGGCAATCGACTTGCCCAGCGAGGTCTTACCGACTCCCGGAGGACCGTAGAGACAGAGGATAGGCGACTTCAGGTCGCCACGCAGCGACAGTACGGCGATATATTCCAGGATGCGCTCCTTCACCTTCTCCATGCCGTAGTGGTCGCGGTCCAGTATTTTCTGGGCGCGCTTTAGGTCCATGTCGTCCTTCGTGTATTCACCCCAAGGCAGGTTCACCAGCGTCTGCAGATAGTTCAGCAGCACGTTGAAGTCGGGCGAGTTCTGGTTCAGCTGGTCCAGTTTCTCAGCCTCCTTATAGAAGAACTTCTGTATTTCCTCCGGCCATTTCTTTTTCTTGGCTTTCTCCAGCAGTTCCTTCTTCTCGGGAGTGCTCTCGTTGCCCATCTCAGCCTGCAGGTTCTTAATCTGCTGCTGCAGGAAGTAGTTGCGCTGCTGCTCGTCAATGTCGTCGCGCGTCTTGTTGCGGATATCCAGCTTCAGAGTCTGCAGGTTAATCTCGCGATTCACGATACGCATGGCATTGAACAGTCGCTCTTTGATGGAGTCAACCGTCAGGAGTGCCATTTTCTCCTTAATGGAGAATGGCAGATTAGAGCAGATGAAGTTCAGCGCCATGATGTTGTTGGTCACATTCTTGATGGCAAAGGCTGCCTCTTCGGGAATCTCGTCGGTCATCTGGATGTACTCGACCGTCTGGTTGCGCAGGTCCTCTATAGCAGTGGCAAACTCCATGTCGCGCTTCTCGGGAGTATCCTCAGGGGCAGGAACCACATGTCCCATAAGATAGGGTTTGTATTTCGTCAGGTCCATCAGCCGGATGCGGCTTATGCCCTGAACTATTGTGGTCACATTGCCGTTGGGCAGCGTCAGTATCTTGATGACTTTCGCACTTACCCCCATATCATGAAGGTCTGACCGGATGGGGTATTCCACATCGGGGTCACGCTGGGTGAACACACCAATCAGGCCACCAGTCTTTTCAGCTTTACGTATCAGCGACAAGCTTGCCTCGCGGCCAATCAGGATGGGAGTTACGACGCCTGGAAACAACACGATATTTCGCACAGCCAAAATAGGCATGCTGTCTGGAATCTCAAAACTTGTCAGGTCGCTGTAGTCGCCTTCAACATCGGCAATCATCGAGAACGCCCTGTTCTTATTATCCATGTACATTGTTATTTTCTCTTCCATAATGAGGTGCAAAGGTACGAATAAGCGAACAAAAAACCAAAGAAAAGCTCTTTTTTCTTTTTTTTTTTGATTTCCATGCCACGCCCAATCCCATTCTGCATAACCCTGTACCTTGTTGAAAGGCAACGGGTAGGCGCGTTAGCGGGCGCTCCAGCTCTGCTAGCTTGCTACCCCATTTTTATAGGATGAGGAAGAAAAAACAATCCGCTAAACATTGTTAAATACTAAAAGTTTAGTTGAACATTTCTTTGTACTACTAAATATTTAGTTTATCTTTGCACCCAGATTCAACAACGAACGTTTATGAGCGAAAAGAAAAAGCAATTGACTAAGGCTGAGACGCAGGTGATGAATATCCTGTGGAGCCTGCCCAAGCAACAGGGAGTTATTCAGGATATTATAGACCAATATCCTGAGCCAAAACCTGCATATACTACCATCCTTACATTTATGAAGATTCTGACCGACAAGGGCTTCGTCAAACCAGAGAGGGTAGGCAAGGCCAACCGATTCACGCCATTGGTAAGCAAGGAGGACTATACCTATTTTTATATTACGGATGTCAAGGATACCTTCTTTGGAGGTTCCTTTGCCTCGCTCGTCAGTTTCTTTGTGCAAAAGGAGCACTACGACGAGAAAGAACTGGAGGAGTTGAAGCAGTTGATGGAAACGATTGAGGCAAAGAACCAATGAGCGAAATACTTAGATTCCACTCTCAAACAATGAGGTGGAATAATAATAATCTGTAAAAGTCGCGCTGCGAGGTGTAACATTTGCGTGTAATTATGTACTTTTGTTGGTGAAGGGGTCAACGAAAGTACTTTTTTATGCCCTTTTTTGAAAAAAGTTTGGTCTAGAGGTTATCTTTTACGCCCCCTTTCCTGTCTATAAGAATAGAATGAAGAAAGAAAAGATAGAAATATTGTTCCGACAGCACTACGGCCCAATGATACGGTTGGCAAAGCGGATGCTCTACGACGACGAGGAATCGCGCGACGTGGTGAGTGAGGTGTTTGCCACGCTGATAAAGACTGACATCCTACCAAAGAACATGGAGGGTTATTTGATGGCAAGTGTCAGGAACCGATGCCTGAATCTGCTGGAACACAAGGATGTGAGAGCCAAGTTCGAGCAAGCCTATACACTGGAGATGAAGCAGAACATGGTGACAGACGATGACACGATCACCTATACGTCTGTGGAACAATGTTATCAGCAAATGATGACATACGCCAAGCAGCATCTGACAGGACAGACCTTAATGGTGTTCCGCATGAGGCATATCGACGGCATGAAGTATCAGGAGATAGCCGACCAGTTGGGCATCAGCCGCGTGATGGTCTATAAACATCTGACCAAAGCCATGAATACAATCAAGGACTATAACAATCAAAAGAAATAAGACTATGGAGAGAGACGAGAAAATCCAGTTGCTATTAGACATGCAGGAGCATCCTGAACAGTTCTCAGAGCAGGCATTGCAGACGATGCTTGACGACCCCGAAGTGCGTGAACTGATGGAAGCCACGGCGCAGTTAAAACAGGCCATGATGTCTAATGAAAACGATGTGAACAATGTAGATGCCGAATGGCAGCGTTTCGTACAGACTCATCTGACAGAGCAGAAGCAGGAGCGCAGTTGGTTGAAGATAGCAGCTACATTTATCGGCATACTGATGATGTCGGGTATCGCCTTTGCCGCTATCCATATCATACGCCATGTTTCCAATGTGGGTATAGAGTCACAACCCCCAATCCAAGAGACTACAAATGCTAATCCACACCAACTGTCAGCAGACACTATAAAAAAAGACACCATACCTTCTAAGGTGGTACGTTACGACGAGGCCACACTCGAAAAGATACTGACCGACATGGCCGACTATTACGGGCTAACGCTGAAATGGAAGAGCGAGGAAGCCAAGACACTTCGTTTGTTCTACATCTGGAACAAGCAGCAGTCGACAGTAGAAGCCATAAGAAGTATGAATTCCTTTGAGCGCATCCGTTTGGAACTGTGCGATAGCATCCTGACAGCAGATTTACAAGCCAGTAGTCCAAAACAATGACCATGAGAAGATTCACTTTCATCTGTGCGCTCTGCCTTGTGGCTACATTGGCTTTGGCTCAGCGTATTACCCGACATTATGATAACGTGTCTATGTCGATGGTGTTGATGGAACTCAACGACCTGCAACAGGACTACACAGTCAACTTCATCTATGACGAACTGGAGGATTTTAAGGTCACGACAGATATCAGGCATGAGAAACTGACTGATGCCATTTTGCAGATTGTTGGTTTCTATCCTATCCGAGTTGTCAAAAGCGGAGAGCATGAAATTTTTGTAGAGTGTACGCATAAGACAGACCGCCACCTGACGGGTACTATCATTGATGAACAGGGCGAACCTGTAGCATACGCTAACGTAGCAATCCTCAATCCTGCCGACTCCACTTTGCTCAGTGGCGGAGTCAGCAACGAAAGCGGCTACTTCGCTGTTCCATACGAACAGGAAAGTGTTTTTGCCCGCATTTCCTACGTCGGTTACAAGACCGTCTATCGGCACTGCAATCAGCCTAATGTGGGTACAATACGAATGCAGCCTGATAACTATACTCTGAATGGCGTGGTCGTACAGGGTGAACGTCCAAAGGTGGTGCTACAGGGTAATTCGCTGATGATGAATGTGGAAGGAACAGTGATGGAACGTTTAGGTACGGCAGAGGATGTACTTACACGTGTCCCGATGATTGCCAAACGGGGCGAGGGATTCGAGATCTTAGGCAAAGGGGCACCGCTTATCTATCTGAACAATCGCAAACTGAGCGACCTAAACGAACTGAGAAATATACAGTCGGACTTTATCCGCAGTGTGGAGGTCATCCAGAATCCTGGTGCCCGCTATGATGCTTCGGTAAATGCTGTCATCATTATCCGCACAAAACGGGCAGCAGGTGAAGGTCTGGGTGTGGAATTGTCATCATGGTCTCGCTGTGGGCGCGGCTATGCCAATAATGAGAGAATAAATCTGACTTATCGAACGGGTGGACTGGAACTTTTCGCTAACCTCTTTGGAGCATATAACAGGCGGAAAAGCAATGGCGAGTTCGAGCAGACAATCTTTGCCGACACGCTCTGGGTGATTAACAATAAGCAGAAGAATAATGTTCGCAATCCCTTCTTAGAAGGGCGCTTCGGATTTAACTACCAGATCTATGATAGCCACTCTTTCGGCGGATTCTACCAGAATACCTACGACTATGTGAAGACTCGTAGTGAGTATGATGATGACTTACAAGCCGACGGAGTGCCATACGACCACTTGCAGAACAGCGGCGTCCGGCGTGACAAGAACGCGCCTACACATCAGGTCAATCTTTACTACACAGGAAAAGTGGGCCAGCTCAGCATTGACTTCAACGCTGACTATACCTCCCGTAAGCAGCAGAGTCGCAATCAGCAGCAGGAACTCAGTACCGAGTACGAAGACCGCGATGTAAATACCGAAAGCCAGACACGCAGTAAGATGTTTGCCGAGAAACTCTTTGTTACACATCCGCTATGGAAAGGTCTGATAGAAGTCGGCGAGGAATATACCAATACGCGCTGGCGCAGCAGATTCGACAA
The DNA here is from genome assembly GCA_017941345.1 of Prevotella sp. GTDB lineage: Bacteria > Bacteroidota > Bacteroidia > Bacteroidales > Bacteroidaceae > Prevotella. The sequence goes on along the minus strand of JAGAWQ010000009.1, from coordinate 2,292 downwards.
CCCCGAGGGATACATTGCCAACAGCAACAATGAGCAGCACGAAAGCAACATTGCGCCCTTCATGGAACTGCGCCAGCGTTTGGGACGCTTCCAATTGTCGGCTGGTCTGCGCTACGAGCATGTGGAATCTGAATATTATGTCAATGGTATTCGTCGTGACGATCAATGCCGTACCTACGATGCCTTTTTTCCGTCCTTTTCAGTTTCTACGTCAGCCAAGAATCTGCAACTATCTTTCAGTTACGCCAAGCGGACAACACGTCCTTCATATTGGCAGTTGAGTAGCGATGTCACCTATGAGAATCGCTTGAACCGGCAGACGGGCAATCCCTATCTGAACCCCGTCAAGTACCACAACCTGAACGCAATGGTGATGTGGAAGTGGCTCTATCTGATGACCAACTTCTCCCATTGTGTTGATCCTATTCTTTATACGGCGGGCAGTCTGGAAGAGGATTCAAAGGTGAATTTTGTGACCTACCTGAACTATGATCATGCCGACTGGCTCACTGTTACTTTGGGCGCACAAAAGAACGTCAAATTAAACGACATGATAACATGGACTCCACAATACAACATGTCGCTGATGAAACCTTGGTTCAAGTCACTGTTTAATGGTCAAGAGAAGAGTTTTAGCCATCCGATGCTGACCCTGCAATTAGGCAATATCGTGTCACTGCCTCACGACTGGCTGCTACAGGCCGACTTCAATATGCACACTCACGGCAATACAGGCTCAAACATTTGGGTTGACTGCACTAATCCAATGCTCTCGCTCAGCGTCAGCAAAGACTTCTTCCAGCGCCGTCTCAACGTCAAATTGACAGGCAACGACCTCTTCAATGGAGGCATCAACCATGTCATGCTTTACAGCAATAGAATGATGTACCGTAAGATGGAGGACAACGATTCCCGTTGCATCCAACTCTCCCTGCGTTACCGCTTCAATGTCACTCCGTCTAAGTATAAGGGTACTGGTGCCGGTAATTCTGAGAAGAACAGACTTTGAATCTGACGAGGTGTTCCTGTGGCAATAAAACTTTACCTGCTTCATCATTACAAGGAAAGGAAATAACCATAGGACACCTCCACGTTAGTAACTCTTGAGAATAGGGTAGCTGCTAGTCATGTACTGGCGTTACCCTATTTTCTATTAGTACATTTTTTTCTTTTTACACATATTCATGAAAAAAATCTTGGATGGAGGTTAGCATTTTGTTACCTCATCCTGTCTTTATAGACAAAGTGGATTTGTATTGGACTATTACATGGAAATGAAACATCTGACACCATATCGCCAAAACGAAATATCCCTCTCAATGGTAAGGGGGAGAGGGATGGTGTATGGAGGTGAAATGATGTGGTTACATTCGTTTCAACAATTCCGTGAATTCTGCCAATGCAATGACATCGACATACGGGAAGGGGGTTTGACGGAGTACATCAAAATGATGGTCGTTGGTTACGACATATCTGGCTCCAGCTGCAATAGCACAATCGACAAACTTGTTGTCGTCAGGGTCTGCCTGAATCATTTGGAAATGATAATATGGTGTGGAGATCCATCTCGTTGATTTCATCGAGTCGCTCTTGATTAAGTTTCCCGGACTGCCACAATGTATCGAGCCGATCCTCCATTTTAGCCGAATAATGGCGGTAAAGTACGTCCTTCAACTCCTTGAGCCCATTTTGACTCTTGTCCAGGGCGAACATTTGAAGCAGATGAATCTGCAAAGGATTGAAAACGGTTGCTTCCATAACTAAAATTATTTATTCTCGGGGGCAAAGATACAAAGAAAAATCGAATAATCAAAGAATCCGCATAAAATAACATGAAGTTGAACGTTTTCGTTAAGCCAAATGAGCAGAGTGGAGCTTCTTCGCTTCTTGCTTTCTTAAAAGGTGCTCAGGCGAGCAGAGCTCGGAGGGCTCAGGCTCTGCCATGGCGAGAAAACGAAGGATGAAGTCCAACCCTTTAAACCCTGAAATTGATATGAGTCCGTAAGATAAATAGCAAAAAGTATCGGAATGTGAAGGGAAATAAGTACCTTTGCATCCGAAGACATATAAAAAGACGAAGCAACCGCAGCTTTTGTAAGTCTCTCGAACCGCAATTCTAAAGACATGAGCAAAGCAAGTTGGCTGCCGGCTCACGTATACGGCAACGGATACGTGGGCATTGGTAGTAAAGGCATTTGTTCATGGGTCATTGCGGAAACCCGAGAGATTTTGCTGTTATATACTATCCTATTCGCCCACGTTCCTCCGTTGTTTCTCTCTCGCCTCACGGCG
>JAGAWQ010000167.1 GCA_017941345.1 Prevotella sp. | reverse complement strand
GCCCATGATGCGGCGCACATCCTTATCTTCCATGCCCATTTCGTAGAGGATGAGGAAGAAGGTGTTGTGGGCGGTCTTGGGCTGATATTTCTTCTGTAGGCGGCAGTAGGCGGCGAAGTCGATGGCCTTGTAGTAGTCGATAAAGCATTTGTAGTCATCGTTCGACCAGCCGGAGGTCGTGCCGCCCTTCTTGATTTTGTCGTAGAGCAGTTTGCCACGGACGAGGCGGGGCGACTCCTGTTCCACCAGTTCACGAATCTTGCCGTTCAGTTCCTCTATCTGCTGCGTGGTGTCAGTGTCGGCCTGTTGGCTCTTCAATTGTGCTATTTCGTTGACATAACTGCTGACGAGCATCTGCTGTTCCGTCAGCACCAGTCGTTCTTTCGCCCTGCGATAGCGGATGTACACTATCAGGAGCACGACGACGAACAGCAGACTCCCCAATGCAATGCCAGCCCACGTCAGCCAGCGACGGTGAGCCTCCTGTGCCACCAGCGTGTCAAATTTCCGCTGATACTCCAGCACCGTGCGGTCAGCATCGGCTTTGCGCAGACTGTCAGAAATGGTCATCATGCGATACAGTTTCTGCTCGGCACCCTCCAGATTCTGATGCTCAATGTCATATTGCAGCAGGTGATACAGAATCTTATGCTTCGGCCAGTTGTCGTTTATCGCGTTTGCTTTCAATCTGAGCAAATTGGCATATTCTTCGTCACCCTTCATCTGATATATCCATGCCAAGTCCTCGTAAGCGACGGCAGTCTCCTTTATCTTCAGTGACTGCGCCAGATAATCCTCGGCTTCCTCGTAACGCCCCACGGACATATAGTTGTAGCCGATGTTCGACAGGAAGATGGGATCAAAGTTCTCGCCACTCGACTTAATGAGGTCATCCAGATAGGGAATCATCTGGTCGGTATAATAGGCGGCGCTATCTGGCTGCTCCATAAAGGCAAATGCCTGGGCTATTTCTGAATAGGCATAGGCTATCGTACTCCTTCTGCCCACACGCAGGGCATAGCCGAGGGCTTTCTTTTCGTAGTCCAGCGTCAGTTGATAGTTGGCCGTCCGCTCGTTTACGAGTGCCAAGGCATCGTACACCTTGCATTTCAGCCAGTCGCTCCCCGTCTGCTCCACCTGTTCCTCGGCCAGTTTCAGCGTCTCTATTGACTTTTGCCAATCCTCTTGGTGCATGTACTGATTGGCCAGATAATAATAACTGTCAGTCAGCCGCTCCTTGTCGCCCTTCCGTTTGTAATAGCGGATGGCCTCGTTAATCAGCGAGTCCGATTCGGGCCAGTGATACGACACGACGGCTGCGTGGGTCATCAGCAGATTGTAATACGCTCGGTCGGCCTCGTTCTGAAATGAAGCCGCGTCGTATGTGGATATGACTTGGTAGGCCGAGTCGTTCTTCTCTGCCGCCAGCAGCGAGTCGATTTCCACCAGTTTCTGTGCCGTCGGCCTTCCACCGCAGCCTATGAGCAGTGCCACGAGGGGCAACCACCATGCTATTCTCTTTCCTGTCATCGTGTCGAATTTTGGGTGCAAAGTTACAACTATTTTGCCATTTCCAGCCCCATAAAGCCCCGTTTTAACCGTTTCATGGCTTTCAAAAACCGTTGTTTTTTCGTCGAAAATTCCATCAATTGTTATACAAAACTATTGATAATCAACAGAATAACACCGTTTTTCCGCGAAACGCCCCCAAAGGCCACCATTTTGAGAAAATCGTTGGATGCCTCGCGTTATTTCCGTACCTTTGCACCTTAATTAAATAAGCGAATGATGAAACAACCAAGATTTGCATTGGCTCTACTCACTGCCTTCACGTCAATAGCGGCATTTGCCCAAGTCGAAGGCCAAGACGTTTCTCCAACGAGGAACGAGGTGCAACCGATGCATTTTGAACACCTCCCATTGACAGACTCATCACGCATCAATTCTATTGTCCCGTATTCCGAATTGCAAAAGACTGAACTGCTTCTGTTGCAGTCTGGCTTGGACCATGCAAGCAATTTCACACAGCCAATGATGCCCGCACCAAAGCCATTTCAACTGTGGAACGGCTCAAGTGTCATCGTCTATGGCAGCAATAATCAGATGTTGGGACTGATGGATGTGGCTACCGGCTCTGTATCTCTCCATCAGGATTTCGGGCGGCTTCATCTCGCAGCATCTGCCGTTGCCAATAAGTATTGGATGCCCATGCAGAGTCAACTCTATACACAATATGGCTTCGGAGCCACAATCGGTTACGACCTCACCAATGCCGTTTCGCTCCATGCTTTCGGCTATTATTATGCACAGAATCCCCTCGTAGCCCCTGCTTTCAGCCCCTATGTCAGCACGACTTCATTCGGAGGCTATGCCAATATCCGTTTCAGTGAGAATTTTGGCAGTGAGGTAGGAGTCCGTCGCTATGTCAATCCCCTGTCAGGCCGATGGACTACCTCACCCATCGTCACCCCATACTTCCGCGTGGGAAAACGGAACAAGGTGGAAATCGGCCTACCTCTTGGCGAACTTCTAAAAGCAGCCATTTGGGGTGACAATGACAATCCCTTGCGTTATAGACCGCAGCCACCCCAACCACAACCGAAAAAGAAATAATACTTGTCAAAATGAAAACAATGAATATGAATAAAAACAGAATTTACAAGCTTCTCTTGCTCGCGATTATCGTTTACATCGTTGCGTGGCTCATGGTATTGCTGTTTTTCCCAGAATGGGAGGGACTTAAAATACTTGGCTTTTTATGTTTCGGGCCAACCCTAATCCTCTATTTGATTTTTAGGGCAGAGGAAAAGAAAAAACAAACAGAGAAACGATGATTATCATCCCATTGATGACCCTCAGAATAACAATTTCGCCCTCGACCACCCCCTATGAGACTCGCTTTTCTGAAAAACGAGGCTCACAGGCCCTGGGAGGTCGTCACGGCGGGAAGAAAACGAATCCCCATCCCCTCGGAGGCCGTCTTTTCGACGAGAAATCGACCTTTGAGGGGAGCAGAACCCTCGAAAACGGCGAGAAAACGGCCTCCCACGCCACGGGATGCCTCGCCAACGACGCAGGCAGGGGCTGACAGCCCCCAAGCGACGAATTTCAATAACTTCTAAACAACATTCAGACTATGGCAACAATTGCATTGAGAAACATTCTGCTGGCCGAAGCGTACTCCACGCTCAGCCTGCCCAACGACCTGCACATGGCCTTTATGGACCGTGCCGTCAACCGATTCCGTACGTTCAACAACCAACTCACGGGCGACAACGCCCTGCCAGCGATGATGCAGCACCAGATAGGCGTGCTGGCTACGGCTTTTACTAATGAGGACAACGTGTATGTCCGCGTGACGGGTTCGGTCTATACCAAGAAGATTGCCGACCTTGACACTGAGCGCGACCAAGACTATCTGGCCCTGAAAGGACTGCTTGAAGCCTTC